>NZ_AYWT01000011.1:0-151735 GCF_000502915.1 Mesorhizobium sp. LNHC209A00
CGCCAGCATGCGGCTGGCCGGCCGCACCGAGGACGCGGCCGCCTTGCGCGACGCCTGGTATCTGCGCCAGGCTGGGGCCGACCCTGGACCCGCCGGCACCATCTTTGGCGCCTGGCGGCAGTTTTCCGCGCAGGCCCCCGTCGCTACCCCTGACCGGCTTGGCAAGATACTCGAGCAGCTTGGCCTCCATTCGGATGTCGAGCCCCTTGCGGCGCTTTGTGAACACATCGACGACCTGGCGCGCTCGGGACGGCCGGCGCCGTTCGCCGCCGCGGCGATCGCCGCCCGCGTCGTAACGATCCGCCCCGATGCCGAGCTTTTTGCCTGGTGGCTGGCCGACCTGGTGCTGGCGCAAAGCCTGCGCTGGCCGCGGCCGCTGCCGCTGCTGATGGCCCAGGCCTTCGGCCCGGCCTTTCGCGGCGAGGCCAGCGGCAAGCGTATCCGACCCGGGGAGAAAAGCTTTGAGCGCGCGGTCTGCGTCGCGCTGGTTCAGGGCGCCGTCGAAGCGTGCCGTCTGGCCACCGAGATTGGCCGTCGGGCGGAACGGCTCATCAGCGTGGCGCCGAAGCTCAGAGCAAAGGGGGCCGGCGATGTCATCCAAAGACTGCTCGACGACGATGCTGTTTCTGGCTCGCTGACGACCAAAACCCTGTCGCGGTTTGCGGCGCGACGCCTGTTCGAGCGGCTGCAACAGCTCGCGGCGGTCCGCGAGCTCTCCGGCCGCACCACCTTCCGGATTTTTGGACTGTAGCGATGGCTGGGACCGCGAGAGCCGAACGCCCGACAGACAAGAGGGACGTCCAGCGAATGCTGCTGGACACGGAGCTCGAGCATCTGCCCGCCGAGCTGCGCTGGCGCGAGTGGATGGGCCGCGTTGAAGCGGTGATTTTTGCCGCCAGCGAACCGGTGACACGCGAGGTGCTGGCGCGGGTGGTGGGCAGAAGCTGCAACATTGACCTGATCATCGACGACATCCGCGCCGAACTCGTCGGCCGCCCCTATGAGCTGGCCGCGGTCGCCGGCGGCTGGCAGCACCGGACGAACAAAGCCTTTGGCGACGCCATCCACGCCGCCTTCGGGACAGCTGCGGGGGAGGGGACAAAAGAACTGTCGCAATCCGAGGCGCTTGTCTTGATGTGCATTGCTTATTTCCAGCCGATCACGCGTGGCGAGCTGTCTTCCTTCTTCGGCAAGGAGGTGTCGCGCGACCTGATCGGTGTGCTGCGCGGGCAGGACCTCATCGCCTCCGGGCCGCGCAGCCCGCAGCCGGGCGCGCCCTATACCTATGTGACGACCAAAAATTTCCTGTCGCAGTTCGGGCTCGACACGCTGCGCCAACTGCCGGATTTCGAGGCGCTCGAGGACGCAGGGCTGCTGTCGAAGGAAAAGCTGCTGGCCGGCGGTATTCCAGCCGATTTGGCTGACAGGGAGGGCGAGGACGATGTCGCTGAGGACCGGGTGTGGTGAGCGAGCGTTGTCGCGTTGCGACCACAGAGACAGTCGATAATTCAGGACCAGGACGAATGGTCGTGCGGCAGCCGGCATCGGGATCGTGAACCGCGACATGGGCCTATCATTGCCCGAGCGCTTTGCGCAGATGGTTTGTTGACGCTACGGGGTCGCCGCCTCGATGAGTTTGATCTCGTCCCTGCCCAGTCCGTAGAGCTTATAAACCAATGCATCAAGGCGCGCGTCGTCTGTATCGAAGCGAGTTGTGAGCTGGTTTCGCCTCGAAGGTGATTTTTCGTTCGTCAACTCAGCTGCGGTTTCCCCCAATCGCATCGCCAGTCGCTCGACTTCGGCGATCGTGCTTGCGTTCGCTGGCTCCTCTAGGAGTTTCAGCGAGGCAATTGGAAAAGCGCGTACCGTTGTCGGATAAGTGTGGAATCCGCCCCCGGTGCGCACGCCTTCCCCAGTTAAAGTCCAATAGTAATACGCGGAAACCAAGCGGCTGGCCACGAGACCCTGAAGCAGTGCGAGCGAATAGCGAGCGGAGGTATCGACCTTGCTCTGATCATAAATCCTAGTCGATGAAATGTCGGCCAGGCGATGCGCGCAAAGAATGGTGTGATCGCAGTAGAGTCCAGACCGGTCCAATGCGGCCTCGATGCGGTGAGTGCCGGTGATGTCTCGAATCATGATTTTGGGGCCATCGAAGAACCAGGGTGCCCGTGGGCCGTACATCTCGGGCGCCATTGCCCATTCGACGTACTTTCCATTCCATGCAGCCTGATAGCGATAGAGATCGCGCCCTCCGATTGTCCTGCGACAGGTCGCGGTTGCCTGGGTATTTCGCAGGACATATTCCTTTCCGAAGCCACCCTTCCGTTTGCTCGACATCTGAGCTCCGTAATTCACGTGGGCTAATTCGCCTAGCTGGACGCTGAGTTTTCCGATCTTATCTACTAAGCTCGCAACCCCTTCCGTAAAGTCTATGCGGAGCATTGCCTCTGGCAGGGTCTGCAATCGAGCCTGCGCGACCTGGTGCGCAGGTTGTATTGTACCTGGGTGATATGTCGTGGCGGCATCAGACGGCCCATCAATCTGAATGATGTGCCGCAGCCTTGGTTTCCTCTTCTGCACGATCGGGATCATCGTGATTACTGGTATCTTTCCGAAGACCTTGACCGTTCGCAGATCTGCGACCCGTCGAATTTCTGTTCGAGTTAGAAGATACTTTCGTGATAGCACCGCGTATTTTTGGATAGCGTATGAGTAGGGAATGATCATCCCAATCAGCGCGTTCGGTCGACATATCTCCAAGGCCTTTTCAATGAACAAGACGTAGAGATCCCAATGACGATCCGCGGACTCAAAGAGCGTGGTAGAATTAATGTAGTCGCGGATGTGGGGTGCCGACTCGAAAAGAGTCCAGGCGTTTACATAAGGTGGGTTCCCGATCACCGCAGAGAAGCCACCGTCGGCGAACACCTTTGGGAAGGCTTGGCGCCAATCGAAAACGTTGACGTCGGTCAGCTGATCGTCGCTGAGCAGGTCGAGCTGCACCGTCGTCCTGAAATCCGGCCCAATTAGGGAGTTTCCGCAGCGTATGTTGGCGCTCAGGTCAGGCAGTGCCCTTTGTCGGAACAGCTCGTACTGCCTCTTTAGCGTGTCGCCGGTTTCGTCTTCGAGTACCTTCAACAGCAGCGATAGCTTGGTGACCTCGACAGCCTGGCGGTCAATATCGACACCATAGATGTTACCTAGGAGGATACGCTTCCTCTCATCAATGCTGAGTTTCCAAGCGCCAGACGCAGACTTATATAGCGCCTTTTTGTGCTTCTCCGGCGAATTGGCAACGTACCATTTGAGGTGCCAATCCAGCAGAAATTGATAGGCGCCCAACAGGAAAGACCCTGACCCACAGGCCGGATCAACGACGCGCAGCTTGCTCACATCTGCGGGTGATTTGCCGCGAACCAGTTCCCCGATCGTCTGCTGAGTAATGTAGTCGACGATATACGCCGGGGTGTAGTAGACGCCCCCGGCCTTCTTGACTTCCGGCTTTTCCTCCACAACCGCGCGGCGGCGCCCTGTAATGCGGATCACGCGGCCGAGGAATTGCTCGTAAACTTGGCCGAGAATCTCACTCGGCACCATCGAGAATTCGTAGGGACAGTCGGGATAGTAAAGGTCTCTGATTATCCCCTTGAGCAATTTGTCGTCGATTGAAAGGGATGGCGTCAGCGTATCTGGTAGTTCTATGACATCCTTTTCACGCTTGAAGTGAAACAGCCCCGAGTTGTATCGCGCGTCAGCTTCCCGGAACAGGTCGAGGAGCTCGCTGTAAACGTTCTTCTTGGCGGCGGCATCTCTGAGCCGTCCATAGCGCTCAATCCCTCGATCCTCACAGATTCGAAGAAATACGATTCGATCGATCGTGACCTGGACCGCATAGTTGAGATCGCGGGCATTCAGGGCGTTGTTGCGCAAAGCGAGATTGCGGGCCAGTTCGTCACGCCAGCGCTCAATCTCATCAAGAAATGCGGCGTCGACTTCGGTCGTGCCCTTCTTTTTTCCAATCTTTCCAGTATCGAACGCGTCAAACGAGCCTTTGTAAACAGCTTGCTTCGAAAAGATGGCGGCGAGTTCTTCCCATCTCTCCGGCAGTTCATCAAAGCGTATCAGCTTGACACGTGCCGTCGAAGCCTTGTCAGTCTTCGTCGGTTGAACGCGGCAGTCGTAAACGGCAATCTCCCGGAAATTTGTCAACAGAGATAGACCAAGCTTCGCCGACCAGCCGTATCGACGAAGTTGGAACGCCGCCTGCGCGTCGTCCTTGATCGAGGCGGAGGGCTTTTTCGCTTCAAGGAAGAACTTTCTGACGCCGCCGACACGGAAGCTGTAATCGGGTGCCTTGTGCAATCCGCCGACCTTAATGGCGTCCTCGTGCACCACGTCCTTGTAAGCTTCTGCAAATCCCTGCAGGTTGCCCATATCCCAACCGAGATGCTCAAATAGCGGATCGATAAATTCCTGTCGGGTTTGAGCCTCGTTGTACCGGTGACTGGTATACGCGTCTTCGTGCTGGTGGAAACGTTCGATTAGTTCGAGAACCTTGTCTGGAATCTGCATGCGGCTTACGACCTAGCTGTGAGCTTTCAGGAGGTTGTCCATTCGGCTCCGACCGAGAAAGCTGAGGTTGCCAAAATTTCAGTGATTCTCAGGGTATGAACATTCACAAGAATGCCCGTCTGACGCCGCTGCGTCGAGAGGAGATGCCTGCTACGTTTGGAAGGCCGTACCAAGTCTCATAATCCCTTTGTGATCATCCACTTTTCGAAGTCGGAAACCAACGCTCTTGGCTACTTTCGACGGTTAATTCCTGCGGAACGATAACGAACAGCGCCTTGTCATTTTGAACGTGGGAGACAGGAGGGTCGATGCGCGCGGCTACAACGAACCTGCGAGCCGGTTGGCCACCACGCGGTCCAGGAGTTCGGCAAAGCGGTTATTATCCTGAGCCATCTTCCAGAAATTCACGAAACGGCAGACGAGCTGAACATTGCCGATCGAATAGTGGCCGTAGCTGTCAATCCGGTCCGGAGAAACGAGCATATCGCTATCGCAATCGTCCTGCCCATGCAGATGCATCTCAAGGCCGGTGATGGCGCATTTACCTTTCTGCTCCTCGTAGAGTTTGGCAAGATGAGCCTTCATCTCGGCCTCGGAACAATGGAGTTCCTTGTTCTTCAAGGTTTTGAAGACCTTCTGGCCATTCGAATTCGCAACCGCGCCCGTGATCGAGAGCATGAGGTTTGCGAGAGTGAGCTCATGCAGCGACACGCTCGATCCGAGGGTCTTCCCTTTGTGCGCGCCGAGGCGTTCTTCCCACTTTGGGCGCGAATGCCACGGAGTGAGGTCACCTCCGTCGATGAGCGCCTGTACATAGCCTTTCATATCCGCATTGGCGACGCTGAACATGGCTGCCATTGAGGAGATATAGTCCTTCGCGACTGGATGGATCGTCTTCCATGACAACGGCTTTTTTTTCTTGTCATGGCGGGACCACTTGGTAACAGGCTTCGCGAGCATAACGCTGTCGGGATCGGAGTGATCAAAAACCGGATCGGCACTCGTCGTCTGGGCCCAATAGAGACTATCGCTGTTCTTGTCTCTGTGGAGCCAGAAATCGCCTTCGCTGCGCGTCAGGTCGTTACCTCGATTGAACCAGAGCGTCGCCCGACCTTTGACGTCGGCCTCTGAGTCGTCTTTGGCGGCTTCAGCTTTCGTAACCTCCAGATAGCTATCGTAGTCTTCTGCGCGCCATGGATCAAAATAGGTCTTGCCAAATTCGAGGGCTACGAGGCTCTCGCTGAGGCACCGAGACCAAAGGCTGTTTTCGTTCCCCGTCATGATGACATAGATTTTGCCTGCCAAATCGCTCCCCCAAATATACCCAGTCTTCATGCCTTTTGCCGACGGCGTACTGAGGACCGGTTTAGCCGACCAATCAATCCATGCTAATGTATCTGTTGCTTTTCAAGTCCGCGGTAGTGGGGATCTGCGACAGAACTCAGCCAATCAGTGAGATCACGGCAGCCGGTATTGAGCCTTTGCATTCGCGAGAAAAAACGGAGAGGAGGCCGCTAGATCGTCGATAGCGGCGGCAAGCCCATCATTGCGTTGACCGTCGCTAGACGTTGATGGCATGCACAGTCCCTCCGATCAAGCCGCCATCGGCTGGGCTGTCGGCCCGACACCGATCACCACACCTGTGGTCATCAGCACAATCAGACCGCGCTCGGCTCCGGTCATGTCGAGATAGGCCCGAACCTGCGCGCGGTAGTGGTCGAGTGTCTGGGGATCGGGCGCCACATCGCTCTTCCAATCCACGACGACGGCGGGACGGCCTTCGGACGTCAGGGTTGTGGCGTCCGCGATCCCGGCCGTTGCCGTTTCCGCCCCGTCGGCCGCATACGCGGCATAGACGGGAAATTCGGCGAAAAGATCCGGTCGTAAGACCACGATGGCGGGCAGTGCCAAGGTCCGGACAACACAGCCCGCCAGCTCTTCGGCCCATAGTCCCGTAACCGGATCGGCGACCGGAGTCCGGCCGAGGGCACGGATGAGTTCGGAGGCCCGTTCGGCAAGGGCGGCCTCGGCCTCATGGGTTTCGCCGGTTAGCACCTCTTCCATGAGCTTGTGTAGGATCAGTCCGCGTTCGCGGCCTCCCTGAACCAGAACAACGGCTTCCAGTTCGGGTGGATGGCCATCAGCCGATCCGGTCCAGATCCTGGCCTCGTCTTCCTGCAGCACGGCTCCGGCAGCGTTCTCGTCGCGGCTGGGCGCAAGCCAGATCAGTCGCGCCTGCCGCGCGGCAATGGCTTCGGCTTCCGTGGCAAAGATCGCGCGAGTCTGGGTATTGGCCGCTCCGGTGCCAGCCGTCGCGACGTCGGCGGGCAGATGCGAGAGATCCAGGCCGGGGAGTTCGGCCAGCGACAGATCGACGAGACCGATCCAGGCGGACTTCGACGGCGTTGTGTCGAGCCGGGGCAGGACGAGAAGCTCGCGGGCGCGCGTGGCGGCCACGTACCAGAGCCGTATGCGCTCGCGATCCAGCTCGTCTTTCTCAATCTGCCGCACGGCTTCGTAACCGTCCGGCGCGACGCCCAAGACCGGGCAATAGAAGGTGTCCGTCTGTCGGTCGGTGATCGCGCTGTCGGGCGCCATAACGCCGGTCATGGTGTTGACCGGAATGACGATCGGCCATTCGAGCCCCTTGGCCGCGTGCATGGTGAAGAGCGCGATGGCTTCTTCCTGTGCGTCGGGCCGGCCCTCGACGGCGCGCGCCTCGTCGGCCCAAGCTGCCGTCACCGCCTCGGCAAAGGCGCGGAGGCCGCGCACAGCGTAGCCGGTCGACAGGCTGAGATAGAGATCGACATTGGCAAGCGCGCGTTCGGCCTGACCACGATGGCGCTCAAGGAGGAGCGGGCGCACGCGCATCATATCCACGGCCTGAGAGAGCAGCTCGTGCGGTGTCGTGCTGTTGCCGCGCCGGTAGAGCGATTGCAGTCTCTCGATGATCTCGCGTGCGAGCGGGTGCGCGATGGCAGCAGNTGGCAGCAGGATCGACACTGAGGTCGAGGCGCGGAATCCGAGTAGGTTTCTCCTCGGAGCGCGGTAGGCCCCAGACGACATCCAGCAGCTCTTCTTCCGTGAGGCCGACCAGGGGCCCGCGCAGCAGGGCGCCGAGCGCGAGCGTGTCGCGACGATCGGCGAGGACGCGCGCCAGCGCGATCAGGTCCTGAATCTCCTGGCGGCGAAACAGCCCCTTACCGGCCTGCGTCGCCACCGGAATGCCGCGGCGTTCCAAGGCTTCCTCGTAGCGCCACAGATCCGCGCCAGTCGGCGCCAGCAAGGCGATGTCGCCCGGCTGGCAAGGGCGTTCCGCTCCACTGCGCCTGTCGATGATGGGGTAGTTGTCGATCAGCCGGGCGCACAAATCGGCGACGGCATCGGCCTCCGCATCACGCTGCTGCTCGGCGCTAGCCTTGCCGTTTTCGTCGGCGACCGCGATGTCGAGGGCCGCCACGCACAGGCCGTCGCGTTCGTCGTGGAACGGGTCTAGGGCGGAGAAGCCTGGCTGCCCCTCAGCCGAGAGCACGGCCTCGAAGCGCTCGTTAACGAAGGTGAGGATCGAGGCGCAGGAGCGGAAATTGGTAGAGATCGACAGGAGGCTGTCGGGGTCCTGGGCGCGGAAGGCGTTGCGTGCCTGCACATAAGCACCAACATCGGCGCCCCGGAAGCGATAGATCGCCTGTTTGGGGTCGCCGACCAGGAAGAGCGCTCCCGGCCGGATTCGGAACCGCGTCCAGTCGTCATCGCGATCGGGCTCGCCGCACAGCCGCCAGAAGATCTCGGTTTGCAGTGGATCGGTGTCCTGGAACTCATCGACGAGCACATGGGCGAAACGCTGGCCCAGTGCGCGGCGTATGGCGTCATGATCGCGCAACAAATCGCGCGCGGCGAAAATCAGATCGTCAAAGTCGAGTTGGGCGCTTGCACGCTTGTGGTCGCGATAGCGCTGCAGGATCGGACGCGCTTCTTCGATCAGCGCCTTCAGACCCTGACCTGCCGCAGCCTGGAGAAGCGAAACCCAGGCGTCGCAGCATCCGGTGTAATGGGCGTCGGCGGCGTTGTTCAGCCGGTCGCCGTCGGCCTTGGAGAGACCAGCCTGCTTTGCCGCGGCGAGCCATTTGCCCTTCTTGCGGTAAGAGGCGAAGGCACCAGCCTTGGTGCACAGGTCCGGGTGTGGACGCGAGGTCAGGAGCCGGACGAGGCCCGTGGGCGTTGCGGGATCGGAACCGCTCGCCAAGGCGGTTGCCATCTCGGTCAGCCGCTCGACGATCACCACCGTTTCCGGCTCGGCCGCCGCCGCGGCGGCCATCAAACCCGCGAAATCTGCCGCGGTCCGCCGGAACGCCTGCAGATGGTCGTCAAGCGGCGACACGGGCGGAGCCATGAGCGTGCGGCGGCGGCGCAGATTCTCGGCAATCTTGTGGAGGAGCGCCACGGTTTCACCGGGGCTGTGCAACACCATCTCGGCAAGAACGCCGCCTTGGCTGCCGGACAGGCTCTCGCGCAGCCAACCGTCGACAATTTCGAGGAAGATGAGATCGGCCTGGTTGCGATCCATGACGCTGGCGCCGGGATCGATGTCGGCCTCCGCTGGATAGGGCTTGATCAGGCGCTGGCAGAAGCCGTGGATGGTGGAACAGGTGATTTCGTCGATCGCCGCGCTGGCTGCAGCGAGATTGTCGCGATGGGCCTGGGTCAGCCCATCGGGCAGCGCCACGCGCAGTTCTGTCGCGATCTTGCCAGCCGAGAGGTCGGCGACGAACTCACGAACACGCGACAGCAGCTCACTCGCGGCGAGTTCGGTGAAGGTGACGGCGACGATGGAACGCGGCGAGACGCCCTCTGCGAGCATGGCGGCGATGCGGCCGGCCATGACGGCTGTCTTGCCCGAACCCGCGCCGGCCTCGACCAGGATCGAACGATCATGAAGGCTGATCGCATCGCGGCGCGCGCCGTCATCCTTCAGCTTCTTGGACAACTTGCTCATTATTCCACCTCCCAGACCCGAGCGACTTCGCCAAGCCGTTCTGTCGCGGCGGCCATCTTGCGTTTGTAATAGGTGGCGCTGGCATTGGCCGGTAAGGCGAAGGCGAGGTCGTCATAATCGCCCCCGGTGTCGGGGCCTTGCAGGGCCGCACCTCCAGCAAGACTGGTCCTTGCCGCGCTGAGATAGCCCGTAATCTCCGCGAGCACGGCCTCGGGATCGTCGAGCTGCAGATCGACGGGCTCGCGCGGGTAGAGCAGCGAGGCGCTGATGGCGACGTCGTCGCCGAGGAGCGCCTTTACGGCGAACGCGTAGAGGCAGCGCTGAAGCTCGCGACCGCCGTTGAGCCGGATGTCACCCCGCGGCGGGCGGCCGGTCTTGTAATCGCGGACAAGCGCGCGCTTACCGTCGCCCGAGATGTCGAGCCGGTCGATATAGCCGGCGATGTTGAAGCCGGTGTCGGGGATCGTGACGGGCGCGCTCGCATCCCACGGCGTCTTTGCGTCGGATTTTGGTGCCGAGCCGCCGAAGGGGACTTCCCCATAAGCGCGCGCGCCGGGCAAGACATCGTCGCCATAGGACAGGGCGCGGCCAGCCATCACGCGGGCATCCTCGAGACTGCGGCCCCAGATGACGGCGGGAGGAAGCGGACGCTCGCTTTCCCAATCGGCGGCGACCGCTTGCGCGGCACGGGCCACCGCCGCTTCGACGGTCTCCGCGCCGGCGGATGCGAGTCCGTCTCCGGCTTCGAGGTCCCTCAGCGCACGGTCGAGAACCATGTGGACAAGATCACCGGTCCCAAGCGCGTCGAGCACGAGCGGTTCGGCGGTGCTGTGCGGTTCGCGCCATCCGAACGCATAGACCCACACGAAGCTGAGAGGATTGCGCAGCAGGCGGCGAAGCGAGCTGGCCGACTGGGTGCGACCAAGGATGGCGAGCACCAGCGGATGGTCCGCGCGCACGAGCCCGTCATGGGGAGTGATCTGCGACTGCCGCCAGTCGCGCCAGCAGCCTTGTGCCCCGATAGACTGCGGATCGGCGGCGAACTCCTGAGGCCGGGCCATGAGGCGGTCGGTCTCACTGAAGGCATGAACCGGCGTCGCGTTGCGGCGAAGGTAGGTTTCATCGCCATTTCCAGCGAGCAGCGGGCTGCGTCCCAGGAGGCGCCCGTCGCTGTCGCGCCGAGCACGAGAGAGGACGACTTCAGCAGCCGTCGTTGCGAGGATCGTCTCGAAGTCGCGGCGGTCGGCGAGATTCACCGGAAGCGGATCGAGCACGGAGGTCGGGATGATGTGGTCCGGGATCAGCCGGTCCTCGGCAAGCCCTCGCGGCCAGCGCGAGGAATTGAGCCCGAGGAGCCGAATGAAGCGGCGGGGCGACGCCGCGAGCGCACTGGCCGGCATCCAGGCGACAGAAACGCACGCTTCCAGTCCGTCGTCCCGTTTCAATGTCTGCAGTGTCGCGTCGATCGAGGCGGCGGGGCCGGCGAGCAACGCCTTGCGCCATATTGCGAGCGCGCGGCCCTTGAGGAAGCCTTCACCGATCTCGCTGGCGGCGTCCGGTCCTTTTGCCAACGTCTCGACCGCTGTGCGCAGCGCCGCGGCATGGTCCGTGCCGCCGGGCCAATCTTCCGGCGTCAGCCGGGCCAGCAAGCGGTTCCAGGCGCCGGTCGTCGAGAGCGGGGCATCTGCCGGCAGGACGCGCAGCCAGCCTTCGGGCAGCACCTCGAAAGGGCCCGTGTCCCGGCACAGTGCCGCGAGGCGCCGTAGGCGCGACTGCGACAATCCGCGAACGACGATGTCGGCCAGCGCCGCAGCCGCCTGGCCCTCGCGGGTGGTCACGGTTCGGACGCCGTGGACGAAATGCAGGTCGATATTGGCGTCGGCGCGCAGGGCCAGGAAATGATCGTCATACTCGGCGGGAGACGTGGTCGCGATGGCGATCTCGGATGGCGACACGCCAGAGGCGAGTAGGCGCCGCGCCCAGCGCATCGCTTCGATGGCCTCGTGATAAGCCGTCGCCGCGCTCACAGCACTGATCTCCGGCGTTTGCGCCGCCGCGCGTGAAACGGCAACGCCGGTGCCTTCCAGCCACGCGGGCGCGCTCCTAGGGCCGGCCGTCCACTGCACCGGGATGTGCGCGGTGAGGGCTCGGAGCAACGGCCTCCAGCAGGGCGAGAGTTCGGTCAGGCCGATGATTTCCATCGGACCGATGATAGCCGGCGCATGGCCGACACGGCCGGTCGCTGCGGCGACGATGTCGACAGGGCGCATCATGCCGGCTGGAAGCTGGTCGAGGACCGCAGCTTCCAGGCGTGCGATGGCCTTCAGGCGCGGATGATCGACCGCTCGCGCAGCTAGGTCCATACCCGCGTGCCACGCGTTGTGCAGGGTACCCGCAGCTGCGTCGATCATGCCGGGCAGCGATTTGATGCTCTCCAGTTCGCCCATTGGCGTTGCCGGCAAGACGGCCTGGATCGCGGCGCGTAGTCTTTCATCATCAATCGGCCGGACGAAACCTCCGGCGAGCCGCACCGCCGCCTGCTCGAACGACATGACCTGCAGGCCATGTCGGCGGTCGCGCGCCGCCGCCAGGCGGCCTTCCCGCATGGCGAGGCGGCCGTGAACGACGAGGGTGGATCGGCCCGAAATGGCCATTGGGGGGTCGCCTCCTTTCAAGTCAGTTCTCATTCGGGCGCCGGCCCAGGGCCGGCGCCGTCTCGCGCGTGACTGTTGCGTTGCAATATTTTCTGACGGGCTATTTTGTGAGAAGTCTGTCAAATCCGTTCATGAAGCTATCTGTAGCAGGCAAACACTAGAATTCCGGGCGAGATGCTCTGATAGAATGTAATCCACAAGTTTATCGTTAGAATCGACTGGATATCCGGTTCCAAAGGCGCTGCCAGAAGCCTGGTGCCACCTTGGGCGGAACGGGTTGAGCGGGAGGTTCGGCCATGGGCGGTTGCCCGTAGAAACGAGCTTTGGCGGCGCGATCACGCCGACGCTCGGCGTCCACTTGCTCGTCGCTCCAGGGCTCAGCTTCGACCACCTTGCCGCGGTCGATCACATAGTGCGACCGGCACGGCAACGTCCAGTTGCCGATCGACGGACAAAGCGAAATGGTCTCACCGTCGAACGTCATCTTCCAGTCCGTGGGCGTGAACGGCGTGACAACTTCCTCGCCGCAACCGCAGCAGCAGCTATGGGCCGATGTCGCATATTCCATCGACACGTACAGCACGCCTGTCCCAAGGCGCTCGGGAATGTGGTCGACGAAACGATGCTCGAGTCGCTTGTGGCGTATCACGTGAGGTCCCCATTGATCAGCATGTTGCCGTCGGTGGTGTAAGTGCAGTGATGCTCGCGCTCGAGGTCTCGGTAGAAGCCGCGGATTTTCTTCCACTTCACCACGGCAAGGACAGCATTGAGGGCATTGAGATCTGCAACCTGAATGTTGGACGCATAGATGTCTTCCTCGCCCCCACCGGCGAATGAAATGCGCTGAGGCACATGATCCCGCTTCTGAGGCGTGCTGGCGGTCACCCGCAGGATGCCGCCCAGTGATCCTTCGTCGAGCTCAAGGCCCATGCCGACATCGATGAACGCAGCGCCGGTCGCCTCGAGCTTCTCGACGATCAGGCGCTTCGCATCGCTGGCATCGAGCGACAGGAACGCGAAGGTAACGCCATCGAGAAGGTGCAGGTTATCCGCCCCGAGCGCCACGTCATGCGCCACGATATTGCGATGCATCCGGCTATAGATATCCTTCAGATATTCGACTTTCTTTGGCGCTTGTCGCAGTTCGTCCAGGCTCGGAGCGCCCGGTGCCCGAAACGCGTTGTGGGTCAAGAACTCGTCGCTGTCGAAGAGGCGGATCTCGCGAACCGGCGTCTTGGCGACGAAATCCAGGATGTAGCCGCCAGTGCCGCCGACGCCAATGATGGCAACCCGGTCGCTGGCCAGCCGCTCGGCCAAGGCGCCGATCCCGACACGGTCGGAGGCGGTCTCGACATAGTTGAAGACGCTGTCTTCCTCTGCTTCAGGCTCACGGATGGTGCGAGCCGTCGTGCCGGGGTTCAGCACCGCGGCCGGACCGGCGATGATGTTGGCGTAGCTGGTCATCTTGTGGTGATAGTCGGCGTAGCCCTCGGCCGGTTTGCTTGAGAAGGCATGCGTCGCCTTCAGGCCATGTCCGAGATCGAAGGCGCCGGTTTGGTGCGCGATGGCCTGGATGGGCGACCCGTCGGCGTGACACGGGAAGTCGCCATCCCAGTGGGCAACATGGGTGTCGGGCTTGCGCGTCCGGTCCCCGGCCAGTGTGAGGCTGGAGATCAGGGTGCCAATGCGCAGCTGCCCCTGTGCATCGACATAGGGCACCTCGCGCATGACGAGATATCCACCGCGCTGCTGGACGAAGTAGCCTTCGTCCCTCAGCCGCTTGAGGTCTGGGTTAAGACTGAACAGTGCGTGTGACATTGAACACGGTCCCCTTTTTCTTGACATCGACAGAGCCGCCAGCCCCGAGCTCACCGGCGTGCGGCGTTGATGCCGCGTGGCGGTAGGTCATCGAAAACACGACGTTGGGCTCGTGCTGGCCCGGAAAGGCGAGCTGGACGATCTGCTCGAACGTGACCGTGTCGTCGTTCACCGTGCGCGGCCGCGAATTGACAATGATCTCGAACGTCGGCGGCCGCTTCGGCGCGGTGATGAAGCGCTCGATGCCCGGCTCGGCCAGATCGATCAGCTCCCCATGCTCGATCTGGCGATCTTCGCCGTCGGGAACTTCGAGGAAAACGCCTTCCCCCTCGCCAGGTTTGGCCAGGCCATAGAGCACAGCGCCGCTGATCACGGGCTTGCCCCAGCGCAGCTCGTCATCGTTCAAGGTGAGCTTGAAGTCGCGATCCGTCAGGAAGGCGACGAACCGCTCAGTGCCGTGCTCGCGCAGATCGAAGGGCTCGTTCAGCCGCACATCCTCGAAATCGCCCGAGGGCAGGATAGCGAAGAGGCTGTAGCCGTCCTGAGGGTCCAGGGCGCCGGCCTCGAGAAGCTGACGGCCAAGCGGTACGGGATCGCTCACCTGACGGGACAGGAAGTTGAGATCGCCCTGGGCGAGGAGGAAGCGATATCCATGCGCCGGACGCAGCGACCGCGCTTCGCGCAGGGCGTCACCGACATCGTCGTAGTCGAGAAGTTCTTCAGTGTTCATACGATTGGTCCTTAGGTTGGGGCCGGGGCGGGGCCACGGCTCTAAGCGACTAATCGGATCGAGTTTCGCCGACCGGTAAGATCAGGCGAACTTTTTTTGCAAGGGTCCGTCGGGTGTCGGTCCGCAGATGAAGAAAGCCGGGCAGTTCGGACAGGTGCGCGATGAGATTTCGGCCGGGAACCGTCCAGCACGGATGTCGCCAAGAAACTTTGAAAGCTTGTCCGTGCGTCCCTTCAACTCGCGGTCTGAAAGCGAAAGCTCAGATGCCTCGCCGTCGGAAAGATGGACAAGCTCCGCAACAGCGCCGGGATAGGCCTGTTTGACCGCCAGGATCAGCCCTGCCGCGCCGACATCCTTGCTCTCGGCCGATCGCCTATGGCCCGTGCGGACGCGGCGCACGGCGCGGATACCGTCGGGCCGCATCAGAACCTCGTCCGGTTCGACGAGGATCTCTTCGCCGCCGAGGTTGATGCTGACCGCCACCGGCGCCTCAGCGATCGCTCCTGCGCGGCCCGACAGAAATAAACGCAGCATCGCCAATGCGAGATCGCGGAATTCAGCGCGGTAGCCATGCTCCCCCAGTCCCTCACCGGCAAGCGCAGTATCGGTGCGATCGGTGAGTTCTTGCTCAGTCATAGGCAGGTTCGACGCGATAACCGCCTTGACTACCGAGCGAACCGCCTCGTGCAAGTGCATAAAGGCCGTAGTGGTTCGGCGCCCACCGACGTGCAGGACATGGGTGTAGAAAAAGCGGCGCGGGCAGGATTCATACAGAGCGATTTGCGGAGCTCCGAACTGCAGCCGTCCCTCGATGATCAAATCGATGCCCTGCGCTTCCGCCGCCATGGGAAGCGGTCGCGCCGGCACGACCGAGCCGCGCGTCAGGGTGGCTCCGAGACGGTCGAGGAAGGGCGACAGCGGACGATTGTAGCCGTTGCTCTTCTCGGTCGGCGCATAGAGGATCAGGCGATCGCGGGCGCGCGATTGCGCCACATAGAACAGGCACTCCTGCTCCTCGCTCTGGCCCGCGCGGAACGCCTCCAGCGCGTTGCCTACGGCCCCCGCGATCATGCCGTCGGGCGCCGGACAGGGCGGCGCCGGCGGAGTGCGCGGGATGGTGTCGCTGTTGAGTCCCGGAATATGGACGCCGCTGAACTCCAGGCCCTTGGCACCGTGGATGGTCATCAGCCGCACGGCGTCGAGATGCTGGGCGGCTGCCGGAAGCTGACGCAGGTCGCGATCGTCGCCGAGACGGACGAGCCTACGCACCCGATCAAGCACACGCGTGATTGGCAGGCCGCGGCCGGCAGGCTGGACGCGCATGAAGTTGAGGAACTGCCAGATCGCTATGCCGCGCGTACGGTCGGCGAGCTCTGCGGATGCGCCAAGGCGCGCGACGATGCGGGTACGATCGAGCAATAGCGTGGCGAGCACGGTCCAGGGCAAGGCTGTCTGGTCGAAGCCGCTGAGCGCGATCGCCAGCCTGGAGAGTGCCTGACGGCCGGGGTCGCTTACGCCGGGGATCGCATCCACCTGCTGGAGCCAGCCGCCCGGCGCGTGGTCAGCTGCCCGCAGGTGCTCAAAGATCACCGCCACGTCAGAGAAGGAAGTTGTGAAGTCGGGCCAGCACGCAATACGCAGCAAGCCCATGGCGCGCCGGTCGACGAGAATGGACAGCAAGGCCAGGAGATCCTTGACCTCGGCCCGCTCGAACAGGCTACCCAGAAACAAGACGGGGACACCAAGCCGTTCGAGATCCTGCCCGATCGTCGACAGTTTCTCATTGCCGGTGCATAGAACCGCCTGGTCACGGTAGCCAAAGCCCTCACCGCGAAGCTGCTCGATCGCGTCTGCGAGAGCAACTTGCTGCTGCTCGGCCCGCTGCACAGTCCGCAGTTCGGGCTTTTGACCTTTGCCGTCCCGATCCGCTTCAAGGCCGCTGTCCGCGTCGCCGGAGCACATGGTGGTAGCGAAGCTGGAGAAGCTTTCGACAATTTCCGGCACCGAACGATAGTTGCGCTTCAAACGGCCGCGCTTGCCGTTAGCGAAGTCCTCTTTGCCGAACCGTGCCATGTTGAAGGAAGAGGCGCCGCGAAACCGGTAGATCGACTGCTTGGCGTCACCGACCATCCAGAGATTGCTGCCATCTGGCCGCAACGCATGCAGCAACCGCACGCTGCTGCGGTTCACGTCCTGATACTCATCCACCAGGACATGTTCATATTGCGCCTGTAGCGTTGCGCAGATGGCCGCGTCGGTCTCAAGCAGTTGTACCGGCAGAGTGACGAGATCGCCGAAATCAACACAATGCGCGTTGCGCTTGAGCTGTTCATAGGCGGCGTAGACGCGTGCCACCTCGCCGGCGAATTCAGCGACCTCGCGCGTATCGGAGTCCCCGGCCTTCGCAAGCATTGCGTCGGCGAGCGTGGCGTAGGTTTCGGCGTCGACCACCTCGTCTTTTGCCCGTGAGACGGCGGCCAACATGTCGGCGATGATCTGGGTCGGATCGTAGAGATTGCGGTAATGAATAAGCCTCAAGCGCGGGAACTCCTCCTCAAGGAGTTCGACCGCCTCGGTCCGATCCATCATCCGCGGGTCTTTCGGCAGGCCCAGTTCTGCATGGAAACGACGGATGATATCGAGACCGAATGCGTGGAACGTGCCGATCCACATCGCGGCGGCAGCCTCGGGCCGCTTGCGGGCGATCCGCTCCGCCATCTCGCCCGCCGCCTTGTTCGAGAAGGTCAGAAGTAAGATGCGCCGCGGATCGACACCCTCGTCCAGAAGGCCTTCGACGCGAGCGATCAACGTCTGCGTCTTGCCAGTGCCAGGACCCGCCTCAAGCAGATAGGCTTCGCCGCGATGTGCCGCCGCCGAGGCTTGCAGCGAATTCAGCGGCCGCTCGACATGCGTCATGGCTGTCGCGGGAGGCACCGGCGGCAGCAGCAAGGCGTCGAACAGCTGCTGCGCGACGACCTCGAACGGTGCGCCGAACTTCGCGGCAATGGCGGACGCGGAGAGCCCTTCGTCGATATGAAGTGCGCGCGCCAGGGTGCGCGGGAGCAGCAGCTCGCGTGCAAACAGGTCCATCTGGACCTCACGGCGCTGCCTGCGGCCATAGTCGACAACCCGATCCATCCCAACCGGCGACGGCTCTGCGGCGCGGCTGGGATCAATCGTCGGTATCGGCTCGCCCTCAGGATCGTCGCCGAGCTCGACATGACCAATCTCGTGCGCGACCAGGAAGGCTTGCTCGAACGGCGAGCCGACACTCTCGTAAAGGATCAGATCGTCGGCGGCGACGAAGGTCGCACGGCCGCCATTGAGGACGGCTGCCCCAGCGGCCGTCGGTTCGACATCAATCCCCCGTCGCTTGGCCTCGGCGACAGCAAAGTCATAGGGCGACCAAGGATCGGCGCCGGAAGCAACGAGGCGAGCATGAAGCTCTGCGGCGACTTGCCTGGCGAGCTCCACCCTGTCCATATCAATCCGCCTCTGACAACAACCGGGCGCGCTTCTCTACCGGGACGCCTGCGTCGATCAGCACCTGCTCGAAGGAGACCTGCCCGCCGATCGCCGGCTTGCCGTCGGCCTTGTAGCTGCGCCCGGCCGCCAGCTGCGCGGGGCCCCAGGACAATTCCAACTGTGTGACCGAACTGCTCACCGCCTCGGCCAACATCCCGAGAAACCGTCGCGGGATACTGATGAGGGAGATCCGTCGCTCGCGCAGCGCGGTCACGACCTGCCGGGGCACGTCAAGACGCTGGGCGACGGCACGCCAATCGGCGACCGTCAGCGCCGCGAAGGGGTCGGTCATCGGCGCCGGCATGGCCGCCGCGTGTTGCGACCAGGCAGCGTCGAGGAGGGCTTGATCGGCAACGGCCAGCGGCGCGTCATCGTCGTAGACGTCGCGGCTAAGCTCGCGCGACAGGTCGACGAGCTCTAGGGCATATTCCGGATAAAGCCGCAAATAGCGCTCCAAGGTTGACCGGCCAGGCTCGCTCTCGACCGCGAACGCGTCGAGCACAGACTCGCGGGTTGGACGTTCTCCTGCGGGACTCACCGCTCTTCTCCATCGGCCATGGCGGCCCGCAGGGTGGCGAAGGCTTTGTCGCGATAGGTTCGGACGGTCTTTTCGGAGCGGCCCAGGGCCTGGGCGATGGTCATGACGTCCGGCTCCTTTGAGTCGATGGGGAAGCCCTGTCTTAGCATGTGAATGATCCTGCTTTGTTCTATCGGTAGAGCCGCAATCGCCGCATCTAGGCGCAACCGGTAAGCCGGATCGTCTAAATCCGACAAGGCGAACGGGTCGTGAGCCCCGGCAGCCGCCTCGACCTCCGGTGACAGCTCACCGCTTTCCTCGTCATATTCGAGCGGTCGGGAACGGTTCTCGTCGCGCCAGGCCTGCTCCTGAGCATCGCGCCGCAGGCTAGCCAGCGCGCCGTTGAAACGCACCTCGAAGTAGTCGACCTTGTCGACATAGGCGGCGCGATCCGCCGACAACAGCTCGACGAACCGGCCGAACACCTTGTCGCGCACGACTCCGCGCGTCAACGATTCCGTCTTGCCATCAGGGCTTTCCGCCCTGGACAAACTACGGACTACCCGTTCAATCAGGATCCGATAGAGGCGCTCAAACCACATCTCGTTGTTATCGCGACGGCTCGCGCGGATGAAATAGACGAGACATTCGCTGGGGACGTAGGCTGGGTCGGAGCGTTTCTTTATTGCAGCCCTGGCGATCAACTCGTCACGCGACAGGGCCGCCAGTTCGGCGATGAGCGCTTCTACCCTCTGGTCGCGCTTGTAGAGTTCGCCGCTGAGGCGTCGCTTGCGCAGCGGTGTTACTGTCGCTTGGCGCGTGCGCTGCGCGTCTGCCCCTTGCCCTGCACCGGCAGCTCCCTCAAACTGGTTCATCGCGCCGCCTCGCTTTCCATATCGCGCCTCTTGTTCAGACGCGTCTCGAGCGAGCGGATGCTGTCGAGCACCGCCTCAAATTCCGGAGGATCGCCGAAGATCATCCCCTTCATGGCGCTGTAATCGATGCGCAACTGTTCGATCATGGCGTCATGCGGTGCAAGCGCGAACGAGCCAGGCACGGCGCTCGCGAGATCGAAGTCCGGTCGATCGAAGAACATCCGGGCATGCGCGACGCAGTCCGCGCCGAGCGTGCTGTTAGCGATAGCGGCGTCGCCCACCGGCGACGCGGCGAGTTGGTGCAGATCATAGTAGTGTCGAGACACGCGTTGGCCGCCCCCACGCAGCTCTCCTCGCTTGTCGAACCAGCGTCGCAACCCATGGAGGATGACGATCTTATCCCAGAAGGTACGCTCAGGGTCGACCGTTCGCACGGCCGGCACGGTCAGGTCGAGCGCCGGCAGATCATCATCGACATAGGGTTTGATCGGCACTTCGCTATTGGGGTCGAGCGCGGATTTCGCGCCAGACTCGATCTTGATCGCCGCTCGCACATAATCCGATCGCGGCGTCGCCGCTGGATACCAGATCAGTAGCGTCTGCCCATCGGGATCGGCATCGTCGGCGTCCACCCGTCCCGCCCCGGTATCGAGGCCGGCGGCCTTGAGCCTTTCTTGCAGGATCAGAGTCAACTCAGCGCGCAGCGGGCCGTTGATGTAGGCTTGGCAGGCGTCCTTGATCGCATCGAGGCGCGCCTTGCGTTTCTTACCGCTCAGAGCGTCAAGCTCCTCGATGGTCGCCGGTTCGCCAATGTCGTCCCGAAACACCGTGACGTCGATATCCTCTGAGAAGCGGTTGATCAGACCGAAGCCTTTGGACAAGGAGGTTCCGCCCTTGAAAAGGAGGCGGGGTCCCCCCTCTTTCAGTCCATTGAACAAGGCATCCAGCGTCCAGCAGACCCAGAAGTCCTTTTCGATATTCTGGGATGCCGTGCCGAGGCGCAGCGCCGTCGTATCGAAGGCGCTTAACATCGTTTCCGACCCTGCCGCGAGGACCTCGTCGAAAGCCGCATTCATGTCTTCGCGGTCCGGGTTGCGCCGCGCTTGGCGGTTCGTGTCTTGTCGGCAGAGTGCGGTTTCGGCTTCCGTCGGCCGATGGCTGCGTGATCGTCGTCGCCGTCCCTCGTTCGTTGTCGCTGACGATCATGATCAGCATCGGCACCGGCATGATCATCATCACCGACATGCCGACGACCAACGCCAGCGCCGTTTTCGACAAGCGGCTTGAGAAACACCCACATCCAGGTTGGCAGCGCCGTCATACCCGCAGCGATGTCAGCTTTCAGCGGCGGGCCCGCAACGGGATCCTCGAAGAGTTTGGCGAGCTTGCGCTTGACGTGATCACTCTCTCCTTCACGGACCAGGAGATCGCGGAGCCAGTGAAGCGCCTGGACGACGCGCATCGCCGGTCGCCCGGCCCAGAACAGCTTGCTGGCCGCGGTCGGACGGAAGGTGATCGTGACGTTACCGAGCTTGATCGCACGACGGCGGGCGTCTGTGTGAACCACGATTTTTGCCGGGACCGCGTCGGTCAGGCCCAGATCGTTTGCTGCGGTCATGCCATCGACAAGCATCCGGGTTTGGTCGCGTCGACCAACGGCGTCGATGACCGAGCGCGGATCGGGCGGGTTGGTTTTTTGGGTGAGCTTGTTGAAGCCAGGCTGATCGTAGAACCCTCGATCGATTCGCCTGAGGGTTTGCGCCTTCGTCAACCGCTGCAGCGCCTTATCGACGGCATCCCGCGATGCGAGATCCACGAAATCACTCGGCGTCCACACCTTGCGCGGCGCGTCGGCACGGATGCGGTCAAGCATGGCTGTCTTCAGATCGGGTGAGTCGCTGCTCATGTCCGAAAATTGTAGAGGTTTTTCGGACGATCAACAAGAAGCCTGTCCGAAAGATATATACAAATTTCGGACAGGGCCATCTCATCTCCACTTAGGACCGATCCGGTTGCCAGTCGCTCATCTGCAAAATGTTTCCGCCGAGTTTTGCGAACGCGCGTTGGCGGCAGGAGAAAACGAGAATCTGCTGATCGCGTGATTGACGATGCAAAGCGTCGAACATGCGCTCAATGCGATCGTCATCGGAATAGACCAACGCGTCATCTAGGATGACCGGTGTGGGTCGCCCGTCGCGGGCGAGCAGACGGGCGAAGGCCAGCCGGGTCAGAACCGAAAGCTGTTCTCGCATGCCGCCACTCAGCCTCTCGACATCCTCGTCCTGACCATTGCGGCGAACGGTCTGCGGCAACAGTGTGTTCTCGTCGAACACTATGGAGATGTCATCGAATAGCAATCCAAGCAGCGGCCGCAGCTCGGACATGACCGGCTTTAGATAAAGATCGCGTGCCGTCGAGCGCGCGGCGACCAGCGTAGTGCGCAGCCGGTCGAGGACGGCCTTTTCGATTTCGAAGCGTCTCACTCGTTCTCCAGAGGCTTCCAATTTTTCTCTGGCTTCGTGCCAAGCTTCTTCTACCGCGTCTTCGGACCGAGTACGAATATGGCCATTGAGGTCGGCTAGAGTTACACGCAACTGACTTTCTTCCTGTGCCGCCGCATCCTGAACCGAGCGGGCGCGGCGCAGAACGGCTTCAGCGCTGGCGAGGTCATGAGCGCTGTCGCGAAAGGGAGCAGCACGCATTTCGGCCGCTTCGCGCAGAGTTTGTCGTGTGGTGGCCTCAGTGAGGAGCATGCGCTCCTTTCCCTCGCGCGCTGCATCAGGTCCCAATATCACCTCGAGGCTCGTCAGTTCCGCCTGGATGGTGAGGTAAGCCGTCTCCGCGGCCATGACAGCCTCGTCGGCATGGCTGCGCAAGGGAAGCGCCTCGCGAGCGCTGTTCCGTGTTGTCGCCACCCGCTGCTCGGCTGCGGCATGATGTTGCCGGACCTGTTCCGGATCGACTTTGAGTTCGAGGTTCCCGGCCCCGAGGGCGCTCAGTCGGGCAAACTCGTCGTGCAATTGCTGTATTCCCTTGGGCGCGAGATCGCCTAGCCGCTGACGCGCCAAGCTAAGTTCGGCTGCCTTGTCGCGCGCTTCCACCAGGCGCTGGCGTGCCGTCCTGAGGCTGTCGACACCGAGGGACGCAAGCAGGGTGTGGTGCTTCGCTTCGGCTTCTTCGATGGTCCGGTTGGCTTGCTGGGGCCGATTTGAGCGCAGGGTCAAAGCTCCGACGCCGGCAATGTCTATGCGCACGGTGCCAGCAAAGCTTTGGTCTATTGCATGGAGCAAAGGCTTGGCATCGATGGTTACCAAATCGGCGGCGCCGTCCCGGTATTCCATGCGTAGCGTCGGCAGGGTTCCCAGTTGAGCTGCACGAAGACCGGCAATGTCGAGTTCGAGCTCTTGGAGCTGCTCGACAGCCTGTTCCGGCACCGCCAGCATCGCCAGCGCTGCCTCTCCATCTTCGATCTGGGTTCTGGCGACTTCAGCTTGTTTCAAGCGGTTGTGCAGGCTGGCCAGTTGTTCGGCAGCATCGCGCGCCAAGAGGGCCGCATCCAGCCGCGCGAGCAATTCGCGCGTTTCGCGCTCTTCCTGTTCGGCCGCTTGAACTTCGGCCATCGCTTGTTCGTTTTCGACTATGGCAGAAGCGCGCCGATCGAGAACCTCACTGCGGCGGAGCTGCGCTATGGTCGACTGTTGGTGCAAATCCGCGGCTCGTTTGAGCGCGGTATGAAAACTGTCGAGGGCCTGCTTCGCGGCGTCGTGGTGAATTACGGCCAGGGCAGCTTCCGCCTCAGCAGCCTTCAGGGCTTCGCTATGCGATTTGGCGGCCCCAACTGCGGCTTCCGCGGCCGAGATGGCTTCCCGCCGGATGGCGCCTTCTTCGGGGTTTTCAAGCTCAGACAGACGCGCCAACTCCATGCGCCGCTTGTCGAGCGCATCGCGCAAACCTGCAACTTCGGCACCAAGGCGCAGTTCTTCTTCCAGCAGTTTGTCACGCTCATGGAGCGCCGCCGCATAGAGACCGCCGCTCTTGGGACGCAGCGTTGACGTAACCAGGCTATAGAGTTCTTCTTCGCATGCTGCGGCGATTTCCGCCATGCGTCGCCCGCCGGTCAGGGCTTCAACTTCCCCCTGAACCGAGGATAGTAGGCTTTCGCGCACGCGTTTGTCGCCATCCTCCTCGCTTTTGCTGCGCCTTTCGATGCCGGTGATCCCTTGGCGAACCCAGAGCAATCCTGCCGGTCCTGCGCTTCCGCCATGGATTAGTTTGCCGATAAAGGCTTCGGCCTCATCGGCTTGAGCCAACAGTCGGCCCCGCTCGAGGTCCGTAACGCTGGCCAGCTTGCCTCCATAAAACTGATTGGTAAGCCGATAGCGTCCTTCTGAAGTGGTGATGTCGGCCTCCACCACCGGATTGCCACCACTATAAGGCCGTAGCAGTCTTACGCCTTCGGGCGTCCCCGAATGGGGTTGGAAAAAGAGGGCGTGCAACGCTTCGAAGAAGGTTGATTTGCCGAACTCGTTGACCGCGCAAAGCACGTTGACGCCGTCGCCGATGTCTTCGATGGCAACGCCTTTACCAGCGAACCGTTTGACGTTGTGAAGCCTAAGGGCTGTAAGCTTCATGATCCCATTGCCTCGCAATAGCCGAACAGCCGAACAAGCGCTTCTCGCGATATGTCGCGTTCGACAGACGACCGCGTTTCATCGGCGCTTTCATCCAACAGCGCCTGCGCTGCCTCGCGCAGGGCACCGGAGCGATCGATCCGATCCAAATCGCTGCTTTCGCAATCGGTCGCGAGCCCGTCCCCTTCCAGCTCCAGATAGGCCAAGTCGGGCGCGACTGCTGCTACCGCCGCTTCAAGGGCGGTTCGTCCGCTTAACCGTAACCGGCCAGACGCGACAACTCGCAACAAGGTTTGACGCCGCAGGTGTGCAGGCGGTAGCAACGCTTCAAATGCCGCCGGACTGTTGTCGCCCGACAGCAAATGCAGGGAAGCGACTTTCCAGGAAAAGCTGGCGGTCTCGACGGCCGCGATCTCCGGTATGGCGCGGGGCCCCGCAATGGAAACGACAAGGGCCTGCCCGGGTGTGTCATGCTTGAAACGGTCAGGTTCGGGCGAGCCACTATAGCGGGTGCGCTCATTGATGGCGACTGTCCCATGCCAATCTCCCAGTGCCAGATAATCGAGACCGGCCTTGGCCGCGCGACCTGGCGCAATGACGTCGGACGCTGCTGATTCCTCCGAAAAGGACTGGATGGCGCCATGAGCAAGGCCGAGCCGCATGGCGCCTTCCGGCGTCGCGGCGCTGTCCATCCACTCGGTAAGGTCGCGCCCGGGCCGACGGGTCGTACACGGCGCAGGTAGCAGCGCCACGTCCGCAGCAATGGTCAGGATTTCGGGCCGGGTCGCCAGCAGGACATTGTCTGGCACAACGCTACCCGCGGCGCTCCACAATTGATCAGCTAACAGTGAATCGTGGTTGCCAGGGAGCAGTATCCAGCGCAAGGGCGCGCTCTGGCTCATCTCGGCAAGGGCCTGCCGCAACATCGCTGGTGTGGGCGTTTCGGTGTCGAACGTATCGCCGGCCAGCAATATGGTGGATGCACCACGGACCCGTGCCTGTTCTGCCAGCCGGCTGATCGCGCTATGGCGCGCTTCACGGAGCCGCCCGCGCAGATCCTCCGGCATGTTGCCGAACCGCTTGCCGATATGAAGATCGGAGCTGTGGATGAATCGAAACATGGAGTCTCCGAGACTATGTCGGTGCCAGGTAGCGCCGGGCGCGATCGATGGCCTCATCCAGCCGGGAGCGTGATATCGCCGCAAGTCGCTCGACGCCGAGCAGACGTGCAAGGTCGAGAGCGGGGTCGGACTGTTCCAGAATGTCCTCGTTCGCGACGACGACAGCGGCTAGCTCGGCCATTGGAATGTCGGCAATGGACCGGCGGGCATGGGCGTCAAACGGCATGCGATAATCAAGCAGATCGACCACCGTCCCCTTTTTCCATAGGAAGCTGCCGCTGGATTCTTCAGTTCTATCAAAATCGCGCAGATGCAGGTCGATCCGCTCCCGAATCTTGTTGCCCGTTCTGAGCCAGCCATGCGCCCGTGCGATGCGCTGCGCAAAGATCGGAAGAGCACACGTCTGNGATGCAGGTCGATCCGCTCCCGAATCTTGTTGCCCGTTCTGAGCCAGCCATGCGCCCGTGCGATGCGCTGCGCAAGGACGTCTTCTCGCAGCGGGCCTTCCTGTACGATCACTGCGTCGACCATGGTCCGCAAAGTGCCTCGGTAGGCGAAATCGTAAAAATGATCCGGGCTGGTAGCGAATGCTGATAGGTCAGTGAGGCGATAACGGTCGTCCGTCGGTACGGAATCATGCGTCGAATTCGCGGCAGCAGCAGGCAAAATTGCTCCAGATGCTGATGGGTGCTCTACCGTCGCGACGGGAGCGGCGACAAGCTCTGACTCTGATTTTATCGACAAGCTTGCAGGTTCGCCGGTCGATGCAAACTCTTCAGCTGGCAATGGGTCTATGGGGTCGACCTTATGGCCCATGTCCCATTGGATCGCCGCTTCACTTTCCTGTTGTTCAGCTTGCTTGCGACGGCTTTCCTCGAGCAGCGCGGCCAGGCTGGCATGGAGCCTATCGGTGCAACCTTCGAGATCAAACCACCAATCGGTTGACCATACCCGGACAATGTTCCACCCGAGGCCTCGCAGGACCTGCTCGCGGACCTTGTCTCGATCTCGCGCCGTGGCAGAACTGTGATAAGCAGCGCCGTCACACTCGACCCCCGCCAGATAGGCTCCGGCGAGATCGGGATGCCGGATCCCTATATCCACTCGAAAGCCAGAAATGCCAACTTGTGGAACGATGGTCCATCCGCGCTTCTCAAGCTCGGCGGCTACAGCCTCCTCGAAAGGGGATTCCAAGGCCCCGACCGATCCGCGTTCCTGCGCTGGCAACGCCACGGCGCCGCGCTCGGCAAAATCGAGGAAGGTTTTAAGATGCTGTACACCGATTGCCTTAGTCCGGTTGGGGTCGATCTGGTCGGCGGTAAAACCTGAAAATACTATCAGTTCCTGCCGCGCACGCGTCACCGCGACGTTCAGCCGGCGTTCGCCGCCGTCCCGATTTAGCGCCCCGAAATCCATGGAGCGCTTGCCGGCGTTATCTTGCGAGAAAGTGATCGAAAACAGGATTATGTCGCGCTCGTCGCCCTGGACATTTTCCAGATTCTTGACGATGGCGGGTTCAATACGATCATCGGCAAAGAACCATTCAAGCTCCGGCTCCATCTGTCGCGCCTTGTCGAAAAAGTCGAGGATGAGCGACTGCTGTTGCGCGTTGAAGGTGATGACTCCGAGCGTGGGGCGGTCCTTTTCTGGAAGGGCCAGCCAACACCGCATCCTGCTGACCGCCTCGTCGGTGACCGCTTGAGCTTCGATCCGGTTGGTGCGACTTTTTCCTCGGTCGTAGATGCCGGTCGTGATCTTTCGCAGCTGCACTGCCCGATCTTCCACCGTTGGGGAAGGGAAGGTGATGAGCCTATTCTGATAGTAGTGATGGTTGGAGAAGGCGATCAGCGACTCATTGCGGCTACGATAATGCCAGCGCAGGTCACGCACCGGTATGCCGGCCGCTTTGGCTTCATCGAGAATGCTCTCAAGATCCTTTTCGTGCTCGACGACTTCCTCGTCCTCCTCGTTGCGGCCAAAGAAATTGGTGGGCGGCAACTGCTTGGGATCGCCTACGATAATGGTTTGATGGGCTCGCGCGATAGCACCGACAGCGTCCCAGGTGGTGATCTGCGATGCTTCGTCGAAAATGACCACGTCGAAAAGCGCCTGGTCGGGAGGTAGGTATTGAGCGATTGAAAGAGGCGACATCAGCATGCAAGGAGCGAGCTTGGCAAAGCTCGATGGCATAGCGCCGATCATCTCGCGGATTGACCTGCTGGGCCGCTGCAATTCCATCTGATGGCGCAACAGGCCCAACTCGGAATTGCGCGGGACGCTTTGCACAGCCGGCAAACCATGAGCGATGGCACTGATAACGCGAAGGCTCGCTTGAGCGCGGACAAGATCGTCGATCTCCCGGAAATCTTCGATGGCGTGCTCGTGCTGGAAGCGACGGAAATTCCGCAGCACCGGATCGGCATCTAGCGTGGCCGGTAGCCACCAGCGTACATAGGCCAGGCGGAACGCGGATTGAGCTTCGGTTGGTCGCACTAGACCCGCCTCGATATCGTCTACCAACGCTCCCAGATTCTGACTGACAGCTCTGCGACGTATGCCGCACCACGAAGTCCAGTCCCGCAGAAGATGATGCGCATCGAGCAAGTCTCCGATCGCAGTCGTCAATTCGGTCAGCGGGTTATCATGTCCTGCCGACGAAGGCGTCTTTCCAGCAGTGATCGCAAACTGGGTCCTCGCAGCCTCAAATGCTGCAGAAGCCGCAAGGAAGCGGGCTGCCCCATGGCGCATCGTGCTATCTGCTGCACCGCTTCGCAGGCTGGGGGCGGTTGCTTGGAGGAGCGCTCTGAGATCCTCCGTGCCGAGGCCGGGTAGGCGTAGCGTCTGTCGAAGCCTTTCGGCGAGCGAGAGTATCTGATCGATACGGTCGGTATCGGTGTCCAGTGCGGCAAATCCGATCGGCTTCCCAGATAGGATGTTCGCTTCGACACTGGCCCGGCGGTCCTGCATCACGCGCAACAGCGGCAAGTCGTGCTGAGGATCGGCCGCGCCCTCTGCCACATAGCCTTGAAGCAGCTTCTGGACTTTGCGTTTGCCCAACTGACTGTTTGGCCAGAAGGCAGAAGCGGCCTGTTGCCATTGCTGCTCTATGTCCTCTATTCGTATGCGCGCAACCGCAGCCTCGTCATAGCGTGCCGACAGGTCCTTGCGAGATTTGCGATAGTCTCCGATTGCATCATTGAGAGTGGCGAGGCCTCCCCGCAACTGGGCGAAATCTCGATCAAAGACAATGCTGACGTCATAGCCGGCACTGTCCTGGAGTGCCCCTGCTAGGTTTCGCAGCGCTTCGAGCTCTGCTGTTGACGCATCGCCTTTGGCGCGCAGGCCGATGCTCACCAGGAAGGCGTCGAGTGCGGTGGTTAGAACCTCGGACGCACTCTTGAGGGTCTTTGCCCCTTCAAGCAAATTATCCTGCCAGCCTGACGTCCACTCGGTGACATCTATGAGACGCAAGACCGGTCGCATCTCCACTGACTGAAATGCGAGACCCGTTTCGGCGGCAATACGCTCCAGCGCCAGCCGGCTTGCCTCGTCATGGCCATCGCACGAAGGCCACGACAATCCTGGAGCGTGCTGTTGCTTGTTCTTGAGAGCTATGCCAAGCGCCAGATAGGGCGTGAGACCATTGATATGGGGCCGATGCAGCGCTTCGACATAGGTATTCAGTTCGTCGCGACGGACGCGAAGCCGCTCATTGATCGCAATCCACTCCGCTGCGTCCACGCGCACGCCGCTTTCCCAGCTGATCCTGAGCTGGTTGAGAAAGTTGCGTCGGTCCGCCTTACTGGAATGGAGTTCGAGACAGTGCGCGCCCAGGCCATGTTCGCGAAGGCGGCGATACACCACATCGAGCGCCGCCGTCTTCTCGGCCACGAACAGCACGGTTTTGCCAACTGAAAGACAGTTGGCAATCATGTTGGCGATGGTCTGGCTCTTGCCAGTGCCGGGGGGACCGATGATGACAAAGTCTCGACCCTCAGCGGCGGCAAGGCTTGCCGCGGTCTGTGAAGAGTCGGCCGGCAGCAGCGAAACGATATCGGACGGGGCATAGTGCCGATCGAGTTCGCGCTCGTCCCGGAATATTGAACCATTCCCCTCGAACGCTATCTCCGGCGTATCGATCAGGTGGCGCACGACGCGGTTTTCGCGCAGAGCATCGGTACGCTCGACCAGATCTTTCCACATAAGAAACTTGGCGAAGGAGAAGGTTGAGAGCGCCGTCTCGTCTACCACCTCCATGCCGGGGACGTCGCGCACTGCCTGACGCATGAGACTTAGCAGACGCGGCACATCAACGCCGCTTTCGTCTTCGGGCAGCTCACCGGAGAACTGTGGCAGTTTGAGCTCGAAATCGCGCTCAAGAAACTGCAACAGGGTTGCGTTGAACCGCGGCTCATCCTCATGAAAGCGCAAAGTAAAACGCGACGTTGCGCTGCGGCGCTCGATTTTGACCGGCACGAGCAACAATGGCGCGCGATAGCTGCGCTCGTCCTCGGCCTTCTTCTTCCAGCGCAGGAAGCCGACCGCCAGGAAAAGCGTATTCGCGCCGCCCTCGGCAAAATCGTTGCGCACTTGCCGGTAAAGATCGATCAGCCGGGATTCCAATTGACGCCCATCGAGCGTCGACGGGAGCTCGTCGCGCAGAAGCGCTTCCGCGGCAAAGCCACGCTGGAGGTCACGTCCGTGCACCTCGCGATAGAGGGCAGCATCCCGCTCGCCCAGTGGATTCTGTTCGGGCAGCGAAATCAGCCGGATCGAAGCGCCTGCCATCAGGCGGTCCTCGAGGTAGCCGACGTCAGTGCAAAGAAACGGAATTGTCTTCTTGGAGTCCGGAAAATTGAGCAGGCGGTTCCGCAGTGTCAAATCGAGGAGCTTTTTCTGCCAGCGGTCGATCCGCCCGGCAGCTGTCGTCGGCTTCACCTCAACGATGTCGGCAGGCTGGGCTGTCACGGCCGGTGCCGCTGGCAGCGGCAGCGCGATTTCGGTTGCTACTTCGGTATCCACGCTGCGACGCATCGGTTCGTGCGAGGCAAGCGGCGTAATGCCGCCGCTGCGCGAGCGGCGGATATCGATAGCGGCGACAAAGGTGCCCACCTGCGTTTCATCGAGCCGCTGTTCGATTGTTCGTTGCGCAGCCTCCAGCGTCATCGCCGGCCGATGCGTTACGCCGGTTGTTTCGAATACGATCAGTTCGCGCGAAGCCAGCGCCTTGCGAATCTCCATGGCATCGGCTTCGATGGCGTTGGCGAGCGTCTTTTGTGTCATCCAGACGCCGACGGCAGCGTGGCCCTGGAACATAAGCACGACTGGGTGCAGGCCCGTCGCCTCCAGGGCGGAGGCGAACAACAGACTGGCATCGAGACAGGTAGCCAGCCTCTCTGCCGTAATTGTTGAGGGACGTCGGATTTTTTGGCCTCGGCTTTCGAAGCTTGCAGGAGGCTCGGCATAATGCAGGGATAGACCAGCAACGGCCGAATAAATTGCGGCCGCCAGCATGAATGAGCGTTGCGGATTGCCGCTTTGATAGCCATCGAGGCTGGAGGCGTGACCATGCGCTGCGAGCCGCTCCGCTGCGGAACGCAGCAGTCCTGCGATCGCCGGGTCGTTCGGCATGACGAACGCAGGCAGCAATTGCGCCATATCGATGACGCCACCCCATTCGTCGCGGGCAAGCAGGCGCACCGCAACACGCTGCTCGGCCAGCACTGCGCCTCCTGAGGTTAGGCGCAACGTTATCTCCCCACGCTCAGCCTCGTTGAGACCGGCCAGATAGCTGGCGTCGAGATCGATTTTTCGATCGCTTAAGGGAAGCCGGTCGCCAGCAACGATCCGATCAATTGTCCAGCTTTTGGCGCGCAGAAAAGGGGGGTTCGATGTCAGCTCGAGAGTGCATTTTTCGAAGCCCTGCTGGGTTGGGTTATTGAGAGAAATGGACCGGATCACCGGAATGGCATTTTGGAAGGATGCATATGTAAAGCTGGCGGCGATGTCAGCCACTACTTCTATTACGGGCGCGGCTGATATACCGGCGGCGTCGCCAGTGTCCGAACTCGTTTCCATGCCCCATCCCCTATTTTCATTCACGATAGAACTTTGCGACCAGAATTTGAAAGTAAATTCTCGGGATGGTGTCCGCTTAGTTTTTCAGCAGCGTAAACTACGAAATACGAGCCGCATCCGTCACTCGACAGTTGTCGGCCGCGACTGGTCGATGAGGCCAGCCGCGCTTGCTTCCAGGTTTCGCTGAGCTGCACGGCCGCCGTTTGGGGCCGGACTGCGTTCAACTGGGGGTCTTTGGCCCGCTCCTTTCAAGACCATAGGTGGTCGCCCCTTTTTGGCACGAAGCAAACAATCGCGGGTGATGCTGTGCATAGCCGCAGTGCGCCCAATGTCAGTCATTCCAGAGATCACAGCGAAATCTGGAGCCGGACAATGTTGGTGACTTGCCAGTCCGTTTCTGATCTCGTCAACCTACCCGATTCGGGCCGTGGCATAAGTTCGTTTCAATGCTGCCGCACTAAGCCACAATCCTCGCTCGTTCATAGGCCGGCCAGAACTATTCATGCTCCCAACACCCCAAATGCCTGACGAAGAGGGACCAATGACGACTGCACTCTCGACCATGAATGTCGGGGATATAGAGGGGCAATTCCGCATCTGCGCCTATCAGCGCGGATATCGCTGGGGCAGGCACGAAGTCCACCAACTGCTCGAGGACATTTGGGAAAGCAAAGGTCAAACGTATCGGCTGCAGCCGATCGTTGTTCGGGCCATCGGCGAGAACGAATGGGAACTAATCGACGGACAGCAGCGCCTGACAACGCTCTACCTGATCTATCTTTTCATGCAGAGATCGCGGCTGAAAAAGTTCGGTCCCCAGTATTCGATCGTCTACGAGACACGTTACAAAAGCGCCGAGTTTCTCAGGGCGCCGGATAGTGCGCAGGCCGAGGACAATATCGATTTTTACTTTCTCTACGCGGCCTATGCGGAAATCGAAGCCTGGTTCGGCCCGGACGAGCACAAGCAGCAGGAACGGGCCGACAAGCTGTTCATCTGGCTCAAGGACGGGGTCGAGGTAATCTGGTATGAGACGGGTGCCGAAGAGGACCCGATCGCTCTGTTTGCGCGGCTCAATGTCGGGCGCATTCCGCTTACCGATGCTGAGTTGGTCAAGGCGCATCTGCTAACGCAGGTACAGGGGCCTCAACATCGTGCGGACCGCGCCTTTTCGGTTGCCGCGCAATGGGATGGCATCGAGCGCGATCTGCGCCGCCCCGACATCTGGGCCTTCATCTCCAATCGGCAGGGCGACGATTACCCCACGCGGATCACCCTGCTGCTCGATACGCTCGCCGAGCGGTTGCAATTACCGGATGCACAGCATGGCCAGCGCCAGACCTTTGAGAGACTGAGGGATGCAATAACGCGCGACCCCATGGACTTCTGGAACGAGGTGGTGGAATTGCACGCTCGCGTGCTGGGCTGGTTCGAGGATCATCACCTCTATCACCGGATCGGCTTCCTGATCGCCAGCGGAGACAGCTTTGCGGAGATACTTGCCTTGGCGCGAGGCAAGCTGGTCAGTGAATTCACCCAGGCGCTGGTCGGACGAATTGTGGAAAAGCTCGACCTCAGCCGCAAGGCGCTTTCCGAGATCAGTTACGAGAGCGGCGCCGGCCGGAAGAAAGCCCAACAGGCATTGTTGTTAATGAATGTCGAGACCTCCCGCCGCCGCGACCTGTCGGGCGAGCGCTTTCCCTTTGCGGCGCATCACGGCGAAAGCTGGTCGCTAGAACATATCCACGCCCAGCACTCAGACGTGCTGCGGAACGAGGAGGAGTGGCACAGCTGGCTCGCGCTTCATTACAAGGTACTGGCCGACCTGCCGATTAGCGACGAGTTGCTGATCCAGCGTGACAACCTGCTCGCTGAATTGAAAGCTGTGTCCCGGCCGGTCACCAACTTAGTGTTCCAGCGGCTTTCGGTAGCTGTGATCGACCTTTTGACCGCCACGGATCAGGCTGTGGGCGCTGCCAATATGGCAAATGACATGCACGGCATCGCCAACCTAGCCTTGCTACAGAGCGGCAAGAACAGCGTCCTGAGCAATTCAGCCTTTGAGGCTAAGCGGCAGGATCTGCTCGCGATGGACAAGGAAGGCGCCTATATCCCCGTCTGCACGCGGCAGGTATTCCTTAAATATTTCGGCGATCACGGCGCCCGCAAACCCTATTTCTGGAGCCTGCAGGATCGCGAGGCTTATTTTGAGGCGCTCGAAGATCTGCTCGGTCCCTATTTCAAGGCGACAGTCTGATGCTGGAAAGCTTCATCACCTCCTATGCGCATCTGTTCGAGACGCGGGACGGCGGAACTCAGATCGATCAGGTCGAGGTGCCCCTCATCCAGCGCGACTATGCACAGGGGCGTAGCGACAACACGGCGGTTCAAATCCGAGCTTCCTTTGTCGAGGCCCTCCATAAGGCCATCATCGATGACCATCCCATTAGTCTCGATTTCGTTTATGGCGACCTCAGCAGTGGCACGCTGAAGCCGCTTGACGGTCAGCAGAGGCTGACTACGCTATTTCTGCTGCATTGGTATCTCGCGTCTCGCACCGGACGGCTATCGCCGGGCGACAGCTGGACGCGCTTCCGCTATTCTACCCGTCCGACCGCGGAATTGTTCTGCGAGTTGCTGGGCCGACATGCCTTTGCTGGGTCATGTACTGTGTCGGAATGGCTGACCGACCAAGCTTGGTATCTGCATACTTGGAACCACGATCCGACCGTGCAATCCATGCTCAGGATGCTTGACACAATCCATGCGCACTTCGCCGCCGCAGATTTCGAACAGGCATGGGCGCGCTTGACCGATAAGACGCGGCCTGCGGTATCGTTTCACGTCTTGCCGCTTAAAAGCGCCGTCGAGAGCAATGCGCTTTACATCAAGATGAATTCCCGAGGAAAGCCGCTAACGCCATTCGAAAACTTCAAGGCGCGGCTTGAGCAAATTACGAATCGCCTACCGAAGGCGGGTGATTTCGCCCGAAAAATGGATACGACTTGGTCGGATCTGTTCTGGGTCTACCGCGGCAGAGACAATATCGTCGACGAGCAGATGCTGCGTTACCTGGAATTCGTTCTAGAGATCGCTTTGTGGCGCCAAGGGCAATTTGCCTTGGAAGATACGTTCAAGCTAGCCGAGCAATTGTTCGGGCCCGCCAACAATCCGGCGGCTGCGGACAATCTGAATTGGCTCGCACGGTCCATCGACATCTGGAGCGATATCGACATTGCCGCCTATTTCGGGTCGCATATGCGCTGCAATGCGTCAGACCCGACCGAGGGCCTCCCAATGTTTCGGGATGAGGTAGACCTGTTCAAGCAGTGTTGCGACAGCTATTCGCGACGCGCGGGCAGTCGGCCCTTCGGCTGGCCCGAAACGCTGCTGTTGTATGCCTTTGTCACCCACCGCGATGAGGAAACGGCGGACTTCCCACGGCGGCTGCGCATGCTGCGCAATCTGATCGAGGCCTCGCCCAACGAGCTGCGCCTCGAGAATATGCCCGGCTTGATCAAGGACGTAGAGACTCTTGTTCGCGAGCCTGACATTAGGAAAGCCTTGCGGCTGACGACGTTCAATTCCGGGCAGGTCGGGGACGAGAATGACAAGGTCGCCGCCATCGAGCGGGAGCCGGCCATCGAGGCCGCCCTTCTTCGCCTCGAGGATCATACCCTGTTGCGCGGCTGTTTGATCGCTTTTGACCTCGATGTCGATGCGGCGACTTTCAATGCTCGCGCCGCAAAATTCGAGTGCTGCTTCTCGGACAAAACCCTCTGGCCCACTCTGACGGCGGCCCTCCTGGCGGTGGGGAACTACAGCCGACCGAAGGGTGCACGGTTTTATTTCGGCAGCGCCAAAGACAATGCGACATCGTGGCGTGAAGTATTGACGCGGGGCAACCGCGAGGATGCCAAGCGGACTCGGGACATCCTGGCGATCCTGCTCGACCGGCTGTCGCAATCGACGAGTGAGCCAAAGACCTTGCTGGAGGGCTTGATTGCCGACTACCTGGCCGACGCACCAGCTTCGGATGGCTATGACTGGCGCTGGTATCTGGTCAAATATCCCATCATGCGCGACGGCAATTCCGGTATCTATGTCGGTAATGACCGTGAGCTGGGCTATGGCCTATGCATGTTGGACAAAACGCAACTTAACAGCAACTACCGCGATCCATTTCTTTCGGCGATCATCAAGCAGGCTGGCGCGCCCGATGATTCCGTGCGTGACCGGTTCAACGGTTACGCGCACATTCCGCGGCTGATGGTGCTGACCAGGAGTGGAACGAAGATCCAGTGCATTCCTGACGGCTACCAAGTGGTTCCGCCAGAGGATGCGGCGCAGAATATCAGTTATCACGTCATAGCCGCAAAATATGGCATTTCCAATAACCTGCTCTCTATAGCCAAGATGTCGGCCAATAGCACCATCGATGCGGTGGATCGGATTGTTATTGGCGGAAAAATTCTGGGCGAACTAGTCGATGCCGGACTTTAGTTCGATTACATATCTTGCAACTTCCGATGCCTTTGACGGTCGGAACCTGAAGTTCAATGGCAGCTGGACGCGAAACCCGCCTGGCGGCCTTTGAATCAGGGACGGGCCGAGCTGACTTCGCATGTTCCGAAATGACCGGATTAGGGCCTCCGACTAAGTGGCGATTAGAAATCCAATAGCACTGCGCCGCAGTGTTCATGGTTTGTGCTTCGAAAGTCGCATAATTGGCAGTCAGGAACTTTTCCCGTCCGCGATGTGATGTCCGGAATTATCTGGCATTTCGTGGGGTTTACCAGTCCGGAATTATGGCTTGCGTGTGTGTGGCTATGCCACTGAATTTTCGGGCCGAGGGTAGGAGATTCTGATTCTAAGACGAGGTTTACCAATGGCCTCAATGACAGGTAATTCTGGACTGGCATTAACTGGTTGGATTTATAATCTAGCCGTCCTTGTTGGTACACCCGCTTACGGTCGGCAGCTGATTGGTCAACCCATGACCTAGGATTGTAACCAAGGCCGCAGCCCTGTCGGCCAAGGCCCAACTCTCCCTTCCACTGTCACCGGTCACCCTTCCACACCCTCGCGAAACGAACTGCGGCCAATGGCTGTCATCCGTACGGCTTCCTGAGGCTGCGTGGAAATCCAAGGTGTGGCTGTCACGCCAGGGACAACTCGGGCTGCTACCCGGTGGTTTCCGTTCCACCGCTAGGGACTAGCGGCACGATGTCGAGGAAAGAATTCGTCCCACTCAACCTGCTCGCCAAGTCGGCAGGAATCTCGCGGCAGGCAGTTTGGAAGGCCTGCCAGCGTGGCCACTGGCAAGGGCACACCCTGGAGGTGCGCGTTGTTCAGGGTAAGGGTGGCAACGCGGGCAAGCATTATCTCGTCAGTTTGGCTTCACTCCCACCCGAGTTGCAACTCCGGTTGAAGCCCATTGAAACGACCGTTCAAAATGGTCCGAAGCCGATCGCATGCCGAGGCCGGCACGGCCGAGCCGACAAAGGCAAGAGACGCGTAGTCATCAGTCGGCAGCGGGATGCTTTGGTACCCTTCGACGACTGGCACAAAGGCCAAAATTGCAGAGGACCTAAAACAGGAAATCCGAGGGCTTTTGGCAGACGGCGCAGCTTGGGGACACCTCAAGCTATTGGCCCGTAACTTCCTGGTCGAGACGACCAGGTCATGGGGGTTCCGGCCTAGCGATTTTTCGAGTTTCGAGCAAGCTTGTTCGATCCCGTGGACGCTCGTTTCGGAAGAGCTACATCATCGGAAAGTCCACCAGTTCCGCACCAACCGCAAAGCCTACGAGGACAGCCGCTCGCGCGGACGGCCCTCTATCGAAGGCATGCGCCCGATGGAATTGGTCGTCCGAGACGTGCACCCGATCGACATCCACCTGACGCGGGGCTGATGCCTCGATTTGTACAGCGAAGTTGATCGCGTTTCTCGATTGGGCGACCGGCCGCGTCTGGTGTGTTGGCCGACGAGATCGTCAAGATCGGCTCATTGACCTTGTCTTCCAGCTCCTAGAAGCCGAACGCCAGTGATTCCGCCAGAAGGTGCTTCGGAAGGCGTCGACCAGATTAGGGCTTCGTTGGGATTCTTGACCGAAAACGAGGAGATGGGGGCGATGTTCAGAACCGTTGATATTCCTGCCTAGTCGGTTACAGCCCTCTTTAAGATCGTGATGCTCGAAGGCGCTGGCCATGCGGTTGATCTCGGCCGATCGGGCGGCTCTGCCGACATTGCGCGCCGTGGCGCTCGCGCTACGGGGCCTGGAATGTACGGTTACGGAGACAATAATCTTCACCCTCAATGTCGCCGCGATTGATGCCGGGGCGGTGCCTGAGATCCTGGTCCTCCCGTCTGCTGCTTGCCCATTTCGGGCGCGAGGGCAGGGTCGATTTCTGCAGGATTGAGTGGTGTGCTTGGTTTGGGTGTTGAAAGGATTGCCGTAGTGCCGCTTTCGTCACCGATCCGCGGCACGCACTCCGGTGACGGCCGGCGGTTATGGATCGTGTCAAACAGGCGGTCTTCCAGCCTTGCCAAGCGCTGATGAAGCCAGCTACCGCTTCCCCGGGCCTCGGCTCCGCGAACTGTCACTGTCGCGCTCATTCCTGAAATGAGCGGAATTCCAGCGGGGACATCGGTGATCCGAATGCGGACCGGCACCCGTTGCGCTAGGCGTACCCAGGTGAAGACAGGATCGACATTTGGCAGGCCCTGGGTGCTCGGCGCGGCGTTTGCGACGCTGATGCCGCGGGTGATGCTCTGGACCTGCCCCACGATAGGATCGGGATACCCCATCAGCGCGGCCTCTGCGCGGTCACCCACGCAGACATGAGCCATCTTGGTTTCCTCGAAATACCCGTCGATCCAAAAGCTGTCGGTATCGATTACCGAAATGTTGTTCGTTCCCACTTGAGCATAGTTGCCCACCCGCATGAGAAGATTGGTGACATAGCCGTTCACGGGACTGCGTACCTGCGTCCGCCTGAGGTTGATTTCAGCCTGCGCAACCTGCTGCTGGGCAGCGTCGAATGCCGCCTGCGCCTGGATGGCGCTGCCGACAAATAGCTGCTTCTCCTCCATTGACGTACTGAGCTCAGTGAGCCTCCGGCGACGTTCCGCCTCGATCCGTTTAACTTGCAGATCGGCGGCTGCCTGCCGAAGTTGCGCCTTGCTTGTGTCGAGCGCGACCTGAAAATCGAAGGGATCGATGACGTAAAGCACCTCCCCTTGGTGGACGTATTGGTTGTCAACGATCCGTACTTCCGTTATCTGCCCCGGAACTTGAGGTGCGATGTTCGCCACTTGTACGCGCACGGTGCCGTCTCGCGTCCAGGGCGCGGTCACGTAGAAATCCCAGATGACTAGCGCGGCGACTACGGCGAGGAGCAGCGCGAGCAACGTCGCTATGGTTTGGCTCATTTCCCAAGCGAAACGAGCGACGCGCCCGCGCCGCCTCGGCCCTCGCGATGTCGACTTTGGGTCGGCAGGCAGAGGATCCTCGCTCGAATCCGCAATCCGCGAGCGCATTTCCAGAGCGGCGGCCCATTCCCTCTCGTCGGGGGCGCCAACGAGAAGCCCGGAGCGGTCGGCCAGCCTTCGATCCGCCTCTGAGTTAGCGGTTTGGCCGTCTGAGTTGGGGTGCGGCGATTGCAAGGGTGCCTCCTTCTAGGTGGATCCACTTTTATGGCGCCCTATCTTCTTATTTACGAATGATCTTTTTTACACGACACAGGGTCATTTTTCGTAATCCCGCTTAGAACAGCACAATCAGCAGCGCGAGGATTAGTGCGTAGAGGGCCAATTCCGCAACAGCTGGATTTCTGAATGCGCGATCGAAATCGACAAGGCGGAGCAAAGGACGCAACATAGCGAAGATCACCATCGCGGCGCCCGCATAAATCACGAAAGGAGCGATGAGCACGCCGCCGGCCGTCAATTCCGGAAAGCTTTGCATCATTTGGTCGACCGATGTGGATCCAGCCCGGACGGACTCGCCTCGAGCAGGAAGGCCACCCAGATCAGATCCAGGCTCGCTGAGCGAGCTGCCGAATGAGCGTCTTGATTGAGCTCCCCTCCCTTGGCCGCGAGATCAGCGGCTGCCTGGCGCAGGCCACGGGGTTCACAGCCAGACAAGGCGGAATATGCGTCTCCAACCAGAAGCCCGCCCGAGCGAGCGGACAGTTCGGCGAGTTTGGTCCGGACCTGGCGCACTGCGGCCGCGCATCCGAAAATGTAGACCGCCTGACGGAGGTCGCCTCGGCGATTATCGTTACTGGGGGGCTGTAGGGCAGCCAGTTGCCCGATGCGATCCGCGTCCCGGAACAGGGCCTCGTCATCAGGGCGCGGGGACCGGCCGCCGACCAGAAGGTTATGCACCTCCGATTGTGCCGATGTCAGGTACCAGTGCCGCCGAAGCTCGTCGGATGTCGGGAGCACAGTCCCCAGAAGAACGCGCAGCAGGATGGCAGACGCAATCGCGATGATGCTCAAGAACAGATAGGTTTCGGGGTTATAGGCCTGTGGGTCCGCCGGAGAGAGGATCACGACGAAGAAGACGAGTACCAGGAATGCAATCGAGGCCAGTTGTTGATTTGAGCACGTCAACAGCAGGGCGGATCCGAGGACGGTCGGCGCCATGCCGATCGCGAGAAGGGGAAACTGGTCGACGCCGTCCAGCAACATAAACTCGGTTACGCCAGCAAGCAATGCGGCGATCGGCATCGCGATGACAGCGTTTACTCCGAAGGCCCTTGCGTTCGGTACGGTTGCGCTAAGGGCTGTAAGGGCCGCCACTAGGGCAACGCCCCACGACAGGAATGGCCAGCCGCTAAGCGAAAACAGCATGGCCGAGATCAGCACCGCCAGAAAGGCGCGCAGCCCGTGTCGCAAAGCCGCCCGACGCGATCGGTAGATCGGTGCATGGATAGCGCGCGCCGGGTGGCGATCCGCCAGGACGTCTTCGATAGCGTCTTGCGCTCTAGAGTTCTGGATCAGCAAGTCTAGGGCGTGGCGGGCGAAAAGCGCGCCGGGTAGGTCGGCGTAGCCGACATCCACGAGGCCTTGCAAGCGGTCCTGCAACGCACGGCTCCTCTCCCTCAGCGGGCAGGCAAGTGCCTCGCCAAGCGCCTTACGGAGACATGGCAAGGTCTTCGGAGGAAGCGACGCCAATGCGCCCACGGCGCTTACCTCCGCGACCAACGCCACGGCGGCGCTCCGGGCTGCCGCGCCTCGCGCCCCTCCACGACTCGATTCGGCAGCAAGCGCGGTGATGTCAGGCCGAAGACCGGTGATTTCGCGCAGCAGATTCGCCGACTCGATCGGGTCTGCACTCTCACCGCCGAGGGTGGCGATCGCGAAGTGACCTACCCGCCGATGAGCAGCCTTGAGCTTGTCGGACAAAGCCGAATGCACGTTCGGAGCGGCTAACACGTCGCTGACCAAGGCAACCGCGACGACTCCTATAACGATTGCAGCGCCCCGGTTGATACCAGCAAGGAAGATTGTCTGCGGTGCGTCGATCTGCGTCATTGCAACCACGGCAACAGTATAGCCGGCCAGGACGGCGCCGTAGGCCCGGTTGCCGTCCAACAGTCCTGCGATGTAGACGCAGAGGCCGAGCCAGCCAGCGAAGCCGACCAAAAAGAGCTCGCGACTCTGTGCGAACGACGCAGCGATCACCAATGAGGCGGCAACCCCGACGACGGTAGCGAGGATCCGATAGACGGCCTTTTGGTAGGACTGCCCCCGCGTCTGCAAGGCGAGAATGCCGACGGTGACCGCAGCAGACGACGCGCTTTCGAGTTGCAGCCAGAACGCGGCGTATAGCGCCATCATCATGGCGATCCAAATACGTAGCGCAAAGAGCCAAGCCGAAAGCGGAAACCCGGCAAGGTTGAAGGTGCGGAGGACACTTTTGGCGAGGGTCATTGCTGCTTTCGGTTTCGAGGGCGTGCCCATCGCTACGGTTGGTGCCAGTGGTAAGGTGAAACACCCACGCCGGGATTATATTCCGGCCCATCCGAACGTCGCGCGCGTTGCCCAGATGCAGAGCGAAGTCAGAGGGAGCCTAAATCGCTGAGGATTTCGGGATACGAACGAGGTCCGTTCATCAGATGGCGTGAGATCGCGCGCATGCTGTCCATCAACAAATTCTGGGCTTGTTCTTTTAGCCATGACCATTTCTCCGTTACGGCTGAGGCGCAAGGATTACCCATCGCTCACGTTATCGCCAAGGAGGGCCCTCTGATGGGTTGGTTCCGGGCTTCCCGTAGAAGGCGGCAAGCGCTTGCCTCTCGCCGGGCGTGAGTTGCTTGGCGGTCGCGCGCATCTGCTCATAGATATCGTTGTGCCTGCCACCTTGACCGAAGGCGGCTAGCTGCCGCTCAAGGTAGGCGGGGTTTTGCCCCTGCAGCACGGGCGCGCCGATTTTGAAATCGCCGGCGCCATGACATCCCGAACAAGGCGGGATTCCGCGTTGTGGATCGCCGGCAAATACCAGCCGCTTCGCCGGGTCACTCGCCCACAAGCTGCGTCCCGACTCGGGAAGCCGTGCACCTAGCGACGGCAGTCCACCGGCTTGCACGGCAAAATATGCTGCGACGTCTGCAGAGTCCTGAAGTGATAATGACCTCGCCATGGCCGCCATAACACCCCACAGGCGCTTGCTGTTGCGATAATCGTCAAGCTGTTTGTAAATCACCGCCGCATCCATCCCGGCGAGTGTTGGAACCAAGCTCGAAGAACTCACCCCTGCTTCTCCATGGCAGGCTGTACAATTCATCGCAATGAACCCGCCACGCTTCACGTTACCTGCTGCAATCTGGTCTAGCGTGCTTCTGGTCCAGGCGACCAGTGTCGGGGTATGCAAGAGGGGCGTTTCTTCTGCTGCAGGCCCACTGTCACTGGTGATGCCAAGGCCGCGACAGATTGCGCCCAGCAGTCCGAGCGTCGCCTCGTTTTGTTGATAACGGCTTAGGAAGGTGAAACCGAGAACCATGGAAATTGCGACCACAGCTGCCGTGCCCGCCCACCCGATCCGCGGCCAGGGATTGCGTAGGTCGCGTGTTTCTTGTTCGCTGGCCGTCACCTCGCACCTGTACTGATAGGCTGGCGCGTCACTTCGTAGATCGGAACCGCCGCTTTCAGGAACAGGAATTGACCGATCGGATAGCCGTAGGCGGCCAGCATCAACACAGCGACGATCGTGTTCCATAGCGCGAAGCCGTTCAGGGACGCGGGAACCTGCTTGGGCGGATTCACCGCAAGAGCATAGTGTAACGGCGCTGAGAGCCGCTTCTCACCGAGTTGCGATCGCACGAGAATGACAATGAGAAGTATCGCCGAAATGAGCAGGATCAGGCCCCCGATGACTGACACGACTACTAGTGGGCCCATGCGGGCAACGAATGGGTCGCTGTAATTGAAGATGGCGACGCGTCGCGGTTGTCCCATCAACCCGGTGATGTGCCATGGGATCGTGGCAATCATCATTCCCCAGAACCACAGCCAAAGCTGCCAGCGTGCCAACGCTTTGGAACGCAACGGTCGTCCTGTAATGCGTGGCCACATCTCGTAAGCGATTGCGAAGTACATGATCACGGTAGCCCCGCCGAAGATGAGGTGGAAATGCGCCGTCACCCAAGACGTGTTGTGGATCATTGAGTTCATTGCATAGCTCATGTTGATGAGGCCGCCGAACCCGCCAAACCCGAGCATCACGAGCGACAGTCCGACAGCGAGCACCATTGGTTCATGCCACGGCAGTGCTGGAATCCAGCCCAGCAGCCCGCGGCCACCGCGTGCGCGGCCGGCGATCTCCAGGCTCGCGCAAATTGAAAAGACGGTGAGCAGCGTCGGCAGAGCGACAAAGAACGAGAGGAAAGAATGCAGAAATTTGAAGCCTGCGCCATGCTCCGGATCTGCCAGGAGATGATGCATTCCCACTGGCAGCGAAAAAATAAGGAACATTATGAACGTGAGTCGTCCCATCGTGTCGCTGTACAGGCGTCCCCCCGCTGCTTCCGGGACCAACGTATAAAAAGCGATGTAGGCCGGCATCAGCCAGAAATAGACGATGGCATGCAGCGTAACGGCGAACATTGTGCGCGCCAGGCCGGCGTTGATTTGCGTGGTGAGGCCCAGGGTGGCCGGAAGGATGACACTTACAAGTTCAAGGATCATACCGCTCGACGCCCACGCCCAAAGAAGGGCCGTCGCGGTAATCGCAAACATCGGTAGCGGCACCGGTTGACGCGGATTGTCGCGTTTCCAATTGGCCATGTTGTAGATCATCAGCACGACCCAGATCATCGAGCCGCCGACCAGCAACAGGGTGCCAAGGTAATACCACGAACTCGCGAGCAGTGGAGGATAGAAGGTATAGAGCACCGAAGCGCGACCAGAGAGAACGATGATGACAACCATCAGGGTGCCGACCAAGCAAATGCCAAAGCCTATCCAGGCTGCGGTGACGCCCTGAACGGGACGACCCAGACTGGTCGCCGACACCGCATAGCCGAACCCCATCGCAAAGAATGTCGTGACCACATAGGCCATCGCTGACCCGTGCAGCGTCACCGAAGTGTAGTAGGCACTGGGGTCGTCGAGCGGAGCCGGCAGCGGGCTGCGCATCAGCATTTGCCAGGCGCCCAGTGCCACGGCCGGTAGGAAAACGGCAAAGGCGACCCAATAGTGATACAGGGCTAGGCGACTACTGTTTTGCACAGTTCGTCCTTCCAAGTGGAGCCAATTTTGGAAACTGCTCTCGAGGGACAACGTTTACGCGTGCCCACATGCCGTGATGGCCATCGCCACAGAATTCATCGCACGGCATGTTGTAGACGCCGGGTCGGCTGAATGTTGTACGGACCTCGGCGACAAATCCCGGGACCACCATCGTATTGACATTGGTTGTGGGAAGCAGGAACCCGTGGATCACATCAGTGCTGGTGAGGCGGAATTTGACCGGTGTGTCGACCGGGACCAGTGTGCAGGACGGCACAAACATATACTGCTCGGCAACCAGCCTGACCGTGAGCGAACCATCAGGATCGACGGCGGTTCCGAGATTGCTTTCGGCGAATTCGCCGCCGAGGTGCAGAGTCGTCGGGTCAACCGTCTCCACATTGCTAGGCGGATGGAGCGCATTGGTGACTCCGGTCGCCACAATGACGGTCATCATCACCGCCAGCATTGCGCCCATGATGATGAACCAGCGTTTCTCGGTCCCAGCAACCACCTCCTTCGGAACAATTGCATCCGGAAGATCGTGCTGAATCAACTTGGGTCGAATCTCAACCAATGGGGCCCCGTGGAAGGAACAGGAGGAAGTAGAACGCGAGCCAGCCTGCGAAGAGAAGCGCCGTCGCAATGCCCGCAACGAGGAAGGCCCCGCGAGGCCCATTCCTCAGCGCTTCCTGCGCCGCGTTCCATTCAATCGGCACCGCAGACTCGTCGGCCGCTGGGCGTTGCCCCGCCTCACTTTCGGTTCCGGCCATCAGCGCATCTCCTGCTGCAACGCTCGGGTTTGCTCTATCCCCACGATCTGCTGATAGTAGGCGGCGAGCGNCATCAGCGCATCTCCTGCTGCAACGCTCGGGTTTGCTCTATCCCCACGATCTGCTGATAGTAGGCGGCGAGCGCCGCAATATCCTGATCGTCAAGCTTGCCAGCGATCTTCGACATGACGTCCTGACTGTTCTTGCGGTAGTCGAGTTGCCACATCCGAAGCTCGAAGGTGATGTACTGGGAATATTGTCCGGCGAGATACGGAATTGCGGGTGGTTGGCCGGCGCCGCCCGGTCCATGACAGTTGTCGCAGGCCTGAAGGTCTTTTGCAGCATTGCCCACTTTGGCCAGTTGCTCGCCATGCTGGATGAGGGCCAGTGCAGGCTTCGCCAGCGGCAGGTACGGCGCGTTGACGCCGGCATAATAGGCGGCCACGTCTGCGATGTCGTCCTCCGACAGCGCTTTCGCGATTGGAGACATGACGGCATTGGCGCGAACGCCCGAGGCGAAGGCCCGGAGTTGTTGGGCAAGATAAGAATTTGACTGGGTGGCAATCCGCGGAAACGCGCCGCTTCCATCGGAACCGCCGTTGAAAGCGTGACACTGCGCACAAGCCGGGGCGCCTCCTACGCCTTGCGCGGCTATGATCGCCCCGTGATCGACATCGGTTTGGCGCGGTGTGCCCTGCGTGTGTGCGAGCCCGACCAAACCGAATTTCATAGTGACGACGGCCGTCGCTGCGCACACAAAACGGTGTCGGGTTGTCATGCCTGCACCAACGCCCCCGGCGACCTCAGGTATCGATTCTTGATCGCGTCGATCGCCCAATACGTCAGCGCACCGATGGTCACACTATAATTGTACGTCCCGTTCTGGGGGAACGCAGAACCCCCGATGCTGAACACGTTGTGCACATCCCAGCACTGCAGATAGCGGTTTACGACGCTGGTCTTGGGATCGTCTCCCATGACGGCCCCGCCGGCACAGTGCGTGGTCTGATAAACCGTCGTCGTGTAGGGTCGCTCAGTACCGCCGCGGACAACGGTCTTGCCGCCCATCGCATGGCCGATCTCCACGACCTTATCGGCGACGTACTGCGACATACGGATGTCGTTGTCCGGAAAGTCGAAGGTCATGCGCAGCAATGGCTGCCCCCAGGCGTCCTTGTAATTCGGATCGAGATCCAAATAGTTGAGACGGCTCGCTGTCGATGTGCCGTGCTGATTGATCACTACCGTGTGGTTGTAGTGTCGGGCGACGGCCCGCTTCCATTCGAGACCCCATGTCGGGGTCCCAGGCGGGGTTGGATGAAACTCGATCGGGCGGCCGCCGGTCATGATCGCACCTACGTACTGGCCGCCGATGAAACCCAACTGCGAGTGATCGAAATTATCGCCGCTGAAATCGTCGATCATCGTTCCAGCAGAGCCCGATGCCATGAACGCGTTGATGTTGATCTCCTGGTCCATGAAAACCGTGGGTCCGCCGATGGTCTGATAGGTGTAGTTTCGTCCTACGACGCCCTCGCTGGTCTTCGGATCGTACGGCTTGCCGATGCCCGAAAGCAGAAGCATCCGCACATTGTTGAGCGGGAACGCTGTGATCAGGACGAGATCGGCGGGTTGCTCATACTCGGCACCCGAAGCATCGGAGTAGGTGACGCCGGTTGCCTTCTTGCGAGTGGAGTCCAGATTGATGCGCAGGACCTGACAGTTTGTTCGCAGTTCATAATTTGATCTATTGAGCAGAGCCGGCAGGATGACTGTTTGTGGACTCGCCTTCGCAAAGTGCTCGCAGGCATAGCGCTCGCAAAATCCGCAGAACACGCATTGCTGGAGGCTGAGGCCTTCAGGGTTGGTGTAGGGCGCACTCAAATTAGACGACGGCTGCGGGTAAGGGTGATAGCCGAGATCGGCCGCGCCTTTCCGGAACAGAGCTCCAAAATATGGCTCCTTCATCGGTGCAGTTGGATATTCGCGGGAACGCGGCGCCTCGAATGGATTGCCGCCCGGCTGTATCTGCCCCTTGATGTTTCCCGCCTTCCCGCTCACACCTAGGAGATACTCAAACCGATCGTAGTGCGGCTCAAGCTCTTCATAGGTTACGCCCCAGTCTTGAACCGTCAGATCAGGGCCACAAGCCTTGATGAAGTTCTTGCCATAGCGCTGCTGGAGGTGCGTCTTGTATATGAAATCGGCGATCTGGAAGCGGAAGCTCTGACCATTCCAGTGCACAAACGAGCCGCCTAAGCCGGTTCCCGGCAGAAAACCCTGCCAGCGACGGACCGGAAGCGCTGTCTGGTCGGAGTTGTTGCGAAATGTCACCGTTTCCTTGACGTTGTCCTGCATCATCGCCTTGCGAATCGAAAAGCGGAGTTCGTCGTGCATGGCCGGTGATTGGAAATCTGGCACCGTGTGGCGTGGAGCCCCTCTTTCGAGCCCGACCACTTTCAGTCCCGCCTTCGCAAGCTCAAGTGCCGCGAGCGAGCCAGTGAGCCCAACCCCAATCGTAACTACATCAACAGGTCGGAGACGTTTAACCATTTTCAGGTCCGCTCTGGTTATGGCGAGCTCGCCGGGATGCCAGGGTTCACGTGGACATGCCCGTGGACGTCTTCGCCGAGGCTAGTGGGCAGCCGATCGAATTTAATCCCATGCTGATCGACCAGGTCGTAGTAGGATGCGTAGGCCCCAGGAAAACCGATCATCCGCCATGAGGTCATGTCTCGGTTGCCGCCATAGACAGGGTCGGCGAAAAAGCCCTCGAGGGTGCACTGCCAGAGGTGCGCGAAAAATACGTCCGAGGGGACGCCGGCGAGGTCCTTTTCCCCCGCCTCGAGCGACCTTAGATAGCTGTCCCACTCGTCGGAGCTCATCGTCGCCAAGGGGCGATCGGTCGTTGACTGTTCCTTATTGATTGCGGCCAGCGCAGTTCGGAACATTTCCCCCGGCGTGAACGGCAGCTGGTAACCCTGGCTTGGCGTTCCGGGCTGCCACGGACCGTTGCGATACAGTCGTTCGCCCGCGCCCCACGCTCCGGCCAATTGCCTGTCGATGTAATTCGGGACACCGGCCTCCAATGCACCCGCCCACTGCTCATCTTTTGGGATCAGGCGGGCCACTGCGGCCTCAATGAATGCAGCTTCCTCATCGTTCAAGAACAGATAGGTCTGGGATTGAACTGACGTTCCTGGTGCAGTCGTTGGAACCACAGGATAATGAGTCGGAGAAGCGCTGTGTTCCGGGCGTTCTTGTGCCGTTGCAGTGTCCGGCACTAGGGCCGCCGGTACCATCGACGCCCCGATCGCGCCTGCCCCTTTGATTAGCGTTCTACGTGATAATTCAGCCACCGCCGCTACCCTTGCTCAACATGCCCACGCAATGACGAATGGGCAAAACGCTCAATCAATCGATGTTGGTGGCCCTCGGAACTATTGTGTGAGCGCGGCAATACCCGCGTTTGCGATCGCCTCGTCATGTTCAGGAATATCCGCAGACACTCCAATCGCGCCTACGATATTGCCTCCCACCGTGATCGGTACACCGCCCCGCATCATAACGAAGCCTTGGGCGGTCACGGCCGCGGGACGCTTCCCATTGATTGCGTCCTCAAGCGCCCCACTTGGCCGGCGGAAGAGAGCCGCCGTTCGGGCTTTGCCTGGCGCAAGTAAAACCCCACCCGGAACGGCCGCGTCGTCCATGCGCTCCAAAATAATTGGCAAACCGTCGCTGTCGACGACGGAAATGACACATGGCCAACCTTCGGCCTTTGCTTTGGCCTCGGCCGCCCTCAGCACCATTCGGGCGGCCTCCAAGGTAAGGACAGGACGCAACGGGAGCGTGTTTGTGACGGCAGCACCGGTGCAGAGGGTGATGGCGAGTGCGATCGGGATGGCTGTTTGGAGAACTTGCCTGAGCACCGCGAAGCTCCTTTGTTTGAGCTAATCTAGGTAACCACACGAACTTGGGGACGATGTGAAGAATCTAAACGCACAACGACAGAAACTTTCGGCTCGCACCGCGAATACCCGTGGGTCACTGTTGACCTCGATGATCCTGGTAACGACAGTTCCGCGAACTTTGGCAGAGCGAAGTTTCGGGGCGAGCGGCCCCTCATCGGCGAGAAGAAGGGGATCAAACGGACCATGACAGCACCCGACGAAAGGATCGGCGAATGGCTAGGGACTTTTTCATGCTCTCTCACTGCACTTGACTGTTCGATCCCTATCCAGCCACGGGTTCAATTTGAGTGCTTGTCCGTTGTTGCAGCGATTTACGCGTTGTTGCCGAAATGGAGCACTACCGGATGAGGCGGAGTGATGAGGTCCTGCTTTAGACGGCGAATGCGTCATCGAATTCGTTGACACAGGGAGCAGAACAGAGAACGCGTGGACCCCGGGCGGCTGCGTGAAAGCGGTACGCCTTGCAGAGCCGGATCGGCAACTCGCTCAGGGGAGAAAGCTGATGCTTGGCAATGGCGCATCGGGACTGTGCCGAAATTCAATTGATAAATTTGCAGAAATGTTCTGGCGATCGCAGTCAGTTTTCCTGCTGCTCGCCTTGGCGGCGTCGGTGTGCCCCGACGCACTATGCACATCTGAAGGATCCGCCGCCATTTCAAACGAGGTAGGCGAGGACGCGCCGTGGGTGGAGGGGCCAGCGAGCGGACCTGAAAAATAGATATCCATCAGGCATTGAATATAGACGTCCCTTATCAGGGGAGCACGGACTGCTGGAGAGAAGAAGCGCAGTTAAGCGTTGAAGGTTAGGATATTGGGCATTTCAGCAACAACAACGCAGCTTACGACAACAGCGATAAACGCCCGCGGAGAGGTAGTCATGCCTTCAAGCTAGGCTGTCGCATTCTGGCAGCTGTCCACCGAGCGCTCGACGATCAAAGACTCGGCGCCTCCCATGAGAGGACTGTGGAAGAGTTGGCCCCTTTTCCTCCGCCACGAATGTGAGCGATGGGTGACGGCGTCGCAAACCGGGCAGGGGCAAATCTGCAAAGGCGACGCGCCGCACTTCAGCCGCTGCGACGCGAGTCCACCGAAAGGGCACCAGCACCACCCACGCCGAGCAGCAAAAACCCGCCTGCCATCGCCAGATTCTTTTGAAAATGGATCAACTGATTTACGTCGGCCCAGTCCCGATGCGCGATCAGTGCGGTCAACACACAAAACGCTGCAAGTGCGAAGGCCGCTATGCGCGTCTGGAATCCCGCCAGCACGGCAAGGCCGCCGACCAGTTCGACAAGACCTGACACGCCGGCAAGTGCGCCCGGCGCGGGCAGATTGTACATGCCGAAATAGGCGGCTGTGCCGGAAATGTCGGTCAGCTTTTCAGAGCCGGAGAGAATGAAGATGAGCGAGAGCAGAACCCGTCCGGTGAGCACGATTGCATTATTCATTGTGGTCTCCTGGAGTGGCATTCCCGGGACGTTCGGTAAAGCGGCAGAGGTTACCTCGGTTCCGACATTGCATTCTGGTACACCGAACCATCGTCGATCACCGAGACTAGAAGCTCGGCCGAGGCGCTCTTCGATCGCCTGGAACGGCTTGTCTCATCGCCAGCGTCGCGATGCACCTCGAAATCATTAGTGAGGCAATGGCGGGGCTAGGGGATCAAAGCAGTCTTTCAATAATGCACTGTCAAGCTTTGAGGTTTGTAAGGGCATCACGATACAGTCTCACGAAGAAAAACTGGGACAGTGATATGGCATCGATCTGCCCGAGGTATTCCCTATAAGCACTATTTTTTCTATCTGAACGAAAAGGTAATCCGCCGCTTCAGATTGTCGTTGGTTTGAAAAGTTACCGTTTTTATACTAATAAGGATGCGACTGCAGGGGAGGGGTAGGTTCTGCGCTTAAAACATTAACTTTTGACAGGTAATCTAATCTTTACCTAGGAGAAACCAATGGCGGATCTGGGAAAAATAGCGATCTCTATGCTTAGGCTTCTAGCCTATCAGAACCGCGACACGGTCGGCGGCATTGACCGTCGTACAGGAGAACACGACCTAGGCGATCCGGAGAGTATTACTGTTGATCAGCTGTTCAAGGGCGTGGCAGCGACCGCTCTCGGCGACATCCTCGAACGGTTCAGAAATGTGGGTGCAGGATCTGCGGTAGACTCTTGGGTCAGCACCGGACCGAACGAACCGATCGAGCCGCAAGTTGTGGAAGCAGTCATGGACGAGGATACGCTCACTTTTCTTTCTATCCAAACAGGACTTACGCGCGACGAGCTCATCGTCGCGACCACGCGGCATCTGCCGGAGGCGATTAATAACCTGACGCCGCATGGTGACTTGCGCGGTGACTCGCGGCAAGGCCCGGATGAGACATCCCTGCTTGACGATGTTGCAGAGCACGCAAACTGAAGGTGACTGAGCAACGACCTAGCCAGAGCGAAATCCGAAGATCGAGTGCGAGCCATAAAGCAGCTAGTCCGCTTCCAGGGGCGGCCTGCCTTCCTTCCTGTCTGCGAACATCGACTTCGGCGGTCGGTCGAGAAGTTAAATGCGGCTCTTAATGCGGATTTCGCAGCGATTCTTCTCCAGGCTTTTCATGCGCGCATTGCCGCGATGGAGCGCGAGATCCGGAGTGACAACTAACCGCAACGCAGTCGCATTTCACAAGACGTTTGTTCGCCGGACCCATGGCCGGTTCATGATCCAACCGCGGCCCTGGCCAACTGATCCAGGCTGCCGGCCATCGCCCCGATAGCGGCCCTTACGTCCTCGCCGAGACTATGGTGTTGGGCCAGCCACGTCGGCTGATAGTAGGACAACCATGTTGCGCCCGACTCGTCCTGCCATACCAGTGCCTTCACTGGCAGGTCGATCGCGATAGTTTGATTTGCCTCCATGAGCGGAGTGCCTGCCTTGGCTGTGCCGAAGATCAGCAAGTCTGTTGCCCGCAACGACAACCCCGCGCTGGCTGCTCCTGCCGCATGATCGATATGACAGAAGACCGTCAGTCCGTTCGCTCTGACTTCGGCCTCGAAGCGGTTCATGGTCTCTTCGGGCCCGAAGACGCTCCCTAGGGTGGTCAATCCCTCTACCATTGCAGTTGCGCCTCCTTTTCGTGTGAAAATCCTTTTCTATACTCATGATTGCTCTCGCAGTCTGTCTTCCTTGATCGCACGACCGTGGCGCACGAGATTAAATTACGGCACCTAGCCAGGATCGCGCCATCACTGGCTTTGTAGTCCAAATGCTTCGCTAACGGAGAGATTTTCGTCAGGCGCTGCAGCCAGACCACGGACGACATCGCGGGTCACCTCGCGCAAGAAGCTGGCTTCACATTCCAAAGCAGTATTGTTGACCCTTTTAAAGGACCGGGTCGCCCGTCGATCCTCCAAAACATTCGTTTGATTAGTGTTAGTGGCCCCAGATACCCTGGCCGTAGTCCGCGTCTGGATAGATCGACTTGCGCATGGTCTGTGGCACGCCGACATTGCCGTCTGCCTTTTTAGTCGAGGCAGTATGCCTGCTGTCAGGTGGGGATGCGGGCTGCTGGTCACCGCCCGACCCATAATGGTCGCTTCCGGCAATAGCGGTCCCCGCTGAAACAAAGAGGGCGGCGGCAAAAACGATCGCTTTCATCTCAGTAACTCCGACGTTGATTTTGAGGGCATGCACCCATGAAAGATACGGATTGAGGGCGTGCCAGACGATCAGACAGCGGGCTGGATGACCCATACGAACGCATTAGGATGTGAAGGCGAAGGCGGTCTCTGACGTCGTGCGGCCAGCAAATGTGACCCTTTGATCGGAGTTTGGGGGGCAGGGCTTCGTCCCACAGCATCAGACTCTCCCTGCAGCTAAGGGCCCGGGTTGTAGGGGCCGTTGCCCCCTTCTCGGCGGCCGAGGGCTCACCTCATATTTCTGGATCAGACCGGCTGCCTTCGCGTCATCGTAGAGCGCGCTTTCCTCATATTTGCGGACCCGGACAGATCAACTATTACGGAATGTCGTTGTGGGTTCTGTCGCGCAAGGATGTCGGCTGATGGCATCGCGTGCTCCACCTGTCATGATTACCCCGAACGGCAATCGTTGATGCTACGTGTGGAAGTGCACGAACTGGAAAGCTCCGGCTACCTTCGTGTCGGGGCCCGCTCTGAGCCTGCGGTAGGTGCTTCGCACTTCCCCAGGCACTGTCACAAACCAAAGTGTTATTGCGGTGACCATGCCGATTATGGACACAGCCACCTGTACAATGGCACCGCCGTGAAAATCGGGCTTAAATTGGTTTGAGGATCAACTTGGAAGGAAGTGGTGACCGCAAAAGCCGTAACCAATCTCACTGGAAAGCTGTGGTCGGAACAATTTGACAGCATATTAGTCGAGCACGTTGCTAGATTTGGACGCGACGCATCAATTGTGAGTTTTGAGCTGCAAGCGCGTTTTTATGACTCCACTGGGCCGCGCCACTGGCGGACCTCAAAACAAGTTTTTCGGCTGCGGTCCTAGTGTAAAACAGGAGGCATTCAATGCGTTGCATAAATTGTGAGTGCGTCGTGCGGAAAAACCCATGCCAATACTATTTTTGTTCGAGCACGTGCTGGGAGGACGCGAAGACAAATTCTCCCTGGAGGATTCTATCCGAGGGAGTCGGCTTGTTCACATCTTGTGGTCCGTCAGTTCTTCCTGCCCATCCTGAGTTTGCCCGGCGACGCCGGCGCATACGACGCGCGGGCCGGCTGGAAATACGCTATGCACCGTTGCAGGAATGTTGACTGCCAGCAGGTCCAATGAAGGCCGTCCTGGAAAGTCGGAGCGCTACGCCCCCAGTCCACGGGGAGGTGCGCTACCGGGGCAGGGTGAAGGACTCGCTCGATGCTGGGGCATAGATGCAGCCTTACGTTTTGTCTTCATGTGCCGTCAAAGGCACGTAGTGGCATCTGCACCGGCCAAAGTCATGGACGACGGCGGTCACTGCTCGACACGCTCCCGAGCCGGCCGCTGTGAGCAACGCTACTCATTCTGAGGAAGGAAGGGACATGGGGATCGAGCACGAGGGAGAAAGCAGTCGCGCCCGGGCTATTGGTCGGTCCGCCACCTTGAATGTAGGAACAGCTTCTGCTGTCGCGATTGCAACAGCCTATACAAACGACATGCAAGCGAGCTCCTTCGACGAGGTTGATCGATCAGCGGAGCCAGTCATGGTCATGACCTCCTTGGTCGTGAACAAACAGCACCACGAACACGAACTCGACACGCGGACCACGCTGTTGGACGCGCTGCGCGAGCACATGCATCTTACCGGGACAAAGAAGGGCTGTGATCACGGTCAATGCGGTGCTTGCACGGTGCTCGTGAACGGGCGACGGATTAATTCGTGCCTCACTCTGGCGGTGATGCACGAGGGCGATAGCATCATCACGATCGAGGGATTAGGCACGCCCAATCGCCTGCATCCGATGCAGGCCGCTTTCGTGGAGTATGACGGGTACCAGTGCGGCTACTGCACGCCCGGACAGATCTGCTCGGCTGTCGCTGTGCTCGATGAGATCAAGGCTGGCATCCCAAGCCTTGCCAGCACGGAATTGACCGCATCTCCGCAATTCACGGCCGATGAGCTGCGCGAACGGATGAGCGGCAACATATGTCGTTGCGGCGCCTACTCCAACATCATCGAAGCAATCACCGAAGTAGCCGGATGGCGGTCATGATATCCTTCACCTATGAACGTGCGCGATCGCCTGCCGAAGCCGCCTCTGCCGCTGCGCGCACCAAGGCAGCCAAGTTCATCGCGGGCGGAACCAACCTGCTCGATTTAATGAAGCTTGAAATCGAAACGCCGACGCACCTGATCGATGTGAACGGACTGATGCTTGACAGGATCGAAGCCACAGCTGAAGGCGGCTTGCACATTGGCGCCTTGGTACGCAATACCGACCTCGCCGCCGACAAGCGCGTGCGGCACGATTATGCGTTGCTTTCTCTTGCACTGCTCGCCGGCGCCTCGGGCCAATTGCGCAATAGGGCTACGACCGCTGGCAACCTGCTGCAGCGCACGCGATGCGCATATTTCTACGACACCAACCAGCCTTGTAACAAACGCCGACCCGGCAGCGGTTGCTCGGCCATTGGCGGGCTCAGCCGTCAGCACGCCATTATCGGCACAAGTAAGGCGTGCATTGCGACCCATCCAAGCGATATGGCTGTGGCACTGCGCGCACTTGATGCAAAGGTGGCGACAGTGCGTCCAGACGGCACGACGCGGAGCATACCTATCTCCGAGTTGCACCGGCTGCCCGGCGATGCGCCGCACATCGAAACGACACTGGAATGCGGCGAGTTGATCACTGCGGTCACGCTGCCCAGGCCGATCGGCGGCAAACATATCTACCGCAAGGTCCGCGACCGCGCCTCGTATGCATTTGCCCTCGTGTCGGTTGGCGCGATCGTGCAGCCGGATGGGAGCGGCCGCGTGGCTTTGGGCGGCGTCGCGCCTAAGCCTTGGCGCGTCGAGGCGGCGGAGGCCGAGATGCCGCGCGGCGCCCGTGCCGTGACGGCGCAGCTGCTGGCTGGTGCCAGAACCACCGTTGAGAACGCATTCAAATTGCCGCTGACAGAGCGTACGCTCGCGTCGGTGCTGGCGGAAGCGACGAGTTGAGCCATGAGATTCGACACCCCCGCCACGACCAACCCTATCGACCAGCTCAAGGTGGTGGGCAGGCCGGTCGACCGGATCGATGGGCCGCTCAAGACCACCGGAGCGGCAACCTATGCCTATGAATGGCGCGATATCGTCCCGGACCCGGCATATGGCTATGTCGTGGGGTCGGCCATAGCCAAGGGGCGGATTGCCTCGATCGACTTGACAGAGGCGAAAGCCGCTCACGGCGTGCTCGCCATTGTCACGGCGGAAAATGCTGGCGATCTGGGAAAGGGTTGTCGCAACGCTGCAAAGCTGCTCGGCGGTCCTTTGGTCGAACACTATCACCAGGCGATCGCGCTTGTTGTGGCGGAGACTTTCGAGCAGGCCCGCGCGGCAGCACAATTGGTTCGCGTCAAATATATCCGTTCCAGCGGCAGCTTCGATCTGGTGGCGGCAGAATCAAGCGCAGTCAATCCGAGGACGGTGTATGGCGGCCCGGCCGACACCGCGGTAGGCGATTTCACCACCGCATTCGTTAACGCGGCAGTGACGCTTGATGCGACCTACACGACACCCGATCAGTCCCACGCGATGATGGAGCCGCATGCCTCGATTGCTGCGTGGGATGAGGACAAGCTAACGGTGTGGACCTCGAACCAGATGATCCGTTGGTGCACGGTAGATCTTGCCCAGACGCTCGGGATAGACAGGGAGAAGATCCGCCTCATTTCGCCATTTGTGGGGGGCGGCTTCGGTAGCAAATTGTTCCTGCGCGCCGACGCCGTTCTTGCGGCTCTTGGGGCGCGCGCTGCCCGGCGCCCCGTGAAACTGACACTGCAACGGCCGCTCGTGTTCAACAACACAACGCATCGACCAGCGACCATCCAGCGTATTCGCATCGGCGCATCCAGCGACGGGAGGATAACTGCGATCGGCCACGAAAGCCTGTCAGGCAATTTATCAGGCGGGAGGGCTGAATATGCGGTACAGCAGACCAGGCTGCTCTATGCCGGCGCCAACCGCATGACCGCAACGCGGCTGGCCGAGCTCGATCTCCCAGAAGGCAACTCCATGCGTGCGCCCGGTGAGGCCTCAGGCATGATGGCTTTGGAGATCGCCATGGACGAAATGGCAGTGAAACTCGGACTCGATCCCATCGAGTTTCGCATCCTGAATGACACTCAGGTTGATCCCGAGCAGCCTGAGCGACCTTTCTCACAGCGCCAGCTGATCAAATGTCTGCGCACCGGCGCCGACTGTTTTGCCTGGAGCAGGCGCAGTCCAATACCTGGGAAGACGAACGAGGGACGCTGGTTGCTCGGGATGGGTGTTGCAGCAGCATTCCGCAACAACCTCGTCCAGAAGTCGGCGGCGCGTGTTCGGCTGGACAATAGAGGGATCGTTACAGTCGAAACTGACATGACCGACATCGGCACTGGAAGCTATACGATCATCGCGCAGACTGCCGCTGAGATGATGGGCCTGCCGCTCGACAGGATAGAGGTGCGGCTGGGCGATTCTAGCTTCCCTGCCTCCTCTGGCTCCGGCGGCCAGTTTGGCGCCAATAGTTCGACTGCCGGCGTTTACGCGGCGTGCGTCACGCTGCGCGAACGCGTGTCAAAAAAGCTGGGGTTCAATTCGACATCCGCCGTCTTCACAGACGGCCAAGTTCGCTCGGGCAATCGCAGCGTACCGCTCGCCGAGGCCGCAGGCGAGAATGGCATTGTCGCTGAAGATACGATGGAATATGGCGATCTCGACAAGAGATATCAGCAATCGACCTTCGGTGCGCATTTCGTAGAAGTCGGCGTCCATGCAGCAACCGGCGAGATACGCCTCCGGCGCATGCTTGCGGTATGTGCTGCAGGCCGCATCCTCAACCCTAAAACGGCCCGTAGCCAAGTGATCGGCGCAATGACGATGGGAGTCGGCGCGGCGCTGATGGAGGAGCTCGCGGTAGACAAGCGCTTGGGTTACTTTGTCAACCACGACCTTGCAAGTTACGAAGTGCCTGTCCATGCAGACACCCCACACCAGGATGTAATTTTTCTCAATGAGACGGACCCGATTTCATCGCCGATGAAGGCCAAGGGCGTTGGCGAGCTCGGGATCTGCGGTGTGGCTGCCGCGATAGCCAACGCGATTTACAACGCCACCGGCATACGGGTACGCGACTATCCGATCACACTCGATAAGCTCCTCGAGCAGTTACCCGAACTGGTTTGAGGCTTCAGCGCGCTTCAGCCATCGCTGGGCACCTTCATCAGGGACGCCGGGTCCTACATAAGGATATTTTCAGGCGCCCGGGGGCAGCACCGATGTCACCCGGGCAATAAACATATGGAACTCCTCCATGAACTTGCGCAAAAATTCCGCAGTGCTTTCGTCGGTCACTACACCATTATCGTTGATTAAACCCGGCTTGAACTGGATGTAGGCCTCGGGAGTGTTCATTTGGGGCGAGTTACAGAAACTAAGCACGGTACGAAGGGCTTGTTGCGCGACCGCGGTTCCAACGGCTCCGGGCGAGGTGCCGATAATCGCGGACGGTTTCTGACTGAACGAATTGCTGCCGTACGGCCGGCTTGCCCAATCGATGGCGTTTTTTAGGCCACCAGGTATTGATCGATTATATTCGGGAGTCACGAACAAGACGGCGTCAACACCATCAATAGCAGCTTTGAAGTCCCTCGCTACAGCGGGGAAATCGTCGTCGTAGTCGTAGCTGTAGAGTGGCAAATCTCTGAATGAAATCTCCGACATCGTCAGTTCCTGAGGAGAGAGATGGACAACTGCCTCCGCAAGCTTACGATTGATTGAAGATTTGGCGACGCTGCCAATGAGATAGCCGACTTGGTATTTTGTCATTTTAGACTCCTGCGGATGGTAGAATTGCGATGCGGCGAGTAACGCCATCGCCACTTCGCCTGGCCGATTCCGGCTCGGACGTGGGCGGTTCACCAGTCACCTGGGCCTTACCTCTGAAAAAAACCGCTGAACGATGGATGTCATTTTTCGCCAATTGCTTGGTCGGCGGACAATGGTAGGTTGAGCGGCTCCAATCCGGTGTACTCCGCCCCGGAGCACGGCCGCTGGCCAGCCAAATCCATCGGGCGACTTATCCCAAGCGAGTGGTGGGTAGGGGGTGAATAGCAGCGCCACCACCAACCGTCGCACGCCGAAATCGACGTCAACATCTGTGGGCAGCGCTATGATGACACAACGCCATATATCGCCACCCAGGACCCAAGTTGCGCGGCTGACAGCCGGCGATCTTGATGCAGCTGCCCGGACGCACACACGACGTAGATAGCCACGACTGGGCTGGGGCAGCGCTGACAGCATGTGGCCTAGGCGATTGCCACCACAGAGCACATCCATTGCAGCACCCCATTCCAGAAACAGGAAATCGGTCCCTCGCTCCACAATAGCTGCCTCAGCAAGGTAAGGCTCCAATGTGCCGAAGTTTGCAGGTTTGAGAGCCTCATCCGGGTAACCAATGGTGCGACTGCGTTCGGCGAACCACTTGGCCACTAAGCTACGGGTAGCAGTCCTCAGATCCCCTTTTGCCATACCCACCACGGGGTGGTGAATCCGATCGGGTCTCGTCATAGGCTCTCTCCGGGATCTTGAACTACAATTGATTAGCTTTCCCCGGAGCTCCATGTATTTCCATTCAACCCCCTGTTTTCGAGAAGGAACTCTGCTGCTTCGGCAAAGGTGGAAATATTATCCGCTTTCCACATCAGGAGTGGTGTGACAGTCCCGCTGGCATGCCGAAATTAGTGCCTCTGGGTTGCAGGGTGATCACTATTGCATGCATCGAGCCGGCTCCGCCGGGAAGTCGTCCGGTTGTGGCAATATCGCAATTTCGCCGGCATTCCGAAAAGACCTTGCGCTCGTCTTCCGCGATTATCCGAGAAGCCCAGGCGTCTGCATGGTTCCTGTAAGTGGAGATCTGGATCCAGCCGTCGTCCCCCCCGGTGTGAATGATCCTGAGCATCGCAGTTCCCTCCCATGCGAGCTCTATCCGACGATCAGACCTGTAGATGCCTGGGCGCCTGTTGGCTTCGAACTGCTGCGGCGGGGAAGACATCGCGAGTAACTTGGCGCATACATCGGCCTGGCGCATCAGGCCCACTCCAACCGGGGAAATCTATCGCCGCTAGGCCGAGAGGTGCTGGCTGTCTACCCGGAGCCGCCGTCGCTCGCTGACCTACAGAACAAAGGCCGCGATCGTAGAGAGCTTTCGCGAGTTACATGGAACCCTCTGGCAACGCGCTTGCAAAGGCAAGGTGAAGTCGGCGCGGATCGGTCCCGTCGATCGGCAACCTCTCCTTGATCTCGGCGACCCGAACCACCTGGCTCTTGTTCTTTGAGCCCAGCCATAAATCCCCGTCGATTCAACGTCCCCGGCCATTGCCTCTATCATCCTCGCCATATGAGCAGCCAGCTAACCATTCAGCCGAATGACGCACGATCACTGCTGTGTTCGTCAAATTTGCCGGGCTGGTGGAACGTTGCTTGATCTGGATCGCACGCTGTGCAGCGACGCGCGTGGTTGGAAAGCGAAGTGGCGGAAATCCGACAGTCATTGCCACGTTACGTGCCCAACGGCCAGCAACGTTCCTTCTCGAAAACAGCGGTTTTCATGGAAATATTCTTTTGGCCCATCGCATTATTGAGTTGGGACAAATCACCAAAGGAGAATCCTTCATGAAACAACCAATGCGGTTTGTGCTCCCGCTCCTCATTCTCACTCAAGTGGCAAGCGGCGCCATTGCGAGTCATGCCGCAGACTTAAAGCGGTATGACATCACCAAAATGACCTGCGACCAAACACGGGCAGCGCTGCAGTCATCGGGGGGCGCCATCCTGCGTTGGCGCTCCACCAATATCAAAGGATTGCTGCGCTATGGGACTTACATAGATTCGGATCGGAGTTGCAGCGCGCGGCAGTTCAAGGTGAGGACCACGATCAAGACAAGTGATGGTCCCTGCCGGGTCGCTATGTGCAACCAGAACACACGCCCGCCGAGGCCAGCTATGTAGGCGTCGTGCAGACGAAGCACCCCACTCTGTCCGGCCCGACCTTTGCCATCTTTGCGATCCATCAGTTAAAGTGCAGCGAGCCCTGAGTCCAGCCCGTAGAATGTATCGGGTCCATGTGCCGGATCCAAGCCGATTCAACTAAATGTCAACCGTAGGGCTCCCAATCATCTACCGGCAACCCAATGGGAGTTGCGCATTAGACTACTGAAGTCTCTACGGCTGAAATGAGGATCCTTGTAGGCCAATACATCTGCCAAGCCGGTGCCCTGGGTGGTTTCAGGACGATGCTTAAGACTGTTGTAAAGCGCTTGCAGGAAATCCTCTGCGAATTGTGCCGTGTGCGGATAGGCCGCCTCGACGGCGTCCCGCTGCTCGGCGGTGAAGTCGTCATAACCGGCGCCTACAAGGTCCATGTTGGCACCTTCAGCAACAAGTGCAGCGACGGGAAACAGATGCGCGGAAATGCCATTTGTCGTGTGCAACGCGATCGCCAACCAGACTCTCTCGCTATCAGCCTCTGAAATGCCATGACTCCGCAAAAAATCGCGTGCAGCATTCGCGCCATCAACCTCATATCGCAAGTGGCTGTCTTTGTACGCAGCCGTCAGGCCGAAATCATGAAACATTGCCGCCACGTAAAGAAGTTGCGGGTCAAAAGCCAAACCCTCGCGTTTGCCAGTCAAGGCAGCCCAAAGATAGACGCGTGTGGAGTGCTGAAAGAGGAGATCGCCCTCGGTATCGCGAACGAATTGAGCTGCGTCGCGGGCCAATTTGCTTTTGGGAATTTGTGCGCCAGGAACCTCATGGACGGAGTTTGACCCTGTTTGGCCGATATTAGCCCGGAAAGTTTCGCCGTGACCGCCCATTGCGAAGACGATCCCGGCAATCAAAAAGCCGAGGGTAGTATAGACAAGAGTGAAAATTTTAGGGACTTTCATGGGTTTTACTTTCTACTTGCGTGTGGATCAAGCTGACCAAGATCCGTCATACAGACTGTTGATTAGCCGCCCGCCAGCGGCCAGGCGTCGTGCCAATAAACCTCCTGAAAACGGTCGTGAAGTGCGCCTGGGTCTGGAAGCCGACACTGAGGGCGACATCAACTAAGGAGCCGTTACCCTGTGCAAGCAGAACTTTCGCTCGTTCGATGCGTCTGCGAAGAATGTAGTCGTGGGGACGTACACCGGTCGCAGCGCGGAAACGCGAGGCAAAGTACATGCGACTGAACCCGGCCGCCCCGGCCAGGTCGGCCAGCGAGATGCATTCGTCGATATGCTCTTCAATGTAGGCCAGCGCGCGCTTTAGCCTCCACTTCTGCATCCCAACATCAAGTTGCTGCTCGTGCGAACGCAATTTAAGCCAGCGTGCAACAAGGGCGAGGCGGATGGCATCAGCGTAAACGCTGTCGCCGTTCTCGTCGCCCTGCGACTTGTCAAGGTGGTCAAGCAAATGTTTCATGACGGGATCAGCGAACTCGGCATCCGACGTGAGTGTGATTGGGAAGTCGGGACCGTTCGCATGTCGGTCGGCTGCCTCTGCCGACAGCGACAGCACGACCTCAATGTGCGGCAGGTCAATCCTGATGGAAGAGCCCGGGTTGACGTTTCGCAAAAGATGAACCGGCCTGGTCGGCATTACCGTACGGTCCGCCTTGCGCGACACGCTCGTCGCAAGAACGACCGCAGCAATGGGGGCACTTGTCGTAAGAGATCCAGTAAGGGAACGGACAGACATTGCTCGGTATCCTGCTTCATCCAAAATGATATTGCAGAGGTTGTGTTTGATTTGATTCGCGCCTTGCACGTTGCCACCCATCGCCCGGCCTAGTTGCGCCTGTGCCGATCGATCTGTCGAAATATCATGAAAGAATAGTTTGACGCTGAAGATACGCAAGTATACCGCTGTATTTCTTATAAGCTTGTAGGGTTGCAGGCTCATACCTCAGTATACTACTAGTTCCAGAGTGATTGCTGAGTGGAAAAGGTATTATCCACCCAGATCGATGGCAGCCCTGGGTGCAAGCGTCCGGAACAGGCGCTACTTGCTAAACGCCTTCTTGGTTCTCCAGCCACCGTTGATCTTTAGGTGCGGCAGTAGCGTAGCCGCGCTGGGCTATCGAAACGACACTAGGCCCCTAGGGGCTGCGAAATGGAAACGACCATTGCTACCACAGTCAGGAGACTTCGGCACCATTCAAACAGTGGGGAAGAACCATCAGTCAGTTCGCTCGCCCAGCCAAAGCGCTCTCGGGAGCCGTTTTCAGGAGGTCGCGTCGGGACAAAGCATCGTCATGGCTGACATTCAGGAGATCTGTCAGGGGGAGAATTTACCCGTGATCGCGTAGTCCATTGTTGACACATGGCCGGTCTCGAGAAACTCTTTGAGACGCTTGAGATTGGCGCGCAATTCTTTCGCCGGCGGCTTGCCGATCGCGCCAAGCACGGCTCTGCCAATCAGCCCGCCGGGCATCGACATCACCTCGCGCACCAATGTTGTATCGGCTTGCGGGCCAGGCGAGAAGGTGACATCCCAACATACGGACGCGGCCATCGAAACTGTCCGATACGCAACACGGCTGTTTGGCTGGTTGTCCGTGACGATAACGGTCCAGTTCAGTGCGAGGCCTAGCGGCGCTTGGACGGTCCAGCGAGAGGTAAAGTCGCCCACGACCTGGATCCGAACGACGTCACCCAGAAAATTCGGAAGATTTCGAAAATCGTCGTAGAAGGAGAAGACATGCTCGACGGGTCGCTTTATGACGATGCACTCGTCAATGGTCCCAAATGTTCGTCCGAAAGGCAAGTAAGTCATCCCGATGAATTCAGTTATTCCAATGGGAACTTAGGATAATACTGCAGAGATTCGCGCGTTGGAAGTTTGGTTCCTTGAATGCGAGAAAATCATCATTGAAGGTGCCAAACGTGCTGTCAGGCCGGTGCTTCATCCCTTGGTAGAATGTTTCTATGATCTCATGCTTGAAGTCGCCACGCGGATAAGCAGAGGTGACCCCGTAACGCTGCTCATCCGTGAAGCTATCGTAACCGACGCCAGCGACATCCATTCCCGCACCTGCCTGCACCAAGGCGATTTCTGGGTGCATGTGTTCCGGAATGCCGGGGGTTGTGTGAAGGGCGATGGCAGCCCACACTTTCTCGATATTCCTTTCAGAGATGCTGTGGCTCCGCAGAAATTCACGCGCGGCATTTGCACTATCAACTTCGAAGCGTAGCTGGCTCTCGTGGTAGCCGTGTGTGAGTCCGACGTCGTGGAACATCGCTGCCGTATAAAGCAATTCCGAATCAAAGATCAGATCTTTTTGCCGCCCTGCCAGAGCGGCCCAAAAATAAACCCGAGTGGAATGGCGAAACAGGAAATCGCTTTCTGTGTCCCGAATGAACTGCGTCACCTCTCTCGCCATTTTGCTGTCCGGGATGTTGATCCCTGAGATGTCTTTACCTGTCATGATTTCCTTCTCCGTCAAGCGTAAGGACGATCTTTCCTTTTGGCTTTGTCAGTAAATTCTCCAACATGAAGTGAGCCTCGCGCGCATTGGAGAGTGGCAGCACAGCACCCACACGCGTTTTCAGCATTCCATCGTCGATGAGGCGACCGATCTCTGCCAGGTGGTCGCTAGTGACATTGACCAGAAAGAACGCGGCTTCGATGCCAAGGCCTTGCGCAATATGTTGATCAGGAGGGGACACTGCCGAAATCAGCTTGCCGCCTCGACGAAGGACCTGAAACGAACGATTTTGTGTTAGGCCGCCGACCAGATCGATCACAGCGTCGGCATCTGCAACCTCTTCCTCAAAGCGTTGGACCTGGAAGTCAATCACAGTGTCCGCGCCGAGCTTGCGCAACAAGGGGATGTCATCCGTTGCTGCGGTCCCGATTGTTCGCAGGCCGGCACGACGGGCCAGCTGAATCGCATAAGCTCCAACGTTTCCTGCTGCCCCGTGAATGACCACCGATTGGCCTGCTTTGAGTTGGGCTTGATCAAACAATGCTTGCCATGCCGTGACGGCAACGACAGGGACAGAGGCAGCCTCAATGTAGGTTAGCGACTTGGGTTTCCTCGAGATCATCGATACGGAGGCCAGAGCATACTCGGCATAGGCGCCGATAAACCGGGGATTCGTAACCCCATAGATCTGATCCCCAACTCTCAGGTCCGATACCCCTGGGCCCATGGCGACGATTTCACCAGACAGATCAGAGCCTGGAGTAAGGGGGAGTGGCTGCGGCAAAGCGCTATTGCCGGCCCTAATCCAACCATCCCATGGACCAACGCCGGCGGCTCCAACTTTGACGAGGGCCTCACCAGGACCGGGATTGGGCCGAGGGACTCGCTCGAATTTCATAACGCTTGGAGGCCCGAACTCATGAACGCGCCAAGCCATCATTGATGAGCGAGTCTGGTTCTCGCTGCCTTGGGGAGCGATGCTGTTATGGGTCACACTATGTTCCTTGCGCTATCGCGTCAGGCCTTTTATCCTCTTCCTACTTCTGGTCCGGCGTAGTGAGGGGATTATCCTCGGAATCGACGACGAAGACTGCCAACAGGCTGGCAGGGTCCTTGTCACTTGCGTTCTCGCTGATCCTGTGACGCGAGCCGGGCGCCTCGTAGAACCCTTCGCCGACCTGGTAGACTCTAATGGGCTCGTCGTTGACCTGGCTGCGAATAGCACCTGACAACACGTGAGCATAAACGAAGGCCGACTGGGCATGGTGATGGGCCGGCGATTTAGCGCCTGGAGGATAGGTCACGACGACGGCAACCATGCGCTTTCCTTTCGCGTTCGGGATTACATGCTCGAAGACGACGCTCACCTTCTCCACATTCTGCGCAAACCCCGGTGAAATCGCTAATGCCAGCGCCGCCAACACCAGCCCCGAGAACCCCGTTCGAGTTACTTTTTTCATTGCTTTGTCATCGTGCTTGAAGCACGGCGGTCTCGCAACATTGCAATACATAGATTCACTCATCTGATTTCTCCTGAGAAGCATCGAGCGTTCGACCGATCGGCAGCGCTGATTGTATGGCCCATTCTGATCGGTCTGCTTTGAAGAGCCCCGCCACAAGGAAATGCGTGTGCCGTAATTGCGGCTCCAAGCCTTCGTTAGCCTTTTGTTCCGGCTGCTGCTTTTCTGAAATTGCCGGGAACATTCGCTTGTTGCTGCATAACGGATGCAGCTTGCACGCAGTTCTTCAGTGTGGAGCGCAGCACACCTAAGATTTCGAACGCTACTTCTCCATTCTGCCGTTGAGGTCCGGCAGTGATTTCCGATCTGCCGACGCCCGATCAGTGCACCTATTGCTTGAGACGGGGACTCTGACGACACCCACCAGGCGAACACCCGACATTTGATGATCACATGGATTCCGATATGATGCTGGACCCTGAGATGTGTGACCTCGCCGCGTCGTTTGCGTCGTTCAGTCTCAACGATGTGACAGTGGAACAGGCACGCCGCGATGCCCGCAACCATGAGCCACCGCCGCTTGATTCGATTGACGGCGTGCGAACCGAGGTTTTCAACGCGCACGTCATGCGGCCCGAAGGCGGCGATGTTCGCATCCTGACAGTGCGACCAGTGGGCCACGAGCCTCGTGGCGGCGTGCTCCACGTGCATGGCGGCGGCTATGTCCTTGGCCGCCCGGAACTGGCTTTATCGTTCCTGCAGCGGCTTGCCGTCCAGACAGGCTGTCTGGTCGCGTCGCCCGACTATCGCTTGGCGCCCGAGTATCCTTTCCCCGCCGCGTTTGTCGACTGCCTGTTGGCGCTGGACTGGCTGCGCAAGCGTCTCGCCCCGGGAAAGATTGGCGTGGTGGGCGACAGCGCCGGCGGTGGTCTCGCAGCTGCACTCGCCATCGCGGTACGCAACCAAAGGGGACTCCGCCTCGCGTTTCAGGTGTTACTGCATCCGATGCTGGACGATCGCACTGTCGATGAAGCCGAGGCCAATCCCGTCACAGGCGCCTATGTGTGGACGCGCCAGAGCAACCGCTTCGGCTGGGAATCCGTGCTCACTTGCGTGCCCGGCGGACCAGACACCCCCGTGATGGCGGCGCCTGCCCGGGAGGAGGATCTTTCACGACTACCACCAGCGCTTGTCCTGGTTGGCGCGCTTGATCTCTATCTCGATGAAAGCATCCGTTATGCCGAGCGGTTGAACCGGGCTGGCGTCGCGACCGACCTTCGCATTTACGCGGGAACGCCACACAACTTCCTTGCCGTTGACAGATCTCGCGTCGCGCAAGCCGCAGAGCGAGAGATAGTCGCGCACATCGTGCAAAATCTTGGTTAACCCCGCATTCAGGCGATTAGAATTTGCGCCAATCGCTCGAATTGCTCACGCGGATAAAGGCCAGCGATAAGGCGATCTGAGACGAACCATGCCGGGGTCCCACGAACGCCCAGTCTCGTCCCGAGTGCTTCAGACTGATCGACGAGGGCAAAAGCGCTGCCATTGTCGAGCGCGGCATGCATCGCCGTAATGTCCACGCCCGCTTCGGCCGCGTAGCGGTCGATGACCCCCTGATCTCCGAGGTCTTCACCCAGGGCGAAGTGGGCTGCGTAAAGTGTCCGTTGAAGTGCCGGGAAAGACTTCTGCGCGTGGCGCCGAGTCCATTCGGCCGCGGCCAACGCCATAAGGGTGTTGGGCAGGCGGTTCGGCCAGACCAACGGCAGGCCCGCTATTCGCGCTTCCTCCTCGATATATGCGTAAATGGCGCCGCTGCGCGCACCGACGGCACGCCCATCATGTGGAATGTCCGGATGAGCCCGGAACGGAATGTCCGCCACTTCGAAGCCGTAGCTTTCGAAGATCGTGTTGCGCTGCTGTCCGACATAGCAGAACGGGCACAGAAAGTCATACCAGTGGAGCACCCGGCGCGCTCCGCTCGATCCATCGACCGTCTGGAGTTCGGCCGGCGGAACTGCATCTGGCATTTCTTCCATGTGCGGCATCCTTCGACGGCCGCAGCGGCCAATGGCCGCCGCGCCTTTAACGCGACGAAACTCAGCCAGTACTAAGGAACTGACTACTCCCAGGTCTCCGCTGAAAGCCGCAAATCCGCAATGCGCAAATGAGAACTCGGAAACCGTTTCAGCAATAGCCGACTGTTTTTCGCAATTTGAAAAAAGCAGATGCTGCCCGGCAGGCTTAGTACTCGCTACGCTATGACGGAACGAACACGCAAAAGGTTGCTCAGTAGTCGATCTCCCCGGATTGAACGGAGACGAAGATGATCGAAGATCACAGCTCAGAGGCACTATCGAGTGGCGTCCGGTCTTTCGGACCGGATCGCCGCACGATTCTCATCGCCGGCGCAAGCATCGCCAGCGCGAGCAGGCTGGCGGGGTTTTTGAACGCGCCGAGCGGCGTCGAAGCCCAAAGCAATACCGTCGCTGTCGGGGCTGTAGGGGATGATGTCGTGTCCATAGCGGTGCGCGTGAACGGTCGGTCCCAGACCATCGCTCTAGATCCGCGTACATCACTGCTCGATCTCCTGCGCGAGTGCCTGGCGCTCAACGGCGCTAAGAAGGGCTGTGACCATGGACAGTGCGGCGCGTGCACGGTCCACCTCGACGGACGTCGCGTTGTCTCGTGCCTGACGCCGGCTGTTCAGGTTGATGGGCGGGAGGTCATGACAATCGAAGGATTGACCGATGGCGACAACGGCCTCCATCCAATGCAGCAGGCCTTCATCGATCATGATGCATTGCAGTGCGGCTATTGCACGCCGGGTCAGATCATGGCGGCCGTGGCCTGTGTCCACGAGGACCACGCCAACTCGCCCGAACAAATCCGGGAATACATGAGCGGCAACATCTGCCGTTGTGGTGCTTATGTCGGCATCGTCGCCGCTATCGAGGATGCCGCCATGAAGATGCGAGGGGCGTGAGCCATGCTACCTTTTACCTACACGCGAGCGACGACTTCAGCGGATGCAGTCCGGGCCGGTACGGTTGATGGCGGGCGCGGCACGCGTTTCCTGGCCGGGGGCACGACGCTTTACGATCTGATGAAGCTCAACATCGAGACGCCGACCAGCGTCGTGGATATCACCGGCCTGACGGATCTGGAAGGCATCGATACCGTCGGACCTGAACTGGTCTTCGGCGCCTTGGCTCGAATGAGCGATGTGGCGGCCCATCCACAGATCGTGGCGGAATATCCGGCACTCTCGGAATCGCTCTGGCGGGCTGCCTCGCAGCAGCTCCGCAACATGGCAAGGCTGGGCGGGAACCTTCTGCAGCGTACACGCTGTGCCTATTTCCGCGGCGGCGAGCCTTTCCCCTGCAACAAGCGCAAGCCAGGTAGCGGCTGTGCCGCTCAGCAAGGCATCGACCGCGGCCATGCGGTGCTGGGCGGGAGCGATGCCTGCGTTGCCGTCTATCCGGGCGACCTCGCGATTGCGCTCGTCGCCTTCGACGCCAGGATTGATGTGCTCGGCCCAACAGGCCAGCGTAGTATCGCTGTTGAGGAGCTTCATCGTGAGCCGGGCACTACCCCCGAGATCGAGACTACGCTCCAACCCGGCGAACTGATCATGCGTATCCGTGTACCCAAGACGGCGGCAGCTCGGGCCTCGACCTATCACAAAATCCGTGATCGGGAATCCTATGCCTTCGCGCTTGCCTCGGCGGCAGTGGCGCTGGACATGGATGGCGACACCGTCCGGGCGGCGCGCATCGCCATAGGCGGGCTCGCTACGCGGCCTTGGCGTGCCCGTGCTGCCGAGCAGGTGCTTATCGGCAAGCCACTCACTCCGCAGATCGCCCGCGAGGCCGGCGACGCGGCGCTGCAGGGGGCAAAGCCTGGCCGTGACAACGGCTTCCGCATCGAGCTTGGCGCGCGCACGGTCGCCGACGCCTTGATGATCGCGAAAGGAAGAGCTTAAGCCATGAACGAGACGCCATTTCCAGACATCCCTCGCGTCGATGCCCATGACAAGGTCCGCGGCCTGCCGATCTATGGTGCGGATGATTCTAGGCCCGGGATGCTTCACGCCGCCTTCGCCGTCTCGACCATCGGCAAGGGCCAGATCACCAACCTTGATACCAAGGCGGCCAGTGCCGTGCGTGGGGTGCGTCTGGTACTCACGCATGAGACGGTCGGGGGGGCGCGATCTGCCGGCTTTGTCATGGGAGGCGGATATGGCTTCCAGAGCTTCCAGCCCATGCTGTCGCCGGCCATCGCCTATCGTGGCCAGCCGATCGTGTTGATTGCCGCTGACACGCTCGAGGCGGCCGTCGCGGCGGCGCATCTCGTCGAGGCCAGCTATGCTGAGGAACCCTTTAGCGTCACATTGGACGCCGAGGGCGTCGAGATCGTCAATCAGGCCGACACCCCATTGAAGAACTTCATCCCCGAAATTGCCGCGGGAGACGCCGACAAGGCCTTTGCGAATGCACCGGTTAAGATTGAGGCATTGTTCAACTGCCCGCCGCAACACCAGAACCCGATCGAACTGATCGCGACGGTCGCCGAATGGCGTGGCGACAAACTCATCATCCATGAGGGAACTCAAAATGCAGAAGCCATCCGTCATGGCGTGGCGAGGGCTTTGGGGATCGATGCCGAGCGGGTCGACGTGATCTCGCCTTTTGTTGGCGGCGGCTTCGGTCAGAAGAACTCGCTGCAGATGCAGACGGTGCTGGCGGCTGTCGCCGCACGTGCGACAGGGAGGGCGGTTAAGCTCGTCGTCCCGCGAGCGGGTGTATTCCATGACGCGAGCTTTCGCCCGGCGAGTCGGCACCTTATCCGTCTGGGTGCCGACAAGTCCGGCAAGATGTTGGCGGCTATCCACGAGGTCAATGCGCAGACCTCCCGGCACGACTTGTTTCCCGGAGAATATACCGCGACGAGCTCGCGCCTCTATGGTTTCGCGAGTTTCCGCGGAGCGGAGCGGCTCACCCGCACCGACGTGCAAACGCCTGGCTATATGCGAGCACCATTCGAGCATCCGGCCTGCTTTGCAATGGAGTCAGGCGTCGATGAGCTGGCCTACGCGCTAGGCCAGGATCCGGTGGCGCTGCGGTTGGCGAACGACACCACTACCGACGCAGCAACCGGCTTGCCCTTCTCCTCCCGCCACGTTGGCGAATGCTTGCGCCGCGGCGCAGAGCTTTTCGGCTGGGCGGAGCGCTCAGTGGCACCGCGATCGATGCGCGGCCAGAACGGCACCGAGATCGGCTGGGGGGTGGCGATCGGCGCCTATCCCGGCATCATCGTGCCAGCCATCGCGTATCTGAAGGTGACGGACGATGGCGAAGTGCTTATCAGCATCGGCGGCCATGAGATGGGACAGGGAATTCGCACCGCGCTTGCCAACGCAGTCAGCCGCAAGCTTGGCGTTCCCGCAGCAAGGATAACAGCCATCATAGGCGACACCCGCGCTGCTCCGCAGCACCTCACCGCCGGCTCTTGGGGCACAGCCTCCGCCATTCCCACAGTCGAGGACGCCGCCGAGGCCATGCTGAAGGCACTCGCCGAGCTATCGTCTGATGGCCTAGCCGGCCGCACTCCGGCTGAGATACTCAAGGCAGCGGGCCGGCCTTCGCTCGAAGTGGAAGTGCAGAGAAAGGCGCCCGGCCAACCCGATGCCATCTACGGACGCCTTCGCGCGGGACTGCCCTCCATTGGCGGTCCGGTTTATGGCAGCTTTGTCACCTTCAGTTACATCGCTCATTTCGTGGAGGTCCATATCGAGCCGGGCACAAGGCGCATCCGGGTGCCGCGCGTGGTCAGCGTCGCCGATTGTGGCCGTGTGATGAGCCCGCGCACAGCAGCCAGCCAGGTTCGCGGTGGCGTGGTGTGGGGAATCGGTGCGGCGTTGCGGGAAGCAAGCGAGGTCGATCCACGATATGGCGGCTTCCTGAATGCCGATTTAGCCGAATATGTCGTACCGGTGAATGCCGACATCGGCAGCATCGAAGCGGTGTTCATCGACAACCCCGATACGACCTTCAACAGCGCCGGGGTAAAGGGGCTTGGCGAGGTGACCATGACGGGCGTCGCGCCGGCTATCGCTAATGCGGTATTCCATGCCACGGGGCGGCGTCTTCGGGATCTACCCATCCGCATCGAACACCTGCTCTAGGTACAGCTTTGTAGGTCCGACGATATCTACAAGCCGCTCTACTCCTGCACCCTATACGCAGTTGGAGCGAAATAATGCGAGCGCTCGCCATCTGCACTCAATCCGCGCAGAGAGATCCTCCACCCCAAACTAAGGATTATGTGATGCCTTTTGGCAGATTTACCACCGAAAGTGGGATGACGATGAGAAAGACAGGGTCAGCTGTCGCGCGCGCAACGCGTCGCGACGTTCTGCTGAGCGCCGCAGCCGCTATCTCCGCAGCCAGTCTCCCCACCGCGACGTTCGCCGCATTGGACAAGTCCGCCCGGTTCACCAACACCACCAGCGAAACAGGAGACCAGAGTATGAAAATGAGCACGATCACGACGAAAGACGGCACGCAGATCTTCTACAAAGACTGGGGCTCGGGGCAGCCCATTGTATTTCATCACGGCTGGCCGCTCAGTGCTGATGACTGGGACAATCAGATGCTGTTTTTCTTTCAAAAGGGCTATCGCGTCATCGCGCACGATCGGCGCGGACACGGACGATCCACCCAGACCGCCAAAGGCAACGATATGGACACCTATGCGTCCGACGTCGCGGAGCTTGCAGCAGCGCTGGACCTCAAAAACGCAATCCATGTCGGTCATTCCACCGGTGGCGGCGAGGTGGTGCGCTACGTCGCCCGCCACGGCAAGGGCCGGGTCGCGAAGGCCGTGACCATCAGCGCCGTACCGCCGGTGATGTTGAAGAGCGAGGCGAATCCGGGTGGCACGCCGATCGAGGTGTTCGACGGTTTTCGCGCGGCGCTCGCGGCAAACCGCGGGCAATTCTATCTCGATGTAGCGAGCGGTCCGTTTTACGGTTTCAACCGACCTGGAGCAAAGGTATCGGAAGGGCTAATCCGGAATTGGTGGCGTCAGGGAACGATGGGCGGCGCACTCGCACAGTATGAATGCATTAAGGCGTTCTCGGAGACGGACTTCACGGAGGATCTCAAGAAGATCGATGTACCGCTCCTCATCATGCACGGCGACGATGACCAGGTGGTGCCGATCGGCGATGCCGCGGAACTCGCGATCAAGCTCGCGAAGAACGGTACGCTCAAGGTCTACAAGGGTCTGCCGCACGGCATGTTTGCGAGCCATGCCGAGATTATCAATCCGGATCTCCTTGCCTTTATTCAAGCATGAGCACTGGTGCGACGCTGACGAGCGGCTCTGAGGGGCGCTCGTCAGGATCAAGGCGAAAGGGAAAACGACGGTGAACGACCAGGATGTGAAGAAGCGGCGCATCGCGCCGTTACGGACGCCGAACACAATCGGGGCCAGTGCCACGCAAGACCTCTCCGGCGCGCTTAATGCGCTCCTGGCCGACATGCTCGCGCTATACCTGAAAAGCAAGAATTTCCATTGGCATATTTCGGGCCCGCATTTCCGTGACTATCATCTCATGCTGGACGAGCAGGCCGCTCAAATCCTCACCACCACGGACGCGATTGCGGAGCGGGTGCGTAAGCTCGGCGGTACTACGTTGCGGTCGATCGGTCATATCGCCCGGCTGCAACGCGTTTCGGACAATGACGCCGACTTCGTGACGCCGTTCGACATGTTGGCGGAGCTGCGGCAAGACAATGCGGAGATCGTTACCCGCATGCGGGAGGTGCATTCGCTATGCGACGTGTATGGCGATGTCGCCACGGCGAGCCTGCTCGAGCCGTGGATCGACGAAGCGGAAAACCGCATCTGGTTCCTATTCGAGGCAAGCCGACGGGTATAATATCGATACCTCGCACACGAGTGAGAGACATCCGGTGCTTGCGGGCATGTGCTATTCGAGACGCGTATGGTTGATATTGCGAGATGCAAGGCGGTCTCCCGGCTTCCTATGGCCAAATCACGAAGGCGCAAAAAACGCCTAGGCTAGGTTAACCGCACTTACCGAACTCGCCGCCGTTCGGCAGAAACTCAGAATTTCCGATTCCGGTACTGTTTGACAGGCGCGGCTCATTTTTAGCCACAAATCGCAGTACCTAAACGTCAGCACGGCGTTGATCGAAGCGCGGCCCACTCGAAACGCGCTTTGGCTTATCAACACCGGTCCCGGGGCGCGAAGCACGGAAGTTGACGCAAGTCGGATCACCTTGCTCGGTTGTGGCACCAAACGTGACGTGCCTCAGTCGAATTTGTTGGGGCGCCCAATCCGCCAAGCCGCAAAGTTGCCAGTCTGCCTCCTTTTGCTTGAGCGCATTCGGCGTCGCCAACGTGCTGCAATGCAACGAGCTGAACCGTGAGGGGTACAGATTTCGGCCGAACGGCACAATTTCATTGCTCGATGCGGTTAACTGACACGAGACCGCAAGTCTTTCTTTCACAATCTCCTGAATGCATTTTTTGCAGCGCCAGAAAGGTTCGCGCTAACGGCGTTGCGGCCCGCGCACTGGCGTCCTCGACAGGCGATGTCGCGGCCGCACGCCCGCTTATGCTTTCTAGCAATGGGTTCGGCGAACCGAAAAGACCGGGAGGTCGCATCCTCATTAAAAACGTTGCTGTCGATCTTTCCCGCGGTCGTCGATGGGATGATCGCCCAATCTCGAACAAAGGACCATACTATGGAAATCAAAACGATCTGCGTCGGTGCTCTCGCGCTTTCTGTTCTCGGCGGGGCAGCGTTTGCTGGCGCGCTCGATGAACCCTCCAATATGCAGCCGTTTTTTCACGATCACGCTATGACCAAAATGAAGACGAAGGCTGATTTCAGGGACGCCTGGTTCACGATGCAAAAGCATACCCAGGAACAAATGATTAAGGAATGCAATGACGCTGCTATGAGCAAGCCTCACGCTCCGTTCTGCGCGGAGCTGAACGCCCTGGGCCATCACAGCTAGACTCACGCCTGCTAGCGCACCTTATATGATGATTGCGGGCTGCGGCCCGCAATCATCCATGGGTTCTAGTTCTGGACGGCGCCCCCGTATCTGGTCACGACATCGGTCTGTTGGCCCTCGCTTAGGTCCGCGCCGTCGCTGCCGACCGGGCACGGGGCGCCGCCTTCGTCGAGATGCTCCAGGGCGATGAAACCTACGCAGCTGGAATACCGCCAGATGTTTTCGTTTCTTATATCCGGCGATGGGCTTCGGATCGGCGAACAATGCCGAGCGCGTGCCGAGGTTGCCGCCTAGCCGAGCTTGAAACCAGCGCCCTGAGGGCTGCCTGCGTTGCGGCTCAAACCACTTTGATCACCACGTCGACGTTGTTCCGGATTGCCTTGGAGTATGGGCACGCCTCGTGCGCGGCTTCCGCCAACCGCTGAGCGATATCGCGCTCCAAACCCGGCAGGCTGACATTGAGTCGAGCACTGAGGTAGTAGGCGCCGTCAGCCAAATTGAGGTCCACCTCGGCGTCGATTGCAGCGCCCGCCGGCACGGCAATCTTCATCTTGCGCGCAGCAATTCCCATTGCGCTTTCGAAGCAGGCAGACCAGCCAGCGGCGAATAATTGCTCAGGATTGGTGCCAGTCCCTCCGCTTTCTGGAGTAGAAAGCTTGACGTCCAGGTGCCCGTCAGAGCTGCGCGACGCCCCATGGTCACGGCCACCCGACGTATGCGTTCTGGCGGTGTATAGTACCTTCCCAATTGGGGTCATCTCGGATTCCTTTTTGAAGCTACACGAATAACTTGCTTGCAGGATCGGGAACTGTAGTTGGCTCAGGCGCTGCTCTCTTCGATCGGCTGCGCGTTGGCTGCCATGGCCGGCTGGCTGCTTCGGGACTTAACATGCCCAAAGATCTCGGACGCCGGCGATCACCTAATGAGCAGCTGCACTGTTACATGCCGATTGCCGCCTTAACTCGCTTCTGCGTAAGTGGCAGATTGCGGAAACGCTTCCCGGTTGCGTTCGAAACCGCGTTTGCGACTGCAGCCGCTGTCGGTCCCTGGGTTGCCTCACCCGCACCCAAGAATGGCTCGCCCGGACGCGGGACAAGATGCACAGAGACAAAGTCGGGAACGGCGCTGAAGCGCAATATCGGATAACTTGACCAATCAAGGCTCTTGATCCGGGTGCGATCAAAATCGACGCTTTCATAGAGCGTCCAGCTGATGGATTGGAGGATGCCGCCCTCGCTCTGGTTGATGATACCGTCCGGGTTGACAATCTCGCCACTGTCAATAGCGGCTACCGCCCGCCTGACCTGAACCCGGCCAGTCTCATGCTCCACGTCGACCTCGCAGGCTATTGCGAAATAGGAGGCAAGATTCTTGTACCGCGCAAATGCGAAGCCACGCCCGCGACCGCTGGGCAGTGCTGAGGACGACCAGCCGAACTGCTCGGCGGCCATCGTAATCACATCACGGGCGCGGTGATCACTTAAGTGCCTCAGACGAAATTCAACGGGGTCGATTGCAGCCACATCCGCAAGCTCATCCATGAAGCTTTCGATCGAGAAAACGTTCATGTAAGCGCCCAGGGACCGGAGCGCTGAAACTCTCACCGGCATGTCGCTCAGAAAGTGCCAGACGATATGCGAGCTTGGCAGGTCATATAGCGGAATTGAATTGCGGTCCCCACTGCCCTCAAGATTTGTCACCGCGGGCGGCCGAGCGAGAACGAAGGGCGAGGCGAGGTGGCGCGCCGGTAGTAGTGTGCCGGCCTCGCCCGGTCGGGTGGAATGCGGGTTGCTCCACACCTCGTAGTTCCAATCGACTATTCTATCTCCATCGAGCGAGGCCTTGGCTTTGGTCACCATCGCCGGACCATACGGTTCCCAGGCATGCTCCTGCTCGCGCATCAATTGCACGCGTACCGGCCGTGTGGGGACCGCCCTGGCGATGATAGCAGCGTCAGCCGCCACGTCGTCTGCGGCGTTGTGGCCGTAGCACCCGGACCCTTCGACATGAATACAGCGCACGCGATCGATCGACACACCGAGCATTTCCGCAATCGCGGCACGATCCGGAAAGACGCCTTGAGTGTGGGTCCAGACTGTCGTGACATCGCCGTCTAACAGGCCGATAGCGCAGGAGGGGCCGATCGATGCGTGCATCTGGTAGGGGCGTGTAAACGACGCGGAAATCACTTTAGCGCCCGCCGGCGCGGGTGATGTTGCGTTCTTAACAACTAGATCTGTTGCTGGTAACGATTGGATGGCCTCGAACAACCTAGTGGGGTCCGGTTGCGTTGCCGTCTCCTGCCACTTTGCAGCCAGAGCGAGGTGACGCATCGCTTTAATCGCTGTAAACTCTTTCTCTGCCACCACAGCAATAAAGCAACCATCGCGGACGATCTTGACGATCCCTGGCATCGCCTCAACAGCTGAAGTGTCCAGGCCGATCAGATTCGCGCAGGGACTGGGCGGTCGGATGACACGCGCGTGCAGCATTCCCTCCGGCCGCAAGTCCTGCAGGTATGCTTGACCGCCTGTAACCTTCGCTGGGATGTCGACGCGTGCGATTGACCGGCCCATTATCTTGAAATCTTTTGGGTCCTTGAGGCGAGAGGTCGGTTGTGCTTCGATGTGGAGAGAAGCTGTGGCAACCAGTTTGCCGTATTCCAGTCTTCTTCCGCTGGCCGAAACGACTGAGCTTAGTTCGGCATGTAGCTGGTCAGCCGGCACGTTTAGCTGCCGGGCTGCCTCTGCGATCAACAGGTCACGGACCTGAGCGGCAGCGTTGCGGATGGCCGTCCCGGAGTCTTGGATGGAGTGACTGCCAGCGGTGAAGCCCTCGTTTGGTGTCCGACCGGTATCTGCCGTAATCAATGTGAGAGCGGCGAGATCAACCTCGAGCTCTTCAGATGCAATCTGCCGGAGCGCGGTCTTGATCCCCTGACCCAGTTCGGCTTTCCCTGTAAATACTGTTACGCGGCTGTCGCGGTCGACTCGGATCCAGGCGTCCAGATAGCGGGCATTTTCGAGGCTCCCAGGAAGCCGGAGCTTGCCGATCGGCTCGACAGTCTCGCCGAGACTCTCCTGAGCGAGCGCGCGAGGCAGGAGCGAGAACGAGACCAGCAGAGCACCTCCTTTAAGCAATACTCGGCGGGAGATATCCGTCTGAAGTTCCCGTTTCATCGCCTCAAACCTTTCGTGGCGGAAGCGTGGTGGAAGTCTGCTTCAGCAATTCGGCCCCGCGCCTGATCGCTCGAAGGATTCGAAGATGAGTGCCGCACCGGCAGAGGTTAGGTTCCATATGGTCGCGTATCTCCTCATCCGAAGCATCGACATTCTTCCTCAGGAGGCATTCTGCCCGCATTATCATCCCCGCGATGCAGTAACCGCATTGAGCCGCCTGTTCGTCGATGAACGCCTGTTGCATCGGACTAAGTTTCTCCGGCGTGCCTAGTCCTTCGACAGTTGTCACTTTGCGTCCTTCGAGAACCAAAATCGGCGTCAGGCAGGAGAAGGCCGCTTCTCCATCAATCATAACCGTGCAAGCGCCGCATTGGCCTAGACCGCAGCCGAACTTAGCGCCATTGAGAGCCAACTCGTTTCGCAGCACATAGAGGAGAGGCGTCTGCGGATCACCCTCGAAGGCGTGACGGGTGCCGTTCACGATGAATTTGATCATGCATCTACCTCCCTCCGGCTGGTACCGGCGTTTGATCGGCACCGTCCGCTGAACGAATCCTCACCTGTGCCGACCCTTGTCTGGCAGCTTCGATAAAATCCGGGATGCCGCTCCACGCCGGCTTGCCGCTGAAGCGCTTGCGCAAATAGGTCAGCAGAGCGGCAACTTGGCCGTCTGTGAGCGACCCAGCCAAGCCCGGCATCATGCCACTCGGCACGGCCTTGGCCGCCGGTATGCCAAATAGGACAAGATTAATCGCGTTCTGCGGCGTTGTCGCATTGATTGCAGAGCTGAGATGAAGGTCGACGCCACCATAGGGAGGGGGTCTACGGCTTTGGTGGCAGGTGGCGCAGGCCGCGGCGTAGACCGCCCCGCCTAGGCCATTATTGCCGTCGAGCTCGACCGGAGCGATTTGAGAACCCGCTGACGCAGGCACCGAGCCGTTGCCTTTGGTGGCGGTTGCACTGGTGAGATCTGCGGCTTCTCCGGCCGTCGGTCGTGACCTCGTCCTCATTAATGAGGTCACATAGGTTGCGATCGCGCGGACATCGTCATGGGGCACTCTGGCGAGGTTCGCGATGACGGGTGTCATGGCTCCATATGCCACACCGTGCGTTTCGAAGGAGCCGTCTTCCAGGAACCGCGTGATGCTTTCGACGTCCCATGGCACGCGCGCTGGCGAGGCGGCGTTAATTGGATATGCGACCCAGCCCTCCGCTTCGCCGCCTGCGTATTGCTCACCGTTCTTTTCGGCGCCGAGAATGTTGCGTGGCGTGTGACAAGAGCCGCAGTGCCCAAGGCCTTCAACCAGATAAAATCCTCGATTCCAAGTCGCGTCTTTTGTCGAGTCCGGTTGGAATGGGCCCTCCCGAAAGAAAAGCATCTTCCAGCCCGCGAGTATCATGCGCAGATTGAGCGGGAACGGCAGTTTGGTTTCCGGTGCCCTCTGATGCACCGGAACGCGTGTCATCAAGAAGGCGTATATTGCTCGCACGTCGTCGTTCGTTACGAGGGTAAAATGGTCGTAGGGAAAAGCCGGATAAAGGTGGTTGCCTTTTCGGCTGACACCTTCGCGCATCCCACGCAAGAATGCGGCCTCCGACCAGCTTCCGATGCCCGTCTCAACATCACGCGTTATGTTAGGAGTGTAGATCGTGCCGAATGGCGTCCCCAGCGGAAGTCCGCCGCTGAATGGCTTTCCGCCCGGCGCGGTGTGGCAGGTGACGCAATCACCGATGGCCGCCAGTTCACCGCCGCGCGCGACAAGGTCGGGATCAAACGACGATGGTGCCGGCGGTTCTGTCGGAGCAATGGCGGGCCGCCATGCGTAAACGATGAAACCGACCGTGGCGATGGCAAGTGCGACGACAGCTGCGGTGAGAACCACCAAAGAACTATGCGTCCACGATTGGGCCTGGGCGTCCGGTCCGTGATCGGAGGTGGTCAAGGGCTTCCCAAATATCAGAGACCTCTCGGAACAATCGTATGATCGACTGCCATGCCAATCAAAACGCTGCCCCTGAAACATAATTCTCCCGGAGGGAAACTGCTTTGTTGTTGCTGCGGTGTTTGTTCCAGAATTGCTGAGCTTTCCAGAACTATGATTTTGTAGAGGATCTCGTCTGGTTTGGGCTACCGCGATCCGAACATCAATGATCGCTTGAATTGGCAATGCAGGCGAAAGCCAAAGGCCAACTTCGTTGACGAGAGAAGAGTTGCCGCGGCGCGGGCGACTTCCGACGCATCGGCAGCCCAGGGCGTCTCTAGGCATCGTTGCCCTCAATGGTATTGCTACCGGGCAGCCGCATGGGGGCAGTGGTTCATGCGGGCCGGTTCGACGAATTGTACCAAGCATCGCCCCGAAGCTCGAGGTTATGTCGTCGAAGTCGAGTGACAACGCCAGCGTTTCGGAGCGCACTGTCCTCTTTTCATCGCGGAAGAGACCACAAGGCTACAGCACGCGAGGGCCAATGTCGCAGCCGGAGGAAATGCGAATGCCCAGCGCCGGTCAGTGCTGGCCGGCTGCTCCCGCGACAGAACGTCCACCGCGCGCGAAGAGCAGCGTCACCGCCGCGAGCGCCAATACGACGCCCAGAACGGCGAAGGTGTCGCTAAAGCTCAAGACGAGCGCCTGACGTTTGACGATCTTGCCCAGGGCTACGATTGCGTCATGTTGCGCGACATCGCGATCAGAGACGCCATGCGACATGAAATAGCCGGTCATTTGGTCAATTCGCTGGCGCGCCGCGTCTTGGGAGAGCGTTACCGACTGGCCGATGACGTTGGAATGAAACTGCTCACGTTTGGTGATGATTGTCGCCAGCGTCGCCGTCCCGATGGCACCCCCAAGATTGCGCAGCATGTTGAACAGGCTAGACGCATTGGCGGCATCCTTGGCCGCAATGTCTAGTGTCGCTATAGCGGCAAGCGGCGTGAGGATAAGTGCTTGGCCGACAGCCCGAACGATATCGGGCAAGAACAACTGGTCTCCCGAATAATCTGGTGACATGTGAACGTTCATCAAGCAACTGATCGCGAAAAGAGCGATGCCGATCGCACCGATCCAGCGCAAGTCGATCAATTCCATCAGCCGCGGAACCAGTGGAATGAGGAGTAGCTGCGGTAAGCCGGTCCAAGCGAGAACAAGTCCGATCTGCTCAGCATTGTAGCCTTGCACCTGACCCAGATATTGCGGGAGCACATAGACCGTGCCGAATAGCGCGATGCCGACGAGGGCATTGGTGAGCGTACCGATCCCGAAATTGCGGTTCATAAGCAGCCTGAGATTAATGAGGGGCCTCTGAACGGTCAGCTCGATCCAGATGAAGAGCGTAAGGAAAACGGTTGCGATGAGCGCGAGCCGCACGATGAAAGGCGAGCCAAACCAGTCCTCCTTGTTACCCTCCTCAAGCAAGGTCTGAAGGCACGAGAGCCCGATCGCCATAGCAGCGATACCGGCCCAATCCCCCTCCTTCAGAAGCCTTAGCTGAATCGGCTGGCGTTCGAGTGTCGACCACAGCGCGGCGACCATCATCATGCTCGGTCCTGTGTTGATGAAGAATATAGACCGCCAGCCGTGATTCTCGGTGAGGTAGCCGCCGATGGTAGGACCGATCGCCGGTGCGAAGGTCACCGCCAGAGCAAACATTGCCAAGCCTGTCGGCTGCTGACGCTTAGGCAGCATCGTCACCACCATCGTGAAGGCCATAGGGATCAGCGCGCCGCCCGCAAAGCCCTGCATTCCACGCATGGCAATCATGGTGCCGAGATCATGTGCAAAAGCACAGGCCATCGAAAACAGGGCAAAGGCGATCGTGCTGGCGATCATGTAGACGCGGAAGGAGAATACCCGACTTAAATAACCAGAGAGTGGGATCACGACGATCTCGCCAATGAGATAGGAGGTCGAGATCCAAGCGCCATTGTCGAGGCCTGTGCCTATTCCCCCCTCAATATCGAGCAGCGAGGCGTTGGTGATCTGGATGTTGAGGACCGCCATGAAGGCGCCGATCATGCCGGCAATGATCGAAACCCAGGCCGCAAGGTTCGCCTTTTCTTTAGACCTCACTATCGCGGCCGCAACACTGCTTTCAGCTGCGGAAGTGCCCTCGAACATTCCTATACTCCTTGAGGGGCATATCATCCGTTCGACTCAGTCAAGCTGAGCCGGCGTCCCGGCGGTCCTGGTGTCGATCGTCGGATAGACCGACATGCCCGGTCGCAATTCGCCACCGAGCGCGCTGCCTTGATCGAGAGCAATCTTGACCGGAATGCGCTGCACGACCTTGGTGAAGTTGCCGGTCGCGTTGTCAGGTGGCAGCAATGCAAATTCCTGGCCGCTCGCCGGTGCAAGGCTATCGACATGGCCGTGGACGACGACGCCCGGGAACATGTCGACTTCGATCTCTACAGGCTGGCCTGGACGGACGCTGGTGAGCTGCGTTTCCTTGAAGTTCGCGACGAAGTACACTGCGGAGGTCGGGACGACGGCCAATAGCTGAGTTCCTGCCTGCACATACTGCCCAACACGCAAGGTTCGGTTGCCAACAATGCCCGAAGCTGGTGCCACGATGGTCGAATAGGAAAGGTTAAGCTCCGCCTGCTTCTGAACTGCTTGGCCATGTGCAAGGGTCGCCTGGGCTTGGGCCAGGTCTGCCCTGAAGAGATCGACCTGCTTGATTGCTGTAGCGAGAGATGCCGTGTCGCGCGCCACGGTGGCACGCGCCGCAGCAATGCGGGAGGCGGCCTGCTGAGCGTTTTGCACAGTGCCGTAGCCCGTGTGTGCAAGGGAAGAGAAGCGCTTGTCATCCTGCTCCGCGAAGACCTGGTTCGCTTGGTCGACATCGACGGTCGCCCGCGCCACGCCGATGACGGACTGCTGCGCATCGAGTGAGGCCTGCTTGCTGGCAATGGCGGCCCCGGCCGCAGCGACATCGGCCTTGGCCTGATCGAGAGCGACTTTGAAGTCGCGATCATCGATGCGTGCAAGAGCCTGCCCCTCCGTGACCACCTCATTGTCACCGACCAGCACGGCGCCAATATAACCTGAGACCCTCGGCGCAACGCTGATGTTGTCCGCTTGGACATAGGCATCGTCCGTAGAGACTTGGAAGCGGCCGACCGTCCAGTAATGCCGTCCGAAGAAAGCCGCTGCTGCAAGGATGGCGAAGCATGAGCTGATGAGCAAAGGGGCACGCAAGCGATGCTTCGCAATCGCAGCTTGTTGGGAACTCTGTCCAAGCGCTACGCCGCCGGTTACCTCGGGCATCCAGGACTCTGCGCCCGAAGAAACCTCGAGCTTTGCGGTCTCGGGAAGTGCCTGCGAAACAGCGATCACGCCATGATGCTCGCTATTGTCGGAACCTACGCTCCTGAACCCCGTCATGGGCTCCGCCAGCACAAGGTCGTCGTCTTCAAGCATCCTCCTATGCTTCGTCATGCTCCGGGGATCCTTCCATACGAGCTTCAGAGCAGATAGCAGCGCAAGCAGTTCGCGTGACGACAAAGTCGTCTTGTAGTTGCCCTACGGCCGACCTCCAAAAGGTCGCCATCGAAGCGTACGTTAGCGCTGCCGCTTTGGTTCTTGTCCTATTGCTTCCGGAAAATAATCATAGAGGGGCTGCCGATCTACTCTACGGAGATTGGTCCCCACGGCACATATGTTTGGGGTCAAACATACCTTGGTTTGGGACTGTCTACACAGCATACGCAGCTTGGCTCGCACGTCAGGAACGGTGCTGAACGGTGAACTAGTAGACGGGACGGTCGGTATATCAGGGATGCCCCCCAAGCTCAGACCCCCGGTTGTCATCGGCGGCGATCGTGTCGACGGGAAGTCTCGCTCGAGTCACCGCCCAAGCTCGCCATCGCGCAGATGAGCGTGGCTCAAGTCGCTAGAATTTCGGGATTCGACGATCCGTCAGTCGCATTGGCCAATGTTGCGATCGCCATTGATGTTCCGGTTGTGAAGCCTGCCTGCAATTCGGCGGCTAAGTCGGCAATAACTCGACTGCTCACGCAATCCTGACCGGGCAGCGCGGCAATGACGAAGCGCACTCGCGTCTTCGCAATGGTGACGCCGCTGGCTTCGTTAGCCACTTAATTGCCGCGAATTTCGTGGGGACTGGCTCTAGCCGGTCTTAAAGGCTCAAGAGCTTCAGCCTAGGAGGGCACCGAGGTCCTCGCGCCGGGTTTGGTGAATGCTGCCGTCGATGACTGCTGCATTAAGCCGTCGAGAAGGACAGCCGTGGTCACGGCGATAATGCCCGCTGCAAAACATGCGATGATGAATGCACGCATTTCTTTCCTCCATTTGCTGCCCTTGGGCGGAAGCTGATGCCGTGACAGTCGTGAACCAACCCCTGCACTACACGCTGCAAAGCAAAAGAGCCTCTCTTTCAATTTCCACGAATGTACGGCCAACAGCGCCAACGCGTGCGTAAAAATTGGCCGACGCGGCCTGTTCCAGGTCAACAAAAAAGCGTCCGATCCACGGAGCCAGGAATTCTTCGAAGAACTGACGCTCAGCACCAATGGGAGCCACAATTTCGCCCCCGGCAAGGCCCGCCATGACTTCGCAAAGGATCGCGGCATGATCCTCAGGCTCTGAAATTCGGTCGGCTCTTTCGATGCCAAGATGCCTGAGGGTTTCGCGCAGTGGAGCGAGCGGGCGTCCGTAGAGCGAGCCGGAAAGATAGTGTGAGGAATAGGGCAATAGCCCGCTCGGTCCGAGACCACCGAACAAGTCAGAATACTCTTGGCCAACAATAGCTTCATTCACACGACTCGCGGCCTCCCCGAGTGCCGCATGCGCCAAGCCGAGCGGCGTTAAATCGCCTCGCAGAAGGGCAAGGCGTCGCATCATTTCAGCATCAGGCGTGCTTGAGAGTAGTCTTGCTAGCAGCGCGTACTCTTCCGCACGGGCTTGGTCAGTTTCATCAACGGTCCGCCCTAAGGCGTACCGAGAGGGCGAATCTTGCATCGTCTTCACTCCCGTTCCAACAAGCAACGGCCGCGACTGTAAATGAGCTGAACAAGGGTGCTCACTCGGGCAAAGCACTGCCGTGAAGGCGTTTTGGCAGGTCGGCAGCTGGATCCCGTTTCGATGGAGCAGCACCCTCTTTCAAGTTCGCCATATTGGAGGTAACGGTGCCGGGCAAATGTTCCAGGAAAAGGTCAACTTTGTGCGCATCCGCTTCGCCGTCATCACGGAGGAGAACCGTATCTCCCGACGGCGGGGTAAATTTCTCTGAAACCCTGCCTAAGCTGTTGTTCAGCCTCCCACCTGCCTGCGCAAGCAGAGCTGGTAGGTCGTCTGTCTCGCGCATAGGGCCGAAACCAGGAATCCCGGCCGGATCGGTGAAGTCCCACTGGTTTTCCGCGATTCCTATGAAATCCCGAATATTTGGATCACTCACCCATGCACGGCGCAGCGCAGCCCGAGTCAAATCGGCTGGCACTGAAGAACGAAGAAATGCGCTGATATCAGTGCCCGCGCCAATCGCTTCGATCGGTGGCAAGCTTTCCGGATCAAATAGCGCGCAAGGTGCCTCTCCACTTCGAGGTTGTTGTCCTACCTCTCCCGCGCGAATTGCAGCTGCTTCCGTGCCCTTCAACGTGGGACCGTTCATGTTCTCATTGTTACAAGGGGCGCCGGACTTACGTTTCAACCTCGCCCAGCGCAAGAGAAAATTCTCGCCATCACTCATCTTGCACTCTCATGTCCGTGACTGCTGTTGGTAGAGACCGGCCACCCGGCTCGCGACGTCGTTTTACGAAGGGCCGCTCTACGTGATGCTCTGCGATGAAATGGCCAATCACATCGACGATGGTTGATGGCATCGGTACGATACCGACCAAGTCGTTGCCCGCGTCGGTGAAGGCCTCGCCCTCTGCGGGATCCGCCGTCACGGTTACAATCTCATAAGGGTGTTCCGATGCGGTCGGACGCAGAACCACCCAGAGCACCGGTGCGGCCGAGCGGAGGTTATCGCGATAATTAGTTGTCTCCGTGCGGTACAATTCGATCATTGCATCACCGGCGTAAAAAAAGGTCTTTTCCGATTCTGCCGCGATCGGCGTCCAAACTATGGTCGATGGTTTTCCCGCAAGAACCAATACGGGGTGCCACAGATAATCGGCCCAAATGCTCTTAGCAGTCCGCCGTTCGACCACAACGCCAACCGGAATGCGGGCAAGGGCTGTCGATCTCAATTCGCTATTCCCAGGTGCGGTATGGGCAGGCCCGTCATGAGATTTTGAGGCTTCAGCCGCAAGGTTCCGTCGGGCATCATAGCCATTAGAAGATAAACTGGTTCGCCCCTGACTTTCGCGATCATCTCTGCCGGATTTGCGAAGATCAACTGGTACACGCCAACCAGACGCGTACGCGTTTCAGCGTCCATCTCGTCGCCATTCCATATCGCGTCGCCGATGCGCGTGGCCTCGGAATCCAATCCAATATACCATGACCATTTGACATCACTCGGCTTTGTCAGGAGCTGAACCGCAACGTCCAGGGCAAAAAAATGCGATATCCAGCGGGCAACAACCTCGCCAACCGCTGCCAATCCACGCTGGCCCAGGGTCAAATCGAGAGCCGTGTCAAACGAGTCGCTTCGCGCCCAGTAGCCACCGGCATTGGCTTCGTTCAACACGTCGACCTCTCTTCCACCCTGCAAATCCAAGAGCGAAATTAGTGGAGACAGATGCTGCGAACCGCCAACCGCTCCTTTTTCCAGATCCTTCGCCACCAATGAGCGGTCATGCCACGCCAATTCCTGAGGGCGAAAAAACATTTCCGCGGCCCGCAAGATGAAGGCATCATCGCAACCATCAAGAATATTTCGAAGAATTAGATGCACTATTTGGTCAATGAAGACACTCGGAGGTTTGAAGGCGCCTCTAGCGATTTCGAGATAAGCGGCCTCCAGTGTGTCGTGCCTAAGCAAGTGATCCCGCCAGGCAATTAGTATTTCCCAGTTCTCGCGAGCATCCGAGTCTAAAATCGCTAAAACTCGTGAACACGGAACTGATTGCCGCGGATTGCTCAGCAAGCCGTCATGCAGTCGACGTTCCGCAGAGCAGGATTGGGCCGAAGGCATAAGCTCAGGCCGCGCGAGATGGACTTTCAGGAATTCATCTGTGACATGTAGCCTTCGTGCAGCATCGCGGTCGACCAGGTGATGGCCGCAGGAGAGCCAAAAGTCGCGCGTTGGATGCAATGGGCTGTCCAATTCAACCGGCGCCATGAAGAGTTTTCTCCACGCGCTCGCGCAAATAGTCTTCGGTCGTACGGACCGCTGGGTTATCAGTACGATGGGGATCTAGACCGTCCTCCGAGACGAAGGCAACGCGGCAATCGTCGCACATCTTAATGACGTCCAGGCGCTGCGGGGATTTTGCGTACATCCAGTGCGAGCCCTGGAGCGCCGACGTTACCCGTTCGATCGTACTCCTGATGCCGAAAGGCTTCCCACAGCGCATGCAGCAGAACGGCTCCTCCTCCTTGAGGACGCGTGAGGGGGCCCTCGCAGCGCCGAAGTCAATTTGAGGTTTGAGTGTAATCACGTTTTCAGGGCAAGTGGCCTGGCACAAGCCACATTGCACGCAGGCATCTTCGACAAAGCGCAGCATTGGTCGTTCAGGGTCGTCGCGCAACGCGCCAGTCGGACACGCCGAAACGCATGACAGACACAGTGTACACGCGCCCATATCGATTTCTACCGAGCCGAACGGCGCGCCCGCCGGGAGCGGGACCAGATTCACTGGATCGGGCGAAACGCGATGAAGCTCGCTCAGTGCCAACCTTAATACGTCTCGTTTCCTACCCAAGGGACTGAAGCTTGCCGGATGCGCTGCTGACGGCATCAACGGGGACGCACGCAGCGCATCAAGCAAAGAGGTCGGATCGTCCGTCTCGATCGTCGCAACCCGGCCGGCGCCGAACCCAAGCCCGGCCAAGATGGCTCCCCCGAGCGATATCGTCTGGATTAAGCCCGAAGCGTCTTGCCGCGGACGCGACGGGACTAAGAATTGCATCGCAGACCCGCCGTAGGCAAAGGCTGCAGCGATAAGCTCTAACCCAACTTGGGTGATCTCGTTTACCTCGAACGGCAGCACATGTGCCGGCAATCCATCGCCGTACCTGGCTAGTGCGTCGATCAGGGGGGCGCCGTGCATACCGTCATGCACCAACACGCTCGGCTGTGTGCCGCCTGCCTCACGGTAGGCTAAAAGCATAGCGCGCAGCTTGCGGACGAGCACATCCTCGGGAGGAATCGCATAAGACGCCGCACCAGTTGGACAAGCGGCCGCGCATTGGCCACAACCGGCGCAGACGTTCGGATCGATGGTCACATGGTTGCCAGCAGACGCGATCGCACCTGTCGGGCAGAGATCGAGACACCGCGTGCAGCCGACGATTTGAGAGCGTGAATGCGCGCACAGACTTTCGTCAAACTTTACATAGCGGACCTTCTCGAAGGTTCCGAGAAGATCGCGTGCTTTGAGAACTGAATGCAGAAGGGCGACGGGAGTCTGGGGGTCGGCGCGCAAATAGCCGTCACGCAATTCGGGAGCTGGGAAGAGCGCCGTGCCGCCCGAAAGATCAAGAATGATATCGCAGCGCGACCGCGCACCGTCTCGTGGACTTCCGAAAGACAATGCGCGCCGCGATGATGGAAAAGGCTGTGCGAAATCGTCGACCGTAATCTCGAAAGCGCCGATATGACCAGTAGCCGTTCTGATCTTTCCCTTCGCCACCGGAAAATCCGTTGTTCGCGGTGGCGCGACGCTGGCCGGTGGCTCCACCAAGACGGTGACGTCGAGATAGTCCTTGAGCAAATTACCCGCTTCGATTGCTGTTTCGTCGCGGCCATAGATGAGGACCACGCCGTCGCTCCTCAGATTGACGGACGGCGCGGCCGGAACCGGCACCAATGCTGCTGCGAGGAGCCCGGCCATTTTCGGCCCGGCTGCAGAGGCTTCGCTGGACCAGCCTGCGGTCTCGCGCAGATTGGCATAGTCGACGGGATTTGCCCGTCCACTTTCTGCCGCCGTCTTAGAGAACAAAGCAGCAAATTGCGTGCAGCCAACCGTCAGCGGAATGTCTTCTCCCGCAATCGCACGAAAACGATGGAGGTCTGCGCCACAAAGCTGGCCCACGACCGTGACCGCTTCGGTGCGGCAACCGCGGCGCACCGCATCGGCATCAAGCGGCATCGTGTCCTCGCACGAGCAGACGAAGATGTGTCCAGGCGAAATAGCCATCGTTCTCACAATTTCTGCGATCGGACCTTGTGATACGAGCGCTCCTGATCGTCATAAGGCTTGATCGACGCCGACTGAGGAGTGAACGCCGATGGGTCTTACCACTTCTCGAAATTTATGCACGACTTCCTGCGGAGACACCCGTGAGCAAATGAAAATACTTGTTAGTTTTTGGCAGCATAAGACGGCAAGAATGGTGCAACAGCGACAATCCTCAGCAAGCGGCGCCTCATACGGCGAATACAGTACCAGTGTGAAGGGCGGCATCCGACGGGTGTCGGTTGATAGAAGTTGCATGGCATCATTCGACAGGCCTCTCGATAGCCATTGCCGGGTAGTGAAAAAAATGATTGGCGTGTCGCCGCCATCAAGTTTCTGACTCGCGATAGCCAATGGCATGCAAGCTACTACGAGGCAACAAACCCAGAGCGGCACCTGGGCACGGACTCGTAGTTTCAGAGTAGACGACCCCAGACGGGATGTGTTTTTCCTGGTTTTCGATGCGCTAAACCGCCATGTGGCGCGGGGAGAAAGGGCTGATCATGAACTCGCACAATGGGGGCGCGGAGCAAATTGCACTGGTCCCCGAGCACCGCAACGGACCATTTGGGGACGGCGCCAAGCTCCTTCGGTTCGGGCGATTTTGCGTCGTGCCCGAGGCGCGCCAGCTCCTTTCCGATGGTCGACCGGTGAGGCTCGGTGGGCGGGCCTTCGATCTTCTGCTCGTGCTGCTACGGGCTCGAGGAAGTATCGTCACGAAGGACGAGATCTTTTGCAGTGTCTGGCCTTCGTTGTCGGTCGACGAGGCTAATCTCAGGTTTCAGATGGCTGCCCTTCGAAGGGCGCTCGGTGAGGATCGGGACGTCATTAAAACAGTTCCCGGACGCGGATACCTGATCGCCACGGAATTGATCGCGGTTCTTGAAGCCGGCAAGAAGCGGCTGGCCGGTGAGACCGCGCGTGCCGCCACCACCGACGAGGTTCAGCTGTTGCGTCGCGAGACGCGTGAACTGAAGGAGGTCGTCGCCGAACAGGCGCTGGAACTGCGGCTGCTCAAAAAAAGCATGATCGCCGATGGACGCGACGAAGAATGAGATTCCTGCATTCGAGGAGTTTGAGGTCATCTGGCTCGTCGAGCAATTTCACTTGTCGGTGCATCGTACGCGGAACAGCTCGGCATTTCGCGCCCTACCTTCCACCAGTGATAGGATCGTTTTCTGACCGGCGTTGTTGAAGCGCGCGGGGACCGCGGCCACAAGGCCCGGCCGGATGTAGGACTACATTCCCGAGGACCTGCGGGTTCGGAACGTCGAGCCTGCCTTGAACAATCCCGATCTGTCGGGCGAACTGGCAAAAGTCTTCACCGACGCGGAAAGCTATCTTGTCTCGGAACCGTCCGTCTATCGCCCGCTCAAGGCGGCAAGTCCAGCCCTCATCTAATGAAGGTCGACGAGTTCAGGAACCGGAACGAGGCGCTCGAGCGTTGCGTCGGCCAGCGTCTCGATGGCGCTGAAGGATGAACCGCTCAGCCTGACCGACCAGTATGACGCAAGCAAACGTTTGTATACTTTCGCGAGTTCTCCGCCTGGCACATGCTTGGAAGATGCTGAAATCCGCTTGTTCGCGGGTTATCGGCAATGGACAACTTGGCCCACTTGGTCCCGATTAAAAGATTGAATTCAGAATTATCGGCTAACCTCGCGCAGGATTAGATGCATCAATTTCTTAAGCCCGACATAGCCGAAGTTGATGGCCTCCAGGTTTTATGGGAGGACGACGAACGCATAATTTTCAGAAGAGCAATTAGTGTTCACGACAAGATGAGCGCGGTGCTGATGGCGGTTCCCGTTGCCGAGCACCCCTCTCGTGTCATCCTGGATCGCCTCGCCCACGAATTAGCTTTGCGGGATGAACTGGACGGAGCCTGGGCGCTGCGGCCGCTCGACCTGCATCGCGAGAGGGGCCGTACCATGTTGTTGCTGGAGGATCCTGGCGGCGAACCGCTTGCCCGGCAACTCTGCTCACCTCTGGAATTAGGACGTTTCTTGCGTCTTGCGATCGGCGCCGCCGTCGCCCTCGGCAAGGTTCACCAGCGCGGGTTGATTCACAAAGACATCAAGCCAGCCCACATCATGGTGGACTGCTCGGATGGAAAGGTGCGGCTCACCGGCTTCGGTATCGCGTCGCGCCTTCCACGAGAGCGCCAAGCTCCGGAACCCTTCGAGACCATCACGGGTACTCTCGCATATATGGCGCCAGAGCAGAGCGGGCGAATGAACCGTTCGGTCGACGCCCGCAGCGATCTGTATTCTCTGGGGGTTACATTTTATGAGATGCTCACCGGCGCTCTACCATTCACGGCGCGGGATTCGCTAGAGTGGATGCATTGCCATATCGCGCTCCAGCCACCGCCACCCAACGAACACGTGGCAGAGGTTCCGGCACAGCTGTCCGCGATCGTACTCAAGCTTTTGGCAAAGACGGCCGAAGCGCGATATCAGACCGCGGCCGGTCTTGAGGCAGATCTTCAACGGTGTCTTCGAGACTGGATTTCGCGCGGGCACATCGACCTGTTTCCGCTCGGTTCGCGCGATATTTCGAACGGGCTGCCGATCCCCGAGACACTCTATGGGCGCAAGGCGGAGATCGACATAATTGTTTCAGCCTTCGATCGTGTCGTCGCCAACGGGGCCGTGGAATTCGTGCTCGTCTCCGGGTACTCGGGGGCTGGAAAATCCTCGGTCGTAAACGAACTACAAAAGGTCCTCATTGCTCCTCGCGGTATGTTTGCCGCCGGGAAATTCGATCAGTACAAACGGGACATTCCTTACGCGACTTTGGTCCAGGCTTTCCAAGGCCTTGTCAGGCCACTCCTCGTAATGAGCGACGCTGAGCTTGCCGTTTGGCGCGACGCGCTGCTTGCGGCCCTCGCGCCGAATGCTCGGCTGATGACCGACCTCATCCCCGAGTTGCGGGCAGTCATCGGAGAACAACCTGCGGTACCAGCGCTTGGGCCACAGCAAGCGCAGCATCGATTCCAGTTGGTGTTTCGCCGCTTCATTTCCGTCTTTGCCACGCCGGAACACCCACTGGCTCTCTTCCTCGATGACCTCCAGTGGCTCGATACCGCTACGCTAGATCTTTTAGAAGATGTGCTGACTCGGGGCGACCTGAATCATCTGATGCTGATCGGCGCCTATCGCGACAACGAAGTTGACACATGTCACCCGCTCCGAAGTAAGCTCGAGGCGATCAGGGATGGCGGCGGCAGGATCAACGAGTTGGCGCTGGCTCCACTCGGGCGTAACCACATCCACCAATTGGTCGCTGACACTCTGGATTGCGAACCGGACCACGCCAGCCCGCTCGCGGAGTTAGTGTTCGAGAAAACGGGAGGCAACCCGTTCTTCACGATACAATTTCTCTCATCCCTCTTCGAAGAAGGCCTGCTGCTCTTCGACCATGCCGCTGCACGCTGGTCATGGAACCTCAAGCTCATCCACGCCAAAGGGTACACCGACAATGTGGTGGACCTGATGGTCAGCAAACTGGCGCGTCTGCCATTGAAGACGCAGCGAGCGTTGCCCCAACTCGCTTGCCTCGGTAACGCCGCCGAGGGGGCGATCCTAGGTATCGTGCTGCACATGTCGGAAGACCAGGTCCATTCGGCCTTATGGCCCGCTCTACGTCAGCAATTCATCGGACGCCTGGAAGGGCGCTACCGGTTCATTCACGATCGCGTGCAGGAGGCGGCGTATTCATTAATCCCCGCTGCTCAGCGCGCGGACGTACATCTGCGGATCGGAAGGCTCCTCCTGGCGCAGATCCCCGAAGAGCAACGTGGGCAAGCCATCTTCGAAATCGTAAATCAGCTCAACCGGGGCGTTGAGCTAATGACGGCGAGGGACGAGCGAGAAGAGTTGGCACAATACAATTTGCGAGCCGGACTCCGCGCAAAGTCCTCCGTCGCCTACGCGTCCGCGCTGAGTTATTTCACGACGGGTGGGAACCTGCTAGCTGATGATGACTGGCAACGGCGTCACGAGCTGTGGTTCGCGCTCAAGCTGAATCAGGCGGAGTGCGAGTTTCTTACCGGCCAGCTGGCCACAGCCGAGCAGCACTTGCTTGTGCTCGCGGAGCGGGCGCAAACTGCAGTGGAGCAGGCCGAAGTGGCGTGTTTTCAGCTGGACGTCTACACATTTCTTGATCAGAACCACCGCGCGGTGGAGGTTTGCGTTGACTACCTGCGAGGGGTCGGCATCGAATGCACTGCCGAACCCACCGACGATGAAGTGCGAGCGGAATATGAGCGGATATGGAACACGCTGGGCGACCGCACGATCGAGGAACTCATCGACCTGCCACTTATGAACGATCCAGCATCCCTGGCGGTTGCCGAGGTCCTCGGCAAGCTCCCTTCAACCGCAGCTTTCACCGCTCCGAACCTGGCCGCCCTGGCGATTTGTAAAGCGATCAATTTCACTCTCGAGCGGGGTCTTTGCCACGCATCGTGCCTGTCGTTTGTCTTCTTCGGAAGGATCGCGGGGCCGCGGTTCAATGACTATCATGCCGGGTGGCGCTTTGCCCAACTTGGCTATGACCTCGTGGAGCAGCGGGGTTTCAGCCGGTTCGGTGCCAGCACGATCGTCTGCTTTGCGGTATTTGTCGTCGCTTGGATGAGGCACATTCGGGCTGCCTGCGATCTGGTGCGCCGTGCGTTCGAGGTCGCCGACTCGGCTGGCGACCTCACCTACGGCGCGTTCGCTCGCACCACGCTCCACACGGACCTTCTCTTTGCCGGCGAGGCGCTGCCTGTGGTGCAGCGTGAGGCCGAGCAGGGCCTTGAGTACGCGCGGAAGGCCCGCTTCCCGCTTGTCATCGCATTCATCACTACCCACCTTGCACTGGTGCGAATGCTCCGGGGACTAACTCCGAAGTTCGGCTGTTTCGACGGTGCCAACTACCAAGAACTCAGCGCCGAGAACATGTTCGCGAAGACCTCGGCGCTAGCAGTGCCTGCGTGCGATTATTGGATCAAGAAGTTGCAAGCGCGGTACCTTGCCGGCCACTACACCTCGGCCATCCAAGCCGCAGCCAACGCGCAAAAGCTGCTGTCTACATCGCCAGGAATCATTGTGGTAGGCGATTATCATTTCTACAGCGCGCTGGCGCACGCCGCTCATTGCGACTCTTTGCCGGCAAGTGAGCGCGAAGCGCGGATCGATGTCGTCAGGTCGCATCAGGAACAGCTTCAGAGATGGGCAGAGATCGGCCCGGAGAATTTTGAGCACCGCGCCACGCTGGTGCGCGCAGAACTTGCCCGGCTATTGGGCAACGACGCTGACGCAATGCGCGGATACGAACTCGCCAAGAGGTCCGCGCGCGAGAACGCGTTCATTCACATCGAAGCGCTCGTCCACGAGCTCGCCTCCCGCTTCTACGCGTCGCGCGGTTGCGAAGACATCGCGCAACTCTACTGGAGAAAGGCTCGCTCTTGCTATCAGCAGTGGGGAGCCGACGGCAAGGTACGGGAGCTCGACCAGATCCATCCCGAGCTCCGCGATGGGCCGATCGCTGCCGGTCCCAAGAGCACGATCGACGCGTCTGTCGAGCACCTAGACCTCACAACTGTCTTGAGAATCTCACAGGCGGTGTCGGGCGAGATCATGTTGGAGAAGCTTATGCATGTGCTGCTCCGAATCGCAATCGAGCATGCGGGCGCCGAACGAGGGCTTTTAATTCTTACTACGGATGGCGACTTTAAGGTCCGAGCCGAAGCGCGGATCAGCGAGGGGGCGGTCAGCGTGGAGCAGGGCGAGTTTTTGGATGCGGATTTTCCCAAGGCGGTGATCCAGTATGTGACCCGCACTATGGCACCGGTGATCCTCGACGACGCATCAAGGCATGACGTCCTATCGTCCGACGATTACGTCCGCCGACATCGCGCCCGATCTATTCTTGGCCTTCCCCTCGTGAAGCACGGCAAACTGGTTGCACTACTTTATCTCGAAAATCACTTGACACCCCACGCGTTCACGGCAGACCGCGTGGCGGTACTGGAACTGGTCGCATCGCAAGCGGCGAACTCGCTGGAGAACGCGCGGCTCTACGCGGAACTCATTGCAGAGAACCGTGAGCGCAAGCGCGCCGAGGATGAGTTGAGGCGGAGCGAGGCGGAACTCCTCGACGCGCAGCAGATTAGCCATACCGGCAGCTGGCGCTGGACTCCCGAAACGGGCGTCGTTACTTGGTCAGCGGAGCTTAGGCAAATCATCGGAGTGAGCGTGGACGCGCCAGCGAGCGCTCCCGGCTTTCTCGCCCTTGTACACGAAGAAGATCGCCCAGCGTTCGAGGAGCTCCTCGAGCGAGCCGTGCGCGAGCGATGCCGGTTCAGCTACGAGTATCGCATGGTGCTCCACGACGGGTCGATCAAGTACGGCTACAGTATTGCGCGGCCAGAAATCTCGAGCGCCGGGCAGTTCGAGTTCATCGGTGTCGTCATGGATGTGACCGAACGTCGTCGCAACGAGGAGGCCCTGCGTGCGGCGCAGGCGGAGCTATTGCACATGGGAAGACTGACGACCATGGGCGAGCTCGCCGCCTCGTTCGCACACGAGATGAACCAACCGCTCGCCGCGATCGTCACCAACGGTCAAGTTGGTTTACGCTGGCTCGATCTGGAATCGCCAGTGCTGGAAGAGGTACGGGATGCGCTCTCTAGCATGGTGCGAGATGCAATCCGCGCTGCGGAGGTGATTCAAGGTCTCCGCGGGCTCGCACGCAAGTCCGGGCCTCAGCCTACCGCGGTCGACATCAACAAAGTCGTACGCGATGTTCTCGCGATCACCGCGAGCGAGTTGCAGCGACACCGGGTGTCCCTTCGTACCGAGCTCGATGTTGAACAGCTCGTGGTGGTTGGCGATGGCGTCCAGCTGCAGCAGATATTGCTTAACCTCATCCTGAACGCACTCGACGCGATGAAAATGATGCCGGAGCGCGCACGAGAACTCCGCGTTTTCTCAATGCGAGGCCCGTCCGGCGTCGCGCTTATCGGAGTCGCCGACACCGGTATAGGTCTTGATCCGGATGCCGCGCAGCGCATCTTCGACCCGTTCTTCACGACGAAGACCGATGGCCTCGGGCTCGGTCTCTCCATCTGTCGGTCGATCATTGAGGCTCACAAAGGTCGCCTGTGGGCGAGCGCAAATGAACCGAACGGCGCTATTTTTCAATTCACGGTGCCGACAAGCGATAGGGGGCTGGTTCAAGTCAGCGAAAAATCACAAGAGGTGTCACCGAAAAGCCCCCGGGCGAAGCAACTCCGTTCGCGAGTGTAAAGCAGCCTATCGTTCGAGGAAATGTGCCTAAATCTCCGCTATAGATGCGACTATGCTTTCGCGCCTATTTCCCGCCTGCTGACCAGCGCCGCAGGCCAGCCACGAGGATCGCTACACAACCTCGTGGTTCTCTAGACTGAACGGGGAGATCGATAACTCCATGCCCATTCCGATGGGCTTGGTCGTGAAAGGGCAGTTGAAGAGCTGGTAGGCGTTCTCCGAGTCGAGCCCTCTTCGACCGCGACAAGCATCTGGCCTTCCAGTGGCGATCGGGCCACCAGCGAGCGCAGCAGGTCGGTGACCGGCGCCATTGACGATCACGCCCATTTTCCCAAACACTCTCTTACAAGAACTCACATGATCTTGCTGGACGGGCCGCACCCGCCTTTTAAAGTAGCATTACTTGCTCCGGCTTGGCGCAAGCCACACCAATTCTCAAACGCGGACGATCTGGGTGAACATCGCTAAAATGGCAAAGGGTCGGGATGTCCGCCGACGCGGACGATATATTCCTCATGCCGTGTGCACCCAATCAGCCGCGATGCAAGTGTTCTCGATAAGAACATAAATCGAAGATGAGCCGTCTGGCCGGCTAACAGAGTCTGAAAGGTCCTTTCATGAAGGAGCGTGTCTCAACAAACGTTCATCGGCGCGACCTGTTTCGCATCGTGGTGGCCGGTGCTGTTGCTGCGGTCACGACGGTGGGGATTGAGGCGGCAGCTGGGGAACTCAATGGAAAAGACAACAAACGCAGGCCGCGTTACCGGGCTGACTCGGTGGAGGTTCAGAACTTCTACCGCGTCAACCGCTATCCGACCACCTAAGGATGGCCACCATGTTGATAAAAAAATCGGAACCTCATCCCGAGCGTGGGTCATTCGTAGCGTCACTGGCCCATACTTCCATGGGCGGTTCGGATCGCCGCACTTTCCTGAAGCGCTCCGGCCTTGCCGTCGGCACTCTAGCAGTGCTCGGAAACCTGCCTCTCGGGAGCATGCGCAAGGCCGAAGCTGGCCCTCCGGCTCCCCCCGCGGCGACGGTCACCAGCCGCAAGAACGTCTGCACACACTGCTCGGTGGGCTGCTCGGTCATTGCTAATGTCGCCAATGGCGTGTGGATCGGCCAGGAACCGGACTATGACAGCCCGATCAATCGCGGGTCGCACTGCTGTAAGGGCGCGGCGGTTCGCGACGACGTTCTGAGCGATCGCCGCCTGCGCTATCCCGTAAAGTTGGTGAACAGCCAATGGGTGCGCCTCTCCTGGGAACAGGCTATCGATGAGATCGGCGACAAGCTGCTGGAGATTCGCGAAAAGTCGGGACCTGACTCGGTGTACTGGCTCGGTTCGGCCAAGTTCACCAACGAGGCAGCCTTTCTCAACCGCAAGCTGGCGGCCTTCTGGGGAACCAACAATTCCGATCATCAGGCGCGTATCTGTCACTCCACAACCGTCACCGGCGTAGCCAATACCTGGGGCTACGGCGCGATGACAAATAGCTACAACGACATTCGAAATGCCAAGACGATCCTGATCATGGGCGGCAATCCCGCCGAAGCGCATCCGGTTTCGTTGCAGCACATTCTCGAAGGCAAGGAACTCAACCGTGCCAACATGATCGTCGTCGATCCGCGAATGACGCGGACGGCTGCGCATGCAACCGAATATGTCCGCGTGCGCCCTGGAACCCATATCGCGACGGTCTACGGAATGCTCTGGCACATTTTTCAGAACGGTTGGGAGGACGCGCAATTCATCAGCCAGCGGGTCTATGGCGTGGACGAGATCCGCAAGGAAGTGGCGCAGTGGACACCGGACGAGGTCGAGCGCGTCACGGGCCTGCCGGAAGCCCAAGTCAGGCACATTGCCGAGGTCTTCGCCAAGGAGAAGCCGGCAACGCTTATCTGGGCGATGGGGCAGACGCAATATACGACTGGCACGGCCAACGTCCGCGCGAGCTGCATTCTTCTGTTGGCCACCGGCAATGTCGGTCATGCGGGCGGCGGCGCCAATATTTTTCGGGGACATACCAATGTACAGGGCGCCACCGATCTCGGACTCGATGTGACGACGCTGCCTCTTTACTACGGCCTGTCCGAAGACGCGTGGCGGCATTGGTGCAGGGTGTGGGAGGTCGACTACGATTGGATGGTTTCGCGCTTCTTCAACAAGACGCTGATGGAGAGTCCGGGAATCCCCAGTACGCGGTGGTTTGATGCCACCTTGCTGCCGAAGGACCAAGTAGCCCAGCCCGACACGCTTCAGGCGATGTTCGTCATGGGTCATGGCGTCAACACGATCACCAGAATGCCCGAAGCAGTGCGCGGCATCGAAAAGCTCGAGTTGCTGGTGGTGTGCGATCCTTACCCGACGGCCTGGTCGGTGCTTTCCGACCGAAAGGACGGCATTTATCTTCTGCCTGCTTGCACGAGTTTCGAGATGGACGGTTCCCGCACCGCCTCGAACCGGTCGTTGCAATGGGGCGAAAAGATCGTCGAGCCGATTTTCGAATCCAAGAACGATTACGACACGATGTACTTGCTCGCCCGAAAGTTCGGATTCGCCGACAAGATGTTCAAGAATATCCGTGTCGACGATGGCGCCGTCTCAGCCGAGGACATTCTGCGCGAGATCAACCGAGGCGGTTGGTCGACAGGGTATTGCGGACAATCCCCCGAGCGGCTCAAGGCCCACATGAGGAACCAGGCCAAGTTCGACGTAGTGACGCTGCGGGCGCCCACGGATGATGCCGAAGTTGGCGGAGAGTACTACGGCCTGCCGTGGCCCTGCTGGGGAACGCCGGAATTCAAACATCCTGGAACGCCCATCCTCTACAACACAAGTGTGCCAGTCAAAGAAGGCGGCGGCACGTTCCGTGCGCGCTTCGGCGTCGAGCGCGTAGTCAAGCGGAAGGCAGTCGAAAACGGGCATGAGGTAGAGCGGGAAGAGCACGTCAATCTTCTCGCCGAAGGTTCCTATTCGGCCGGTTCTGAGATCAAGGACGGGTACCCGGAGTTCACGCTTGGCGTTCTGAAGAAGCTCGGCTGGGATAAGGATCTCACGGCAGACGAAATTGGCGTTATCCAGCGCGTGAATCCTACTAATCCCAACGCTGTATCCTGGGCCACCGACCTGTCCGGTGGAATCCAGCGCGTGGCAATCGAACATGGCTGTTCGCCCTATGGCAACGGCAAGGCGCGCATGATCGCTTGGAACTTGCCCGATGCGGTTCCCGTGCAGCGGGAGCCGATCTACACCCCGCGCCCCGATCTCGTCGCCAAATATCCAACCTTGCCGGACGCCATGCAGTTCCGCGTGCCGAACATCGGATTCACTGTGCAGAAAACTGCGGTCGACAACGGCACAGTGAAACGGTTCCCACTTATTTTGAGCTCCGGCAGGCTTGTCGAATACGAGGGTGGGGGCGAAGAGACGCGTTCCAATAAGTGGCTGGCCGAGTTGAAGCAGGAGATGTTCGTCGAGATCAATCCTGCGGACGCGAGCGAGCGCGGCATAAAGGACGGCAGTTGGGTCTGGGTGACCGGGCCCGAGAGCAACTCGAAGACCCGGATGAAGGCGCTCGTGACGGAGAGGGTCGGCAAGGGCCTCGCGTGGATGCCCTACCATTTCGCGGGCTGGTTCGAGGGCGTCGACCTGCGTTCAAAGTATCCAAAGGGGAGCGACCCGATCGTGCTTGGGGAGAGTGTGAACACACTCACGACCTATGGCTACGATCCTGCGACAGGCATGCAGGAGCCCAAGGCCACTCTCTGTCAGATAATTGCAGCGTGAGAGGTGCCTATGGCTAGAATGAAGTTCCTTTGCGACGCAGACAGGTGCATCGACTGCAATGCCTGCGTGACGGCATGCAAGAATGAGAACGAAGTGCCGTGGGGTATCAATCGCCGGCGCGTCGTGACCATCAACGACGGAAAGCCGGGAGAGCGTTCGGTATCGATGGCCTGCATGCATTGCACCGACGCGCCCTGCGCAGCAGTCTGTCCGGTGAATTGCATCTTCCCGACGGAAGATGGCATCGTGCTGCACTCGAAAGACCTTTGCATCGGCTGCGGCTATTGCTTCTACGCCTGCCCGTTCGGAGCGCCACAGTATCCGCAGATCGGCAATTTCGGATCGCGGGGCAAGATGGACAAATGCACGTATTGCGCCGGCGGTGGCGGTACGGAGGCCCCCGGAAGCATTGCGGAATTCGAGAAATACGGGTCGAACCGTTTTGGTGAAGGCAAGCTGCCGCTATGCGCCGAGATGTGCTCTACCAAGTCGCTGCTTGCGGGCGACAGCGAAGTCATTGCGCAAATCTACAAGGAACGGGTCCTGCAACGCGGCTACGGTTCCGGAACGTGGGGCTGGAAGACCGCGTACGACGAGGGCATCAAGGTCTGACCACCTTCCCCGATCAACGTTGCCAACCCGGAGGTGAGAGGATGAGAGCTGTGACGCCTATTGTACGAATCTGCCTGGTCATCGGCGCCGCAACATTCTTTTCCGTCGCAGCGGCCCTCCCGGGGCCCGCTCAGAAGCTCGGCCCGGATGGCGCGCCTAATCCGCAGGCAAGCGTGGTCGACGAAGAGACGTTGTTGAACCAGGCGCCTCGTATCGAAGGCCGCATCGACATTCCAGACACCAGGGCAAGCGTGCTGATCCAGCCTGCAGGGCGCAAGTGGCACTATTTCCACGAGGTGCTGCTGCACCGGGCCGGGGCGATCGTCATCCTTGGCATGATCGCTGTGCTGGGCCTTGCCTATCTGGTTCTCGGGCCAATCCGCATTTCCGGCGGGCGCTCCGGGCACAGGATTCCCCGTTTCAACGGCATCGAACGATTTTCGCACTGGCTTAACGCCGTATCGTTCGTCATCCTGGGCCTGACTGGTCTGAATATCACTTTCGGTAAAATGCTGCTTATGCCAATTATCGGGCAGCAAGCATTCGCTCGCTTCTCCGAGCTTGCCAAGTATATGCACAACTTCGTCAGTTTTTCATTCGTGGTCGGCCTCGGCCTTATCGTCGTGATGTTTATCAAGGACAATTTTCCACAAAGGGTGGATTTGGACTGGGTGAGGCAAGGCGGAGGATTCATTAAATCCAAACATGCACCTGCGGGCCGTTTCAATCTCGGCGAGAAGCTTGTATTCTGGTTTTCCCTTGCAGCAGGCGTCACAGTCTCGGTATCAGGCTACATGCTGCTGTTCCCCTTCTCCGTGACGGATATCTTCGGAATGCAGCTGGCCCAAGTTGCGCATGCGGTTGTGGCCGTTTTGTTTGTCGCTCTCATCCTTGCCCACATCTATATCGGTACGCTCGGGACCGAGGGGGCCTTCGAGGCCATGGCTACTGGCGAAGTCGATCTCAATTGGGCAATAGAACATCACGATATCTGGCTGGCACAACAGCTCGCAAAGCGGGAACAAGAACCCTTGCCGCATCAATCTTCGGCGGCACCAGCGGAGTGACGGTCCACCTGCGGAATGCACGCGAACCTAGGCGCAGTCCAAGTGCAGCATCGCGGCAAAAATTATTGACAAGCTTGTCCGCCTGACAATAGGACGGGAGAGATCGATGTCTGACGCTTTGAACGCGTGGCAACTCGTAATCAGCGGCGACGCAAGTTTTATTGCAATCGTCAGGCTTTCGCTCCTTGTCAGCCTGTCGGCTGTCGCGCTCGCTGCAGCGATAGGTCTGCCGCTCGGAGCCACGCTGGCACTGACGCGTTTCCCCGGACGGTTCGCGCTGATCGTTTTGCTCAACGCGTTTATGGGGCTCCCGCCAGTCGTAGTCGGGCTCGTCGTATACCTTCTGCTTTCGCGCTCAGGACCGCTCGGCGCGTTGGGGATTCTCTACACTCCGCCTGCCATGGTGTTAGCCCAAGCGCTGTTGGTCGCGCCCATCATAGCAGCCCTCGCGCGCCAGACGGTTGAGGATCTCTGGACCGAGTATTGCGACGAACTGACGGCAATGGACGTGGGTCCGTTTCGCCGTATGGCGACCCTATTGTGGGACACGCGCCTCAGTCTTCTCACCGCCCTGCTTGCTGGCTTTGGCCGGGCTGCCGCCGAGGTCGGGACGGTTATGGTCGTCGGCGGCAATATCGAGGGATTCACGAGGACAATGACAACGTCTATTGCGCTGGAAACATCGAAGGGGGATCTTCCACTCGCGATGGGTCTTGGCCTCATACTGATGATCGTCGTTCTTGTGATCAACACCATCGCGTGGATCATCCGACTGTGGTCCGAACAACGCGTGGTTTCATGATGAGGGCCCCCTCCAGCGATCTTCCGGTGATTTTCGATAGCGTCTCGCTGAAGGCTGGGCCGGTGAAAATTGTCGATCGATTGAGCCTGACGATCCTGCCCGGTGCACCAACCCTCGTCGTCGGACCAAATGGATCGGGTAAGAGCACCCTCCTACGGCTGTGCATGGGCTTGGCCGCGCCTTCCGAAGGCCGCATTACCTGGGGAGGCCGCCCGGTCGCAAAACCGATCCGCCGCGCGATCCTGTTCCAGCGTCCTGTGATGCTACGCCGCACGGTCGCAGCCAACGTCAGCTATGGTTTGGCGCGCGTCGGCGTTCCCCGCGGTGGCCGCGGGGCGCGCGTACTGGAGTTGCTCGACCTGGTAGGTCTCTCCGAACTTGCGATGCGTCCCGCCCGGCGCCTTTCGGGCGGCGAGCAGCAGCGTCTGGCCTTGGCGCGCGCTTTGGCGCGCGATCCCGAACTCCTATTGCTGGACGAACCAACCGCCAATCTCGATCCGGCCGCGACCCGCGCTGTCGAAGAGATTGTCCGCGCGGCCGCCCAGTCGGGCGTCAAAATCGTCATGGCTTCCCATGATCTGGGTCAAGTGCGGCGTCTGGCAGGCGATGTCGTTTTCCTCGTCCGCGGAACGCTCTGCGAGAGCGGCTCGGCCGAAAGGTTCCTTAATGAGCCTTCCACGTCCCAAGCCGCCAATTTCATCGCGGGCGAACTTGTTATCTGATTGAACCACAAGGAAGACTGTCATGCGCTTCATGTACATAGCGCTCGCATTGGTTCTCCTCACGATCAGCTCCAGTGGAACTATAGTTGCGCAAGATCGTTCGATCGTGGTTGCATCGACCACGTCCACGCAAGATTCCGGGCTCTTTGGCTACCTACTCCCCATCTTTAAAGCGAAGACCGGAATAGACGTGAAGGTAATAGCGCAGGGAACCGGTCAGGCACTCGACACGGCGAGACGCGGCGATGCGGACGTCGTCTTCGTCCACGCCAAGGCGCAGGAGGAGAAGTTCGTCGCCGATGGCTTTGGCGTGAAGCGCTTCGACGTCATGTATAATGATTTCGTGCTGATCGGTCCGAGAGCTGATCCGGCCGGCATCAAGGGATTGAAGGACGTGGCGTCGGCGTTCGCCACAATCCGCGCGAAGGAGGCTCCATTCATATCTCGCGGCGACCGATCCGGCACACACACGGCCGAACTAAATCTCTGGAAGGATGCCGGCATCGAAATCACTTCTACGCAGGGTTCATGGTATCGCTCGATTGGGCAGGGTATGGGCGCGGCTCTCAACATGGCCAACTCTACCGGTGCTTATGTTCTATCCGACCGTGCAACGTGGATATCATTCCAGAATCGTGGCGATCTTGAAATCATGGTCGAAGGGGACCGGCGTCTGTTCAATCAGTATGGTGTCATTCTCGTAAATCCGGCTAAACACCCTACCGTCAAAGCCGACCTTGGTCAGATCTTCATCGATTGGCTTCTCTCACCGGAGGGGCAGACTGTGATCAGCGACTACAACATTGCTGGGCAGAAACTATTCTATGCCAATGCTGACCAGAAGAGTAACTGACGTGGCGTAGCCGATTTCCGTGGGCGCCTGCCACATCACATGAGCATTTGCAACCGGATTGGCTCTTGTTGCCATGCATCGGCCCTGTAGTTGGTAGTGGTTGGGACATTTAGACATACCCCGCACAGTTTGTGACAGTTGCGAGTCGATGGGATATTCTGCGTCACCTGTTATCACCAACACACAGCGCCTTGGCGTGCTGTCTGACCTTGATGTGACTCTAGCATCGCTGCTGGAAACCCTGAGCCCGGTTGCGCCCAGCAGCGTCCCCCTCGCCGAAGCGCTCGGCTGCATCGCAGCCGAAATTTCTCCGCTGAGCCAGGCATTGCCATCGTTCCCCACCGCCGTCATCGATGGCTGGGCGTTCCGCGCCCTCGAACTCACGGGCGCCTCATCCTATTCGCCCTTGCCGCTCGCGGGCTGGCCGACCTGGGTCGAAGCTGGCCAATGTATGCCGGAGGGATGCGACTGCGTGCTCGATGCGGATCTCGTCGAAAATGCGGGACCGATGGGTCAGGTTCTCGCTGAAGCGCTTCCCGGCCAAGGCGCTCGCCGGGTCGGGGAAGATATGGCAAAGGGTCGAACCGTGACCATCGCCGGTCAGCAACTTGGTGAACTCGATCTGCTTGTTGCGCGTTCAATCGGGCTGAGCCACTTGGCGGTCCGCCGTCCGCACGTGCATGTCATCAATGTTCCCGCTACGGGAGCCGACGCTTCCACCGCGCAGCTTATCGGAGAATGCTTGCAAGCCTCCGGTGCAAGGCTGACGTGCACCCAGGCCCACGGACGCCATGTCGCGTCGATCACCAGGGCGCTGGAAACCGTAGCGAGCGACCTGCTGGTGCTCGTCGGCGGCACCGGAGTTGGCCGCACCGACGCAACCATAGGTGCACTTTCCGCTCGCGGCAAGCTCCTCGCACATGGCATCGCACTTCACCCTGGTCGAACGACCGCGATGGGGTGGATTGCTGGCAGTGCGGTAGTTGCTGTGCCTGGCGCGCCTGCCCATGCGCTAGCAGCGTGGTGGACGGTGGTGCAACCAGTGCTGGATCGCCTGTCGAGCCGCAAGCCTCGGCGAGAAACGGTGCTTCCCCTTTTGCGCAAGATCTCCTCCAGTGTTGGGGTCACAGAAATCGTTCTCCTCGAACAAATCGACGCGGCCTGGATACCCCTTGCTACCGGCGATCTCTCACTGGAGCACATCGCCCGCGCCGATGCATGGCTCGCGGTGCCAGGAGACAGCGAGGGTTACGCTGCAAGAAAATTGGTCGGTGCTTACGCGATACGATAACAGGTAGGAGTCTTTCGACATGACTGGATTTCTTGCTGATCCCAATCGCAGCAGCGTCGATCAGGATCAGTTCTTGACGGTTCTGTCACGGGAGGAGGCGCTCGCCCGGTTCGAAGCAGCGCTTCGCCCGCGCCCCGTTGAACGCGAAATGCGGACGCTGGCTGATGCGCTCGGTTTTGCTTTGGCCGAAGATGTAGCCGCGCCTATCGATGTGCCTCCTTTTGACCGGTCGAATGTCGATGGGTTCGCGGGACGCTCGGAAGATATGACGTCTGCAGGAGAAGCCGTTTCGATCCGGCTCGCGCTCAATGAAGAGGTGATTGCCTGCGGCATCGCGCCGAAGCAGACCGTTCTGCCGGGAACTGCGACTCAGATCTCGACGGGTGGCCCTATGCCGCGCGGTGCTGACTGTGTTGTCATGGTTGAATATACACAGCCCGCGGGCGATCGCGGGGTCGAAATTCGGCGGGCTGCGTCGCCCGGCCAGTTTGTTTCCCACGCGGGATCTGACATTTCTCGTGACGAGCTCCTGCTGCGCGCCGGAACGATGTTAGGTTCACGTGAAATCGGCGTGCTTGCCGCATGTGGAATTGCGGTCGTTCCTGTCTGGCGCAGGCCTCGCGTCACGATTCTGTCCACGGGTGACGAACTTGTTCAGCCAGGCGCGCCGCTGCCGCCTGCAGCCATCTATGATACAAACGGTGCAATCATATCCGCCGCTGTCACGGAGAATGGCGGTGAAGCCACGTTTCTCGGGGCTTTCCCTGACGAAGAGGAGAAGCTTGAGGCCATCTTGCGAGCGGCGATCAAGTCTTGCGACATGTTGGTCGTCTCCGGAGGGACCTCAAAGGGAGCAGGCGATGTCTCCCATCGCGTCATAGCGCGGCTCGGTGAACCGGGCATCATCGCCCATGGCGTGGCACTGAAGCCAGGAAAGCCGCTCTGTCTCGCGGTCTGCGACGGCATACCCGTCATCATCCTGCCGGGCTTTCCTACATCGGCCATGTTTACCTTCCACGACATGATCGTGCCGATCCTGCGTCATATGGCGGGCCTGCCTCCGCGAACCGACACCCGCGGCACGGCAAACGTTCCGGTGCGAATCGCGTCCGAACTGGGGCGCACCGAGTTTGTCATGGTGTCCCTCGTTGATGGCGATAGCGGACTGGTTGCCTATCCCACCGGCAAGGGCTCAGGCGCGATCACTTCATTTGCCCGGGCTGACGGGTTCCTTCGGATCGATGCGCTTTCAGATGGGATGCCGGCAGCGACCCAGGCCTCGATCACATTGTTCACTCCGCATGTGCGAGTCCCGGATCTCGTCATCGTGGGCAGTCATTGCACGGGCCTCGATCTCGTGACGACGTCGCTGGCGCGTGCCGGGCTCTTGGTGCGCTCCATCGCGGTCGGAAGCCTCGGTGGACTGGCGGCCGCCCGGCGCGGGGAGTGCGACCTCGCGCCGATCCATCTCTTCGATGAAACCACCGGGAGCTACAACAGTCCGTTCCTTGCGCCGGGCCTCGAGCTCGCAGCTGGCTGGCGGCGGATGCAGGGCGTTGTGTTCCGCGCGGGCGATCCGCGATTTGAGGGTCTGCCTGCGCAGGAGGCGGTACGCGTTGCGCTCTCTGACCCGGCTTGCGTGATGGTCAACCGCAATCAGGGCGCCGGAACGCGCATTCTGATCGATCGCCTGCTGGGAGCTGCGCGTCCGGACGGCTACTGGAATCAGCCGCGTTCGCATAGTGCCGTGACGGCGGCCGTGGCGCAGAACCGCGCTGACTGGGGTTTGACAATCGAGCCCGTGGCACGTTCCGCGGGGCTTGGCTTCATTCCACTGGAGGAAGAACATTACGATTTCGCGCTTGTTACGGCCCGCAGGAACAGGCCCGGCGTTTACGCTTTCCTAGAAGCGCTCCAGTCTCCGAAAAGCCGCATGGCGCTGGAGCAGGCGGGCTTTCGCCCTGTTTGACGCGAGACCAGGATCCCGAAAAAGTTGCAGTCCGGTCGAGTGCCTTGCGAACCGATCGGCCTCAGTCAACCGCCACCATAACGTCGGAAGCCTTGATGACGGCATAGGCCTCCTTGCCGGCTGAGAGCTTCAGGTCGTCGATCGATGCGTTGGTGATAGAGGCGGTAACCACCGCACCACCACCGATGTCGATGACGACATGCGAGGTTGTGACGCCTTTCGTAACCGCCTTCACCTTACCCTTGAGGATGTTGCGCGCGCTGATTTGCATGACGGGTCTCCTTAGACCGGGTGGCCTGTTTCCATGTACGTCCCTTGGCCCCTGCCACAACTGGCTCAAAGCCAGACGTGGGCTTGGTTGATGCATCGGAGCCAAGCATCTGCACTCCCTATCCGTCAAGCCTGCTTAGTCGTTGAGCCTCGACGATGTCTTCAATGGTATTGGCGTTGAAGAATGGATCGAACGGCTCTGTCGGCCAAGCCACCGTCGCGAGCCGGTAGCGCATGGTCCAGCTGTCGATTTTGCGACAATCATCAACCACAAGAGCGCGACGGAGGTCGTCCCGCAATTCGACGGCCCACAATCCGATTACCGGATGCGCCCTCCCGTGCGAACTGGCTACGGCAAGTTGTGCACCTAGGGCGATCCGCGCCTCGTGCAATCGGGCAACAAGGTCGTGTGGCAAAAAGGGACAATCCGCGGCAACGCTCAGGACCCACGCGATATCTGGTCTGTTAGCAGCGGCCCAGTCTAATGCCGCCAGTATGCCTGCGAGCGGCCCCACGGACCCTTCCACGGTATCGGCGAGTACCGGCACATCAAAGGATGCAAAGCGGCCCGGGTCACCGTTCGCATTGAGGACCAACTCGTCGCATTGCGGGGCAAGCCGCTTAATGATGCGTCCGAGGATCGTGCGCCCGCCGATCACGCGCAATGTTTTGTCGCAGCCTCCCATCCGACGGGCCAGCCCGCCAGCGAGGAGTACGCCAAGGGTCGCGGGACAATCATGAGCCTTCATGGCCGGCCTTTCGCTTGCTTCGAGCCGATTCCTCTTCGACAAAGGCGAGGTCCTGATCAAATATTATCCGCTCTTGACCCGACAGCGCGACAAATCGCTTCCCACGGGCGCGTCCTATCAGCGTCAATCCGACTTGCCTCGCGAGGTCCACGCCCCAGGCCGTGAAACCTGAACGCGATATAAGAATGGGAATACCCATCCGAACTGTCTTGATCACCATTTCAGATGTGAGCCGCCCTGTTGTGTATAGAATCTTGTCCGAAGGGTCGACGCGGTGCTGATACAGCCAACCCGCTATCTTGTCAGCCGCGTTGTGCCGCCCGACATCTTCCGTATAGCAAACCGGCACGCCTTCCTTGCAGAGCACGCATCCGTGAATCGCGCCGGCCTCGAGGTAAAGCGAAGGCATTGTATTGATCGCGTGAGTCATCTGATACAGCCAGGATGTGCGCAGCTTCGCCTTGGGGAGTGAGGCGCCCTCGACCGCCTCAAGAAGGTCGCCGAACGCTGTGCCTTGCGCGCAGCCCGACGTCAAAGTCTTCTTCTTCAGCTTCTGCTCGTAGTTCGTGCCGCGTTTGGTACGCACGACAACAACGTCCAGATCGCTGTCGAATTCGACCTCATTCACGATGTCATCTTTCTTCAGCATATTCTGGTTGAGAAGATAACCGAGTGCCAAATATTCCGGATAGTCATTGATCGTCATCATCGTGACAATCTCTTGAGAGTTAAGATACAGCGTCAAAGGGCGCTCGACCGGCACATTGATCTCAACCGATAGGCCGCTTTGGTCTATACCGTTTACATGCTGGGTAAGTCCAGGATCTTTTGGACTCGGAAAAATATTTGCAACGCATGTACCTGGGATGTTGGCCATTGATTCATATATCCAAGTGACGGCGATAACATATTCTTGATCGTGTTGGGGAAAAGCGTTCACACGCTGCGGGGCGGTGGGGATCTCCGATCGACAATAGACTACAAGCCACTTCATCGTCCCAAGAGTCGTCGCTGAATAATATGATAATCGATTTCGATACGCTGTCGAAAAGGAACGACGAAAATAATGCGGTGAATTGGATAGCCTGGCGATGTCACATGATAAAAGCTCGCAAAGCGTTGTAGTTTTTGAAGGGTGCGGACCGAGGATGAATTGCCAAAAGCCGCTGGGTTTGACGGCTCTATCAATCAGGAGGCCATCGTTTGCGCGATGCACTGGCTACGAGTCTTCCTGAAGAGTTTTGAACGCCTATGTTCCTGTTTTTTTCCGATCGTGGCGGCAAGCACAAAGGTGAGGCGAATGCTAAAGCTGCCGTGCAGTATTAGACTTGATCCGTCCGACACATTCGTATTCGAGCGAGCCTCATTGCCAGGTGAAGTCATCGTTTCAGGGGCGTTTGTCTTTTCCGACTGCGGTGACCCAGCCACACTTGCTCCAAAACAGCACTCGGCGTTCCGCTCGGGTTTCTTGGGTGTGGACAGTCTCGGCTGGTCTACACTTGCCATTGTTACAGAAGCTACGGAGGCTGACAGGACGCGGGCGGTCGATCATCTCACCGTTCAACTGCTTGAGCAATTTGGCGCCCCCGATCTGGTGGCAGCGCGCGAAAAGGCAGACGCAGAGATCGATTTTGCGATCTCATTGTGTGGTCATCCACCCCAGACACTGTTTGCTGTTCATCGGATCTTTGAGAACCTCTGTATCCGAGAGAGTTTCCGCACGCTGAAGTCACGCCAGCCTGTGCCAGGGGCCGATCGCCTACATGCATATGCCCGGGCCTTTTCCTTCCATGAAACAGACGCCAAAGGGGAGCCCGGTGACGAGATTGATCTGGTCCGCATGGCGAAGGAGCATAGATGAGAGGCGCTGCCTGCGGTGTCATAGTGGTGCCCATCGAGTATTAGGACTTAACCTGTGCCCGACAGTGTAAGGATCTGAGAGGCCATGGCACAACTTTCGGACGATTGCTTCGCCTTCGGTGGTCCAATGATGTCTGTAGCTGAGGCCGTAGCGACCATCGCTGCTCGCGTGAACGCTGTGCGAGGCGTCGAAACAGTGCATCTCACCCATGCCGACGGGCGCGTTCTCGCCTCCAGCATCGCGGCTCCGCTGCCGCTGCCTCCTTTTACCAATTCCGCTGTTGATGGTTATGCCCTGAGCAGCCGCGATCTCCCGGTTACGGCAGAACGGTCGTTCCCGGTCGCAGGACGCGTTCAGGCCGGAGCTTCTGCACGAGGTGCGATAACGCCTGGCCAAGCAATCCGCATCTTCACTGGCGCTCCTCTGCCCGATGGAGCCGACACGGTCTTCATGCAGGAGGACGTGCGCGTCGATCAGTCAGGTTGCGTCATCCTGCCGCCGGGTCTCAGCCCCGGCGCCAATGTGCGCCCGGCAGGCGAGGACGTTGCCCTCGGCCATCGCGCTTTACCGTCCGGCCGGCGCTTGCGTCCGCAAGATGTCGCGCTCGCCGCAGCTCTGGGATTGACACACCTGGAGGTACGCAGGCGCATACGCGTCGCAGTGTTCTCGACCGGCAACGAAGTTGTGTCTCCGGGCGACGCGCGTGGGGGCGCGCAGCTGTTCGACTCAAACCGTTACATGATGATGGCAATGCTGACGCGACTGGGCTGTGAAGTCAGTGATCTCGGTATTCTATGCGACGACAGGGTACTGCTCGCCGCCGGTTTAAAGGCGGCCGCGGGCGCGCATGATCTGATCGTGACCACGGGCGGTGTTTCAACAGGCGAAGAGGATCACGTCAAAACAAGCGTTAAGAGCGTAGGAACCCTCGTACTTTGGCGCATGGCTATCAAACCAGGGCGTCCGGTAGCGATGGGCATTATCGATGGAACTCCCTTTATAGGCCTGCCTGGAAATCCGGTAGCGAGCTTCGTCACCTTTGCCTATGTTGTGCGACCTACTATCCTCGCGTTGGCGGGCACCGATGCGCGACGAGGGCCAATTCCCACGCCATTGCGTGCTGCGTTCGACTACAAAAAGAAGATCGGACGCCGTGAGTACGTTCGGGTGAGTCTGCGCACTTGCCAAGACGGCTCGCTCGAGGTCGCGAAATTTCCACGCGAGGGCGCTGGCCTGCTTTCGTCGCTCGTGCAAACTGACGGCTTGGTGGAACTCGGCGAGGACGTGACGCGTGTCCACCGCAGGCAGATGGTCAGATTTTTCGACTATGCGAGCTTGATCTGAAATGACCATGACGAAACTTGACCTAGCCGGATTGAGATGTCCTTTTCCCGCGATGAAGACGCGCAAGGCCTTGAAGATGCTGAGGGCGGGAGATCACCTTGAAGTGCATTGTACAGACCCGCTCGCGGTCCTCGACATTCCCAATCTTATCCGCCAGACGGGCGATCGGCTTGAGATCATAGAACGTACGGAGTTCCAGGTCGTATTCCTGATCCAGAAGTCGGCCTGAGCTGGCGTGGGAGCGAGGCATGGCGCGCCTTTCGCGGATTGGAGTCCGTCTACTCGACGACAGCCACGTCACGAACGGATGAGCCGGAGAAGAAAAACTGCGGGCTAGCCGGCCAAGTGCTTAGACGGTCAAACCGGCGAATTTCATGAATACCCGGAACAGCACAGCTACTCCGGCCAGCGCAGCGACACTCGCGCTCCAGATCAATACGAGCCAGCCGGCACGGCGCAGCCATTTTTTTCGGTTGTCCGTCGCCGACCGCATCAATGATGATAGCCTTCGCCTGCCTTCACCTTGCCGCGGAACACGTAGTAGGACCATGCGGTATAGGTCAGTATGACCGGGATGGTGAAAAGGGCGCCTACGAGCGTGAAGCCCATGCTTTGTGCCGGCCCAGCCGCTTCGCGGAGTGAAACCGCCGGTGGGATGATATTGGGCCATAGGCTGATCGCAAGACCGCTGTAGCCGAAGAAGAGGAGCGCCAGCGAAAGCAGGAATGGTGCAGCTTGCGGTGATTGCTGCAGGACGCGAAGGATCGCCCAACTCGTCGCCAGCACAAGAATCGGCACAGGGGAAAAGAATAAGAGGTTCGGAAGAGCGAACCACCGCGCGGCGACCTGCGGATGTGTGAGCGGTGTCCACAGGCTGACGACAGCGATGACGAACAGCAGGCCAACGGTGATCGGGCGCGCTAGCGCGATCATGCGCTGCTGCAGCGTGCCTTCTGTCTTCATGATGAGCCAGGTCGAGCCGAGCAGCGCATAAGCGATGAGCAGGCCGAACCCCGTGAACACGCTGAACGGCGTCAGCCAATCGAATGTGCCGCCACCGTACGAGGCGCCGGTCACCTGGAAGCCGTTGATGAAGGCGCCGAGCGCGACCCCTTGCGAGAAGGCCGCGATATAGGATCCCGAGGCAAAGGCTTTGTCCCAGAACGGTTTGTGCGCTTCATCGGCGTTGAAGCGGAACTCAAAGGCGACGCCGCGCCAGATCAGACCAGCAAGCATCAGGATGATCGGTATATAAAGTGCGCTCAGCAGCACCGAATAAGCGAGCGGGAAAGCGGCAAGCAGTGCAGCGCCCCCGAACGCGAGCCAGGTCTCGTTGCCGTCCCACACCGGCGCCACCGTGTTCACCATGCTATCCCGATCGTTTCTTGCTGGAACAAAGGGGAAGAGAAGGCCGATGCCGAGATCGAAGCCATCCATGACCACGTACATCATGAGACCGAAGGCGATGATGACGGCCCAGATGATCGGGAGGTCGATGCCCATCTCACTCAGCCTCTCTGCTGCCGGCAGCAACGAGGCTGCCGCTCTCCCGGATAACAGGGACAGCCGACAGCGCATGTGCCGTCTGCGGTTTGATCAGTTCACCGCCATGCGGCGCAATGCCTTCATCGTCAGGCCCCTTGCCGACGAGCTTCAGCATGTATGCGATGCCGGTGCCAAATACGACGAAATACATGACGACGAAAACGATCAATGAGGTTGTGAGCGCAAAAACCGAATGGTTAGAAACGGCATCGGCAGTACGCATGACGCCGTAGATCACCCACGGCTGGCGGCCAATCTCGGTGGTCAGCCATCCAGCAAGGATCGCGACGAGGCCGGCAGGCCCCATCGCCAGGGCGAAACGCAGAAAGGGCCTTGACTCGAACAGGCGATGCCGGGTGCGGAGCCACAGGCCCAAAAGGCCGAGCAGCAGCATCAGAAAGCCGAGACCGACCATGAGCCGAAATGTCCAGAACACAACCGTGGAATTCGGGCGGTCGGCAGACGGGAAATCCTTCAGACCACGGATTTGGCCATTCCAGGTATGGGTGAGAAGCAAGCTGCCCAAATAAGGTATCTGCACCGCATAGCGCGTCATCTCGGCGTTCATATCAGGCAAACCGAAGAGGATAAGCGGCATGCTCCCACCGGGCTCGTTTTCCCAATGCCCCTCGACCGCGGCGATTTTTGCAGGCTGATATTTGAGATCGATGAGCCCATGTCGGTCACCAATGGCGATCTGGACCGGCGTAACCATGAGCAGCATCCACATGGCCATCGACAACATAGTGCGCACCCCCGGCGTGTCGCGCCGCTTGAGCAGATGCCACGCCCCGGATGCTCCGACGAATAGTGCCACGGCGAGATAGGCCGCGACAACCATGTGGGCGAGGCGATAGGGGAAGGACGGGTTGAAAATGACCTTTAACCAATCGACCGGTACCACCCGGCCGTCGATGATCTCGAAGCCCTGGGGGGTCTGCATCCAGCTGTTCGATGCCAGAATCCAAGTGGCGGAAATGAGCGTGCCAAGCGCTACCATTATAGTCGCAAAGAAGTGGAGGCCGGGTCCAACCTTGTTCCATCCGAACAGCATGACCCCGAGAAAGCCGGCTTCGAGGAAGAAGGCGGTCATCACCTCATATGTGAGGAGCGGGCCGGTGATGCTGCCCGCAAAAGCTGAGTAGTAACTCCAGTTGGTGCCGAACTGGTAGGCCATTACCAGCCCAGACACGACACCCATGGCGAAATTGACGGCAAAGATCCTCGCCCAGAAGTAATGGAGGTTGCGGTAGACGGTTTCCTGTTTCCAAAGCCACAGCGCCTCCAGCACGACAAGATAGCTGGAGAGCCCGATGGTGATCGCCGGGAAGATGATGTGGAAGCAGATTGTGAACCCGAATTGGATACGGGCCAAGTCGAGCGCGCTCAGACCCAGCATTGGAGGTCTCCTTCACCGTGCTCGAACGTACCCCCTCCGATGGGCTCATTGAACCGTCTGTTCGAGCAACACAAGGCCATGACGCGTCCGGGCAAAGAAAGCTGAAGTAGCCCTATCCTCACGCATATTCCTTCGAGATGTTGCGAGGTTTGGTTCGAGATTGCCCAATCAGTAGCGGCGGTAGCCTTGCTACGTCGCAAATCGACGCGCATCCTAAGGCGCTGTCAGGCCTGATTTAAGGATCATGCCGAATTACGGGTAGCTGGCGATCGAAACGGACAATACACGAGGGCCAGCCTTTGCCAGCCCTACCGGCCACCTCATCCACGGCTACCGCTTTTACGAACTGTCGCTTCCGAGGCCGGAGGCACTGGCATTGCTCCTTGGAGCGCGCTCCTCGGGCCGCGGTATCCAAACGACTCCCAGTTCAACACCGGGCGTCGTGGAGCAAGTCAAGGCTGTCGACAATCGCGACCACGAAATTCACGGTAACAAGGATGCCAATGTATCGAGCAGATTTGAAGCCAACATCGCACGCTAGCTGGCAGCCTTGGAACATGCTGGCCGCCAGGTCAGCAACGTGCTGAGGCGAAGACGGGTCGGCCGAGGGAGAAGATTGGAAGCCTGCGGCAGCAGATCCAGTGCGGGAGGTGGGTCGAGACGTCGCAAATCAAAGCAGGTTTCCGGTGACAGATCCCCGATGCCCGCTCAATGGCGAGCGGCAAAGGCACTGGCATCGTCGGCTACACTGTCCAAATCCAACGATGCCAAGCACCATCTGATCGTCGCGCACGAGGTGACCAAAGTCGGCTGCGGTCGGCCGCTACTGAGCACTAGTCGCCTGCCGGTCTGGCCGATCGGCCAAAGATGCTCTCTATCATACCAAGGTCTGAGTTTCTAAAATGATCAGAATAAGGGAACAAACCCCAGTAGAATGGAACCGCTCAGACACGCACGGTAGTCTACACGGGCAATGGCAGCTTGCCAGGAAGGTCGTATCAACCACATGGGCCGGTTGATTCGGCTGACAGGTTAGCCTGTGCCCAATCCGGAGGTCCAGATGTTCAACCAAGCTCCAATACAACTTAAGTCACGTTTTGGGTTGGCGCCCATTAGAGTGATCGGCGCGGCAGTCTCGCTGGTCGCCATCTCCGCCATGCCGGCGGCGGCGGCATCGCCAGTGGCCACGGCGGGCGGGTTGCCCCCGTGCGGCTCGCGGCCAGAAATCCTGAAGCAACTTTCCAGCCGTTTCAAGGAAGCACCAGTTGCCCTCGGCCTGGCTAAGAACGGCTCAGTCGTCGAAGTTCTGACCAGCGAGGATGGCGCGACCTGGACGATCATGGTCAGCCAGCCGAACGGCTCGAGCTGCCTCGTCGCCATCGGCGAAGGTTGGGAAGAATTGAAGCGGGTCGGGTCCAAAGGCGAGCGCGGCGCCTGATCGCCTGCATCGCGTAGGTCAAAAAAGAAGGAACGGCAAGATGGTTGATATCTCTGACCGCGAAAGCGCACCGCGAAAGCCGTGGCCCGGTCCGATTGCTCAGAAGCTATGGCCAGAGCGGGCAGCCGACCAGGGATCGCACCTCATTGTCCGCAGGCTGTCGGAAACTCACTCCGACCAACGTGATCCAAAGGCGTTCCTATCGCGGTTCATCGTTCTTCAGGCGATCGGTGTCGCGGGAATCGCCGGGCTTTCGGCCGCCGGCGTTGCCGACAAACCCTTCGCCGGCAACAACGCGTTTCTGTGTTGGCTGATCGCAGCCATCGCCGCCCTAGGCATTTTGTGCGTCTTCTTCCGGCGCTGGCGCGATGTCGATTGGTTGGCGACCCATGTAGTGCGGATCGGGCTGCTCGGGACCGTGGTTGGGTTGATCGTCGCGTTCTCGGCGGCGCGCGCTGGCGGATCGGCCGACCCCAATACAATCCGGCCGATGATCGCGTCGGTGATCGACGGCATGTATGTCGCGCTCTATGCGACGCTGCTGGGCATAGCCACGAACCTGTGGCTCAAGATCAATCTCCGCCTGCTGGGGAACTTCGATGGATGAGGAAACTCTCACTGTCTGGCTCGACACCGCTCTCCTGATGCTCGGCGGCTTCGTCCTCATGACCGTGCTCATGATGACGGTGATGAACCCGCCAGCCAAGGCGAGCGAGACCGATGGCGTCACGGCGCCGGGAAACGTCACCATCGAAACGCAATGGCCCGACAAGCTCGACGCCGATGTCGATCTGTGGGTCCAGGCGCCCGGCGATGTGCCGGTCGGCTATTCCAACAAAAGCGGCAAGGTATTCGATCTGCTGCGCGACGACCTCGGCATGGCGCAAGACATGACTGACTCCAACCACGAAGTCGCCTATTCCAGGGGCGCGCCCGCGGGCGAATACATCGTCAATGTTCACATGTATCGCGGCGTCAACGTCACATATCCCGTCCCGGTCAAGATCAGCGTCAATTTAAAGCGCGATGCCCAGTCGTCAGCGCCGGTGGCCACAACGACGGTCCAACTGCGCAAGCCCAACCAGGAGCTTACCGCCTTGAGATTCCGGCTCGATTCGGCCGGCCAACTGGTGCCCGGCAGCATCAACAGCATCTTCAAACCCCTACGCGTGGCGGCCACCCAATGATGATAGCTCCCGTCATTTTCGCCCTGCTGCTTGGCGTGTTCATTTTCGTTGTTCTGCCGCATGCAGGCATTGCCCGCCGCACCCTCTCGGTCGGCATTTTCCTGGCGCTGATCACCGTCGTCTACGTCGGCGCAAGCGAGCTTCTTGGCCGTCCCAAGCCACTGACACTCGAGTGGCGCGACACGGCAAAAGCCCAGGTGGTGGGCGCCGTCCCGGTTGAGAACGAAGCCATCTACGTATGGCTCATCACGCCCGTCTCGACTGAGCCGCGCTTCTATGTGCTGCCATGGAGCCAGCAAGCCGCCCAACAACTGCAAGATGCGATGGGCAAAGCGGAAGCTGACGGCACCGGAGTAGAGATGAAGATGCAAACCACCGACGCCGGTCTCAATGCCCGCGCACCGATGTTCTACGCACGGCCACAACCACCCCTGCCGGCAAAGGACTATCAGAGCGGTGAGCGCCCGCTCGTTTATGCACGGCCCACCACGAGCGCTGACGCCACTCGGTGACCTTGGCGGAGAGTGCGTCCGTCATCTCGGTAGTCCAAAGACGTCCGTTGAAGGCCGATAATGCTAAGTTATACAGCTACATAGCTTTTTTTGAAGGGTGCAACGCAGTCCGCCGAAATCCGTTGATATCGCTCAAACGCGGGTTACGATGTGGCGTAAAATTTTGGAGCGAACCCAAGCTAAAACGGGGAAGGCACCCGGAAAAGGCCCTTAGTGCCTTGCAAGTAAGCAGGCCAAGATTGTTGGCCGCTACACGAATGACAATGGTCTTGGGGGTTGACCCTTCCGGCGCCAAGCGGTGGTTGCTTAGGATCGTTGTCCAGGGTCGTCGCAGGGACATTGGACTTGGTGGCACTGAGCTTGTTCGGCTCGCTGAGGAGACGAGGAGCTTATCTTGATGGATATTGAGTCCGGCTTAGAGGAAGCTGGCTTCGAGGTCATCACAGCAAGTCTGCCGATCACGCCATCGAAGTCTTTGATGCAGCCCCTTCATAGCGATAAGGCGCGTGGACTTGATCGTGTTCGTTCCTGCCCAGATATCGACAGCTGGTTCAATCGCCGAGCCGACGTGTTCGCCGCCATATCGCGCATCCCGAAAGTAAAAGTGATCATCGCGCACGTTCTGTTAGCGCCGCAATGAATTTGGGCCACCGTTCTGCGAAGTTGGGTATCAGGGGGTCCCCGGTCGTTGCCTGTTTTGGCTCCTCGGCCTGTCAGATCTGCCATAGAGCAACTGGCTCGCGCACGCGCTTAAAGACGGACGAGATGGATGGGTCCCGTTGGCGATCGAGCAGGCAAAAAAATGGGCCGATGACGACGTGCCATCGGCCCAGCCATGGCCCACGACGAACGCCGGGGGGGAGGGCGGCGTCGCCACGATCAACCAGCAAACCGCGGAGCGACCGCCAGCGATCAATTGGCACCAATTGGCGTGCAGCAAATGTGACCCAAAGACTGGAGAGCCGAAGAGGAACAGCAGTTGCAGCACTGATGAAAGTCTAGTTGGTTTCGACCAGGATGCTTCTCGCCAATTGCCAATTTTGCGTCGCGATTGCCTCGTTCCTCATCCCGCGAAAAGGGTGGACCTCACGATGAAACTAGTCACGGCGCCATAGGAGTTGGCATGATCCTGATCACCTCGGACTGGCGGGCACCCTTTTCATGGAAAGGAGCCTCGGCTCGCACAACAGCGACGCGCCATAGAGAGCTTCGTCCGCAATGGCTGCGCCTCCCGCGCTGCCAAGCAGTCGTCAACTTGCAGATCTTCCCCCCAAGTGATTTGATGTCGACCTATCGACTTGACAAGGACGTCCGTTGCTGCCGTTATGCATAACCGAATCGCGCAACCTCCCATCCTTATTACCACGCCCAACTCAATGGGCATGAGGCTGCCGGTCGGCCGCCCGATCGTTGGGAGCCGCTACGTGTCTATGAATGTTTCGTGGAGTGCCGGGCCTGGCGCGATGTGTCAGCGCGCCTGTCGGTCGCGTCGAGACGCGCGGCCGTGACGTGGCCAAGTCAAAAGGATGGCGCAGGTGAGGAGCCCACGGTCTTCATCGTTGAGGATGACACGTCATTCCGCGACGCGCTGAGAAGGCTTTTGCACACGATCGACCTGCGCACCGAGGTTTTCGGCTCGGCATCGGAATTGCTTCAAAGCAAGCTTCCTGATGTCCCAGCCTGTCTCGTCTTGGACGTTCGGTTGCCTGGGCTGAGTGGCCTGGACGTCCAAAGCGAACTGGCCCGGGCCGATATTCAGATCCCCATCATTTTCATGACCGGCCACGGAGATATTCCGATGTCAGTAAAAGCGATGAAAGCTGGCGCAGTCGATTTCCTGACGAAGCCGTTTCGGGATCAGGATATGCTGGACGCTGTCAGCGCAGCGATCGAGCGAGACCGCCGCAGACGCGAGCGCGAGAGAGTGGTTTCAGAGCTGCGGGCTTTTTTCCAATCACTAAGTGCCCGCGAGCGTCAGGTCATGACGCTAGTTACCAAGGGATTGATGAACAAACAGGTCGCAGCCGAGATTGGGCTCAGCGAGATCACCGTGAAGATCCATCGCGGCAACCTCATGAGAAAAATGGGTGCGAAAACTCTGGCTGATCTGGTGCGAATGGCCGAGATTCTCGACATAAGCTCCGAGCGATAGTGCCAACCAAAGTCGGCGGGATCGTAAGGGATAAGCAGCTTTCGCCGGCAGGATGGGTTCATCGAAAAAACCGTGTAGCACCTACCCCGGCGAACCTACTACAGCGCTTGCCTGGCCGCCACGGAGAGGTGCGGCGTGTCTGACGGACTGCTTGTAGGTGTCTCTGCGAACCCCAAATCGATGTAGGCGGTGCCAGTATGGTATTCCGAGCCGATCCCGGAACGGATCGCTCGCCCAGTTGTCTACATCCCGGTGTGTGCTGATAATTCTGCAAATTCGCTGAGAGAGGGCGGTCATGGCAGGCTGGTGATGTTCAACGTCACCTGATTCCCGCGAAGGAACGCCACCATGACCAAGAGTGAAGATAAATCCGCCACCGCTGCCGTCAAAGACATTCTGCTTTCGAACCCGGATGGGCTGCACGAAGTGATCCGCGCGGTGATGCAGGAGGTGCTNCGCTGCCGTCAAAGACATTCTGCTTTCGAACCCGGATGGGCTGCACGAAGTGATCCGCGCGGTGATGCAGGAGGTGCTCGAGGCCGAGATGGACGAGGCGCTGGGTGCTTCCAAGAGCGAGCGCACGCCTGATCGTCTGGGCTACCGCTCGGGTTAATACGGCCGCACCTTGGTCACGCGGGTCGGCAAGCTGGAGCTGCGGGTTCCGCAGGACCGGGCCGGCCGCTTCTCCACCGAACTGTTCGAGCGCTACCAGCGCTCCGAGCGCGTTGGTGGCAACCCTTGCGGAGATGTGTATGTGCAGGGCGTGTCGACCAGAAAGGTCAAGGCGATCACCGAAGAGCTGTGCGGCCACGCCTTCTCCGCCTCGTCGATCTCGGCCATCAACAAACGTCTGGACGAGAGCCTGAAGGCCTTTGCCGAGCGCCCGCTTCTAGAGCCGTTCCCCTACCTCATTGTCGACGCCGCTACGAGAAGGTGCGCGAGGCCGGCATCGTCGCGAGCCAGGCGGTGCTGATCGCGGTCGGCATCGATTGGGACGGCCGGCGCCAGATCCTGGCCGTGGAGATGGCCAATCGCGAGAGCCGCTCGGCCTGGAAGGTTTTCCTGGTGGCGCTGAAGGGGCGCGGCCTCAAGGGCGTCGAGTTGGTCGTGTCCGACGACCATGCCGGCCTGGTCGCGGCGATCGGCGAGGTGATCCCCGAAGCCGCATGGGAGCGCTGCTACGTGCACTTCCTCAGGAACGCGCTCGATCACCTGCCGAGCAAGCACGGCGACGACTGCCTACAGGAACTCAGATGGCTCTACGACCGCCGCGATCTCGCCGAGGCCAAGGCTGATCTCGCCGCATGGCTGTCCAAATGGTCGGGCCGCTATCCAAGGCTGATGACGTGGGTGGAGGAGACCATCGAGCGCACGCTGACCTTCTTTTGTCTGGCGCGCCAGCGCCACAAGCACCTGGAGTCCACCAACATACTCGAACGCCTCAACGAGGAAATCCGCCGGCGCACCTATGTCGTGCGCATCTTCCCCACGCCGAGAGCTGCCTGCGCCTGGTCAGAGCGCTGGCCGTCGAGACCAACAAAAACTGGATGGAGGTCAACCGATACATCAACATGGACGACCTGCGCGAGCACAAGAAGCTCGCTCTGCGCCAAGCTGCATGACCAGCTTCATGGCCGCCCCGTTTTTGCAGAACTTGACGCACAACCTACATCCCCGTCTGATGTGATGATCGTCGGCGGCTACCAGCTTGATCGAATTCGCATGCCGAGGCATACTTTTTGGTACTTTTGAGATTTGTCGGATATAGACAAATTATAATCCGACATACAGGTCGGATAGTGGCGTACGATCTACAATGCTGTCGCCGGCTAATTGCACCCGTTGCGGGACACGCCCCTCCTTCAGCCTCCAGGCCCGAGCGACAGCACCAAACCTATGTATGATTATCCAACCATCCTTGATAGCATATGATGGAAGGGTGCGCCCGCAAGTAATGGGCGATGAGCATACAATCCAAGTGCGAGGACTGTGGTTGTCAAGCGCTCCAATAGTCTCGGTCGTCGATGATGACGAATCCGTTCGGGTCGCAACGGTGAGGCTCGTGCGCTTACATGGGTTCGTCGCCTACGGATTTGGGTCTGGCGAGGAGTTCCTGCTGTCTCCCCATGCTGAGGACACGTCGTGTCTGATAACAGACGTAAGTATGCCGGGCATGAGCGGGGTGGAATTGCAGAGCCAACTGATCGCGCAAGGCAAACGTTTGCCTGTCATTTTCATCACGGCTTTCGCTGAGGAGAATAGCCGGATGAGGGCACTTGCAGCGGGAGCGGTGTGTTTCCTGACCAAGCCGTTCAATGGTGAGACTCTGATCAACTGCATATCTGAGGCGCTGAAAAGGCCCGGTTAGGCGGAGCGCTGCGAGCAGCACGCACGCTGCGTTGAGGTCGAATTACACCGGAGGTTAAGTGTGCCGCTGCACACCAAGCTTACGTGCGATCTGCGCGAGTGTACGGTGTGGTGGTCATTCTGTCATCTTCACAAAGCCTTCTTGGACGAGTTGAGTTGTTCTCGCCATGGCATCCGTATTTATTTTGATTCCAGGAAGTAAATCTGAGTTGCCCCACTTGTGAATTTTGGCGGTCGCGCCACACAGTTCAATCTTCACACCACGCTTAACCAAGTGGTCGACCAGATCCCTGTAGGGATTCCCAGTCGCGATGCCACGTTCTGAATTGTACGCGCTGTCATGGAGCGTGACGTGTCCGGCGTTCGTGTGAAAGACCGCAACGACCTCCGATTTGGCATCCCAATCGGCGATGTCATCCTCGATGAGTTGCATGTGGAAGATTGACGCCGGCAGGTCTCCTTCAAATTGCAAGACACCGATACTGAATACCAAATTCACCTTGGCCAGCTTGACTGGAATATCAATATGCAGACGCTTCTCTGAATCCGCCACGTAACAAAATCCTTTGTGGGTAAAGCCGCTCTCTGGGGCCGATGCCCGCGCATTGTGCTTAAAAGCACGCAAAGTATGTCAAGCACCTTCGTAAACGAGCCGAGTGAAGTAATCGGCATCGATGACAAACTGTCCCCACTTCTGATCGAAAGCTACGGTCGGTTTTGCGGCGACAGTCTCGTCACGAGATCTTCCTTGGCTCTTTAGTTTGGCTACGTTGTCCCGGATGGATACGAGCATGTCCCTGTACTCTTCAAGTTCGGTTTTGTTACTAACAGGTAGGCCGTGCCCGGGAATTATGATCGTATCATTTGTAACCCTGGCAAGATTGGCCTCAGTGGCCTTGATCATTCCGTCGATGCTTCCACCTGTGGAATAGTCGATGAACGGGTAGATGCCGTTCCAATACGTGTCGCCGGTATGCAAGACGTTCGCCTCGGACAACATGACTGAGATGTCACTGTCCGTGTGGGCCGGCCCATAGTGAGTGAGTTCAATCGTCTGACCGTTGAGTGTCAGCATCCTATCTTCTTCAAAGACTTCGCTCGGAATGGCGCCAGCAGGAGAAGGTAGGAAATTGTATTCCCAGTCCTCGACTCGCTGGATTCCGCTGAGATGCTTCTTCGTATTGCTATGCGCAATGATCTTGGCGCCTATCGAATGCAGCCATTCGTTGCCATCGGCGTGATCGAAATGCCAGTGCGTGTTCACGAGATGCGTGACCGGGTCATTGCCCAGAGCATCCAGCGCATTTGTGATTTGAGGACGTGATACGCCGATGCCGGCGTCGATAAGCACTTTGCCATCGGGGCCTGCCAGAACGCCAATGTTTCCGCCGGACCCCTCGAGCGCGCTGACGCCGTTTCGAAGCTTGTGTGTGACGATAGGCGAGGTGGCCGCGCTGTCCTTGATAAAGCTAACGATGCCTCGCGCCTCGGCGAACGCTTTGTGCGGTGTTAGCCAACCTCCCGTGGCGGCGAATGTTGCGCCAGATATACAGCAGAGGCAGAAGCGCCGGCGCGACAGAGACGGTTGATAGCTAGAGGTCATAGTCTTCAGCTCCATCGATCGGCGTTGCTCCGCTGCGGATAGCCAGACAGTGGGCACCGGGACGATCGCGATGTTCCAATTTAATTGTCGCTGACATCAACGATACTTCGTCCCGTCGGGACGGACTTGCGCAACCTTGCCCAAATCGGAGACAGCAAGAACGCACTAGGCATGTTCGCGGTGCGACAACCCAGGCAGCCGTTGTAGCGGAGAAGCGCAGCGACAGGTCTGTAACCGCGGACTTGACAAACCCGAGTCAATGCCGGAACGACGAAGGCATCGGGCGAAGTACGACGAAGGTATCGGGCGAAGTACCCGGGAGGGATGGATTCGATGCGACGGTCGAGAAATACCCCTCGCATATCGACCGATCAACTGCTTGGTCCGCCGATGGATATGACTTCTGCGCATTGCGCTGGCGGCCCGCTCGGAAAGATGGATGAGCGAAATTTACGCAGCAAGCGGTGGCGCCGGACTCTGCCTACGTGACCGGCATTTCCCTGGACGGTTGATAGCGGCCGCCGGGTTCGGTAGGCTAGGCAATGACAATCTCAATCAAGCGGCTTAGATCACTGCTGCGCGTTGCGGAAACGTCATTGGCCTTCGTGACTTCCGTCCCTGAAGACTATGGCGACCACGTCGTTGAGCGCCTCCGTTTCCGCTTGCCGGACGGAACGGAAATCCGCGGATTGTTGACGCGACCGACTGCAAACCGCATGCCGCGACCGGCCATCCTCTATGCTCACGCGCATGGCGACCGATACGATATCGGCGCAAGCGAGTTGATTGCGGGGTCCCCGGCCTTGCTCGATGCCCCAGGGCCGGGGCTAGCGCGCCAAGGCTATGTGACGCTGTGCATCGACATGCCAACCTTCGGCGAACGCGCAGGCGTGACGGAGAGCGCCGCCACGAAAGCAGCACTGTGGCGCGGCAGGACGTTGTTCGGGCAGATGCTCAGCGAGCAGTCCGCGGCCTTGACTTGGCTTGCATCGCGCATGGATGTCGATGGCAATCGCATCGGTATGACTGGGATTTCGATGGGAGCCACGCTCACCTACTTCTTGGCTGCAATCGACAGCCGCGTGGCCGTCGCCGCGCATCTTTGCTGCTACGCGGACTTCGAAACGCTTATCGAGATGGGTGCGCACGACCTTCATGGTCACTATCTTACAATCCCCGGTCTCCTTTCTGAAACCTCGACTGGAGAAATAGCCGGGCTGATCGCGCCACGCCCCCAACTCATTTGCGTTGGCCGCGATGATCCGCTGACGCCGCCTCCCGTCGTCCGGTGCGCTTTCGTCGAGACTTCCGCCGCGTATGAGGCCTCGGGGGCAAGACAGGCGCTTGCCCTTGTGGAAGAAGACAACATCGGGCACCGTGAAACGCAAACGATGCGTCGCTTGGTCGTCGATTTCTTCCGATCGCACCTATAGCCGGAACTGGTCAAGTGGTGCCGTATGCGTCGCTTATGATACCGCCACATGGTCGGGCATGCCGACCTTGCCTCGCTGACAAGTATGCTCTGGTTGCCTTGGTCCTCGATCTTGCTCGGACGGATCTTGACCGACATTGGATTCCCCGGCGGGATGGGCCGTTCTCGACCGCGCTGGAATACCATGCCGACGCCATGCTCGGGTTCCTCCCAGGTGACGTTCCTGCCCTTGATGAAGAGATACGGCCTCCGAGACTTCGAGCTGGCCGACAATGCAACTTGCCGCAGCCGGATGGACCGAACAGGACGATGGGTCCGTCCTCTGCGACATCGAGATTGAGCGTCTGCAACACGGATACCGCACCGAAACTCAGCACAGAACCTGGATCGAAACTATGGTCCCGTTTGCTGCCGTCGCGTTCATCCTTTCACCGAGCCGGCGGCGATGCCGCGCACGAACATTTTTCCTGACACGAAATGAACCGAATTCACGATGTTGTTGAGCTGCACAGTCATCGGGAACCCGGCTTGGTGTAGATGACGCCGAATAGGAAATCGTTCCAGATGCCGGTCACCTTTAAGATGATGGCAACGACGAAGACAGGGAGCGACATGGGCAACATGATGCGAAAATAGAAGCCCAAAAGCCGGCGCCGTCGACGCGCGCCACCCGGAACAGTTCTTCCGGCAGCGACGAAAAATAGTTACGGAACAGAAGCGTCAGGATTGGCATGCCGAAAATGGAGTGCACGATGATCAGGCCCCAGATGGTGCCGTAAAGCCCGATTTCGCGCAGGATGATGACGATCGGATAGATCATCACCTGATAGGGTATGAACGCGCCGATGATCAAAATGGTGAAAAAGATATCCGCGCCCTTGAAGCGCCAGTTGGCGAGCGCGTAGCCATTGACCGAGGCAATGGCGATCGAGAGCGACACCGACGGCACGGTGATGCGCACCGAATTCCAGAATCCTCGCGACAGTCCGTCACAATTGAGGCCGGTGCAGGCGGTCGACCACGCCTTGACCCAGGGCTCGAAGGTGATCTCGATCGGTGGTGAGAAGATGTTGCCGAGCCGGATCTCCGGCATTCCCTTGAGCGAGGTGACGACCATCACATAGAGTGGCAGCAGATAGTAGACGGCCACGACGATCAGCGTACCGTAGAGGAAGATATTGCGGCGCGACATCATCCGCCGCGGCTTCGGGCCAAGGGGCCCGGCAATATCCCGGGTTGCGGCATCGGCGCCGTTGGCTGCCTAGGTGAGGACAGCGCTGTTTGGCATGTCGTTATCGCGCCCGCCCGAATTCTATATAGGCCCATGGCACGATGACGATAACTACGGACAAAAGCATCATGGTTGAGGCAGCAAAGCCCTGGCCGAGGTCCTGAGCCCGGAACATGTACTCGTAGACATACTTCGCCGGCACTTCTGATGAGATGCCGGGTCCGCCGCTGGTCTGCGCAACGACGAGATCATAGACCTTGACAATGCCGGCGGTAATAATCACCAGCGTGGTGATCATCACTGGTCGCATCATCGGGACGATGATGAAGAGATAGGTTTTCCACATCGGTATGCCGTCGACTCGCGCGGCCCTCCACATGTCTTCATCGATGCCGCGCAGGCCAGCCAGCATCAGGCACATGACAAGGCCGGTGCCTTGCCAAAGGGCAGCGATCAGAATGCCGTAGATAACGGTCTTGGAATCATAGAGCGGGTCGAACGCGAAGCTCGTCCAGCCAAGCGAGCGCACCACATGCTGGATGCCGAAATCCGGATTGAGGATCCACTGCCAGACCAGTCCCGTGACGATGAACGAGAGGGCGAAGGGGTAGAGGAAGATGGTGCGAAAGGCGTCCTCGAAACGAATCTTCTGGTCGAGCAGGGCAGCGAGCAGGAAACCGATCACCAACGAAAAGAGAAGCATGCATGCGTCGTAGATCGCCAGATTCTCCACCGCGACCAGCCAGCGCTGCGCTCCCAATAAACGCCGGCACTGGTCGAGGCCGATGAAATGCAACTGCGGCAGCAGTCTGGAATCGGTGAAGGAATAGACCACCGTCCAGATCGTCCCACCGATGAAGACGATCAGCGCATTCAGCACCATCGGGATCGACGCGATCTTGGCGTTAAGATTGCGAAACAGCCGGTTGGGTCGTACGGTCGCTGGCTCGGTCATGAAGTCCACTGCGCCGGGTCGGAAGGTATCTGTTGAGCAATCCGCGGCCCCGCAAGAGACCGAAGGTCCGCTCAGGAGGGACCTTCAATCGGCTTTGGCGATGATTTCGGCGAAGCGCTTCTGGGCGTCCTCGGCTGTGATGCTCGGCGTGCTGAAGAACTCGGCCATCAGGTCGTTCACTTCTTGATTCGTATCAGGAGTGATAAGCGCGTCCGTCCACGGCATCGTTTTGCCGGCAGCGAGGATCTCTAGGCCCTTCTTCATGCAGTCGTTCGCCGCCGTGAGGTCGACGTCGCCGCGCACCGGAAGCGAACCCTTCTTGAGGTTGAAGGCGACCTGTGTTTCAGGTGACAACAACACATGGGCGAGCGTCTCCTGCGCGGCGCTGACCTCTGGATTGTCGATCTTCGGGAAGTAGAAGGCATCGCCGCCGGTCGCGATGACCGCATTCAGGCCAAGGCCCGGTAGGCAGGTATAGTCCTTGCCAGCAACCTTGCCGGCCACCTGGAACTCAGCCTGCGCCCAGTCGCCCATGATCAGCCCGCCCGCCTGGTCGGTGATCACGAGATTGGTGGCCTCGCTCCAGTTTTGGACGTTCGATTTCGCCGCCATCCTACGGGCGTCGTCGGCTGCCTTGAACACCTTGGCGATGTCGGCGCCTGCGGCCACCTCGGCACTCTTGTCCTTGTACACCTGAAGGTAGATTTTGGGTCCCACGATTGCCCCCATCAACACGTTGAGGGCGCCGGCTTCCTGCCAGCCCTGTTTGCCGAGGGCTAGCGGAACCTTGCCCGCCTTTTCAAGCGCAGGCGCGGCGGCGACGAACTCGTCCCAGTTGGTAGGCACGGGCACGCCGGCGTCGGCGAAGGCCTTGTTGGACAACCAGATCCACAGCCAGGAGTGAATGTTAACCGGTACGCAGTAGATCTTTCCGCCGAGCGTGCAGTTTTCGAGCAGCGTCGGCGGGTTGACAATCTTCGCCCAGTTCTCCTTCGTCGCGAGGTCGGTGAGGTCACGCATCAGGCCTTTTTGGACCAGTTCCTCGGCCTGACGGCCATGGTTGAACTGCGTGGCGCCCATCGGGTCGCCGCCGGTAATGCGGCTGATCATAATCGGAACTGCGGTGCTGCCTCCGCCGGCGATGGCGCCGTCAACCCATTTGTTACCTGTGGCATCAAACGCCTTGGCGAATTCGGCGACCGCAGCAGATTCGCCGGTCGACGTCCACCAGTGAGTGACCTCGAGGTCCGTGGCCAAGGCGGGAGCCGCGAGCGGCAACGCGACCGCAGCAGCTAAGGCGGCAATAATAACCCCATATCGCATAGCGTTTCCTCCCGAAATGCAAGCGAATTGTCCTATAAGCAATACCACAATGACATCCGCCGTCCCGCGATGTTCATGGGCACAAATCGAGGACGCGTGGTCTTGTCGGCAGGTACCAGCCTAAGAAGATGGATGACAGCCGTCCATGAGTCAATTACCGACGTTCCTTGCAGTCTCCTAGGTCAGTAGCGGCGTCGAGGCATTCCGTCCGTCAACTCCACTCGCAAAGGTTGGGGTTGAGTGTTCGTATCGCTTCACTCGCTCCAGGGCTGTGAAGCCTCCGGGAATCCGACAATCGGCTGTGCCAACTTCGGTCCCCAAATCTGATTCCGAGTCTTCACGAAGCTTTTTGGATGAGTTGCTTGGTTCTCGGCCGTGGCATTCGTGTTTGCCCTGACACCGGGAAGCAAGTCTGAGTTGCCGCATTTGCGAGCTTTCGATCTGTCGAGCCAGATCCTAATGCAGATTGCCGGTCTTGATTCCGCGAGGGGAATTGTAGGCGCTGAATAAAGCCGGACATGGCCGTCGTCTTGTGGAAGCCCGCGACGACCTACCACCTGGCATCACAATCGGCGATGTCGCCCTCGATGAGCTGCATGTGAAAGATCGAGTCTGGCAACTCTCATTCCCAAACCCAATGCACTAGTCCCGCTCGTCCGAGCTCACCGACGCAATTTCAGGCGAGAACGAGGCCCGCCACAAGCACCGTAAGGATAAGCGATAGGGGTACAGCAAGAAGCCACCGAGCCTCCAAAATGCTGTTGTGCGGATCATCCATTGGATTATTCTCCTAGTCTTCCAATGTACACTGCACACCGGAAATGGCTCGCTCTCTATTGCTCTGATTGCGCCGATTTGCAGCTGCCGCATCAATTACACCTGCGAGGCCACGCCGCCCCGCAGGCGGAATCCATGCTGATTGAGCTAGACGCGGCGCCAGAAGCCTTCGCTATATTCAGTTTTTAGGTCAACCGGCCTCGCAAGCATCTTCGTGCCCAGTGCCAAGGCAGGCCATCGGGCCACGTCATTAATCGGTGTGAACGCCGTCTTAGTTGTGACCGCCGAGCGTATTCACGTTCGCGCAGAAGCCCGTAAAAGGCTGCACTACCTCACCCGCGCATTCATTCTTGATCTGTGCCTGCTTTTCGGCCGGGATGGAAAAAAAGTGGCGCTTGAAATGCTCTCGGGGCTTCATGATTTTCATGCTTGAATCGGTGAAGAACGGCTTCATAGTGTCCGGCTCATTCAAAACGCCAGCCAGAACCTGGCCACCAAATGTGGGAAGAGCAAGCGTCACAGCAAGATAAGTAGATCTGATATTCATATTAGTATCCTTCTGGGCCTAACGGACGTTGACAGTGTCAGATGAACATCACCCTTGGCTGCCGTATCTCCTATAAGCACTGTTTTTGTCGATCCGAACGAATGCTACGAGCTTTGCTGCGTGTGACGGAAGGGGGAACGATCGCACTCACTGGAATCTCTCGGTCTTGCGCACATCAGGAGTTGATTTGCAGCGGCTCATGCTCTGGCTCATCGTGAGGAGCGCCTGCCGCACATCGCGCATACCGGGCCATAGGCCAGGAATCGCGATGGCGGCCCGCCCTGCCGTTTACCCTTGGTACCGGTCGCTGGCGACTATCCTGACTTACATGAACCCTAGGGCCGAGTGAAAATCAGAAAGGTTGGTCTCTCACATTTCACGTGGGTACCAAGTGTTTGGTTGCACCACTAGGATCTCGCTGCCATCTGGCGTTTAGGTATCGGGAAGGCTGTGGAATTCCTTCATCGCCTCTAAGCCATAGTCGCAACTGACTTCCTGACAACCTTTGCTTTTAGGTGCTTGGCCATCGGTCGATGGGTTGACGGGCAAGAGCAAAACTAGTCACTGTATCGGGCTGCTTAGTACCGGAGGGAAGACAGGAGGCCCTTGTGAAGGAGCTTTCGCGCTATTTATTCTCAGCGTTGCGGAAGGGCGAATTCACACTCTACCGCGGCTCGAGTGAGGGTCTAGACCCGATCCTGTTGGTCGCATCCGCCGAGGAAAACTCGGCGCGTGAGTCTCTCAAACGGCTCGAACACGAATATGACCTCAGGGCCGAACTGGATGCCGGCTGGGCTGTCCGACCGATAGCCTTGGCCCGCCATGACGGCCGCATGGCGCTGGTGTTGGAGGACCCCGGCGGCGAGCCGCTCGATCAGCTGCTAGGCCAGCCGATGGATGTTGTGCAGTTCCTACGCGTCGCGATCCCGCTCGCGGCCGCGCTCCGAGGGGTGCATGAGCGAAATCTGATCCATAAGGATATCAAGCCCGCTAACATCCTGCTGGACCTCGCAAGCGGCTGCGTCTGGCTCACAGGCTTCGGCATTGCCTCGCGTCTGCCGCGCGAACATCAGGCAGCCGTCACACCACCGGAGGTGATCGCCGGCACGCTTGCCTACATGGCGCCAGAACAGACCGGCCGGATGAACCGCTCGATCGACGCTCGCAGCGATCTCTATTCTCTCGGCATTACGTTTTACGAGATGCTCACCGGGACATTGCCTTTCACCGCGTCCGATCGGATGGGTTGGGTGCATTGCCACATCGCACGGCTGCCGCCGCCGCCTGACGAGCGGATCGCGGGCATCCCGGGGCATCTCGCGGAGATCGTGATGAAGCTTCTCGCCAAGACTGCGGAGGAACGTTATCAGACCGCCGCGGGTGTCGAGACCGACCTCCAGCGGTGCCTCGAAGAGTGGGAGACGCAGAGACGCATAGATCCATTCCCGCTGGGTGTGCAAGATGCGTCAGACCGGCTGCTGATCCCGGAAAAGCTGTATGGACGCGAAGCTAAGATCGACACGCTGCTCGCGTCCTTCGACCGTGTGGTGGCCGACGGCGTGCCCGAATTGGTCCTTGTCTCCGGCTACTCGGGGATTGGCAAAACCTCGGTAGTGAACGAGCTGCACAAGGTGCTGGTCCCCTCACGTGGCCTCTTTGCGTCGGGCAAGTTCGATCAATACAAGCGCGACATTCCGTACGCCACCCTGGCTCAGGCATTTCAGAGCCTTGTGCGCCCGCTTCTTGGGCAGAGCGAGGCGGAGCTTGGCCTCTGGCGCGATGCGCTGCGTGAGGCGCTGGGACCGAGCGGCCAGCTCATGGTCGATCTGGTTCCCCAACTGGAACTCGTCATCGGCACCCAGGCGCCCGTTCCAGATCTGCCGCCGCGAGATGCGCAATACCGCTTCCAAATGGTTTTCCGGCGCTTCCTCGATGTGTTTGCCAGGCCAGAGCACCCGCTCACACTGTTCCTCGACGACTTGCAATGGCTGGACACCGCGACCCTTGACTTGATCGAACATCTTGTCACGCACCCGGAGGTGCGGCACCTTTTGCTGGTCGGCGCCTACCGGGACAATGAGGTCACGCTGTCGCACCCGCTCGCGCGAAGGCTAGCGACAATCCGCGAGACCGGCATAAATGTGCAGGAGATCCGGCTTGCGCCGCTTATGCCCGAAGATCTGGAGCGGCTGCTTGCCGAAACGCTGCATACGGAATTGGGTTGCGTGAGGCTCTTGGCTGGCCTCGTGTTCGAGAAGACCGATGGCAATCCGTTCTTTACGATTCAGTTCTTGACTGCCTTGGCGGAGGCGGGCCTGCTAGTGTTCGATGCCGGCGCGAATGCCTGGACCTGGGACCTGCCAAGTATCCGCGCCAAAGGTTTCACCGACAACGTCGCGGATCTCATGGCCGCGAAACTGAGCCGTCTGCCCCATGCGACCCAGAAGGCATTAGGACAGCTAGCCTGTCTGGGGAATGTTGCCGAGTCGGCTACGCTTATTCTGGTGCACGGGAAAACCGAGGAAGCGATGCACACGGCCCTCTGGGAAGCCGTCCATGCCGGCCTCGTCATCCGCTCCGACAGCACCTACACATTCCTGCACGATCGTATCCAGGAGGCGTCTTATGCGCTCATCGCCGAAGGCGAGCGTGCTATGGCGCATCTTCGGATCGGCCGGTTGCTCGCGGCGCGGACCACGTCAGAAGAGCTCGACGACAGCATCTTCGACATTGTGAACCAGTTCGACCGCGGCGCGGCGCTGATCACTTCGCCGGTTGAACGAGAGCAGGTCGCCGTGTTCAACCTCAGGGCGGGCAAGCGTGCCAAGGCGGCAACCGCCTATGCCTCAGCCCTGCAGTATTTTACCGCCGGCCGCGCTCTGCTGGGAGAGAACGAGTGGGAGCGGTGCTACCAACTCGCCTTCGACCTCGAGCTGAATCTGGCCGAGTGCGAGTTCTTGGCCGGCGGCTTCGCTTCGGCGGAGGAGCGGCTCTCGGCGCTGTCACGACGCGCCCAGAGCACCGTTCACCTCGCTGCAGTCGCATGCGTGCGCATCATTCTCCACACGACCTTGGACCAGACCGATAGCGCTGTCGAGGTAGGCTTAGATTATCTGCGGCGGGTTGACGGCCAGTGGTCGCAGCACGCTACGGAGGAGGAGATTCGCCAAGAATATGACCGGTTGTTGCACCGGCTCGAGGCAGGCTCGATCGATGCCCTGCTCGATTTGCCCGCGATGAGCGATCCCGACCGATGCGCGACGATGGACGTGCTCACCGCGCTCCACTCGCCAGCTTTGTTCACCGACTTGAACCTGTTCCTTCTCGTCATCGTTCGGATGGCAGCGCACAGCCTGGAGTACGGAAACAGCGATGGTGCGCCTGTCGCTTATGTGCTGCTCGGCAGCATCCAAGGAATGTTCTTCGGCGATTACCAGGGAGGTGCGAGACTCGCGAAGCTCGGTCTCGACTTGGTCGAAAGGCCGGACTTCGCACGCTTTAGGGCACGCGTATATTCAGTGTTCGGTGTGCACGTCTCAAACTGGACGCAGCCCCTGGATGTCGCACGCGCGTACCTGCGGCGCGCCTTCGAGGCAGCACAGGAGAGCGGGGACGTTTCGTTCGCCGCATACAGTTGCATCGACATGATCACAAACCTGCTAGCCGCCGGTACTCCCTTGAGCGAAGTCGAGCAGGAAGCGGAGAAGAATCGCCAGATCGTCCAGCGGCTTAAATTCGCCATCATCCGAAGGGGGATTTCCGAACAGCTTGTCGTTATCCGCATGCTGCGCGGGCAAGTGCCGACCGCCAGACCGTTCCGCGACGCGGTCTTCCGGGCCGATGAGCATGAGGATATTGACCCCGGCGTTGGCGACGGCATTCGCGGCGCAAACTTAGACGGCGTTCGGAACCCGAGACACCGGACCGCGCGGGCGATAGGCGCGATCCGCGAGCTGCAGGCACGCGCATTTATGCAAGACTTCGCCGGAGGCGTGGCTGCGGTTATGCGGAACCCGCCCATGTGGGCCGTTCCGACGCAGTTCGAGCGCGCCGAGTATCAGTTCCACGAGGCGATTAGCCGGGCTGCACTCTGGGACTCGACCATGGGTGACGAGAGGCATGCACATCTCGCAGCAGTGGCCGAACATCATAGTCAGATCGCGATCTGGGCGAAGAACTGCCCCTCAACATTCGCAAACCGTGCTGCGTTGATAGGCGGCGAGATAGCGCGCATCGAAGGGCGAGAGGCCGATGCAATGCGCCTGTACGAGCAGGCCATTCAATCGGCTCGCCGGTACGGTTTTGTGCAGAACGAGGGTTTGGCCCATGAGGTGGCCGCGCGGTTTTACGCCGCGCGCGGCTTCGAGACGATCGCCACCGCCTATCTCCGGAACGCGAGGTCCTGCTACCTGCGTTGGGGCGCCGAGGGCAAGGCGCGACAACTCGAGCAATCGCACCCGCACCTCCGCGATGGTCCGGCTCCGCCGCCGCCGCCCACCGCCACCTTCGGCGTGCCCATCGGGGAGCTGGATGTCGGGACAGTTGTGAAGGCCTCGCAGGCGGTGTCGGGCGAAATCGAACTCGGCAAACTCATCGAGACCCTCATGAGCATCGCGATAGAGCATGCTGGCGCCGAGAGGGGACTACTGATCCTTTTCACGGGCGACCGGCCGCGGATCGTGGCGGAGGCCACCGCCAGCCATGGCAGAGTCGAGGTCATGCTTGAAGAGGCAGCCGTAAATCCCCTGGCTCTTCCTCAATCCGCACTTAACTACGTGATCCGGACACGGGAGAGCGTGGTCCTTGATGACGCTTCGGTCATGAACTTGTATTCGGACGACGAGTATGTCCGGCAAAAGTGCCCGAGGTCCGTCTTGTGCCTGCCCGTCGTCAAACAGACGAAGCTGGTCGGCGCACTCTATCTTGAGAACAATTTGACGCCGTACGCCTTCACCACCGGCCGGGTGGCGGTGCTGGAGTTGCTGGTTTCGCAAGCGGCGATTTCGCTGGAAAATGCCCGCCTATATTCTGAACGCAAGAGAGCGGAGGAGGAGTTGCGACGCAGCGAGGCCTATCTAGCTGAAGCGCAGAGACTGAGCCGCACCGGCAGCTTCGGCTGGAGCATCACCACCGGCGACATCATCTGGTCGGACGAGACATTCAGAATCTTCGGATACGACAAGGCTCCTGCAGTCACCATCGAAATACTCATTCAACGCACCCATCCGGATGATCGCGCTCACGTGCAACAGACCATCGACAGCGCGGCCCGAGAGGGAAAGGACTTCTCTCATGAATATCGATTGCTGATGCCGGACGGCTTAGTGAAGGAGCTCCATGCTGTGGCTCACGCAGTGAAGGACGCATCGGGCAACATCGAATTTGTTGGCGCGGTGACAGACGTCACTGCAACCAAGCGAGCCGAGGAGGCGCTCCGCGAGAGCGAACAGCGCTTTCGCGACTATGCCGAGACAGCCTCCGATTGGCTCTGGGAGACGGGACCAGACCATCGTTTCACCCTTATATCAGAGCAACTAGCAATCGTCGGTATCAGCCCCAGGCGTCCGATCGGCTCGAGGCGATGGGATTTCGCCACCGACCGCGATGAGGAGTCTGAGAAGTGGCGCCGGCACATCGCGACGCTCGAGGCACATCGGCCATTTCGCGGTTTCGTCTATAGGGTCGCAGCCGAGGATGGCTCGGCGCACTACGTTGCCGCGAGCGGCAAACCTATCTTTGACGCGGAAGGACAATTCCTCGGATACCGGGGTGTCGGCACTGACGTAACGGCGTCGGTTCGCGCGGAACAAGCCGAAGAGGCGCTGCACAAGGCGCAGATGGAACTGGCGCACGTCGCGCGCGTGATGACGCTGGGCGAGCTGGCCGCGTCGATCGCCCACGAAGTAAACCAGCCGCTCGCCGCCATCGCCACCAACGGCGAGGTTGGCCTGCGGTGGCTCGACCGTGAGATTCCGGACCTAGCAGAGGTGCGCGCAGTTGTCGGCGACATGGTCAGCAGTAGTAGGCGGGCAAGCGAAATCATCCATAGACTTCGTGCGCTCGCCAGGAAGACTGAAACCCAGAAGTTTGCGTTGGACATCAACGACACGATCAGCGAGGTAATCCCGCTGGTGCAGCATGAAGTGATCAGCCATCGGGTGTCCCTGCGCCTGGACCTGGTGCCGACGTTGCCGACAGTTCTCGGTGACCGCGTGCAGTTGCAGCAGGTGATCATCAATCTGATAGTCAACGGTATGGAGGCGATGGCGTCCGTCACCGGCCGAACACGCGAGTTGGTGGTCCGGTCGCAACTGGACGACAGCGGCCAGGTGCTCGTCGCGGTCGAGGATGTGGGCGTCGGCATCGACCCAGAGAACGGGAACAAACTCTTCGCTGCCTTCTTCACCACCAAGGCCAACGGCATGGGCATGGGACTATCGATCTGCCGGACGATCATCGAGAATCACGGCGGCAGGCTATGGGCCTCGCGTAACGCCGGGCCTGGTGCGACGTTTCAGTTTACCTTGCCGTCGCGTCAGGAGGCCGTGACGCAGCCCCGCGCAGACGCGGATCGATGACGGCGAAGGGCCGGTTGTCATCATTGTCGAGGATCACGCTCTACTTCGCGAGACGACGCTCAGGAATTTTTTGCACCGTCGGTCTGCGTTCTAGGTTTTCCGCTTGGCAGCAGAATCGTGCCATGGAAGCTCCAAGGATCTTTCAGCATGCACTCCTCGACACTTGCCTACGGGCCTCAGCCGCCTGGACATCCAAAGCGCGGCTCTCAACCTCCTAAGTACGAGCAGGGCGCTTCCATCTCACAACACCGTTACTCGATCGAAGATCTAGGCCGGTACGATGGGCGATTTTACTCTGCTGAACGCGTTCATAAGCTGGGAGTCGGCGTGCAAGGTCGCGCTGACTAGCTCTGGGGGCGTGAGAGCGAGCCACTGATTCAGTGAGATGTCGGCGAAATGGTCGCTCTTGAAGATTTCCAGGAACCGGAGCGTCGTGTTGCCCGTGTTCTCGATGTAATGACCCATTGCGAAGGGCACGTAACCAACATCGTTGGCCTGGAAGTCAAATGTACGAGCTTGGCCGGAGCCCGCGAACACGCCCATGCGCGCCTGCCCGTGGATGTAGTATTGCCATTCGTCGCCATTCGGATGCCAATGGAGCTCGCGCATCGCGCCCGGCTCGACCTCGATTAGCGCTGCCGCGATGGTCTTGGACACCGGAAACACCTTGCTGTCAGTGATCCGTGCCGTTCCGTGTTTCATCATGATCGGAGTCTGAGCCATCATACGGTGGCTAAAGCTCTGCTTGGCTTCGCCTGCGGCGATCTTGTCCTCGCTGAGCAGTCCTGGAACCGGAGCCGAAAATATATAGAGCTCGCTCGGATCGGGGATCCTAGCAAAGCTCGAAGCTGGAACACCAAAATTCTTGGCGAGCACCTCCGGCGGCGTGTGTTTCATAAAATCGCTTAAAAGAAAGGTGTTGTCCTCGTCGAAACTGCCGTCATCGAATACCAGCAAGAATTCCGTCCCGTCCGGGTCGAGGCCCTGAATCGAGTGCGGAATGCCTGGCGGGAAGTACCACAGATCGCCGATGCCGACGTCGTCGGCAAAACTGTTCCCGTTGGCATCGATCGCGGTGATACGCGCTTTGCCGGTGAGCACGTAAGCCCATTCGGCGGCCTTGTGCCAATGCAACTCACGCACGCCTCCGGCATTCAAGCGCATGCTCACGCCTGCCATTGCCTTCGAGATGCCGAGCTCGCGCACCGTCACCTGCCGGGTCCAACCGCCCGATGATAGTCGCATATGGGCATCGTCAAATGAGAAACGCAGGTTCGGTAGCGTACCATGATCGGTGGTCGGCGGGAGCATCAAGTCGGGATTCTGGTCGATCCGAGCGGGGTTGTTCGGACCGGGGTTGGTGCCGCCGCGGCCGGGCGCCTGAGGTATCGTTCGATCCATCTGCGCCTGAGCCAGTGTCGTTGCCGTGAGCAATCCACCGGCTGCGGTCCCGACCAACAACTTTCGACGTGACATTCTGTTGGAGGCCTTATCCATATTGCTTCACTCCTTAGCGGCTCGATAACGCGAACTAGCGAGCCCAAAATATCGATGAGGCACCGAGGAGGTCTTGCTCGTTGACACATCCTTTGCTTGAATCGCACGATGACAGTGAGTGTTAGCGGACGCGACATTCGCCGAAGCAGCGAGACTGGCGGCATCAGCCGTACCGAACCGCGTTGCAAATGAATGCCCGCTTTTGGCCGCGCTCAATTTAACAACAGCACCGTTGTTGCTGAGCCATTGAAGAAGCAGGGGCGGTAGCTGGTCCAAATCGGGCTTAAGGCCGGCCCCTGGTAACAATGTTGTTCAGTCGCCTTACGAGGGCTTAACTACCTGTGATCTGAATCGAACCCCTCACACAGGGCGTAGATCAACAAGACAAACCGTGGCGCCGTATGCGATCCGCGAATTTACCAGCGCCGACAATGCCAAACTTGAGGAGGAAGATGCTCCACCAAGCCACGGATTTCGTTCTCGATGGCGAGGGTACCTAAAGCAACTTGGCCGGAACAGCTTAGCCGCATCATCTGGGCGAAGCTGTGCAAGCAGCGGGAATCGCGCGACATCATTGCGCGCCGCCCGGCTGAAGCTTCGCGTACGATTCAACACCACTGTTGACGTTCCTGCGCGCTTCAGGAATTCGAAGGCCCGTGGGTCCGTCTCTCCGATTGACGCGCAATCAGGCGTGTGCGGAGACCCCATCATGCGCACGTACTGGAACGGACTGTAAGGATATCGAACAGGATTAGCGGTATCTCTGCGCGGCGGTCGACGTCTGATCTACCCGAGGCTCCTCTGATAGCCACTTGGCGTAACCCCGGTTGCCTTTCGAAAGGCCGTCGTAAAAGAACTCGTTTCGCTGTAACCGACTGTCAATCCGATGTCCGTCACCGAATGAGCGCGCGTTGCAAGCAGGGCTTTGGCTTGCTCGATTCGACGAATGGTATGATACCGGTGCGGCGGTACGCCGAAGGTTCGCTTGAAGGCCCGGCAAAAATAGTATGGGCTCAAGCGGGCAAGCTGCGCGAGGGTGGCAAGCGATACTGTCTCGCTCAAATGCGCATCGATATACGCAGTGACGATCCGCTGCTGCCAAGCTGCGAGCCCGCCCCTGAGCTGAGGTTTGCTTTGCGGTGTCCGGTGGTTGAAACGGATCAATTCATGCGCCAGCACAACGCCCAGCGCCTCGAGGTAAAGCTGATTGTCAGAAGTCGGGCTTTCAAGCGATCTCTTCAGCTTGAGGGCAGTATCCAGCAGCGTCGCATCCTCAAAGAACAGCATCGGCGGGATTGCATCAGGGATACCCGCTTCAATCGGACTCTGCAGCTGGGCTGGAGCAAAATAGACATACATCAGATGCGTGGGGGAGCGCGGATCCTGCCATTCGCGGTACTCGTGGCCGGCAGGAACGAAGGTAAGCTTGCCCGCAAAATCTCGCAGCGTCGATCTGGATAAACCCTCGACGCAGGTATCGCCGTCCCGCCGCGTGCCCTGTTCGTAGACCACGAGCAAATCGACAGGCGCGAGAAACCGAGATGTAAATCGGTCGTGGGTGCCGACTTGGACGATCTCGGCAGTCATGCCATTTGAGATTTCGGCGCGCCGGACCACAACGTCGCGGGGAAATATCTCCACTCCATGCTCGGCCAGGTGGATTACCCGGCGATCCGATGGCGAGTGCGGCGCCGACTTGATGCTCCGCACCGGGCTGTTGCTGAAGTCAGAGCGCCGATCTCCCGCCGGCGATGTGGCGGGTTGCAACAATCGCGGAAAGCAGCCCTCAAAGGCCACGCTCGGCGATGGGCCGATGTCCGCAAACAGAGAATTCGTCAGCATGGCTCGACATCCTCTCGGGGCGCCTCTCAACTGATTTCAACCTAGCGTACCGATGGTGAATCCCTCCATCCTACGTCGGTACGCCTGCATAGAGTGTTGGTCTGAAAGGCTTATACTTTGGTTTGTGGACTGGCCTCGTGCCGGCACGCGATCACTTCCATGGTCCTAGCGGGGGCGTATTTCGGCCCTCCATTAGGGCGATCTCCGGAGAAGGAAGTGAAATTCGCTGCGCTTGCCGCCAGGGGACCGAGGGACCCTGACACTCGCTTGATGGCTCCGCCATCCCCAACCAGCGTGGAGGGTCGATCCGGCCATCACGGAGCACGTGGTGGGTCGAGGATAGAGGTCGGTTAATAGGTAGATGTCGGCCCCTGTGTTGACGCCAGCCAAGATTAGTTCGAATACGGCGAGCTAGGTCCGACCGGCATCAGCCCAGCATTGGTCACCAGGGTACTCTTCGGTTCATTCCGGCTTCAGTACGCAGCATTGTTCCGGCACGGGCATCAATCTGACCAAGCCGCCCGGCGGCAAGGGCGTCGAAAGCGAACCGTTGGCAACAAGACGGCCCGCGGGCGTTTCACACTGATACTGATAGGCGCGGCCAAGATACGTGCGCAGGCCGAGCGTGGCGGGAAGGCCAGGTGCCGAAGGGTCGGCGCTGACCTCAAGTCCGTCCGCCCGGGTTCCCAGCACAAAATCGTCGGGGATCGGCCCGAGCCGTTGCTCATCCAGCGCCAGCGCCGTGCCGCCCGCTTCGGCGGTGACTTTCTGCCCGTCGCGGGTAATAACGCGCAGCCTGATCAAATTCTCGAAGCCGACGAAGCGGGCGACGAATGCATTCTCAGGTCGCTGATAGAGGCTTTCCGGAGTGTCGAACTGCATGATGCGGCCAGCGTTCATGATAGCCACCCGGTCGGAGATCGAGAATGCCTCCTCCTGGTCGTGCGTGACATAGACCGAAGTGGTGCCGTTCGCCCGCTGTAATTGGCGAATCTCGATGCGCATATCGACGCGAAGTTTCGCGTCCAGGTTGGATAGCGGCTCATCGAACATCAGGAGCGCTGGCTCGATTACCAGCGCGCGCGCCAGCGCTACGCGCTGCTTTTGCCCGCCCGATAGCGCCGCCGGGAGTCTATCCGCCAGCCCTTCCAGCCCGACGCGAGCCAATATCGTGCTCGCACGTTTGTTTCGTTCGGCGGCTGGCAGGCCGCGCTGTTTCAGACCGAAGGTGACGTTATCGCGAACCGACAAATGTGGAAACAGCGCGTAGTTTTGGAACACCAGACCAATGTCGCGTTGGTAAGCCGGCAGCCTAGTCAGGTCCCGGCCGCCTAGCGTGATGCCGCCGGCCGTCGGTTCGAGGAAACCGGCGATCAATCTCAGCGTCGTCGTCTTGCCGCAACCGCTGGCGCCGAGCAGCGAGACAAGTTCGCCGGCGGCCACGTGCAAGGTCAGGTCCTCCAGCACTCGCGTGTGGCCGTAATGCGCGGTGAGGTGCTCGACTGAGAGGGCTTGCGTCATGCAATTACTTCGTCAGGAATGTCAGGCCGAGTGTCCGTTCAACCACCGCCATGACCGCTACAGTGAGCAACATCAGTAACACCGAGACTGAAGCCACCGCCGGATCGAAATACTGCTCGACGTAAGCGAGCATAGCGATCGGCAGAGTGCTGATACCAGGCCCAGTGAGGAAGAGCGAGGTCGACACGTCGTTGATCGATGTAATGAAGGAGAGGATATAGGCCGCGATCACGCCGGAGCGGATGTTGGGTAGAACGATTATGAGGAAAGTCTTGAACGGGGGGCTGCCGAGGCTGATCGCCGCTTCCTCCACCGAGAAATCGAAGGAGGCGAGGCTGGCGCTTACGACCCTCACCGCATAGGGAAGCACGATCAGCGTATGGCCTATCAGCAAAGTCATGAAGATAGGCACGCTGGCACCGACCGCGACCGACTTCAACAGCGAGAAGCCGAGCACGATTTCGGGCACCAGGATCGGCAAGACGAAGACGGTCGAAAGCCAGGAGGGCAGCGCAATGCGGTGGCGGTTCAGCGCATAGGCAGCTGGNCCGATGACCAGCGCCATAGCGGTCGACAGGAATGCGAGTTGGAAACTGGTGATGAACGTCGTGCGGAAAGCGCCGACCTCGAAGACTTTCTCGAACCACCGCAGTGACACCGCCTGCGGCGGAAAGGTCAGGTATGTCGTGTCGCTCAGCGCTGCGCCGAACACGATGACCAGCGGCCCGACTAGGAACACATAAACCAGCACAGCGAACGCGATCAGGATGGGACTGGTGCCTCTCTCAATCATATCGCCACCGGGTTCAGCCGCCGCGCGAGGTGGGTCATGGCAAGCACGACGATGACAGTGACCACGACCATGATCGCAGCGACCGTCGAAGCTCCAACCCAGTCGAATGAAACCATGGCGCGCTGGTACATCAGCGTGCCCATCATCATCTCGCGCTCGCCGCCCAGAAGCTGCGGAGTAGCATAAGATGTGAAGCTTCCGGTGAACACCAGCACGGCGCCGACGATCAGGCCCGGCACTGCCAGGGGGAAGATCACCTGCCTGAAGGTCGCAGCCGGCGTTGCGCCGAGCGACGCGGAGGCCCGCACGACGTCCTCGGAAATGTTCTCCAGCACCCCGACAAGGGTGAGGATCATGAGGGGCACGAAAAGGTACACCATCGCGACGATAACCGCGCCGTTTGTGTAGAGCATGTGCATCGGTTCGGCGATCACGCCCGTCCAAGTCAGGAAGTCGTTAATAATGCCCCTCTTGCCCAGCAATATCAGCCACGCGAAGGAGCGCACCAAGACCCCCGTTAGCAGCGGAAACACTGCTGTGAAGATCAAAATTCTTTTGATCCGCCGCGGCGAGCGGACAACGACATAAGCCGTCACGAAGCCGATAGTCACCGAGATCGCCGTAGTGGCGAGCGATATCAGCAGCGTTCGCCACAAGACATTTCGGCGAAAGCCGCTGTCGAAGAAGGCGAGGTAAGGCGAGAAAACGCCCTTCGCATCCCCGAACGTGGCCGCCATTGTCGCCAGCACCGGGATAAGCAGACAAACTACGACCAAGGCCGTCGCTGGGGCAATGAGCAGACTGCCTGCAAAGCGCTTCATGACGGCCAGACCATGCAATAAACCCCGCTGAACGGCCGGGAGCCAAGGAGAGCATCCGGCCGAGCGTCCGCTCTTTCGTGCCTTATTGGCCGAACACTTCGTTCCAGCGGTCGATCCAGCCCGGCTTGGCAGCATTGAGTTTCTTGTAGTCGACCTGCTGGAGCGAGGCGATCATATCGGCGCCGTAGGCCCATTGCTTGGCTTGCTCCTCGGTGAGCTTGACGTCCTTCCTGATCGGCGCGTCGATCCCCTGCTCGGCGCTGACCTGCTGAATGTCGAGCGATAGGATATAGTTCACCCAACTATAGGCGAGATCGGTGTTGGCCGCACCCTTGGGAATGTTGAGGGTGTCGAGCGTGGCATAGGCCCCATCGGTTATGTTAGCCCACACCGCAGTCGGCACGGCCGCCTGGATCTGCTTGAGTGTGAAGTCTTGCGCCACCGCCACAGAGATTTCACCGGTCGAAAAAAGGTTTACGAGCTCGGAGCCGTTGTTGTAGCTCTTAACGATGCTCGGCTTCAGTTCCTCGATGGCCTTGAACGAGCCGTCCTCGTCGGTATAGGGGTCTACGCCGGCATGGGCGCCGGCGATCAGCACCATCATCGGCCCAGCCGTGGTGGTAATGCCTGGCAGGGACAACTGGCCCTTCATGTCATCGCGCCAGATATCGTTCCAGGAGGTAATCGGGGTCTTGATCTTGGCAGAGTCGTAGATGATGCCCACGCGGCCGACCGTATACGCCGGACCATAGCCCCCTTGCGGATCCTTACCCATATCATATACGCGAGCGAGATTCGGTACCTTCGAGGCGTCGAACCTCTTGAAAAGCCCGGCATCGATGCCGAGTTGCGAGTAGGCATCGGTGAGATAGATGAGGTCTACGCCTTCGCCATCTCGGATCTTCAACTTGTTGAGACGGTCGGCATTGTTGCCGGTCTCGAATACGATGTCGCAGCCGCATTTCAGTTTGAACGGGTCGACCTGGAATTGGGTCAGCTTCTCACCGTTGAAACCCCACCAGGAGATTGTTAGCGTCTTCGGGAGCGCCGGTGAAGCCGACAGTACCGCGGCTACACCAGCGCGGCCCAAGATGGCAAGGAATGACGCCGGTTTCATATTCGCCTCCCTTATAAAGTTTGTTGGTGCCTGAGATGAAGCTTATCTTTTTGATCGGCTGACTAGCAAGCCTACACGTGGCGCACCCATCGCGCTCGACGGCGGCTTCCGTGCCGGCGGCCAGTGAAACAGCGCCTGAAAAACCAGCCGTAGAGCGCGCCCCAGCGGCGTCAATTCCTACTTCACCTCATGGAACAGTTCGGGAGATTGCCCCTGAACTGGTCCGCTTGTCTCCAGTTCGCGGCAGTAGGTGCCGACCCTTTTTCGTGCGACCACAAGCGCTGCGGCTTGGCCGGGGATCTATCCGAGTTTGTGTGACCAGGCTGGCTCCGGCGGCAGAAGTCACAATGTCGAAGGCGAAGAGGTGTCTGTGAGGAGCAGATGGAGTACACTCCGACCTGCGAAGGGGGCAGAACATGGCCGTTCCTTTCGCGTCCATTGCTAGCCGCGGAGTTCGGCGTTGAACCCATCCTCAGGACCTGGCGCGAATGGAGACAGCCGCCTCCAAGTTTTATGGGAGGATGGCGAGAGCATGTTCTGCAGAGTTTGGCGTGAGACCCATGCCGGCCAAGGGGTCACCCTACTCGCAGCAATGTCTGCCTCGGAGCACCCATCGCCCGCCATCCTCCATCGTCTCGTACACGAATGCGGGCTGAAGGACGAACTCGACAGCGAGTGGGCGGTGCGACCGCTCGAGATGGTGCACGACCGTGGTCGAACCGTGTTGATGCTTGATGATCCGGGCGGCCAGCCGCTCGCCGCGCTACTCGGCTCCCCACTTGAATTGGGACGCTTCTTGCCCCTCGCGGTCGGCACCGCGACAGCTCTAGGCAAGATTCACCAACGCGGCCTGATCCATAAGGATATCAAGCCAGCCAACATTATGGTCGGCACTGCTGACGGAAATGTGCGGGTTACCGGGTTCGGTATCGCATCGCGCCTCTCACGGGAGCGACAGGCGCCGGAGCCGCCCGAAATGATTGCCGGCACGCTCGCCTACATGGCGCCTGAACAGACTGGCTGGACGAACCGCTCGATCGACGCCCGCAGCGATCTCTATTCATTCGGTGTCACACTTTACCAAATGCTGACGGGCTGCATGCCGTTCACCGCATCTGAACCGATGGAGTGGGTGCACTGCCACCTTGCAAGAAAGCCGGTGCCGCCAAGCCAACGGTTGGACAATGTGCTAGCCCCCGTCTCAGCGATCATCATGAAGCTGCTCGCCAAGACGCCCGAGGAACGTTACCAGACCGCTGGCGGCGTCGAGCGCGATCTGCGACGCTGTCTGGCCGAATGGCAAGCGCGGCGCCGCATCGATGACTTTCCGCTGGGCTTGCAGGATACGCCAGATCGGCTGCTGATCCCCGAGAAGCTGTACGGGCGGGAGCGCGAGATCGCGGCCTTGCATGCCATCTTCGAGCGCATTATCAAGAGCGGTGCGCCGGAGTTGGTGCTGGTCTCCGGATATTCCGGCATCGGCAAATCCTCGGTCGTCAATGAACTGCACAAGGCGCTGGTGCCGTCGCGCAGCCTGTTTGCCTCCGGCAAGTTCGACCAGTATAAGCGCGACATTCCTTATGGGACCCTGGTGCAGGCTTTTCAGGGTCTTGTCAGACATCTTCTCAGCAAGTGCGATGCCGAGTTAGCGAGCTGGCGCCATGCCCTTCTGGAAGCGCTGGGTGCGAACGGGCGACTCATGGTCGATCTCATCCCCGAACTTAAGCCTATCATCGGAGACCAGCCAGTAGTCCCTGAGCTGCCGGCACAGCAGGCACAAAGCCGTTTTCACATGATATTCCAGCGCTTTATAAGCGTATTTGCGCGGCCCGAACACCCATTGGCGCTCTTCCTGGACGATTTGCAATGGCTCGACGCGGCCACGCTCGATTTGCTGGAGAATCTGCTGACGTGGTCGGATGTACAGCACCTTATGGTGATCGGTGCTTATCGCGATAATGAAGTCACTGCAGCCCATCCATTAATGCAGAAGCTTGATGCCATCAAGATCTGTGGGGGAAAGGTCGCGGAGCTCACTCTGGCCCCGCTCGGACGAGAGCATCTCAGACAGTTGATTGCGGACACTCTTCGCTGCGAGTCGGATCGCGTCGCGCCGCTCGCGGAACTGGTGCATGAGAAGACCGGTGGCAACCCGTATTTCGCCATTCAGTTCCTGTCTTCGCTCGCCGAAGAATCGTTACTCACCTTCGATCATGTTGGCGCCTGTTGGTCGTGGGATATCGGGCGCATTCAAGCCAAGGGTTACACCGACAACGTCATTGATCTGATGGTCGAGAAGCTCTCCCGCCTGCCCGCCGAGGCCCAAACTGCTTTGCAGCAGCTGGCTTGTCTTGGAAACGTCGTCGAGATCGCGACCCTTTCGGTGGTCCTGGGGATGGATGAAGAGCAGGTCGACTCGGCGCTGTGGCCAGCCCGCCGTCTGGAGTTGGTCGAGCGTATGGCACGTCACTACCGGTTTGCCCATGATCGTGTTCAGGAGGCCGCCTATTCCCTAATCCCGAAGGAACTGCGCCCCGAGGCGCACCTTCGAATAGGGAGACTGCTCGGGGCGCACACGTCTTCCGAAGAGCGGGACGAGGCCGTCTTTGAACTTCTCAATCAGCTCAATCGCGGCGCAACCTTGATCACCTCGCCAGGCGAGCGCGAGCGATTGGCCGAACTCAACCTTCTCGCAGGTAAACGCTCCAAGGAATCCACGGCCTTTCCCTCAGCTCTTGCCTATCTCGTCGCCGGTACAGCGCTGTTGTCAGAAGACGCCTGGGAACGCCAGCACGAGCTCACCTTCGCGCTCGAGCTTCACCGAGCCGAATGCGAGTTCCTGACCGGATTATTGATAGAAGCCGAGGAGCGGTTAAAAGCGCTGTATTGTCAGGCTCTCACGTCCGTGGAACACGCTGCCATAGCTTGCCTAGGCGTAGATCTCTACACCACCCTCGGTCAGACCGGTCGCGCGGTTGCTGTAGGCCTCGACTACCTTCGGCATCTAGGGGTTGAATGGTCGCCCCATCCGGCCGACGAGGACGTGCGACGCGAATACGAACGAATGTGGTCTTTGCTCGGCAGCCGCGCAATCGAAGAGCTTATCGACCTGCCTTTGATGACGGATGCGAATTCACTCGCGACCGTGGACGTTCTGATTAAAGCGACGCCGGCTGCGCTGTTCTCGGATTGGAACCTTCATTGCCTGTTCTTGTGCAGGACCGTAAATCTCAGCCTTGAGCATGGCAACAGCGATGCTTCGTGCCTCGCTTACACTTTCATCGCAACCGTGCTGGGGCCGCGCTTCGGCAAGTACGACGCGGCGTATCGCTTCGGTTGCTCGGGTCTCCAACTCGTGGAGAAGCATGGGCTGGACCGCTTCAAGGCTCGCGTCTACCTCGTATTCGGAAATCTGGTGAATCCCTGGGCGCGGCATGTCCGTATGGGACCGCCATTCTTGCGGCGTTCTTTCGAAATTGCGCAGCAAACTGGCGACCTCAATTGTGCGGTCTACTGCCGTCAACACCTCATCACAAACCTCCTCGCCTGCGGGAACACACTCGACGAGGTGCAGCGGGAGGCCGAGGCTGGGCTCGAACTCGCGCACCGGGCAAGATTTAGTCAGATTGTCGAGTTCATCACCCCACAGCTCGGGCTGATTCGGACGCTTCGCGGCCTGACCCCGGTGTTCGGCTATATAGACCACGTCGGGTTCGACGAGCAGGGGTTCGAAAAAGGTCTGGAAGCGGATCCGAGCCTGGCGATTACGGCCTGTTGCTTCTGGCTCCACAAGCTGGAAGCGCGCTTCTTCGCTGGCGACCACGCCGCGAGCGTCGCGGCAGCAACGAATGCTGAACGGTTCCTGCGGAGCTTGCCCTTTTTCCTTGAACGAGCCGAGTATCATTTTTACGCCGCGCTGGCGCGGGCTGCGCGTTATGATGCTGTAGGCGCCGGCGAACGTGTCCAGTACCTCGATGCGTTGGTCGCCCATAGTCGTCAGCTTCAGGAGTGGGCAGAGAACTGCCCGGAAAACTTCGAGGACCGCTCGGCGTTGGTCAGCGCCGAGATTGCCCGGATCGAAGGCCGCGAGCTCGATGCCACGAACCTTTACGAACAAGCCATCCGTTCTGCACAGGCAAACGGCTTCGTTCACCACGAGGCGCTCGCCAGTGAGCTTGCGTCCCGCTTCTACGCTGCCCGGGGCTTCGAGATCGCGGCGCACGGCTATCTGCGCAACGCCCGGCATTGCTATCTCCGCTGGGGAGCGCATGGGAAGGTGCGCCAACTCGATGAGTTATTTCCGCACCTCAGAAGGGAAGAACCCGTACCTGCTTCGACGAGCACGATGGCGACGCCTGTCGAGCAACTCGACCTCGCGACCGTAATCAAGGTGTCGCAGGCCATCTCAAGCGCGATTGTGCTGGAGAAGCTGCTGGAAACACTGATGGGCACAGCCATCGAGCAAGCAGGCGCCGAACGAGGCCTGTTGATCCTTTCGCGCGGCGATGAGCTTCGAATCGCCGCGGAAGCCACGACCAGCGACAATCTGGTGGTCGTGCGTCAGCGTGATGAGAGCGTGGCCGCGGGCGTGCTGCCGGATTCGGTGCTTCATTACGTCCTGCGCACTGGAGAGAGCGTTATTCTCGACGATGGCGCCGGCCAGTCCCCCTTTGCCGCCGACCCGTATTTTCGTAGTCGGCATGCTCGTTCGGTTCTTTGCATGCCACTGCTCAATCAGGCCAAGGTCATTGGTGTGCTGTACCTCGAGAACAACCTGGCCCCTAGCATGTTCGCGCCAGGCCGGATCGCGGTGCTGAAGGTGCTTGCCTCGCAGGCGGCTATCTCGCTCGAGAATACCCATTTGTACGAAGAACTCGCGAACCGAGAAGCCAGGATCCGGCGTCTGGTCGATTCCAACGTCATAGGCATTGTCATCTGGGACCTGGACGGACGGCTTCTCGACGCCAACGAGGCGTTTCTCTCCATGGTGCAGTATGGGCGTGAGGATTTGGACGCGGGGCTTCGATGGTTCGACATGACGCCCGCCGAGTGGCAAGAAGTGCACGCCCAGAACGAACTTTTAGAGCTTCAGTCGACCGGCATCATGCAACCCCGCGAAAAGGAGTTCTTTAGGAAAGACCGCAGCCGGGTACCCGTTTTGATCGGCGCAGCGGCATTCGAAGGCCAGCCGAACCAAGGCGTCGCCTATATTCTCGATTTGACAAATCTTAAGCGGGCGGAGGCAGAAGCGCGCGAAAGCGAGCGGCGCTACCAGGAGGTCCAGATGCAACTCGTCCACGGAAACCGCGTCGCAACATTGGGCGAACTGACCGCCTCGATTGCCCATGAGGTCAACCAGCCGATCGCGGCAATCATCCTCAATGCGCAAGTTGCGCTGCGCTTGCTGCAGAGGGTTCCTTCCAATTTGAGAGAAGTCCGAAAGGCTCTTGAAGATATTGCAAAGGACGGCAAGCGATCAGGTGAAGTAATTGATCGGATGCGTGCCCTAATAAAGAAAGCGCCGCCCTCGCGACAAGTCTTAGACGTTAATGAGGCGCTAGGCGAGATCATTGACCTCATCCATGGAGAAGTTGTCAAGAACCGCATCGCGGTGCGGACGCAATTGTGCTGGGACTTGCCGACCGTTCAGGGGGACCGAGTCCAGCTGCAACAAGTTTTCCTGAACTTGATGGTCAACGCTATCGAGGCGATGAGCGAGGTCAACGATGGCAACCGGAATCTGCAGATCAGCACCGAAACAGATGCAAACGGCATACTGGTTAGTATGGGAGACTCGGGTCCAGGCGTGCCCGCGTCCACATTCGAGCGCGTCTTTGATGCGTTCTACACGACCAAGGAAACTGGCTTGGGGGTGGGGCTGTCGATCTGCCGGTCGATCATCGAAGCGCATGGCGGACGCTTGTGGGCGAGTGCAAACGTGCCCCGCGGCACTATGTTTCGATTCACGCTGCCGCTAGACGACGGTCAGTGCGATTGCGATCCCTTTAAGGCTGGGACTGCATGATCTCTGAAGCGATGAGATGATGCACTTTGATTGACCTCAACTGAAAAACGGTTCTGGAACTCGGCAATCATCCGATCAGCGGCGATGCAGAAGCCCACTGCACTCTGCCGAATGGAAGCATTGCTACACCTTCGTGATCGCCAAAGCCTTATCGTGAGGTTTCCGACGGGATCGCGAGCGAGGTGCCCAGGGATTTGTTGACGTCGTCAGGCGTGCCCATGACCCTTACTGCCGCGGGACTAGCGGCCGAGACCCGTTGGCGAAGAAGCCCGATTGCCTGATCACCGAGCGGTGCAGATGGACGCCTTTTTGATCCGCGCTCGGAAAGGAACGGTGTTCGCGTTCGATCCGCCGACGTAAAGGACACGGATATCGACTTGCTGCGCGACCATCTGCTTGCCCATGACGTCAAGCCGGGACCGACCGGTTGACCGACACGGGCGACTTGTCGGCAATCGAGGCGCTGTCCGCTCGGCGCGCCGCTGAGGAAACGCCGACACGATCGTGGCCGGCGCACATAGCCATTCGCAGATCCGTGAGCCCTTGCGGCGGATTGACCAGATCTTGCTAAAGCAATACTCGCTGCCGGTGTTCGTCTCGCACTGAACGGGGACACGTCTTATAGATGACTGCCGGTACCCTGCGGGGATTGCCTTGATCTAGGCGCTGGGCGGCCGAACGCGGGTCCGGCGAGCTCGTCGATACTGCCTGGTCGGCAGGTACGCCTGCGGACTCGCGTGCCCCGCAGCCGGTCCGGAACCACCTCGAAACGGCCGGTACCGGTTCCTCCAAGCGCATTGTCGCGTATCGGCGTTCGCCGGAAGTGCTGAAAAGGCCCCGGATCGCCTCAAGCGCAACCTTGGCCTTGAATTCGGCCGAAAACCGTCTGCGTTTCTTCATGTTGGATCGTTCATTTCATCGGTTGATCCACCTTAGGCCCCTGTCTCAAATCCGGGACCACCTCGCCGTTTGTCGGCAAGACCACTTTAACCACCGCAATCGCGGCAAAGCGGTGGGGGCGCGGCTGGGGTCGCGTTTTGATGATTTTCCAGGCCTGCGGCGTGAAGCTGGTAATGGAACATAGGGCTGCGAGATATCCGACGATCGTAACCGTTTCCATCGATGCAGAGACCATCTCAGGAGCGACCCGGCTCAGAGCTCCGCGCTAGAGCAGAATCTGATCACTCAGGCTCGTATCCTGCGGCGCAGAAGTAGTTTGAGCACTCCTCGGCGGTGAAGCGTGGCAAGGCGTCGCGGATTGCGTCCCAAAGCTCGGGGATGTTG
>NZ_AYWT01000012.1:0-134415 GCF_000502915.1 Mesorhizobium sp. LNHC209A00
CCGGCGAAGCCGGACAACCTACAACATCCGGCGGCGCCGGAGCTGTGGTTAGCACTCACCAAAGGCGAGTGCTAACGTGGCGCTGAAATAGGCCGCCGGCCTGCCAGAGTCAAGGCGCGTGAATCGCCTCTTGATAGGATGGCGATGAACTTATCGAAGCTTGGCAGAACCGAGCACCAGGAGCGGGCAACGTTCCGCCAGGGGATAGCTGCCGCTTGGCACGACGCGCACCTGGTCGAACCAACCTCGCGCCTCGTCCACGAGCATGGCCAGCGTCGCGAAGCTGTACCTCGTTTCGGAGCCCGCATAGACATCGATCGTGTTGATGGATGCCATGCTCCATCCCGTGTCTGCCGCAAGAGCCTCCCGGTCCGGAAACAGCTTGTCGAATGCCGCACGGACTGCCTGCACATCGACGCTGCTGTCGCAATCGACGGTCGTGGACGCCATGGCGATCCGCCATTTGAGCGCGTGGAAATTCTCGATTCCGCCGGCTCGGACCAGAGCTTCGATGCCGCGCAGGCCGTCCACGGTTTCCGGCCGAGCGAACACGCGGATCGCCGCGTGCCCGCCAGGCTTCAGTACCCTTGCGATTTCACCGAACAGCGAACCGCGCGCGGCCTTGGTATCGACCGCCGACAGGCAGCCGTCACCGATGACCGCGTCGAAACTTTTCTGCGCGACCGGGAGGTCAAGCCAGTTGCCGGCCATCGCCCTTCGCGATGTGTTGTCGCCGGCCCATACGCCAGAAATCATGGTGGCCGATTGATCGATCGCCAACATCGATCTGCCTAGAACAGCCAGTTCAGGTGTCACCCCAAGCAGAAGGACATCGGCATTTCCGAGATCGAGTTCGCGCTCGAATATGCCAACGGTTTCCGGCGTCGGCCGGAGCGGGGCGTCCAGGAGCTTCCAGTGCCGATGATAATTATCCCAATGATTCGTCATGCAGACCCGTTGGAGTCCAGGAAAGTCTGGCATTGATTGATTAGAGCCGCTTAATGGAAGTGGGGATGGAAGCCAAGGGGCTAGCTGGTGGCGCGCATCATTGTCATAACGCATGAGCATGACCGGTTCCTGGGTCACCGCGGCCTTCTGCTGCGCCGGAATAGCCGTTACATGCTTTTCGATGTTCTGGAGGACCTGAAAAGGAGGGGCCATTCGGTCCGGATTCAGCCTGGCCTCTCCGGACAATCCAGCGCCGATGTCGCGGTTCTGCACGTCGATGCGACAACGACGCCGGCAGATTATCTCGACTATGCGCGGAGTTTTCCCTTATGCCTCAATGTCGGGGCCGCCGATATATCGAAACGGCGGGTAAGCGGAGCGCTTCTGGCCAAGGGCAACGGCTGGCTGGGCCCGGTCATCGTCAAAAGCAATCTCAACAACCAGGGCATTCCGGAGACACGGCTCAATCGGCGGTCGAGGCGTGCCGGCCAACCGGCACCTTTTGCGCACGTGCCGGCCATGCCGTCCTACGAGGTCTACCAATCCCGGGACGACGTTCCCGATGGCGTCCTTGATCGCGATGATCTGGTCGTGGAAAAGTTCATCCCGGAAAAAGAACCTGACGGCTTTGCGGTGCGCTTCTGGGTGTTTTGCGGAGAGCGCGAGCGCTGCACCCGCTACGTCTCGCCAAACAGCATGGTCAAGGCATCGGAAACGATCCGGCGCGAGCCCGCCGCTGTTCCCGACGAACTGCGCGAACGGCGGCGTGAACTCGGCTTCGACTATGGGAAATTCGATTTCGTCATGCATGAGGGCAGGGCCATCCTCCTCGATGCCAACAAGACGCCCGGCCGCCCGCAGAACCTGGTGAAGATGTTCGCGGCCGGCGCTTCCGACCTGGCCGATGGTTTCGAAGGCCTCATCCGCCGGGCGAGATAGGTCCCCAATTGCCGGTCGCTAAAGAAACAGCCGCAACTGAGTGTGGATGATCGATCGGTAATCCTCGATGGTCCGGCGACCTTCCGCTTCACCCTGCGCAAGCGCCAGGCGCACAACGCCGCCGGCGAGCTGGAAGATCAGCAGAACCATGCGTTCGAATTGCTCGTGCTTTTCCGGCTCGAGCAAGGCGATGACGTGGTCGCAGAACATTCTTGCTTGATGCCGGGTTTCGGCGATGTCGAGATTCTTCAGCGCCTTGTCGGCCTGGATGGCGTTCTGCAGATCCTGGATGGCCGGATCCCCGGCGACCCGGCCGAGGTAGTCGTCAAGCAACCGGTCGGACGCGGTGATGACGTCGGGCGCTTCGCGGACATCGGCGACGATCGCCGTCAATCGCGCGCGGCTGGCTTCGGAAAACCGCTCATAAAGCATTGCCAGGATCGCCGACTTGTTGGGAAAGTAGTGGTAGACGGTGGCGATCGGCCCGCCCGCATGCATGCCGACCTCCTTCATGGTGACGGCGTCGATGCCCTTCTCGCCGATCAGCCGCATGGTGGTCGACAGGATGGCGTCGATGCGCTCGCGGCTGCGCTCCTGCTTGGGCCTGCGCCTGGGCTCGGTGATCGTTCGACTTGCTTGGTTCATGCACCGATCTTTCGCACGAGTTCCCAAATTCCGGTTGACAAGAAATATGATCAAGTATCAGTTTCTGGAATGCTGACAGACTGTCAGCTTTTTTGGCGTGCGGCAAGGACGTTGGGAGGCGCCTTTGACTTCGACAAGCGCTGGTCTTCAGGGCGAAGGCGACTGGCTGGTCGGCAATCCCAGCGGCGGGCAGCTCGCCTCGGCCCTGTGGATCGGGTCGGTCGGCCTGCTCATTCTCGGTCTGCAGCCCGTCCTGCTCGGCGCCCTCTATACCGAGGGCCATGTCAGCGGCGACGAACTGGCGCTGGTCGCCACCGCCGAGATGATCGCCATCGCGATCGGTTCGGCGATCGTAGCGATGCTGCTTTCCGTCCACAACATGCGCTGGAAAAGTGCCGTCCTCCTGCTGCTCTTGGCGCTGGCCAATGTGTGGACCGCCTATGCCGCCGGCCCCAACACGCTGATGGCGGCCCGCGCGCTGGCCGGCCTTGCCGAAGGCGGCCTTGTCGCGGTCGCCACCGAACTGATTGCCCGTTCGCGGCGCGCCGAACGCATCGGCGGCTATTTCGTCACCATGCAGACCCTGGCGCAATGCGCTGTTGCCCTGGTGCTGGCGCTCTATGTCATTCCAGCCGCCGGGTCGGCGGGCGGCTTCCTCGTTCTTGCCGTCGTCTGCGTCGCGTCGCTGGTGGTCGCGTTTGCTGTCCCCGCCGAATATGCCGATCTGCCGAAGGACGAAAACCTCGCCAATGTGCTGACGGTTCCCTCGATCACCGCGCTGTTGTCGGTCTTCTGCTACTTCATGTTCTTCGGCGCCGTATGGGCTTTTCTGGAGCCGCTTGGCGTCCAATTCGGCATCGATGGCCGCACGGTGGGGCTGATCGTCTCGGCCAGCCTCGCGGCGCAGGTCCTGGGCGCAATGACGGCGACCGTGTTCGAGGCGCGGATCGACTATCGCCTTGCAATCGCGGCGATCGGCATCGTCGCGCTTGTCGCCTCGCTCGTGCTTGCCAGCGGACCTGGCCTCACGACATTCTGGGGCGTCGCCCTGGTCATGGGTTTTATCCTGCTGTTCATCGTGCCCTACCAGATCCGCCTGGCGATCACCGCCGACGAGACCCGCACCGCCGTGCTGCTGGTGCCGGCTGCCCAGCTTTTCGGCCTGGCGATCGGACCGGTCGCGGCGTCGCTGCTCATCGACGGCAAGGAGTTTCGCCCGGTGCCCGAGTTCGCCGCCGCAAGCGCTGTCGCCAGCGTGGCGTTGCTCGGCCTGTTTGTCCTGGTGGCGCGGCGTCGCCGCGCGATTGCGTGAGCACCATGTCGAACGGCTGGAGCAACTGGTCCGGCTTTGTCACCGCCGAGCCGCGGCTGCTTGCCAGTCCGGCCGATGCCGGCGAACTCGGCGATCTCATTCGCACCGCACCCGGCCCGGTCCGCGTCGTCGGCGCCGGTCACTCCTTCACGCCATTGGTGAAGTCCCAAGGCACCATCCTGTCCCTGGAGAAGCTTGAAGGGCTGGTTGCTCATGACGCGAAAAAAAACCAGGCGCGCGTGCGGGCCGGGACGCGGCTTGGTCCGCTCATGCACATGCTGCAAGGCATCGGCCAGGGCCTGCCCAATATGGGCGACATCGACCGCCAGGCGATAGGCGGCGCGCTGGGCACGGCCACCCATGGCTCGGGGCCGACGCTGGGTGCCTATCACACACAGCTGGAAACGGTGCAGATCGTCGACGGGCTTGGCAAGGTCCGCGACTTCAAGCGGGAAGGGGATCAGGAAACGATCCATGCGATCGGCGTTGCGCTTGGCGCCTTCGGTGTGCTCAGCGAAGTGACGTTGAACAACATCGCGACCTACCGGCTGCGGCGCCGCAAATGGGTGCTGCCGATAGCCGACATGCTGCGCGATTTCGAAACGATGATGAACGAGCACCGGTCGGCCGAATTTTACTACATCCCATTTTCAGGCTACGCGCAGTTCATCGCCAGCGACTTCAGCACCGAGGCGACCACCCCGCGCCCGACCGACGATGACGAGGGCTCCCTGCGCACGCTGCGCCGCTTGCGCACCGGGCTTGCCTGGCTGCCGTCGCTGCGCCGCGGGCTGATCCTGGGCGCGGTCGCCAAGGTGCCGGCCGAGGATTACGTGCAGGACTGGCTCAACGTCTATGCCAGCGACCGGCAGACCAGGTTCAACGAGATGGAATATCACCTTCCGTTCGAGGAGGGGCCGAAGGCGCTGGCCGAGATCATCCAACTGACCGAGAAGCATTTCCCGGAAGTCTATTTCCCGATGGAAGTGCGGTCGGTGGCATCGGACGAATTCTGGCTCTCGCCTTTCCACAAAAGGCTCACCTGTTCCATCGCCATCCACCATGACGCAGCGAACGATCCGTTGCCGTTCATGCGCGCGGCCGAGCCGATCTTCCGCAGATATGGCGGCAGGCCCCATTGGGGCAAGATGCACAGCCTGAAAGCGGCCGACCTGAAAAAGCTCTATCCGCGCTGGGACGATGCGATGGCGGCGCGCCGCGACATAGATCCGCAGAACCGCTTCGTCTCGCCATACATGGCCGACCTGTTCGGCATCGAACCCAGTTCTTTCGGCATCCAGCCATGAAGGCGTATTTCGCCACGCTTTCGGATGCGCTGAAAGAGGCGGGCATTTTCCAACCCTGCCTGCTGCTCGACCTCGATCGGCTGGATGGCAACATTGCCCTGGTGAAGCAGAGGCTTGACCCCAGCCTTGCCGTGAGGGTGGTCGACAAGTCGCTCGCTTGCCTGCCGCTGCTCTCCCATATCGGCAAGGCGCTTGGAACCCACCGCCTCATGACCTTCCATCCGCCGATCACCGAGGCGGTGCTGAGGGAGTTCCCGGATGCGGATCTGCTGTATGGCAAACCGATGCCGGTTGGCGCGGCAAGGGCGGTGCTTTCCAGAGGCGGTTTAGCCTGGTCGCGGGTCTGTTGGCTGATCGATACACAGGAGAGGCTGGCGGAATATGGCGCGCTCGCCGACGAACTCGGCGTCGAATTGCGCGTCGCATTCGAAATCGATGTCGGACTGCATCGCGGCGGCTTTGCCGAACCGGCGGCCCTGTCGCGGGCGCTGAATGCCCTGCCCACCCACAAAGCGCTGCGCTGCGAAGGCGTCATGGCCTATGAGGCGCATGCGCCGCACATACCCGGCCTGTTTGGTGGACCGGCCAAGGCGTTGGCGCGAGCCTCCGAACAGGCCGCCGCTTTCGTCGCACGCCTTGGCGCGGACCAGCGCCATATCCTGAACATCGGCGGCAGCAAGACCGCGCTGCTTCATCATGGCGGCATTGCAAATGAAGTGTCGATGGGCTCGGCCTTCGTCCTACCCGTCGATTTCGATACGCCCGGCCTTGATGGCTTCCAGCCGGCGGCCTTCATCGCGACGCCAATCCTGAAAGTGGTCGAGCCGATGCTGCCTGGCCCGCCGGCGGTCTCACGTCTGCTGCAGGCGCTTGGCCGGTTTCCGCGCAAGGGCTGCTATGTCTATGGCGGCAAGTGGATGGCCGAACCGTTGTTTCCCGAAGGCATGACGACAAACGGCCTGATTGGCCTATCTTCTAACCAGCAGTTCATGGGTCTGCTCGCCCAGGCCGTCGTCAGGCCCGGCGACTATGCGTTCCTGCGGCCGACGCAGAGCGAGGCCGTGCTGCAGCAGTTCGGACCGATCGCGGTGCTTTCCGGTGGCAGGATCGTCGACCGCTGGCCGGTGTTGCCGATGATGTAGGCATCTCGGGCACCTTCCTTGATAGTTGACTCAGTCAAGTAAATGATCGATCCTGTGCCGGCAGGAGATGACTCGAATGACAATCCACCATCAGCCAGACAAGGCTGCGCCGAACAAGGACCTGATCGATGCGGTGCGGGCGTTCAACCGCTTCTACACCCGCCAGATCGGACTGCTTGATGAAGGGCTGCTGAAGAGCGCCTTCTCGCTGACCGAGGCACGCGTGCTCTACGAACTGGCGCATCGTGACGGACTGACCGCGACCGATCTCGGGCGCGATCTCGGTCTCGACGCCGGCTATGTCAGCCGTTTGCTGAAGAAGTTCGAGCGCCTTCACCTCATCTCCAGGGCCACCCTGGCTTCGGACGCTCGGCAATCGTCGATCGCGCTGACGCAGGCGGGCAGGAACGCCTTCGCGCCGCTTAACAAGGGTTCGCACGATCAGGTCGCGGCGCTGCTCGATCGTCTGCCTGCGTCGGAGCAGGACCGGCTGGTCAAGTCTATGCGGACCGTGCAGCGTCTGCTGGATGTCGATGCCGAGCTCAAAATCCCTTATCTGCTGCGGCCGCTGCAGGTCGGCGACATTGGCTGGATCATCCGCCGGCAAGGCATGCTCTACGCGCAGGATTATGGCTGGGATGCAACCTATGAGGCGCTGGTCGCCGAAATCCTCGCGGCGTTCGTAAAATCCTACGATCCGAAATGGGAGCGCGGCTGGGTCGCCGAGCGGGAAGGCGAGGTCGTCGGCTCGGTCTTCGTCGTGCGCAAGTCGGATCAGGTGGCCAAGCTGCGGCTGCTCTATGTCGAACCTTCGGCGCGGGGTCTCGGCATCGGCAAGCGCCTGGTCGAGGAATGCATCGGCTTTGCCCGCGCCAGGGGGTACAGAACGCTGACCCTATGGACCAACGACATTCTGACCGCCGCCCGGCACATTTACCAGGCGGTCGGTTTCAAGCTGATCGAGGAAGAGCCTCACCATTCCTTCGGCAACGATCTGATCGGCCAGAACTGGGAACTGGAGCTGTAGCGGCGCGTCATGCCTTGACCGGCACCCAGATCTCCAGCCCGCCATTGCCGGTGCGGGCATCGAATTCAGGCCCGTAGCGCTCGAATTCCGGCGCATCGGCAACCTCATGGCCGGATGCGGGCAGCCAGCTGTTCCAGATGGTGTTGATCGTGCGCCGGATGGTCGAGATGTGTTCGCGATGCGTGAAAACGGCGTATTTCCGCGCCGGCACCCGCACCCGTTGGAATTCCTTCGGCAGATCGGCGAAGTCGCGCACCTCGACGCCGACGACATAATCGAAATTGCCGGCATCGTCGCCGTTGAGGCAGACGCCGTAGAAAACGCCGGCCACTTGCCCGGGGATGTGGCCGATATAGGGAGCGAAGCGCTGCCATTGCATTGGAATGCCGGCACTGGACTCACAACTGTAGCGCTCGCCCAGTCCGGCGATGAGGAATGGCCGGCTGGTCTCGAACCGCGGTGGTTCAAGTGTGGTCAAAAGCGAATTGTCCATCAGGATGGGCTCCACAAGGTCGAGGGTCTCAGTCGAACCTTGCGCGCGCACCAGTTCCGGCGTGGTGCCGAACTGGTCGCGGAAGGCCCGGGTGAATGCCTCATGCGAGTTGTAGCCGGCGTCGAGCGCGACGCACAGGATGTCGGGCGCGCCGCCGGCCAGCCTTCGCGCCGCCTCGGTCAGCCGGCGCGAGCGCATGTAACCCATGACGGAGCGGCCGGTGGCAGCGCCGAAGGCGCGCGTCACATGAAAGCGCGACGCGCCGCTGCTTTGGGCGACGTCGTCGAGCGTAACAGCCTCCGGCAGGTGGCTTTCCACAAACCATAGCGCCTTCTCGGTCGGGTTCATGTGTTCCTCGCATGTGGCGTCCTCACTGTGGCGCCTCGTTGCCCGGCCAGCTTGATCGAAATTGCGCATCGCGCAAATAGGCGATCGGGCCGCGCGGTGTCGTCCGCGCGGCCTGTCGTCTATCGTTGGCTCGGATCGCCAGCCGGCTGGTTCAGCGGTAGCGCGCCTGGTTCCATTTGTGGCCAAGCAGGGAGAGGATGATGATCAGCCCGTTGAAGAACTGGACGTAGAAGCCGCTGAGGCCAGCCGCCACGACGCCGGTTTGGATAAACGACACCGTGACGGCGCCGATCGCGCCGCCGGCCACGGTGCCGATGCCACCCCAGGTCGGCGTGCCGCCGACGAACACCGAGGCCAGCACCGGCAAGAGATAACCGTCGCCGGCGGTTGGCCACCAGGTGAAGTTGATCATCACCGAGAAGGTGCCGGCGATCGCGGCCCCGATGCCGACGAAGACGAACACTTTCACCCGCACGCGCTTGACGTCGATGCCCATCTGCTGGGCACTGTCGGGGTTGTCACCGACCACCTTCACCTGCGCGCCGAAGCGGTGGCGGTTGTAGAGCATCGCCGAAAAGACGACGAAGGCGATGGCCCAGAAAATTTGCACCGGAATGCCCAGCACCTGGCTGGAGAAGATCCTGTAGGCCCAGCTGTCGGCAAGGCTGGTCAGCGAAGTCGATCTGCCCTCATTGATGATCTGAATCAGGCCGCGCAGCAGGAAATTCATCCCGAGCGTGGCGATCAGCGACGACAGCCCCCCATAGACCACCAGCGACCCGACGAGGAAGCCGAGCAGCGTGCCGGTGACCAGCGCCGCCGCGATGCCGAGGAACGGATCGTAGCCCGCCTGCACCACCAGCGCGAAGACCCAGGAGGCAAACCCCATCGTCGCGGGAAACGACAGGTCGATCTCGCCGCAGGTGACGACGAAGACCAGCGGCACGACCACGAACAGCGCCACCGGAAGCGTGGTGAGCACGGCGCTGTAGAGATACCAGGTTGTGAAGACCGTCGGGTTGGCGATCATGAAGACCGCCATCATGACGACGAACACGCCGAGCGTGCCAAGCGAAGCGCGGTTGTCAAGGATGAAGCCGCGCATCCAGTGATCGGACGGGTGCTTCCACTCGCTCTGGGAACTGCCTTGGCGGGAAATGCTGGCCGACGGCTCGTGCAGATCGGGCTGCATGGTCTTGCTCATCGTGCTCTCTGCTCCGCGTCGCCGGTGTCGTGCAGCCCAGCCAACCCGCCCGGATGCGCAACGTCTTCCATGAAGTTGATGAGGTCTTCGGCCGACTTGACCTCGCCGCGGTCGGCGGTGAGCGCGACCTTGCCGCGATCCAGCACCACGAAGCGATCGGCGATGTCGAAGACATGATGGATGTTATGGCCGATGAACAGGATGGAGCGGCCGCTCGCCCGCACCTGGCGCACGAAATGGAAGACCTTGGCGGTCTCGGTCAGAGACAGCGCCGTCGTCGGCTCGTCGAGGACGATCAGTTCCGCCTGCTTGTAGATGGCGCGCGCGATCGCCACGCCCTGGCGTTCACCGCCCGAAAGCTGGCCGACGATCGAATGCGGCGTGAACACTTTCGAGGTGAAGCCGATCTCGCGCATCAGCCGGCTCGCTTCCTCGATTTCCTTGCCGACCTTCAGCCAGCCCAAAGGGCCGGTGAGTTCGCGGCCCATGAAGATGTTGCGGACGATCGTCTGCTGCACGGCCAGCGCCCGGTCCTGGAACACCGTTTCAATGCCGGCCTCGCGCGAACGTGCCGCATTCCATCCGGTCACCGGCTTGCGGCGGATGAGGATCTCGCCGCTGGTCGGCTTGACCACACCGGAGAGGATCTTGATCAGCGTCGACTTGCCGGCGCCGTTGTCGCCGATGAGGCCGACCACCTCGCCGCGATCGACGCTGAGGTTGACCCCGCCAAGTGCGTAGACATGGCCGTAGGACTTGGCGATATCGCGCAGTTCTATGAGACGTTCGGCCATCGCATCCTCGCTTGATTGTCTGGCACCAGCCTTCTCGCCAGCGGCCCCGCCGGCCGGGCCTGATCCCGGCCGGCGGCTTGGGAGGTCAGCGCAGCGCCTGCTTGGCGAGTTCTGCGACGATCTCGTAATTTTCGGGCGTGACGAAACCGGCGCCGGTGTCGACATTCATCGGCGCCAGACCCAGCACCACCTGCTGGCACAGGCTGAGGATCGGCAGATAGCCCTCCAGGAATGGCTGCTGGTCGGCCGTCAATTGCACCCAGCCCCCCTTGAAGCCCTCGACGATCTGCGGACTGGTGTCGAAGCCGAAATTGAAGATGTCGCCAGGCTTTCTGCCAGCTGCCTGCATGTAGGTGGCGACATTGCCGAGCATCTGTCCGCCGGGATAGCCGACGGCCTTGACATCAGGATTGTTGAGCAGCGCTGCCGTAAGCACCGGTATCGCCAGATTGGGGTCGGAAGCCCATTCGCCGCTCGGCGGCGACGACAGCTGGATGACTTCGACGCCCGCCTCCTTCAAGGCCGCCACCGTGCCGCGCTCGCGTGCTCCGCGGCTCTCGTTCTCGAACGGGCCGATCATGATCGCCTTGTCGCCTGCCTTCAGCTTGCCGAGCTTGAACGCTTCGGCGCCGAGTGCGCGGCCCTGCTGTTCCTGCTGCGCGCCGATATAGCCGCCACCGAATGCCGCCGTCACCTTCGGCACCGGGACGTTCTGGTACATCATCTTGATGCCCTCCTTATGCGCCTCGTCGGCGAGCGGCATGATCGCGGCGTCGCCCGGATGGCCCATCATGGCGATGCCCTGGGGCTTGACCGCGACCGCTTCGCGCAATTGCTGCACCATCTTCTCCGCGTCCCACTGGGAGAAGATGTAGTCGACCTTGGGCCCGAGATCGGCCGCTGCCTGCTTGGCGCCATTGTAGACGATGGTGCCGAAGGCGTCGCCCTCGGCGCCGCCGACGAAGAAGCGGATGTGGACGTCCTTGCACCATTGGGCGTCGAGCGCCTGCGCCGGCAAGGTGAAGATTGCGGCGGTAAGCGCCGTGGCTGCTGCCACGACGGTCGTGCGCAGAAGTGTCGTCCTGATCGCGATGCTCATACACGTTCCTCCCATGTTTTCCTCGTCAGCCGAGGGCCTTTGAACGATTGCTTTGGCAATGCCACTTGCGGCCGGCTCCTCCCGCCGACCGATCCTCACGCCGGATTTGGCAGGTAGCTCGCACCTCCCCGGCATAGTTTGAGATACTCCAGGGCGCGTGCCTGCCCCGTGATCTCGAGGTCGCCGCGATAGACCGGGTCGTGCCAGCCTTCGATGTCGATGGCGCCCTTGTACCCGGCCAGCCTGAGTTCACTGATCACCCGGGTCCAGTCGCTGTCGCCGAAGCCGGGCGTGCGCATCTGCACGAAGGGCAGGCGGCCGAACACGCCGTGCTCGCGGATGACGTCCCAGCGCACCGTGGCGTCCTTGCCGTGGACATGAAAGATGCGATGCGCCCATTTGCGGATCTGCGGCATCGGATCGATCAGGTAGACGAGTTGGTGGCAGGGCTCCCATTCGAGACCGAGATTGTCATCGGGCAATTCGTTGAACATCAGCTCCCAGGCATCCGGATTGTGGGCGATATTCCAGTCTCCGCCGGCCCAATTGCCGTCCATGGCGCAGTTCTCGAAGGCGATGCGCACGCCCTTGTCGGCGGCGCGTCTGGCCAGTTCGCCCCATACCTCGCGATAGCGCGGTAGGCTGTCGGTCAGCGGTTTCCCGCGGATGCGGCCGGTGAAGCCGCTGACCAGCGTGGTGCCGAACAGATGGGCGTTGTCGATGACCGTTTTCCAGGCATCGAGCACGCCGCGGTCGGTGTCGCCGCTCTCGAGCGGATTGCCGAACATGCCGATCGAACTGACGGTGACGTCGGCATTGCCGATCGCCTCTTCAATCTCTCCGGCGAGCCGCGCCAGATCCTTGCCGCCGAGCGTCTGCCAGAAGAAGGGCTGGATGCTCTCGAAGCCGAGCGGCAGGATTTGCCTGACATAGGCGGCCGGGTCTTCGAGATTGGCCCGCACCATGGTGCCGATCCTGATGTCGAGAAGCGGGTTCGGCATGGTCATCCTTCCTGCGATGCGATGTTCACGCGACGACCGGTCTCGGCGCTCTCGATCGCCGCGAAGACCATGGCCAGGCTCTTGATGTTGTCCGAGCCCCGCGTCTCCGGCTCGGTGCCGGTTTTCACGGCTTGCACGAAGTCGGCAATGACCCCGAGATGCCCGCCGATACGGTCGGACGGATCGAGGGGAGGCACCCTCACCGGCCCGACCTTGTCGATCAGGCCTTCGCGCTCCGGCAGCACGACTTCCGCCTTCACCTCGTCATGGCCGTCCCAGATCAGGCTGCCGCGCTCACCGACGATACGCCAGCTGCCCTCCCAACTGGTGCGAAAGCCGTCGGCGCACCAGCTGCCCCGATAGGTGAACATCCTGTTTCGGCCGAGCTCGAAAGTGGCGCTTGCCGACGACCCTTGCCGATACCAGGAATTGGCCGGCTCCCATTCCTGGCAATAGACGTCGGCCGGTTCGCCGTTGACCATGTAGCGAGCGGCATCGAAGGTGTGGATCGCCATGTCGAGCAACAGCACGTGACGCATCTCTTCCCGAAAGCCGCCAAAATGCGGCGCCACGAAAAAATCCGCGTGGATGCTGGTCGGCGCGCCGATGGCGCCGGAATCGAGAAAGCGACGGATGCGCCGGACATTGGCGACATAGCGGCGGTTCTGGACGACGGCGTGGACGCGGCCGGCGCGCCGCGCGGCGTCGACGATGGCGCGGGCGTTGGCCGGACTGTCGGCGAGGGGCTTTTCCGTCAGCAGGTGACAGTGATGGGCAAAGGCCGAATTGGCCACCTGGCGGCGGGCGGCCGGAACGACCACGTCGAACACCGCATCGGCTTTGGTCTGATCCAGAATGACGTCGAGATCGGTGCCGATCGCGACCCCTGCAAGTTCGTATTCGCGGGCTCGCTGGCGTGCCCTGTCGGCGTCGAGGTCGACGAGACCGGCAATCCTGATTTCAGGGGACTGACGGGCGGCCTCGAGCCACGTTTTGCTCATGGCTCCGCACCCGACCAGGACGACGTGCAGCATCCGGCGCTCCTCCGCCAACCCCTCCCGGTTGGCATTCACGGACCTTCCGTAAACGTTTACGATGACACACCCGAAGGCGTAGAATGTCAACCGGATTTGTGGGCCGTTCGTCTGTGTGGCCTTGGCCGCAAGGTCCGCTAATGTTAGCGGGAACGGAAGGGGATTGGTCTTGGCATCCAGCATTCACGATCTTGCGCGTCATTTGAATATTTCGATCGGCACGGTGTCCCGCGCGCTCAATGGGCGCGCCGATGTCAATGCCGAGACGCGGCAGCGCGTGCTCGATGCGGCGCGCCTACTCAACTATTCACCCAACCAGTCGGGCAGGAACCTGCGCCGAGGCACCACCCATGCCGTTGCTTTCATGCTGCAGCCCCACCCGGGCGATCAGCAATATGGCGAGCCGTTTTTCATTCCGTTTCTGAGCGGGCTGCAAGCGGCACTGGCCGAGCACGGGCTCGACCTGATCATCGTCATGGGCGCGCCCGCCGATTATCAGCAGGAGCGCCTGCGACGGGTCGTCGAGACACGCCGCGCCGATGCCGTGCTGCTGGCCTGGACCCGGCGTGAGGACGATCGCATCGACTATCTCAGCAGCGCCGGCTTTCCGTTTGCGACGCTTGGCCGAAGCCAGTCGGGTGACGAGACCTATCCCTCGCTCGACCTCGATTTCGAGAAGGCGGGCGCCGACGCAGTCGACCGCCTAGTTGCACGCGGCCACCGCCGCATCGCCGCCATCCGGCCGTCGCTCGACCTAAACTTCGGCTATCTGTTTCTTGATGGCTATCGCAAGGCGCTGCGGCGGCACGGCATCGACATCGATCCCGAGCTGATAGCCGACGGCTTCATCAACGAAGCCGGCGGGTACGCGGTGACGCCGCAAGTCATGCGCTCGAAGGATCCGCCCACAGCGATCATCTTCAACAATGACGCGATGGCGCTCGGCGGCTGCAAGGCGCTTGCCGAGATGGGGATCATGCCCGGCCAGGGCATCGCGGTGATCGTCATCGTCGATACGCCGCTCTGCCGCTATTTCTCCCCGGCGCTGACCGCTTTCCGTCCGGCATTGGAGCCGATGGGACGGCGGCTCGGCGAAATCCTGCTCGCCTCGCTGCCGGCTTTCGCCGGCAGCGAGGGGCCGCAGACCATCCGGGAAGTCTGGCCGCTGGAACTGGTCGCGCGTGACAGTGACTGACCACATGCCTGTATTGTTACAACATGACAAAGACCGCCGCCTTGGCTCGCCGCCGCGCGCGGCCTAGGCTGCGGCTCGTGATGGTCCCAGGCCGAAAGGCGAGGGGCGAAAAAGGGAACGCGGTTAGACCGTCGGCAAGATCGTCGTCGACCTGCGGCTGCCGCGCACGATCCTGGCGATCTGTGTCGGACCGATGATCCCGCATCTGTCGCGGCGGCTGGCCGGTCCCTTGCACCAGCGCCTGATCGCAAGCAGCGCGCTGTTCCGGGCGGTGCTCCTTTTGGCAAGCGATCTTCTGGCTCGGACCTTGCTGCCGCCGCAGGAACCGCCGATCGGCATCATCACCAGCTCGTTCGGCGCGTTCTTCGTCGTTATCATGATTGTCTGAAACCGCCTTTGACAAAGGCATCTTCCGTGGCTTTCAGGCGTTGTCGCGGACGGGTACGGCGTTCACGCGGCGCCAACCAGGATCGAGTTGCAGGTCCGCCATACGTGTTTGCCGGCTTTCATCGCGAAATGCCATCTTGAATAGTAAGCACGCTTATTATATATATCGCTCATGGTTTCGGATGGCGTCGATAGATTGGGATTTTTGATCCACGACGTGCAACGCCTGATGCGCAAGCGCTTTGAGGCGCGTGCCAGCGGGCTCGGCCTGTCTTCGGCGCAATGGCGGCTTCTGGTCCGCGTTGCCAAGGAGGCGGGCGTTGCACAGGCGCGGCTCGCCGAACTGCTGGAAATCGAGCCGATCAGCGTTTCACGCCTGGTGGACCGGATGGAGGAGGGCGGCTGGATCGAACGCCGCTCCGACGCGGCCGACCGGCGCGTGCGCATGATCTTCCCGACCGAGAAGGCGAATGCGGCCTATGCGGAGGTCAAGAGCCTTGCTGGCGAGGTCTATGAGGAATCGCTCAGCGGCGTTTCGCCGGAAGACCGGCGCGTCCTGATCCGGGCGCTGGATGTAATCGTGCAAAATCTGACGGAAAGCGAAGCTTCGTCGCTTGAAAAGATCAAGAGTGCGGAAGGTGCGACAGCATGAACGCGGTAGCCAAGGTAGAAGAAAACGCTCCCAAGGTGGAGATGGAAAAGCCGGTCCAACCGGCATCAACCCCGGTCGCGGTCGCTCCTCCCGTGCAACCCGCACCGGCGCCGAAGAAGAAGCGCCGCATCGGCCGCTTCTTCTTGATGTTCGCCTTGCCGGCGGCATTGATCATCGGCGGCGGCTATGTCTGGGTGACGGGCGGGCGCTACCAGGAAACGGAAAACGCCAATCTGCAGCAGGCCAAGGTGTCGATCGCCTCTGATACGGCCGGTCGCATCGTCCAGGTCGCCATATCGGACAACCAGACGGTCAAGCACGGCGAGCTCCTGTTCGCCATCGATCCCGAGCCCTACCGGATCGCGCTCGCCCAGGCGGACGCCGCGGTCGCTACCGCGCGCCTCAATGTCGAGCAGTTGCGCGCGGCCTATAGCCAGGCGCTGTCGCAGCAGAAGTCCGCTGCCAGCGAGGTCGACTATGCGCAGTCGCAATTCGATCGCGCCGCCGATCTTGCCCAGAAGGGCATCAACGCCAAGTCGTCGCTGGATCAGGCCAAGAACGATCTCGACAAAGCCAGGCAGCAACTGGCTGTTGCCGAGCAAGGCATCGTCAGCGCCAAGGCGGCACTCGGCGGCAACCCCGACATCGAAACCGACAAGCATCCGACGGTGATGTCGGCGCTGGCGGCGCGCGACAAGGCTGCCTATGATCTGGAGCAAACGACGGTGAAGGCGCCTGCCGATGGTGTCGTCTATCAAGCCGCGTCCTTCAAGGTCGGCCAGTATGTCGGCTCCGGCACGCCATTGTTTGCGCTGGTCGAGACCGGCGACACCTGGGTCGACGCCAATTTCAAGGAAACCCAACTGACCAACATGAAGCCGGGCCAGAAGGCGGAGATCGTGGTCGACACCTATCCGGGCAGGACCTTCGAGGCGACGGTCAGGGCTATCGGTGCCGGTACCGGCGCGGACTTCTCGCTGCTGCCCGCCCAGAACGCCACCGGCAACTGGGTCAAGGTCACCCAGCGCATCCCGGTGCGCCTGGAACTGACCGACCCCGACGCCAAGATGGCGCTGCGCACCGGCATGAGCGCCTCTGTTACGGTCGATACGGGCGTCGCGCGTGGCTGGCCATCGATCTTCGGTCACGCTACGGCCGGCGAGCCCGCGAAGTAGTCGGCGCAGCCCGCGGGCACCAGGCGGGTTAAAGCGAGTTGGAGGATTGGTCTGACGGGAGGGGTGGAAAGGATCAGCGTTTGGGCCTAGCCGCGTGGCAGGCGTCCAAAATCTGAAATCTTCGACACGGACCTGTCGGTCCTCGGGTTTCCGGGCGGCAGGCATCCGCTCATCAGAGACTTTCAGTCGATGTAACCCCCACATCGACAATCGCGTCCCACCGCGACGAAGGTCTCTCGACGGAAGGCTTCGCCGCCCGGAAACCCGTTGTACACGTTTCTGTTACCTTCTGGAAGTTCTGCCCCATGAGCACGTCCGAACCATTCAAAGAAGTGCCGCATCGTGGCCTGATCACGGTCGCGCTCATGCTGGCGACGATCATGCAGGCGCTTGACACCACCATCGCCAACGTCGCGCTGCCGACCATGACCGGCGATCTCGGCGCCTCGCCCGACAACATCAACTGGGTGCTGACCTCCTACATCGTCGCCGCCGCCATCATGACCCCTGTCACCGGCTGGCTCGCCGACCGTTTCGGCCGCAAGGAACTGTTCCTGACGGCGGTGGTCGGCTTCACAATCTTCTCGATGTTATGCGGCCTGGCGTGGAGCCTGGAAACCATCGTGCTTTTCCGGCTGATGCAAGGTGTGTTCGGCGCCGCGATCGTGCCGCTGTCGCAGACCTTCCTGCTCGACATCAACCCCAAGGAGCGCCATGGTCAGGCGATGGCCATATGGGGCGCCGGCATCATGCTGGGACCGATCCTCGGCCCCACGCTCGGCGGCTGGCTGACCGAGAATTTCAACTGGCGCTGGGTGTTCTTCATCAACCTGCCGGTCGGCATCGTCGCCTTTCTTGGCATGGCGGCCTATCTGCCGGCGGTCGCCAGGCGGGTGCGCAGCTTCGATTTCTTCGGCTTTGCCATGATATCGCTCGGCGTCGGCGCCCTGCAGCTGATGCTCGATCGCGGTGGCGAGGTCGACTGGTTTTCCTCGGTCGAGATCTGGATCGAGCTTGGTCTTTCGCTCACCGGCTTCTGGGTGTTCATCATCCACACGATGACATCGGAACATCCCTTCATCGATCCGAAGATTTTCCTCGATCGCAACTTTGTCACCGGGCTGGCATTCATCTTCGTCATGGGCGTGCTGATCCTGGCCTCGATGTCGCTGCTGCCGCCGATGCTGTCGACCATCTTCGGCTATCCGACGGTCACCATCGGCATCGTCATTGGGCCGCGCGGTGTCGGCACCATGATTTCCATGCTCGTCGTCGGGCGCATCATGGGCAAGGTCGATGCCAGGATTCTCGTCGTCATCGGTTTCCTCCTGACCGCGCAGTCGCTCTACACCATGGCCAGCTTCACCCCGCAGATGGACAACTGGCTGATCCTCAGCTCCGGCGTGATCCAGGGCCTGGGCATGGGCATGGTGTTCGTGCCGCTGTCGACGGTTGCCTTCGCCACGCTCGACGCCCGCTACCGCACCGATGCAACCTCATTGTTCAGCCTAGTGCGAAATCTTGGCTCGTCGATCGGCGTGTCGGTCGTGACCGTGCTGCTGGTGCGCAACACGCAGATCAACCATGCCGAGCTTTCAACCTTCATCAACCCGTTCAATCCCAATCTCTGGGCGGTTTCGCCGGCGGCCGCCGGCGGCGATCCGACGGCACTGTCGCAGGTCGACCGCATGGTCAATCTGCAGGCCATGATGATCTCTTACGTCAACGACTTCAAAATTCTGATGATCATGACGCTGGCCGCCATCCCGTTCGTCTTCCTGCTGCGCAAGCCGAAAACGGCGCCGGCCGGCGGCGCGCCTGCCGCCCATATGGACTGATGTAGCGGCTGTTCGTCAGTGGATGGCCGCTGCCGGCGATGTCTTTGCTACCTGCCGAGCACCAGCGACCAGTAGCGCAGGTTGGGGTCGCGGCCGTCACGAACGTAGGCAAGTCCAAAGCGGCTGAAGTCCGGATCGAGTATGTTGCGCCGGTGCCCCTGCGAATGCATCCAGATATCGAACAGCTTCTGTTGGTCGAAGCGGCCGGCCGCGATGTTCTCGGCCGCGGCGCCGTGCACGCCATTGTCCCTCATGCGCGAGGCGAAATCCTTGCCCCAGCCGGTGGTGTGGCTCATGTTTTCACGCTTCGCCATGTAGCCGGCCTGCTGCAATGCTGCTTGCTCCAACTGCGCGTCGGGGGTCAGCGGGCCGCGCCCGGCCGTGGCGCGCAGGCTTGCCAGCGTGCCGGTTGCCGAGGAGGAAACCCCGGCGCCTTGCCCTGTCGGCAGCGAGACGGTGCTGCAGGCGGCAAGCCCAAGCAAGGCCGCCAGGCCAGCCGCCTTGAGCCCAGCCGTCTTGAGCCAGGTGCGCCTGTTCAAGTTCGCGATCCGATCGCAATCGATTTTCGAAGTGGTCATGCGTGCCTGACTCGGTCGCGATCATGGCTTTTGCCGGGCAGGCGGTGAAAAATCTCGATCGAAGCGGCCATTGGCCGCTAGTTCACAAGCGTGATGAGGCGGCTGGAGTACATCTCTCGATTTCCGAACACCGCCGTGCAGTCGGTCTTGATGGAAGAGTTGCCTGTCATCTGCACGGTCAAGCCAACAAGCCTCAGGCAGTCCCCCTGACCACTCATATCCGAGTTGCCGGCAAACGAAACGGCCGCGTCAGGCGCATAGACGAATCCGCTGATCACCGAATTTGCGCCGCCATTCAGGGTCAAGGCCGAAATGTTCCCGCGGCTCTGGAAGATCGTGATGCCGGCGTAAGGCCCGCTGGTCGGCGGGGAAAGGTTCACCTTTTCATTTGCGTTTATGGTGATCTGTGCCCCTTCCGTGAGGAATATGGTTACGCCCTGGCCGGTCAGGCTGCCATTCCCGCCCGGCTTCAGGGTGACGCCGCGCAAGATGTAGACGCCCGGGTTGAGCGTGATGTTTCCTGACAATGTCTTGTCGCAATAGGTGCCGGGCGACAGCGTGTAGGTTTTGCCGTTCGGCACCGGCAGGCAAAGTGTGTAGGGGGGAGGGACGATATCGGCGAGGGGATCGAAGGACGCATATTGATGTTCGAGCGGCGCGCCGCAGGTGAGATCGGCAGCGGGCGGAGAAAGCCCGGAAGTGCCGCCGACGGCCGATACGCAGCCCGCCGAAACCTGCGCGGAACCGCCCCTGCTGACGGCGTCGGATGCGTCCGAGTTTGCCGCGATCACGCAGTTGCTCATGGCGACATCGGTCGAGCCTTGCAGGCTCACCGCCGCCGACGCATGCGGATCGAGCGCCAGCACGCAGGCCTGCGCGCCCGGGTGCATCTTGACCGTCGCCGACCGTTGAGCTGGCCAGGGGGCAGCGCCATTGATGAAGCTCGGACGGTTGATGCCGGACGACAGCGAGATGTAATAGGCGCTCGGATCGCCGCTGGCGGTGGCCGAAAAGGCGGAAACGCTGTCTGAATATTCCTGCTGGTCGGCAATGCTCAAATTGGCTGCGAAGAATGTCAGCCCAAGCCCCTGGACATCGCTCGCGCTCATGCTGGGCAGGTATTTGGTACCGACGGCAAGGCCAGCCGCGTCGAGCGAGTTCTGCAGTTGCGCGGCGTCATCGCTCGTCCCCGTCAGGTCGAGGGTGCCGGCGACGACAGCCATTATCGGCAGCAAGGCTACGGCGGTCGCCATGGCGAAATTGCCCCGTTCGCAAGACCAGAAGCCCTTCAATGTGAACATCGCCCCACGCCAACGTTTGTAAAGCTCAGGTGATACGCTGTGGGTCTCTACGAGTAATTTAAGCAATAGCTAAAATGCATGGATTCTAAAATGAACTCAGTGGTTCGCCAGACGAGTGAACCTTATGAGGCGCGGCGACAATCCCGGGAAGATCGGCTATTATGCGAGCGTTCTTGAAGTGGCAGCTACGGGCAGCCACCCTAGGCGGTGACCGCCCCCCGAGAAAAACGGAGGAAGGTTATGGCCGGCTTTCATGTCATGGCGGACGCGTACGGGATGCATGTGCAACCTGCGATCCGCAGAATTTCCACGGCGGACCTCAGGGACGCGCTCAGGCTTGGCGCCGAGGACTTCTGGGCCAAGCCCTCGCATTACGTGTTCCTGTGCCTGATCTATCCGGTCGCCGGCCTGATCCTGACGCAGTGGACGTCCGGCTCCAACGCCATCCAGCTCGTCTATCCCTTGATGTCGGGCTTTGCCCTGGTCGGACCGTTCGCCGCGATCGGGCTCTATGAGATCAGCCGCCGGCGCGAGCTCGGCATGAACACCAACTGGCGGCATGCGCTCGATGTTCGTCATTCATCGGCGCTGCCCTCGATAGCGGTTATCGGCATCATGCTGTTCGCGCTGTTCCTGTTGTGGCTGTTCACGGCGCAGTCGATCTACACCAGCCTCTTCGGCGGCGAGCCGCCGGCCTCGGTCGGGGCCTTCCTGCGGGATGTGTCGACGACCAGCAAGGGCTGGAGGCTGATCCTTCTCGGCAACGCGGCCGGCCTGGTCTTCGCGGTGGTCGTGCTGGCGACCACGGTCGTTGCCTTCCCGCTCTTGCTCGATCGGGATGTCGGCGCCGTTTCGGCGATAGAGACCTCGGCGCGCGCGGTCATGGCAAATCCGCTGCAGATGGCGCTATGGGGCCTCATCGTCGCGGTGCTGCTGGTGATCGGCTCGATCCCGCTGTTTGCCGGTCTGGCCGTCGTCATGCCGATTCTCGGCCACGCGACCTGGCATCTCTACCGCAAGGTGGTCGAGCCGGCGCAGATCCGGCCGCCGCGCCGGCCGATGTGACGCTTCAGCGCTGCGCGTCGGTCGCCATCTTCAGCGCCAGCGCCGTCAGCACGGTTCCCATCAACCAGCGCTGGATGACCAGCCATAGCGGTCGTCCGGCGAGGAATGTGGCGATCGAGCCGGCCGTCAGCGCGATGACGGCGTTGACGCTGAGGCTGATCGATATCTGCGTCGCGCCCAGCACCAGAAGCTGCGACAGGACATGGCCCTTGCCGGGGCTGATGAACTGCGGCAGCAGCGACAGATAGAGAACGGCCACCTTGGGATTGAGCAGATTGGTCATCAATCCCATGGCGAACAGCTTGCGCGGCCGGTCTTTCGGCAGGTCGCGCACTTGGAATGGCGAGCGTCCGCCCGGTTTCACGGCCTGCCAAGCCAGCCACAAGAGGTAGAGTACGCCGGCAAAGCGCAGCACATCATAGGCATAGGGCACCGCGATCAGCAGCGCCGTGATGCCGAACGCTGCCGACAGCACGTAGAACAGGAAACCGACCGCAACCCCGCCAAGCGAGATCAGTCCTGCCTTGGGCCCTTGCGACAGTGAGCGCGAGATCAGATAGATCATGTTCGGACCCGGCGTCAGCACCATGCCGAGGCAGACCAGCGCGAAGGCAAGATGGTTGCCGGTGTCGGGCATTGTTCGTTCCCCAGCCTGCCGCGATGATGAGAGACCATGCGAGCGGCCAATCTGTGCCTGTCACGGCAGGCGCCCGCAAGGGCTTGACGGCGTCGGGCGTTGCGCCAGGGGAAGGAACTCGGGTTAGCCGACCACGCGCAGGTTGGACAGCTCGTTGCCGATTTCCTTGAAATCGTTTGCGAGGCTGGCGCCGGTCGCATTCCAGAACAGCTTCGCCGGTTTGCTCGGATCCGTCGCATCCTTGCGGAAGCGCGAATTCGACGAGCAGGATTTCAGCGCATCGATCGCCAGCTTGTCGCTGGTCTTGGTCGTCGACAGGTCGAGCGCCACCGTCATCACCATGATGTTGGCTGCCTTGGCGTTGTTGCAGAGCGTGGCCATCTGCTCGTTGAGGGCATTGGTATAGTTGCCGTTCGAATAGTCGAACTGACCGATGGCGCTCGATGTGCCCATGAACAGGCGTCCGATTGGGGTGCCGTTGTATCCGGGGTTGAGGTAGCCGAAGGACGCGTAGGTCGATTTCGAATTGGCGGGGTCGGAGTAGCCCAGCGAGGATGGCGTATAATAGGTGTTGGCGCCGTCGGTCAGCACGATCACCACCTTGTCGTTGCCTCTTTCGGTTTCCGGGCGCCCTTGCGTGAACGGCTCTCCGCTCGAGACCACCCGCCAGCCCCAGGCCATACCCTCGGGAACATTGGTGCCGCCATTCGGCTGCATCAGGTCGATCGCCGCCTTGATCGAGGTGAGCCCGTCGGCGACGCTGACGTCGGTCAGCGGCGTGATCGGGTTGGTGGTGCAGCTGTAATTCGGCCCGTTGCCGGCGGGCAGCGCCGGCGCATCGATCGGCCGCGGTTGGAAATATTTGGCCATGTTGCGCAGCCGAGCTTGGCCGCTGCTGCTCGATGGATCGTCGTTCCACCAGCTGTTGATGGCTCCATAAGTTACCGGTGCGGCCTCGTCGGGGTCCTGGGTGAGCTTCCAGTGATTGCCGGGTTCGTCGGGGGCGAACATCGGCACGAACATCGTTGCCGGATCGCCGACGGCGATGCCGGTATTGGCCGAGCCACCGGACGGCGTGGCGTCGTTGATATTGTAAGGGTAGGGCCGCGCCTCGACGCAGCCCTGCCAGCTGGCGAACGGTCCGTAGGAATCGACATAGTCGTATTCGTTGTGGCTGCTTTTGCAGGTGTTGTTCGAATTGTATTCGTCGCAGACCACGCGCTTGCTATTGACGACACGCTCGTGGTTGGTGACGACCTTCATGTCGCGGTAGAGCGAAAACCGGGTCAGCATCTGGCCTTCCTCGGTTCCCCAGCCGGTGCCGCGCTTGTACCAGATGCCGTTGGTCTGCTGGGCGTATTTGTTGGCCGTGTTCAGCGTCGACCAGTCGAAATTCTCGTTCGATACCGGCGATAGACCCTCGGTGTCCATCCACGAGGCGTTGCCGTTGCCGGGGCCGACATTGACGGAGGCGGCAAAGGGCACGAGGCCGAATTGCACCGGCCTGTCGACCTGCTTGATCATCGCGGCCTGCTGGGCAAGCGTGTCGACCAGTTGCTTGGCCGCTGTCTTGAGCAGATCGATGCGCATCTGTCCTGAGCCGGTGCCGGGCGTGACCATCGATCCGGAATTGTCGAGCACCAGGGCAACCTCCAGCGTGTTCTTCAGCCGTACTTGCGAGGTAACGTTGACGCTGAGCCTCTGGTTGGCATCGGTCGCCGATTTGCCGACGAACTGGGCGAATGCGGGGTAGAAATAGGGTTTGTAATTGAGTTGGGCGGTCATGGTCAGCAGGCCGCCGCCGCTGGTGTTGCTCGGCAAGGTGACGTTGAGCGTCGCGCTGGCGGGATCGATGTCGTTCAAATTGGCGTTGAAAAAGTCGAGCGCGTAGGCTCTCAACTGGTCGTCGGTGGCGCCTTCCGTCAGCCGGCGGGCCGTGGCGAAGTTGGCGGCGTCGAGCGCGTTCATCACCATCTGCTTTTCACGGTTCATTTCCGTGAAATCGACCGCGATCGCCAGGCCGCCCATCAGCGGCACCATCGCCACAGCCGTCATGAGAGCATAGTTGCCGCGCCTGTCGCGGCGGAACTGACGCCAGATTTCAAACATGCTTGCAGCGGCCCCCGCCGACGGATTCTCGGCCGGCGCCAGCTTTCCACGAAACGCTGAAGGACGGGTTTGGGAAACCGCTCTATTGCTTGGTCGGCGCTTCACCAACCGCTAACCAATCAAGGCCGCGGCTTGCGCCGCAATTCGCGCCGATCAAGGCGAAAGCTGGTGACAGCATGGGCCGGTTCGGATAATTCGAACCGGCCGCGGAGAACCGTCGGCCGCTGTAACCGCAACGATCATACTGAAGGAAACGGCATGGCGGATTCGCCTGAAATCGTCGGCTCGCTCGAAGATGTCTCGAAAGCCTATTCGGCAATTCTCTGCGATGTCTGGGGCGTGGTGCACAATGGCGAATGGCATTTTCCGGCTGCCGCGGCCGCGCTGGCGGCGGCAAGGGCGGACGGCACTCCTGTCGTTCTGATCACCAATTCGCCGCGCCGCAGCGCCGATGTCGTGGCGCAGATGAGCGTGATCGGCGTCCCACCATCAGCCTATGACCGTGTGGTGACCTCGGGCGACGTGACCCGTGATCTGATCGCGGAGGGCCCGCGCAAGGTCTTCCACATCGGCGCCGACCGCGATCTGACCCTGTATGACGGCCTCGGTGTCGAACTCGTCGAGGAGTTCGAGGCTGCCGGCGTCGTGTGCACCGGGCTGTTCGACGACGAGGTCGAAAAACCCGACGACTATACGGAACTGCTGCGCCGGTTGCGCGCCAGGAACCTGCCGTTCATCTGCGCCAATCCCGATATCATGGTGGAACGCGGCGAACGGATCATCTGGTGCGCCGGCGCGCTCGCGCGCGACTACGCGCAGCTCGGCGGTCGCACGCTGATCGCCGGAAAACCCTACGCGCCGATTTACGAGGTCGCGATGAAGGAGGTGGCCGAGATCCTCGGCCGGTCGGTTGAGCGTTCGCGAATACTGGCAATCGGCGACGGCATGATGACCGACGTCAAGGGCGCTGCCGACAATGGTTTCGACGTCCTCTATGTCTCTGGCGGCATTCATGCCCGCGACTATGGCGATCCATCCCGGCCGGATCCGGCAAAGCTCGGGCTCTTCCTGGAGCGGCACGGCTTTCGTCCGGTGGCCGTGATCGCAAGACTGCAGTAAGTGGCAATGGTCGCGTTCCAGCATCTTACGACAACCGCGCCGCTACCCGCAGATCTGCGAGGGGGCGTGGTCGCGATCGGCAATTTCGATGGCGTCCACCGCGGCCATCAAGCCGTGCTCGAACGGGCATTGGCGGAGGCCGTGCGGCGTGGCGTACCGGCCCTGGTGCTGACCTTCGAACCGCACCCGCGAACGGTTTTCAGGCCTGATCTGCCGCTTTTCGTGCTGACGCCGCCGCCGATGAAGGCGCGCCTCCTGTCGCTGCTGGGCTTTGCCGCGCTCGTCGAGCAGCCCTTCACGCGCGACTTCGCCTCGCTGTCGGCGGAAGCCTTCGTCACCGATGTGCTGGAGAGGGCGCTGGGCATCACCCACGCCGTGACCGGTTTCGATTTCCATTTCGGCAAGGACCGCCAGGGCGGGCCGGCTTATCTGATGGCTGCCGGCGAGCGCCACGGCTTCGGTGTTACCCTCGTCGACGCCTTTCGCGACGAAGGCGCCGAGGTGGTTTCGTCGAGCCGCATCCGTGCCTTGCTTTGCAAGGGCGAGGTGGCCGAGGCCGCCGGTCTGCTCGGCTATCGCTTCACGGTGGAAAGCGGGGTTGTCGGCGGCCAGCAGCTCGGGCGAACGCTTGGCTTTCCCACAGCCAATATGAGGCTTCCGGCGGAAGCCACGCTCAAGGAAGGGATCTACGCCGTCCGCTTCCGTCGCGCGGACGGTACGCTGCACGACGGCGTCGCCAGCTTTGGCCGCCGCCCGACCGTCGACGACAATGGCGCGCCGCTCCTGGAAACCTTCGTCTTCGATTTTTCCGGCGATCTCTATGGCGAGACTTGCGAGGTGTCGTTCTTCGGGTTCCTGCGCAGCGAGATCAAGTTCGACGGGCTCGACGCACTGGTCGTGCAGATGAAGCGCGATGAAGCCGAGGCCCGCGCGCTGCTTGGCGGCGTCAAGCCGCTCTCCGGCCTGGACGCCGCGGTGGCGTTCTGAAGCATGATACCGAAAGGGGAAACGAGTTCCTATTTCCTCAACGCAAGACCGACGGCTATGAAAGTCCAGCCCTGGAAGATCAGGTCGATCGCCAGGAACAGTCCGAGCACCCACAGGCTGTTGACCGGCCAGCCCATGGCGATGATCAGGCCCGCGAGCACGCTGATGACGCCTGCCGCGACAATCCAGCCCCAGCCGCGCTCCGGACGGTGGCTGTAGCCGACCCAGGCCCGCAGCGCGCCGGAAGCGACGAGCGCGATGGCCAGCAGGAAGGTCAGCACCGCCGAGGCGAGCAGCGGATTGTCGAAAGCGAAGAACCCTGCGACGGCATAAAGCAGTCCGCTGAGCAGCCAGTAGAAGAAGCGTCCCCAGGTCTTGACCCCGAAGGCATGCATGATCTCGATGATGCCGGCCACCAGCATCAGCCATCCGACAACGTAGACGGAAGCCACCGTGGCTATGAACAGATTGCCGAAGGCAATGCCGCCGAGGATCAGCAGCACCACGCCTAGACCGACGAACCAGCCCCATTTGTCGCGCGTCTGGCCGATCGCGTTCTTCAGAGTATCGCCGTGCAAGGTCATGTCGCCACCTCCATGGAGGACCGCCAGCATGCAGGAGGTTACCCTCGGCGCCGACCCGCGTCCAGCCGATGGCGGGCGCGATGGCGCAGGCAACACGCGCCGGATGTCTCGCCCTTAAATCAAATTTTACCAAAGCCTCGTCAAAGCTGTCGCCGCAGGACAGTTGTATCGTGTTAGTGGAGTGACCATGAGTCAGGTCGGGAAGATTTCTGTAGCTCTAGCCACTGTCGTGCTCGCTATGTCAGGCGCGGCCGAAGCCGGTGATGGCGCTTTCGGCTGGTTGTCCGGCGACTGGTATCTGACGGTCGGTGCGACCGGCTTGGTGGCGCCCAATTTCGAGGGCGGCAAGAAATATATGCTGAGCGCTCAGCCTATCATTTCGCTAGGCAAGGCCGGCCCTGCTGCTCGCTTCACCTCGCGCAACGACAATATCTCGCTGGCGCTCGTCGACGATGGCGGTGTCCGCGCCGGTCTGACCGGCAAGTTCCTGTTCTCGCGCCTCGACGGCGATGCCGACGAACTCAGGGGGCTCGACCCGGTCCGCTGGGGCGGCGAGGTCGGCGGCTTCTTCGAAATTTATCCGACGGACTGGATGCGCGCGCGTGCCGAATTGCGGCATGGCATCCGAGCCCATAACGGCTTTGTCGCCGACATCGCCGCCGATGCTTTCTACGATGTGACGCCAACCGTCAGGATCTCGGGTGGCCCGCGCGTGTCGTTTGCCTCGGCGAACTATTTCGATGCCTATTACGGTGTCAACGCGCAGGAAGCCGTGGCCTCGGGCCTGAGCCAGTACAATCCCGGCGGCGGCCTGAAATCCGTTGGCCTCGGTGGCGCGGTGACCTGGAAGGTGACCGAGCCAGTGACCGCCAGCCTGTTTGGCGAATATTCGCGCCTCAAGGGTCCGGCCGCCGATTCCAGCCTGGTCAGGGAGCGTGGTGACCGCAACCAGTTCATGGTCGGCGTGTCGACCACCTACCGCTTCGACTTCAACATGTAAGCGAATCGAACGAGACGCTTTATTCCTGCGCTCTTCTCCGATAAAAGCCCAGCAATGACGAGCTTTTTGCGCCTTGACGCGCCGACGATACGAATTACCAGCCCGGTGTTCCCAGCAGCCTGAAGGCTGTAGGAGCCGCCGGGAATATTGCGCGCGGCCTCTCGCGCTTTTCCAGATCATCAAAGCATGTCGCCCCCGAGTGGGCCCCGTTTTTGGGAACGGCATGCGTGTAAAATAGAATTTCACGCCGCAAGCCACGTGGCCCGGCATGCACATGGCAGACCAATGACCGACGAAACCCAATCGACCATCGACTATTCGAAGACCCTTTATCTGCCGCGGACGGAGTTTCCGATGCGCGCCGGCTTGCCCGAGAAGGAGCCGGTGCTGGTCAAGCGCTGGCAGGACATGGACCTCTACCGGAAGCTGCGCGAGAGCGCGGCGGGCCGCACAAAATACGTGCTGCATGACGGACCGCCCTATGCCAACGGCAACATCCATATCGGCCACGCGCTGAACAAGATCCTCAAGGACGTCATCACCCGCTCATTCCAGATGCGCGGCTATGACTCGAACTATGTGCCCGGCTGGGACTGTCACGGCCTGCCGATCGAATGGAAGATCGAGGAACAATACCGCGCCAAGGGCAAGAACAAGGACGAGGTGCCGGTCAACGAATTCCGCCAGGAATGCCGTGAATTCGCCGCGCACTGGATCTCGGTGCAGGGTGGAGAGTTCCAGCGTCTCGGCGTCGTCGGCGATTTCAAGAACCCTTATACGACCATGGCCTTCCACGCCGAGTCGCGCATCGCCGGCGAATTGTTGAAATTCGCCATGTCCGGCCAGCTCTACCGTGGTTCGAAGCCGGTGATGTGGAGCGTCGTCGAGCGGACTGCGCTCGCCGAGGCCGAGATCGAGTACCAGGACTACGAGTCCGACACGATCTGGGCGAAGTTTCCGGTGGCCAATCTCGTCGTCGCCAGTGTCGTGGACGGGCAGCCGGCGGAGCTCGATCCGGACCTGAGTGGTCGGTCGCTTGACCTGCTGGATGCTCATGTCGTCATCTGGACGACGACGCCCTGGACCATCCCGGGCAACCGCGCCGTCAGCTATTCGCCGCGTGTGTCCTATGGCCTCTACGAGGTGGAGGCGGCCGAGAATGCGTTTGGCCCGCAGCCAGGCGAGAAGCTGATCTTTGCCGATGCGCTGGCCGAGGAAAGCCAGACCAAGGCCAAGGTCACCTTGAAGCGTCTTCACGGCATCAGCGCCGAACAGCTTGGAAATCTTGTGCTTTCGCATCCCTTCAAGGGCCTCGGTGGTGGCTATGAATTCCCGGTTGCGATGATTGCCGGCGACCACGTCACCGACGATGCCGGCACAGGCTTCGTGCACACCGCTCCCGGTCATGGCCGGGAGGATTTTGATGCCTGGATGGACGCCGCGCCCGCGCTGCGCCAACGTGGGATCGACACCGAAATCCCGTTCACCGTCGACGACGCCGGCTTCTTTACCAAGGATGCGCCGGGCTTCGGCCCGGACCGCGAAGGCGGACCCGCGCGCGTCATCGACGACAATGGCAAGAAGGGCAACGCCAACCAGGCGGTCATCGACGAGCTGATCAAGCGCAATGCGCTGTTCGCGCGCGGCCGGCTGAAGCACAGCTACCCGCACTCATGGCGTTCGAAGAAGCCGGTCATCTTCCGCAACACGCCGCAATGGTTCGTCTACATGGACAAGGACCTCGGCGACGGCAGCACGCTGCGCGGCCGCGCGCTGAAGGCGATCGACGAGACGCGCTTTGTCCCGGCCGCCGGCCAGAACCGCATCCGCGCCATGATCGAGGAGCGCCCGGACTGGGTGCTGTCGCGCCAGCGCGCCTGGGGCGTGCCGATCGCCGTCTTCGCCGACGAGGATGGCAATGTGCTGAAGGACGAGGCCGTCAACCGACGCATCATGGACGCCTTCGAGGCGGAAGGCGCCGACGCCTGGTTCGCGCCCGGCGCCAAGGAGCGCTTCCTCGGCAATCACGATGCCTCCAAATGGAAGCAGGTGATGGACATCCTCGACGTCTGGTTCGATTCGGGCTCGACACATGTCTTCACCCTGGAAGACCGGCCCGACCTGAAGTGGCCGGCCGACGTCTATCTCGAAGGCTCCGACCAGCATCGCGGCTGGTTCCACTCCTCGCTGCTCGAAAGTTGCGGCACCAGGGGCAGGGCGCCTTACGACACCGTCGTCACCCATGGCTTCACCATGGACGAGGATGGGCGCAAGATGTCGAAATCACTCGGCAACACGGTCGTGCCGCAAGATGTGATCAAGCAGTCCGGCGCCGATATACTGCGGCTCTGGGTGGTGACGACCGACTATTGGGAAGACCAGCGGCTCGGCAAGAACGTGCTGCAGACCAACATCGACGCCTATCGCAAGCTGCGCAACACCATACGCTGGATGCTGGGCACGCTCGCCCATGACGATGGTGAGGTCGTTCCCCTGGAGACGATGCCGGAGCTTGAGCGGCTGATGCTGCACCGGCTGGCCGAACTCGACGAGGTGGTGCGCCAGGGCTACGACGCCTTCGAGTTCAAGCGCATCACGCGCGCAGTGCTCGATTTCATGGTGGTCGAGCTGTCGGCCTTCTATTTCGATATCCGCAAGGACGCGCTCTACTGCGACGGCCCGTCGAGCGTGAAGCGCAAGGCCTCGGTCCAGGTGGTGCGCCATCTCTTCGACTGCCTGGTGAAATGGCTGGCGCCGATGCTGCCCTTCACCACAGAGGAGGCGTGGCTCGAGCGTCATCCCGATGCGATGTCGGTGCATCTCGACCAGTTCCCGCAAATCCCGGCGGATTGGAGGAACGAGGCGCTGGCGGAGAAATGGCGCAACGTCAGGCAGGTGCGCCGCGTCGTCACCGGCGCCCTCGAGATTGCGCGTGCCCGGAAGGTGATCGGCTCGTCGCTGGAGGCCGTCCCCGTGGTCACGATCAACGACGCGACGCTCGAGGCGGCGATATCGGACGTCGACATGGCTGAAATGGCGATCACCAGCGATCTCGTCATTGCCCATGGCCAGGCGCCGCGAACCGCCTTCGCCCTCGACGATGTCAAGGGTGTTGCCGTGGTCGTCGAGAAAGCGGAGGATCGCGGCCTGGTCAAATGCGCGCGTTCGTGGCGCTACACCGCCGATGTTGGGCAGGATCCCGAGTTCCCGGATGTTTCGGCACGGGATGCCGCGGTGCTGCACGAACTGAAAGCGCTGGGAAGGCTCTAGTGCCTGTCGCCCAAAGAAGTGCACAAGTGCCACGCCGCGCGGGTGCAAACCCGCCCGTGCGTTGCCCTTAACGAGTGGTTGAGGTAAACACGCGAAACTCCGGAAGACAAATTGTCGCCGGATTTCCGTCGCAAGTGCTTGCACGATGGGGACCGGACACAAGGCCGGTGCGATCGAGAGGTTGTCTAGAGTGGGACTTTTTGGCATGACCGAAAGATATAACGCGCGCCTTGCGCTGCTGGCGCCGCTTGTCGCATCGGGCCTTGCTTTGTCCGGCTGCATGGGCTCTCCGACCTATGGCACCGACAAGACGGCCGCCGAACAGTTGGCCGGCGATCTTACAGGCGCCGTTTCCTTCGCGCCGAAGCGCAAGGACCCGATCGACTACAAGCCGCGTCCCACCCTGGTGAAGCCGGCACCTGGCCAGAAGGAAGCGCTGCCTGCCCCGCAGGAAAGCATCCAGACGGCAAACGCCGGTTGGCCCGAATCGCCCGAGCAGCGTCGCGCGCGCCTGCGCGCCGACGCCACCGCGCACCAGAATGATCCGGCCTACCAGTCGGAGATCGTCGATGACGTGCAGACGGATCCGGCATCGGTGAAAAGGGCGATGGAGGATTCAGGATCCAGCCACCCGCCGGCGTGGAAACCCGCCGATTCCGACAAGGGCCGCGCCGCCGAGATCCAGCGCCGCCTTGCCGACAGCAAACAGGGCGACCCGAACACGCGCAAGTATCTCAGCGAACCGCCCTTGGCCTACCGCACCGCCTCCGGTGCCGCACCGCAGAACGAACTCGGCGAAGACGAGTACAAGAAGGAACGCCGCCTCAAGGCCAAGGCCGAGGGCAAGAAGGGCGGCTGGTTCGACTGGTTGCCGTCGCTGTAGGAACAGTGGCGCCGCTGATCTTGCAGCGTCCTTGGCTCAATCTCGACGTCCCCTGAAAAAATCCTTCAGCAGCAGGCCCGCTTCGGTCTCGGCCATGCCCGGATAGATGTCGGGCGTGTGGTGGCAGGTCGGAGAGGCGAAGAAGCGCACGCCGTTGACGACGGCGCCGCCCTTTTCGTCGGCCGCACCAAAATAGAGACGGCGCAGCCTGGCGAAGGAGATTGCCCCGGCGCACATGGCGCAGGGCTCCAGCGTGACATAGAGATCATGGCTGGTGAGCCGCTCGCTCGAGAGTTTGCCGCAGGCTTCACGGATCACCAGCATCTCGGCATGGGCTGTCGGGTCCGCAAGCTCGCGCGTGCGGTTACCGGCACTGGCAATAACCGCGCCGCCATTGGCGATGACCGCGCCGACCGGCACTTCGCCACGCAAGGCTGCCGCTTCGGCCTCTTTTAGCGCCAAGGCCATGAAATCCGGCCTCTTCAAGGGGTTTGTCTTCCCATTATGTCCTCGCCACCCGGCGGTGATCCTGTTATGGAGCGCATCAACCCGAAAAATCGGACTCGATTTTCGGAAATGATCATGCGCCAAATCAAAAGTGCTACAGCGTTCGTTGCGCGCCGAACGGATGCGCCACGCTGTAGCAGCGCAAACGGACAAAGGCCACATGGACGACAACGACAAGAAATCTCCGCGCAAAGCCGGCCCGGGCAGGAGTGGCCCGAAATCGGCAGGTGCACGTGGCCGCGATGCCGGCAAGGGCGGGAAGCCCTCCTTTGCTGCGAAAAAACCTTATGCGCCACGTGGCGATCGGCCGATGGCCGCCGACGGCGACCGGCCGAAGCGGGACTTCAAGGGCGGCGACAGGCCGTTCAGCAAGGGACCCCGCCCCGAAGGCAAGCCTTATGAAAAGCGCGAAGGCCCGCGCAAGCCATATGCGCCGCGCGGCGACCGCCCGATGGCGGCCGAAGGCGAGCGCAAGCCTTATGAAAAGCGCGAGGGACCACGCAAGCCCTACGCGCCGCGCGGCGACCGCCCGATGGCGGCCGAAGGCGAGCGCAAGTCCTATGAAAAGCGCGAGGGACCACGCAAGCCCTACGCTCCGCGCGGCGACCGTCCGGTTTCTACTTCGGCGGAGGGCGGTGAAAAGCGCTTCGACCGTCCCAAGCGTGATTTCGGAGATCGTCCGAAGCGGGATTTCGCTGACAGTCCAAAGCGTGACTTTGGCGGCGACAGACCCAAGCGTGATTTCGGAGATCGGCCGCAAGGCGCGTCTGGCGGCGGCTTCAAGCCGCGCCCTCGGCCTGCCGAAGCAACGGAAGAAGCCGGCGAGCGCATCGCCAAGCGGCTGGCACGCGCCGGGCTTGCCTCGCGCCGCGACGCCGAGGAGTTGATCGCCGCCGGCCGCGTCAAGGTCAATGGCAAGGTGCTGGCCTCGCCGGCGTTCAACGTCATGCCCAATGACATCATCCATCTCGACGGCATGGAAATCCCGCCGATCGAACGCACACGCCTGTTCCTGTTCCACAAGCCGGCCGGCGTCGTCACCACCAACCGCGATCCGGAAGGCCGCAAGACCGTCTTCGACGTACTGCCGGCCGAACTGCCGCGGCTGATGACCATCGGCCGCCTCGATATCAACACCGAAGGCCTGCTGCTGCTGACTAATGATGGCGGCCTGTCGCGCGTACTCGAGCTGCCGGCCACTGGCTGGCTGCGCCGCTACCGCGTGCGCGTTCATGGCAAGGTCGAGGAAAGCGCGCTCGCCGGCCTGCGCGAAGGAATTGCCGTCGACGGCGTCTTCTACGGCGCCATCGAAGCCAGCTTGGATCGCGAGCAGGGCTCCAACGCCTGGCTGACGATCGGGCTGCGCGAGGGCAAGAACCGTGAGGTCAAGAACATCCTCGGCGCGCTCGGCCTCGACGTCACGCGGCTGATCCGCATCTCCTACGGTCCGTTCCAGCTCGAGGATCTCGCCGAGGGCCATGTTCTGGAGATCAAGGGCCGGGTGCTGCGCGACCAGCTTGGCGAGCGGCTGGTCGAGGAATCCGGCGCCAATTTCGACGCTGAGATAACAAAACCGTTTTCCAACCAGCCGGTGCGGCGTACCGAAGTGCGTGAGGTCGAGCCCGAACGGCCGAAGTTTACGCGAGACGGCGAGCGCCGGCCGATCGGCGAGGGCGGACTGATCAAGAACCGCAAACGCCGGGAAGGCAGCCGCGACGAGGCGCTCGGCAAACTGTCGACGAGCCCCGACAGGGGCGAGAGACCAGAAAAGAGCTTCGGCGATCGCGGCCCGCGACCGGAGCGCGGCGGCTTTGGCGATAAGCCGCGTGGAAGTTTTGGCGACAAGCCGCGCGGCGGATTCGGCGACAAGCCTCGTGGCGGCGGCAAGAAATCCGAACGCGAGCAACGGCCGATCGAGCCGCCCGGCCAGCGCAAGGCCAATGTCTGGATGGCGCCGGGAGCCCGGCCGATCGGCAAGGGCAGGGCGGAGGCCGATGCGGCCAAGGCGGCCGAGAACAAGGCACGCAAGGCGTCGTTCAAGCCATCTTATAGCAAGCCCGCCGGCAAACCAGGTGGCGCAAAGCCATTCGGCAAGCCGCGTGGCGAGCGTCCAGGAGGCGCCGGTGGCGGCGAGCGGCCGCGCGGCGGCCCCAAGGGCCCCCGGACAAGATGAGAATCGTCGGCGGTGAGTTTCGCGGGCGGCCGCTGGCGACGCCCCGTGGCAGCGCCATCCGCCCGACGACCGACCGCACCCGCGAGGCCGTCTTCAACGTTCTGGCGCATCGCTTTGCCGGGCAACTGGACGGCGCGCGCGTGCTCGACCTGTTCGCCGGCACCGGTGCGCTTGGCCTGGAAGCCCTGTCGCGCGGGGCATCCTATGGCGTCTTTATCGAGGAATCGGCCGAGGGCCGTGGTCTGATCCGCGACAATGTCGAAGCCTTCGGCCTGACCGGACGCACCAAGATCTTCCGCCGTGATGCAACCGGGCTTGGCGAGGCGGGCACGCTGGCGCCGTTCGGCCTGGTCTTTGCCGATCCGCCCTATGGCAAGGGCCTTGGCGAGCAAGCCCTGCGGTCGGCCCAGGCCGGCGGCTGGCTGCGGCCAGGCGCACTCTGTGTGGTCGAGGAGACGGCGGTGGTTCCCTTCGAGCCGGGCCCGGGCTTTTCCGTCCTTGATGAGCGCAACTACGGCGAGACCGTGATCCGCTTCATCGAGGCTGCCTGACAGGCCTGCTTTCAGCAATGGCCTCTTTGCCGCCGCCTTTGCCGGCAACATGACCAACAATTCACTTTGCTTGTCGCCAGCGGCTTGCCTATCGTCGCTGCATGAAACCGGAGCCATCGATGACATCCAGGACTAAATGGCCGCGGGCCACGTTGCTGGCGACGTCGCTGGCTTTGTTCATGACCGACCCCGTCCTGGCGGACGGCCCCGTATTGCCGAGCACCGTGCCGGCCGAGTTCAAGGTCACGGACTTCCTGCTCGACAACGGCATGGAAGTGGTCGTCATTCCCGATCACCGCGCGCCGATCGTCACCCACATGGTCTGGTACAAGATCGGCAGCGCCGACGAGCCGCCTGGTAAATCCGGCATCGCCCATTTCTTCGAGCATCTGATGTTCAAGGCCACGGCCCACCACGCGGCCGGCGAGTTCGACCGCGCCGTCTCCGACATTGGCGGCTCCAACAACGCCTTCACATCCTACGACTACACCGCTTTCCATGAGACGGTGGCGCCGTCGGCGCTGGAACTGATGATGAGCTTCGAAGCCGACCGCATGCGCAACCTCATCCTCACCGATGACGTCATCAAGACCGAGCGCGATGTTATCCTGGAGGAGCGCCGCTCGCGTATCGACAACAATCCGCAGGCCGTGCTCGACGAAGAGGTCGATGCCACGCTATGGCAGAACCAGCCCTATCGCATCCCGGTCATCGGCTGGATGCAGGAGATGGAGCAACTGAACCGCACTGACGCGGTCGCGTTCTACAACAAATACTATCGGCCCAACAACGTCGTGCTGATCGTGACCGGCGATGTCGAACCGGACACGGTGAAGGCGCTGGCCGAAAAGACCTATGGCAAGGTGGCCTGCGGGCCGGACCTGCCGCCGCGCGTCCGCCCGGTCGAGCCGGAGCAGAATACCAGGCGCACGGTCACGCTCTCCGACGCTCGCGTCAGCGTGCCGAGTTTCTCGACACAATGGGTCGTGCCCTCCTATCACACCGCGAAGCCCGGCGAGGCCGAAGCGCTCGATCTGCTGGCCGAGATCCTCGGCGGCGGCAACCGCAGCCGGCTTTACCAGGCGCTTGTCGTCAAGCAGGGCATAGCTTCCGGCGCCGGTGCGTACTTCCAGGGCACCATGCTCGACGACACCAATTTCACTGTCTACGGCGCGCCGCGCGGTGACGCCAAGCTGGTCGACGTCGAAGCCGCGGTCGATGCGGAAGTGGCGCGCATCGCCAGCAACGGCGTCACCCCGGATGAGCTCGAGAAAGCCAAGGACCGCTATGTCAGGTCGATGATCTTTGCTCGCGACAAGCAGGATTCCATGGCCAACATCTATGGCTCGACGCTCGCCACCGGCGGCAACGTCCAAGACGTGCAGCAATGGCCGGACCGCATCCGCAAGGTCACCACTGACGAGGTCAAGGCCGTTGCCTCGCGCTATCTGTTATTGGCCCGCTCGACGACCGGCTATCTCTTGCCGCAGCAACAGGCGGGGAATTGATAATGACGAACCAGTTTAGCGGCGCGTTGACGTCTCCCCGCCAGGCTCCCCCTTCTCCCCTCGCGCGAGAAGGGAAGGCCCTCCATGCCCTCGCAACCTTCTTCCTCTCCGTCCTCTTCCTGGTTCTGCCGGCGCTTGCCGCCCGCGCCATGGAGATCCAGTCCGTTACCTCCCCGAAAGGCGTCACGGCCTGGCTGGTCGAGGACTATTCGGTACCGGTGGTCGCCGTCCGCTTCGTCTTCGGCGGCGGCTCGACGCAGGATCCGGTGGGGAAGGAGGGTCTTGCAAATCTGATGACCGGCCTGTTCGACGAGGGTGCCGGCCCGCTCGACTCGGAAGCCTTCCAGATCAAGCTTGACGACGCCGGCGCCGAAATGAGCTTCGACGAGACCCGCGATGGCATCTACGGTTCCATGCGCATGCTGGCGGAACAGCGCGACGAAGCCTTCGACCTGTTGCGTTTGGCGGTCAATGAGCCGCGCTTCGACCAGGCGCCGATCGACCGCATCCGCGCGCAGGTCCTGTCCGGCATCATCGCCAACGAGAATGACCCCGACACGGTGGCGCAGAACCGGTGGGCGCGCGCCGTCTATGGCGACCACCCTTATTCGCGTTCCGACCAGGGCACCAGGCAGAGCATCGCCGCCGTCACGCAGGCCGATCTCGAGACTCTGCACAAAGCGGTGTTCGCGCGCGGCGGCTTGCATGTCGCCGTGGTCGGGGCCATCGACCCCGAGACCCTGAAGAAGAAACTCGACATGGTGTTCGGCGACTTGCCGCGGGACCAGACGCTCGCTCCTGTAGCCGATGTCGAGCCCAAGCTGGCGCAGCATATCGAGGTCAATTACGACCTGCCGCAGACATCGCTGCAGCTCGCCTGGCCGGGCGTGAAGCGCAAGGCGACGGATTTCTTCCCGGCGGTGCTGATGAACGAGATCCTCGGCGGTGGAACTTTCACCTCGCGCCTGTTCCAGGAGGTGCGCGAAAAGCGCGGGCTCGCCTACAGCGTCAATTCCTCGCTGGTCAACCAGGACCATGCCAATGCGCTGATCGTCACCACTGGGACGCGCTCGGACCGTGCGGCCGAGACGCTCGCCATCGTGCGCGACGTCGCCAAGCGCCTGGCCGAGGATGGCCCGAAAGAGGCCGAACTGGCGGCGACCAAGAAATATCTCATCGGCGCCTATGCGATCAGCAATCTGGATTCCTCGAGTTCCATCGCCGCCACGCTTGTCGAGCTGCAGATCGACGATCTCGGCATCGACTACATGCAGCGCCGGGCCGGCTATATCAACGCGGTGACGATCGATCAGGTCAAGGCGGCGGCGAAGAAGCTGCTGACGACCGAGCCGACCATCATGGTGGTCGGGCCGCCGCTGGCGGGAGCCGGCAAGGGATGAGCCCCACTTTCGGCATAGCGTTCGGCGGTGGCGGCGCGCGCGGTCTGGCGCATATCCATGTCATCGAGGCGCTGGACGAGCTCGGCATCAAGCCGGTGGCGATAGCCGGCTCGTCGATCGGCGCCATCATGGGCGCCGGCATGGCCTCGGGCATGACCGGCAAGGAGATCCACGACTATGCCCGCTCGATCCTCGGCCGCCGCGCCGAGGTCGCGAGCCGCATGTGGCGGGCGCGGCCTGGCACGATCGCGGAGGCCATGCAAAATGGCATCCGCGTCAGCCAGTTCAATGTCGAGCGCATCCTGAAGGCGTTTCTGCCGGAGGCCATTCCCGAAAGCTTCGCCGAACTAAAAATCCCGCTGAAGGTCACGGCAACCGACTATTTCGGCCACAAGCTCGCTGTGTTCGACGACGGCGACCTGCATTCCGCACTTGCGGCCTCAACCGCCATTCCTGCCGTCTTCCGTCCGGTGACGCGCGATGGCAGGCTGCTGATCGACGGCGGCATCTATAACCCCGTGCCCTTCGACCTGATCGAGAAGGATGCCGATATCATCATCGGCGTCGACGTGGTCGGCGCGCCGGAAGAGGCCGACCGCAAGCAGCCGACCTCCGTCGACCTGATGTTCGGCGCCACGCAGCTGATGATGCAGTCGATCATCGCAAACAAGTTGAAACAGTGCCAGCCCGACATACTGGTCCGCCCGGCGGTGTCGAAATACCGCGTCCTCGATTTCCTGAAGATCGAGGCCCTGATGAGCGAGACAGTTGAAATCAAGGATCGGCTGAAGCGGGAGGTGGAGGTCGCAATTGAACGGCGTTCCGCCAAGGTCGAAGCAAAAAGGACAAAAACACCAGCCAAGTCGTGATCGCGGTCAGCGAGACTGCGAGCTTACTTTGTGCCGTGTCGGCGGGGCATCAATGCCGAGATGGCAACAATGCCCGCTTCGCTCAGTCCTTCGCCCGCTCCACATAAGCGCCATCCGCCGTCATCACCACGACGCGGGTGCCGGGCGCGATGTGCGGAGGCACGGTGGTGCGCACGCCATTGGAAAGCACGGCCGGCTTGTAGGACGACGATGCCGTCTGACCCTTGGTCGTCGGCTCGGTCTCGACCACTTCGAAGGTGGCGCGCTGCGGCAGCACCAGGGCGATCGCGATGCCGTTGAACTGTGACACCTGCACCGGCATGCCCTCCTTCAGATAGGGCGCCGCGTCGCCGACCACGGCTTCCGACACCGCCACCTGGTCGTAGGTTTCCGGGTTCATGAAGTGATAGCCTTCGCCGTCGGCGTAAAGGAAGGTGTGCTCGCGCTCCTCGACATAGGCGCGCTCCACCTGTTCGGTGGTGCGATAGCGCTCGGATACCTTCACCCCGTCGCCGATGCGGCGCATGTCGAGCTGCGTCACCGGCGTGCCCTTGCCTGGGTGGATGTTTTCGGCAAAGAGGATCACATAAAGCTTGCCGTCCTTGTCGACGACATTGCCTTTGCGGAGCGAACTGGCGATGACTTTCACCACGGTTTTAAATCCTGCGAGAGTTGACTGGCGTTTGCCGGCTTGTGCGGCGCTGGATGGGGGCCTAGCGCATCTTGGCGCGAACCGCCAGCCCCCTCGGCGAACCGAAGCGCGCTGATGACCGCCGCGTCGCCCTGGTGGACGCCGCATGTCCATGCCGACCGCCGTCCGCGCCTGATGCTGCGCAATGGGCTGACGGCTGCCTTTCGCGACTGGTTCGCCCGCCACGACTTCATCGAGGTTGAGACCGCGGCGCTGCAGGTCTCGCCCGGCAACGAGGCTCATCTGGCGGCCTTCGCTACCGAAGCGGTCGGGCCGGATGGCGCCCGCTCGCCGCTTTATCTCCACACCTCCCCCGAATTCGCCTGCAAAAAACTGCTCGCTGCCGGCGAGCGGCGCATTTTCAGTCTGGGTTCGGTTTACCGCAACCGTGAGCGCGGTCCCTTGCATCATCCCGAATTCACCATGCTCGAATGGTATCGGGTGGGCGAGACGTATGAGAGCCTGATGAGCGACTGCGCCGATCTGCTGGCGATGGCCGCGACACGGGCAGGGGCCACGCACTTCTCTTTCAGGGGCCGCGAGTGCGATCCGTTTTCCGAACCGGAGCGGCTGACCGTGGCGGACGCCTTCAGCCGGCACGCCGGGATACGTCTGCTGGCAACGGTCGCGCCCGACGGCGGCACGGACCGGGACGCGCTGCATGCCGCTCTGATCCAGGCCGGCCTGCGCACCGCGCCTGACGACAGCTGGGCGGATTCGTTCAGCCGCGTGATGGTGGAAAAGATCGAGCCCAATCTCGGCCTCGGCCGCGCGACCATTCTTTGCGAATACCCGGTCGTCGAGGCGGCGCTGGCGCGGCCGAGCCCGAGGGATCCGCGCGTCGCCGAACGCTTCGAGCTCTACTGCTGCGGCGTCGAGCTCGCCAACGGCTTTGGCGAACTGACCGACGCGGCCGAGCAGCGCCGGCGCTTCGTCATCGAGATGGACGAGAAAGAGCGCGTATATGGTGAGCGCTACCCGCTGGACGAGGACTTCCTCGCCGCGTTGGCCATCATGCCGCAGGCCAGCGGCATCGCGCTCGGCTTCGATCGGCTGGTGATGCTGGCGACCGGCGCGCGGAAGATCGAGGACGTGATCTGGACTCCGGTCGCCGCATCTTGAATGAGGGGCTGCCGCCCCTCTGATCTCAATGCGCGAAAACCTGCTCAAGAGAGCGAAAACCCTTGAATTCCAAGGCATTGCCAGAGGGATCGCGGATAAACAATGTCGCTTGTTCGCCGGGCTCGCCCTTGAAGCGGACCATCGGCCGCTCCAGCCAGTCTATGTCGTCGCGCGCTTCCAGCCGCGTCGCCAGGCGCTGCCAGTCGTCCATCAAGAGCACAGCGCCGAAATGCGGGATCGGCACCAAAATGCCGTCGACCTTGCCGTCGCTTGCAGCTTGCGCGGCCTGCGGCCGCAAATGTGCCGACATCTGGTGGCCGTACAGGTCGAAATCGACCCAGGTCGCCGACGAGCGGCCGATCGCACAGCCCAGTACGTCGCCATAGAAAGTTCGGGTTTGATCGAGATCACGGACTGAAAAAGCAAGATGGAAAGGCGTCATGGCGAGGCTCCAGATAGGCAAAAACTGCGACGTCCGCTCTTTGCGGGCGCTTCGATGGCGATTTGGTCGCGACATCCTGATTGGCCTTCTGCCATTGCACAAGCGGCAGTGGAACAATAGATGGTGCGGCAGCACCTGCCTTCCGGACAGGCTGAAGAAATAGGATCAAGTGCATGACCGACAAGCTCGACGCCGCGAAATTGACTGACCGCGTCGCGGCCCTGGTCGAAGCCGCCAAACGCGCTGGCGCCGATGCCGCGGACGCCGTCGCGGTGCGTGGCCGCTCGACCGGTGTTTCGGTGCGGCTTGGCAAGGTCGAAAACACAGAGGCGTCCGAGGGCGACGACGTTTCGCTGCGGGTCTTCGTCGGCCAGCGTGTGGCCAGTGTATCGGCCACCGCCGCGTCCGATCCGAAGGCCCTTGCCGAGCGCGCCGTCGCCATGGCCAAAGTGTCTCCCGAGGATCCCTACCAGGGTCTTGCCGACCCCGCGCTGCTCGCCAGACAGACGCGCGATCTGGACCTGTTCGATGCAACCGAAGTGTCGGCAGACCAATTGAAGGAGGCGGCCCTCGCGGCCGAGGCGGCGGCTCTCGCCGTCAAGGGCGTAACCAATTCGGCCGGCAGCAATGCCAGCGCCGGCCTGGGCGGGCTGGTTCTGGCCACCTCGCACGGTTTTGTCGGCCAGTATGTCGCTTCGCGCTTTTCGCGCTCGGCCAGCGTGATTGCCGGCGAGGGCACGGGCATGGAACGCGACTATGAATTCTCCTCGCGCCAGCATTTTGCCGATCTCGACGCGGCCGAGGATATCGGCCGTCAGGCCGGCGAACGGGCCGTGCGTCGCCTTGGCGCGCGCAAGGCGGCGACCGGATCGGTCGACGTGGTGTTCGACCCGCGCGTCGCGCGCGGCATTGCCGGCCATATCGCCGGAGCCATCAACGGCGCTTCCGTCGCGCGAAAAACCTCGTTCCTGCGCGACATGATGGGCAAGCAGGTGGCGGCTTCCGCCATCACCGTCACCGACGAGCCGCTGCGGCGCCGTGGCCAGGCCTCGCGCCCATTCGATGGCGAAGGCGTCGAGGGCGAGAAGCTCCTGATGATCGAAAAGGGCGTCCTGAATCACTGGTTCCTGTCGACATCGGCGGCCCGGGAGCTCGGCCTCGTCACCAACGGGCGCGGCGCGCGCGGCGGCTCTTCCGTCTCGCCGTCTTCCACCAATCTTGCCATCGAGCCAGGCGAAAGGTCGCCGGAAGACCTGATCGGCTCGCTCAAGAGCGGCTTCTACGTCACCGAAGTGTTTGGCCAGGGCGTCGACATGCTCACCGGCGAATACAGCCGCGGCGCCTCCGGCTTCTGGATCGAAAATGGAGCGCTTGCCTATCCGGTCGCCGAAGTCACCATCGCCTCGAACCTGAAGACGATGTTCCTCAACATGGTGCCCGCGAATGACCTTGATCGCAATTTCGGCACCGCCGCCCCGACGCTCCTGATCGAAGGCATGACCCTTGCCGGAGCATGAGCTGACCACCGCCGGTGCCGATCTGGACCTGCCGCTGCTGCGCGACGCCGCCCGCGAGGCGGGTCTTATCGCGATGCGCTACTTCGGCAACAATCCGCGGGTCTGGATGAAGGGCGGCACCTCGCCGGTCAGCGAAGCCGATCATGCCGCCGATGCGTATCTGCGCCAGACGTTGCTTGCGGCACGGCCGGATTATGGCTGGCTGTCGGAAGAGACGGCCGACGACCCGGCGCGGCTTTCGGCGCGCCGCACCTTCGTTGTCGACCCGATCGACGGCACGCGCGGCTTCCTTGAAGGCCAGCGCGCCTGGTGCGTCAGCGTCGCCGTCGTCGAGAATGGCCGCACGCTTGCCGGCGTGCTCGAATGCCCGGCGATGGACGAGACCTATTCCGCGCTGCCAGGCCAGGGCGCATTCCGCAACGGCAAGCGCATTGCGGTGCGCAAGCCAGGCGACAAGCCCGAGATTTCCGGCCTGAAGCAGTTGATCGACCTGATGCCGGCCGGCTGGCAGGAGCGGCTGCAACGGGCGCCCTACAGCCCTTCGCTTGCCTACCGCCTGGCGATGATCGCCAACGGCACGCTCGACGGCACCTTGGTCAAGCCGAACGCGCATGACTGGGACATTGCCGCCGCCGACCTCATCCTGCGCGAGGCAGGTGGCCAACTGCTCGACCCGCACGGCCACGCGCCGCTCTATGCCGGCGAGGTGACCCGCCACGGCGCGCTCGCGGCCGGCAGCGGCGATCTGCTGGCGGTGCTGGTCGACGTCATTGCCGGGCTGGATGGCTGAAAGCGTTTTCGAAGGTTTCAAAGTCGGCGGCTTTGGTCTAGACCTGTCACAAACTCACGATATGTGAAGGATCGACATGGCCGCGGAAGACGGAAAGAAACAGCTTTTGCATCTGGTGTTCGGCGGCGAACTGAAGAAGCTTGGCGGCACCGAGTTCCGCGATCTCGATGCGCTCGACATCGTCGGCGTCTATCCGGATTATCAATCCGCGCACACGGCGTGGAAAGCCAAGGCGCAGGCCAGTGTGGACAATGCCCATATGCGTTATTTCGTCGTTCATCTGCACCGTTTGCTGGATCCCGATAGCAAGGCCGCCGGTTGACTTCGATGGAGCATGATCTGGCGAAAGAGCCAGCCGGCGAGGCCGCGCCCACGGGCAGGGGCCGCAGCCGCACGACCAAGGCCTTCTGGCGCAGGATTCGCGAACCGCTCGCGCAGTCGCGATTCGTCAAGAACGCCATTGCCAGCCTGCTCGCGCAGTTCGTGCGGCTGGTTCGCCTGACCAGCCCCCTGGTCGCCGGATCGGCGCGCTTTTCGGGCGGCGCCTATGCCGAGTTCGAGCCGGGGATCATTGCTCTATGGCATGGCCAGCACCTTTTGACGCCGGCCTATTATCCCAAGCGCAAGCCGCTGGTTGCCATGGTGTCGCGCAGCGCCGATGCCGAGCTCAACGCCCTGATGCTGGAGAAATTCGGCATCGAGGCGGTGCGCGGTTCGGGTGGGCGCGACAATGCCAGGCATCTCGACAAGGGCGGGGCCAAGGCGCTCATCGCCCTCAAAAAGTCGCTCACATCAGGCAAGAACGTCGCCATGATCGCAGACATTCCCCATGGTACCCCGCGCGATGCAGGGCTCGGTATCGTTCTCCTGGCTCGCCTCTCCGGCCGGCCGCTGCTGCCCGTCGCCATCGCCACCAGCCGCCGCAAGGTGCTGGAAAAGAGCTGGGACAAGACCACCATCAACCTGCCCTTCGGCCGCTCCGCCGTGACCATCGGTGCGCCGATCTTCGTGGCGGCGGATGCCGATGACGCCGAAATGGAGCGCAAGCGCCAGGAAATCACCACGGCCCTCAATGCCGCGACCGCCGAGGCCTACCGCCTCGTGGACGGTCCGCGATGAGCGGCCGCTGGGCCCGCACGATGTTGTCGGCATACCGCTTTGCCGGCGCTGCCGCCTATCCGCTGGTCGGGCCTTACGTCGCCTGGCGCACCTCGCGCGGCAAGGAAGACCGCAATCGCCGCCGCGAGCGCTACGGCGTCGCCGGCCGGCCGCGCCCCGAGGGCCCGGTGATCTGGATCCACGCCGCGAGCGTCGGCGAGACCTTGGCCGTCGTGCCGCTTGTCGAAAGCATCCTCGACTATGGCGTCAACATCGTGCTGACGACCGGTACGGTCACCTCGGCCCAGGTCGTCGACGAGCGGCTCGGCGATCGCATCATCCACCAATATGTGCCACTCGATCTGAAGCCGGCGGTCAGCCGCTTCCTCGATCACTGGAAACCCGATCTGGCGATCATCGCCGAATCCGAGATATGGCCGATGACCATCCTCGAACTCGGTGCCCGCCACGTGCCGCAGGTGCTGGTCAATGGCCGGCTCTCCGATCGCTCCTTCACGTCTTGGAAGAAGCGGGCCAACATCGCCGAGGCCCTGTTCGAGAATCTGGCCCATGTAGTTGCCCAGTCCGACGTCGATGGCGAGCGTTTTCGGGCGCTCGGCGCCCGGCCGGTCACTGTGTCGGGCAATCTCAAGGTCGACACCAACCCGCCGCCGGTCGACTTGCGAGCGCTTGGCACATTGCAGCGGCAGATCGGCGATCGCCCGACCTGGGCGGCGATCTCGACCCATGATGGCGAGGAAGTGGTCGCCGCGGAAGTTCACGCGACGCTGCACAGGCGTCACCACGGGCTTTTGACGATCGTCGTTCCGCGCCATCCCGATCGGGCCGAAGCCCTTGCCCTGCAGATTTCCGGCATGGGCCTTAAAGTCGCCCGGCGCAGCAAGGGCGACCGTATCGGAGGCGATACCGATGTCCTGCTTGGCGATACGATCGGCGAAATGGGCTTGTATCTCCGGTTGACCGAAATCGCTTTCGTCGGCCGCTCGCTGACCTCCGAAGGCGGCCAGAATCCGCTTGAGCCGGCCATGCTCGACACCGCCGTTCTCGCCGGGCGCAACGTGCAGAATTTTCGCGAAGCCTATCAGCGCCTGCTCGACAGCGGCGGCGCCAAGCTGGTGCGCGACCGCGACATGCTGGCCGGCGCCGTCAATTTCCTCCTGACCAACGAAGTGGCGCGCCACGAGATGATGGCGGCGGGGATCGCGACTGTCGATGAGATGCGCGGCGCACTGGCACGCACGCTCAAATCGCTCGAACCCTATATCCAGCCGCTGGTGGTCAAGGCGCGCCTAAAGGGCGCCAACGGGCGTTAAAATGGCCTCCGAAGCACCGCCATTCTGGTGGGAAGAGCCGGACTGGAAGGTCCTAGCGCTGTCGCCGTTATCGGCTGTCTACGCGCTGGTCGCCGGTCGCGGCATGCGGCGGGCCCGGCGCGAGAAGATCCAGGCGCCGGTTCTGTGCGTCGGCAATTTCACCGTCGGCGGCACCGGCAAGACACCGGTGGCGATCGCACTCGCCCAACAGGCCAAGCGCATGCATCTGAAGCCCGGGTTCCTGTCGCGCGGCCACGGCGGTTCCTTCGCCGAGCCGCATGTCGTCAATGCCAGCCATGACAGCGCCAGGCATGTCGGCGACGAACCGCTGCTGCTGGCCGAACATGCCCCGGTGGCGGTGACGCCGAACCGTGCCGCCGGCGCCCGGCTGCTGCTGGAAAAACACGGTTGCGATTTCCTGATCATGGACGACGGCTTCCAGAGCGCGCGCATCCACATCGATTATGCGCTGGTCGTGGTCGATGCCCGCTACGGGATCGGCAATGGCCGCGTCATCCCGGGCGGTCCGCTCAGGGCCAAGATCGTCGACCAGTTGGTCTTCACCAGCGGGCTGCTGAAGATGGGCGAGGGCAAGGCCGCCGACGCCGTGGTCCGCCGAGCCGCGCGTGCCGGCCGGCCGATCTTCGAGGCCCACACGGAGCCGAGAAGCACGGCCGGGCTTGCCGGCAAGCAGTTCCTGGCCTTTGCCGGCATCGGGCATCCCGAAAAGTTCTTCGACACGGTGCGTGACGCCGGGGGCGAAGTGGTGCTGCCCAGGCCCTTTCCGGACCATCACTTCTACGCCGAGGACGAGCTTACCGAACTGGCCGCGACGGCACGCGCCGAAGGCCTTGGCCTGATCACCACCGCCAAGGACGCCGTCCGGCTGCGTCACAACGCTCCGCAGGACTTTCTCGACCGTCTCGACGTGCTGGAAATCGACACGGTGTTCGAGCTTGATCACATGCCCGAACGGATCATCGGGGAAACGCTCGATGCCTGGCGGCAGCGCAAGCTGAGAAACTAAAGCTATTCCAGGAAGAGTGCGTAGCGGTTTTCCGTCCGGAATTGCATAAACAAAGAAGGAGAGCGGTCAAATTCTATCAAACGCCGAGCCGCTCTAACTCCGTTTGCGCAACTCCGGATGCACCTCGATTTCGCGGCGCAGCGATGCGGTGGCGTTCACGTAGGGCTCCTGCCTGGCGACGCTCCAGTATTTCAGCTCGTCCAACGGGATGCTTTCGCCCGTCACGGCGCAGCGCACGAACGAGCCCGGGCTGGTGACCTGGAAATCGCCATCGAGATAGCGGATGCGGGCTTCCTTGCTGCCCGGGCCTTCGAAACGGTTCATCATGCAACGGCACTTGAGTTCATCGGGATTCAATCGCCATAAATCGTGGGCAAGGTCAAGCTTGGCGCAATGCTCATATACTATTGCGGTTCGGCACAATGGTTGTCAGGAAGCGCCATGGACATCGCCAATGCCAGTATGACGTCTTTGCTGAAAGAAGCGCTCATTCCCGAGCCGGTGCCTTCGCCCAAGGCCGATCCCGCGACCGCGGCTCTGGTCAAGGCGCTCGTCCAGCCGCAGGCGCCCGCGATCGTGCAATCGGCGCAGTTCGCCGCCCAGGCGCTGCAAGGCTCGCTACCGCGGTCGGCCGGTCAAACGTCGCAACGCCTGTCTTCCCCCGAGATCGAGGATGCCTACCGGGCCGTCATGGAACCTGACGCCACCCACCATGCATTGGCACAAGCCTCGACGGGTGGGGCAGGGCCGGACGCCGATCAGGCTTCGCGCGGCCTGGCCCCGCCGCGGATAACGGCCAACGACAGTACCCCGAAACTGGCGGCGGCGCCGGCCCCGACCACATTCTCGCCGGTCGTCTCTGCCGCCGCGGTGTTGGTCGCGGCCAACGCCAACGCGCCGCAACCGCGCGGCGCCTCCATCCGTCCGGCGGGCCATGCTCCCCGATCCGAGCCAGTTCCTTCGTCGCTGTGGACGATATCGATCGTAACGGCCATCGTCTCCGCCGCAACCACCACGATCGTGCTTTTGCTGTTCCGTTAGTCTAGGCGAGTATCACGATCCGACAGCGGCCGTCACGCATGTCTCCGAGATACGTCAGCGCCTAATCGTCATCCTGCAGGAAAGCTTCCAGCCTTGCCGAAGCAAGCCCGGCCTGTTCGGCAATGCGCCTGGCGAGATCCGCGGCGGCCGCGCGCGGCCGGCCAATCGGACGATCCAGCCAGTAGGAAACGGGATTGAGCGCGGTGCGACCGTCAACCGCGACGAGGCGGCCGGACTGTATCTGGTGCTCGGTGAGCGGCGGCCGCGCCAGCGCGATGCCGAGGCCATGAGCCGCTGCATCGAGCACCAGATTGTAATCCTCGAAACGCCGATCTTGCGGGCGCGGCCGGTAGTCCATGTCCTGCGCGGCCAACCATGCGCGCCAGCCCGAAGCGTCGGAATCGTTGATCAGCGGGAATTTGAGCAACCGGGCCGGATCGCCGCTGCCGATCTCCCGTGCGAGGCCCGGCGAGGCGATCGGGAAGAGATATTCTTCGAACAGTTGCACCGAGACCCGGCCCGGGATGCGGCCGCGACCGCAGCGCACCGACAGGTCGATGCCTTCGTCGGCCAGATCGGCCTGGCGGTTGTCGACATCGAGCACGATGCGCAGGCGGGTGGGGTCGTTCTCCAGCGCCGCCATGCGCGGCATCAGCCACAGGCCGCTCACCGAAGGAATGGAGGCCAGGCGCACCACAGCGGTGCCGCGCGGCTCCACCCACCGGTCGGAATTGACCGAGATCAGCGCGAAGGCTTCGGTGGTCCTGAGATGCAGGCGATTGCCTTCGTTGGTCAGCGTAACGCCACGCGCGCCGCGCTCGAAAACCTTCAGGCCAAGCCAGTCCTCGAGTTTGGCGACCTGCCGGCTGACCGCGCCATGCGTGAGGTTGAGTTTTTCGGCGGCGGCCGAGAAGCTCCCCGTGCGCGCCGCCGCGTCGAAAGCGCGCAACGTCTCCAAAGGCAGCATGCTGTTCGAGCTGTGATCCATGCTCACAGGTGACCCTCGATTTGGTCGTTTGTCAATTAACCTGGAAAGGCGTTTCCTGCTCCCGAGACCTGAAGAATCCGAGGCACTGGGATGAGCACGACGACAGGCACATTGAATTCGACACAGCGGATGGACACCACGGCCGCCATCGCAGTGGCGCTGACCGTGATCGGCTGGGCCTCGGCCTTCCCCGCAATCCGGGCCGGGCTCGCCGCCTTTCAGCCGCTGGAGCTTGGCGCCCTGCGCTTTGCCATAGCCGCCGTGCCGGCTGCGATCTTCCTAGCCGTCAAGCGTCCGGCATTGCCCAGGATCGGCGATCTCTGGCGCTTCGCCTTTGGCGGCGCCATTTTCGTCGCGCTCTACACGGCGATGCTCAATTTCGGCGAACTGACCGTATCGGCCGGAGCCGCCGGCTTCATCATCAATGTCAGTCCCATCTTTACCGCCATCATGGCAATGGCGCTGCTCGGCGAGCGCTTCTCCGGCCTGGCCTGGATCGGTACGGTCATCTCCTTCGGCGGCATCGGCATCATCGCCGTCGCCGACGGGCACGGGCTTCATTTCAATGCCGGGGCGCTGCTGGTGCTTGGCTCGGCCCTCTGCTCGGCCGTCAACACCATCGTCCAGAAGCCGCTGTTTGCCCGTCATCATCCGCTGACGATCGCGGCGTCCAACATGGTGCTCGGCGCGCTCTGCCTGGCGCCCTTCCTGCCCGCCGCTCTCCAGCAGGCCGCTGTCGCCGACACCGCCGGCCTCGGCGCAGTCATCTATCTCGGCATCGTGCCGAGCCTGATCGCCTATGCGGCCTGGGCAACGGCCCTGTCGCGCCTGCCGGCGGCGCGTGCCTCGAACTTCCTCTATCTGGTCTCGCCGATGTCGGCCCTGATCGGCTTCTTCTGGCTGGGCGAGGTGCCGACGCTGCTCGGCATCCTCGGCGGCGCGCTGGCGCTGGGCGGTGTCATCGTGGTGAATTTGAAACGCTGATTCAAAAGCTTGCGATGTTTCCCTGACTCGTACCGGGAACCACTGATCTCATCGCCAGTTGACGGCTGCCGCAAGGCAAGGCAACTGTCACGCAGTCTTGGCGGATGGTCGACGCGGGGCGCTGCGAGGTCGGGATGGGAAGACGTTTTATCTCAACGGTCGTTTGCTTGTTGCTGCTTAACGCGAAAGCCGTCGCGGGTTGGTACCACGTGGAAAACTACGAGGGTTTCCTCGGCCCGTCTCCCATCCATTTCTCCATACAGACATATGATAGCTTGGGCAGCGCGCCAAAGGTCGATGGAAGCTACTTCTACGACGCGAAGCAAAGCCCGATTGCGCTGTATGGCACGGTCAGCGGCACCAAGTTCGTGCTTTGCGAGATCTCGGACGACAACGAATTCTATCGGATAATGGTGCAGGGGCCGAGACCCGCTGTCGATACCACAAGCTGCCCATTCTCCCTCGACCTCAATGGAAACGCTGTGACCGGAAGCTGGAGCAAGGGCACGGACAGATATCCCGTCACCCTCACGAAAGTAGCGAGCCTGGATGACACCGGCGATGCGAAGACCGATGGCACTGTCGAGATTTCCTTCTGGGCGCAGACAGCCACCGACAGGTTTTCGGGAATTTACACAGATACCAGCGCCGGCCTTTGCATGGAAAAAATGCGTGTCATCAAAAAGAGCAGCCGCAGGGTTGTCCAGGAAATTACCTTCCCCGATGACGACGTGTGCAGTGCCGGCATGCTGATGACGACCATCTACATGAACGTCGAGAGATGGGTGGAGCGAGGCAAGGACGTCATTTCCGTGAATTTTCGAGGCGGTGGCGCCGGAACCGCGGTCGATTACGTCTTCAATGGACGGACGGGGAAATATCAATGCAGGAAATGAGGGCTGGCCGCCGGGCAGCGCTTCAGCGCCGCCCGAACAGCCTTTCGATATCGGCCAGCTTGAGCTCGATATAGGTCGGGCGGCCATGGTTGCAGGTGCCGGATCCCGGCGTTGCTTCCATCTGGCGCAGCAGCGCGTTCATCTCCTCGGCCTTGAGCAGCCGCCCGGAGCGCACCGAGCCATGGCAGGCCATGGTGGCGGCGATCTTGTCCAGCCGTTGCTTGAGCGTCTCGACCGTGTCGTTGTCGGCAATCTCGTCGGCAAGGTCGCGGACCAATTGCTGGACGTTGGTCTCGCCGAGCATCGACGGCGTCTCGCGCACGGCAACCGCACCCGGTCCGAAACGCTCGATGCCGAGGCCGAAGCGGGCGAGCGTTTCGGAATGCATGGCCAGCCGTTCGGCGTCCTCCTCCGGCAGATCGATAATCTCGGGCAGGAGCAGCATCTGTGACGGCACCGGCCGCGCGTGCAGCGCGTTCTTCAGCGCCTCATAAACCAGCCGCTCATGGGCTGCGTGCTGGTCGACGATGATGAGCGAATCGTTGGTCTGGGCGACGATATAGTTCTCATGCACCTGCGCGCGCGCGGCCCCCAGCACCGCGCCGAGCAGCGTCTCCGCTGCCTCGCTCTGCCCGGCGCGCGCATCGGCGGTGGCAAGCGAGCCGGCATCGAACGCGGCTTGCTCATTTTCGCGAAATCCGCCCTGTCTGGCGCCGGTGCGTTCAAAGCCCGGGCTGTCGAATTGCATGTCGAGCGGACGCTGCGGCGAGCGCCTGGGATCGAAGCCGGCGGCGCCTGAAGCGCGATAGGCCGCGTCGTAGCTGCGATGGCCGTTGGCCGGGCCGGGATGCGCATAGGACGGGCTGCCCGGCCGGAACGCTGCCATCATCCCAGCGGCACCGGTGGTGGCCGAGCGGATGCCGGCATCGGCCAATGCTTGCCGGATCGCGCCGACGATCAGCCCGCGCACGAGGCCCGGATCGCGGAAGCGGACATCGGCCTTGGCCGGATGGACGTTGACGTCGACGATGGCCGGATCGAGCGAAACAAACAGTACCGTCACCGCATGGCGGTCGCGCGGCAGGACGTCGGCGAAGGCGCCGCGGATCGCTCCGGCGATCAGCTTGTCGCGCACCGGGCGGCCATTGACATAGGCATATTGCTGCAATGCGTTGGCGCGGGTGAAGGAGGGGATCGACACATGGCCGGTCAGGTGCACGCCTTCGCGCATCGCGTCGATGGCAATGGAATTGTCGGGAAAGTCGGCGCCCATCACCTGCGCGACCCGGCGCAGGCTGCCGTCCGCGCTATCCTCGGTGGCCGGCAGTTCCAGCGTCGTGCGGTCGGAACCGGCCATCGTGAAACGCACCGTGGGAAAGGCGATGGCGATGCGCTTGACGATGTCGCTGATGGCCGAGCTTTCGGCGCGTTCGCCCTTCATGAATTTCAGCCGTGCCGGTGTGGCGAAGAACAGGTCGCGCACCTCGACGGTCGTGCCGCGATTGGCCGCCGCCGGCCTGACGGGCAGGATGCGGCCGCCCTCGATGCCGATCTCGGCCGCGCTGTCGCCCGAGGCCGTGCGCGAGCGGATCGACAGCCGCGACACCGAGCCGATCGATGGCAACGCTTCGCCGCGAAAGCCGAGCGAGCGGATGTCGTTGATGTCCTCGGTGAGCTTGGAGGTGCAGTGACGTGCAATGGCCAGCGCCAGTTCCTGTTCGGGAATGCCANCGCGAACGGATCGACAGCCGCGACACCGAGCCGATCGACGGCAGCGCTTCGCCGCGGAAGCCGAGCGAGCGGATATCGTTGATGTCCTCGGTGAGCTTGGAGGTGCAGTGACGTGCAATGGCCAGCGCCAGTTCCTGTTCGGGAATGCCAAGGCCGTCATCGGTGACGCGGATCAGGTTCAGCCCGCCACCCGATGTGACGACTTCTACCTTGCTGGCCCCGGCATCGAGCGCATTCTCGACCAGTTCCTTGACCACGCTCGCCGGACGCTCGATGACTTCGCCGGCGGCGATCTGGTTGATCATCGTTTCGGAAAGCTGGCGGATGGGCATGGGGGTATTATAAGCGGATTCGTCTCATGCGGGAGGGGAGAATTGCCAGGGTGGATCAGTTTGCAGCGCGGATTTCGCGCACGCCCTTGCGAAGCCGCCGACGCAACAGATTGCGCAACGTCACCCCGTCGCCGTAGCCGACCTTGGCGGCAATCTCATCGACACTATCGGATGTGGTCTTCAACAAATGCACAGCCTGCTCGACGCGCAGATCCTGGAAATAGGATAGCGGCGTCTTGCCAAGTACGTCGTTGACCCGCCGCGACAGCGTCCGCTTGCTGGCACCCAGCGCCGCCGCTGCTTCGTCGAGATTGAAACCGGCGGCGAGATGGCCGCGCGCCCAGCGCTCGAAACGTTCTACCAGCGGGTTCGAATGGGCGAGGTGGTCGGAGATTGCATAGGCCGATTGCAACGGCCGGCTGTCGACGATGAGGTATTTCGCAGTCAGCGCGGCGAGCTCGGGACTGGTCTGGCGGATCACCATCAAAGCGAGATCGATATGGCCGAGCGCCGCACCCGCGGTTGCTAACTGCCCATCATTGATCAGCATTCGCGAAGCATCGAGCCGCACTTGCGGGTAACGTTGCCGGAACATCGGCGCCAGCCACCAGGTTGTGGTCGACGGCCGCCCATCGAGCAGGCCGGTCTCTGCCAGCACAAACGTACCGATGCAGGCAGCACCAATGCGCGCGCCGGCTTTGGCCGCGTCACGCAAGGCCACGACCGCCTCAGCGACATCCGGCCTGAGCAGCGCCTTGCCGAGCGGATCAGGCATCTTCTGGCCGAGTGCCGGAATGAGAAGCCAGTCCGGCGCCGGCTCACTGCCGATTGCCGACATCGGAACCTGCAGGCCTTGCGCCGTCAGCGCCCTGTCCCTGACGCCGACAATGGTTGTGCTGAAGCGGGCGGGCGGCTCCGGCAGCAGGCCCGCCAGTTCGTTGGCGGTGCCGAAAACGTCAAGCACCGTAGCGAGGCCGGTGTCAAAGGCGCCATCGAGAACAAGCACGGAAATGTTCATGGCAAGAATTATATCAAAGATGTCATTTTTGCCAATACGATTTTCACGCCATTCCTGCGAGGCTTGAAATCGACGGCCGGTTCGGCCGCACGAATACCAACAGGAGGATTGAGATGATCAAGCTCGCGCTGTTCGCACGTTTCGAGGCCAAGCCCGGCAAGGAGAAGGACGTCGCCGCATTCCTGAGCGAGGGATTGCGGATGGCCAACCAGGAGGCGAAGACGCCGATCTGGTTCGCCCTTCGGCTTTCGCCAAGCGTCTTTGGCGTCTTCGATGCCTTTCATGATGAGACAGGACGCCAGGCGCATCTCACCGGCGAGATTGCCAAGGCACTGATGGCCAACGCCGAAGCGCTGTTCGTCGGCCCCCCGACTATCGACAAAATCGACGTGCTCGGGCTGAAGAACGTCGGCTCGGTCTGATCTCTTTCAGCACGCGAACGCAATCCGGTCATGCGCCGGATTGCGCCGACGCATTTACGCTTGCGCCAGCAGCCAATCCCTTACCTTGCGCGCATTGTCGCTGAGCTCGCGGTTCTTCGGCCAGACGACGTAGAAAGCGGTGCCCGTCTTCATGACGTGATCCGTCACCGGCACCAGCAGTCCGGTCGACAGCAGCCGTTCGACAAGGTGGCGCCAGCCGAGCGCGATGCCTTGCCCTTCCATGACCGCCTGGATCACGATCGCATAGTCATTGATGCGCAAGCCACGCTCCGCATTGCGGAGGCTGGTTCCGGCCGACCGGAACCATTCGTCCCAGTTCGGGGCCTCGCGATAGGGCTCCTCAAGATGAATGAGGCGGTGTGTCGCCAATTGCTCCACGGTCTCCGGCTGGCCGAATTTCGTCAGATAGCTGGGACCCGCGACCGGAAAGATCTCTTCGTCGGAGAGCGATAGCGAGTGGTAGTCCGGCCAGTCGCGTGGCACGCCTCCGCGCACGGCGAGCGGAATGCCTTCCGCGATGATGTCGAGATCTCGGTCGCCGGTCTGGATGCGCAGATCGATGCCCGGCAGTTCGTCGCGGAACCGCTGCAGGCGCGGCATCATCCAGAACGAGCCGAAGGCCGTCGAGGCGGCGAGCGTCACATGGCCGCCAGTCGCCTGCAGACGCAGGTCCTCCGCCGACTTCCGGATGTGGGAAAGGCCGAGCGAGACGTCGGCATGGAAGCGCTCGCCGGCCTCGGTCAGGCTGACCTGGCGGTGGCGGCGCTGGAATAGCGTGGCGCCAAGCTGTTCTTCCAACCCGCGCACGGCATAGGAGACCGCGGCCTGCGTCATGCCGAGCTCGCGCCCGGCGGCGGTGAAACTCGACAACCGGCCGGCGGCTTCGAAGACGACAAGGCTGCCGGCGGAGGGCAAGAGATGGCGCAGGCTTCGCATAAGCTCAGCTTATACAAGAGATCAGGATTTTCCAGCGTCACAGTCGAATTTCACCTCGCTAAGTTGACCGGGATCGAAGGGATGGAGGCTCCATGAACGCGCCGGCCGCTGAATTGACCGAGCAAACCCATCGCCGTGGTGGTGGCCGTCTCGGGCGCAAGGCGATGAGGAGCGCGCCGATTGCCTCGTTCCCGACCCTGGTGCGCCAGATTCCGGTCTATGAGATCGTTCCCGATGAGGCGGTGGAACTGATCCACGAGGAATCGCTCAAGATACTCGAAGAAGTGGGGTGCGAATTCCGCGACGACGGAGCCATCGAGCTCTGGAAGGCGGCTGGCGCCGATGTCAGGGAAACGCGCGTGCGCATCGACCGCGCGCTTCTGATGGAGCTCGTCTCGAAAGTTCCATCGGAATTCACGCTCAATGCACGCAATCCCGAGCGCACGGTCCGCGTTGGCGGCAAGAACTCGATCTTCGTGCCCATGTATGGCGCGCCGTACATACGCGACCTCGACAACAACAGGCGCTACGGCACGCTTGCCGACCTCAACAATTTCCACAAGCTTGCCTATATGGCGCCGGCGCTGCATTCCTCGAGTTCGGTCATCTGCGAGCCGATGGAAATCGCCGTGCCGAAGCGGCATCTGCACATCATCCATTCGGCGCTGAAACATTCCGACAAGCCGTTCATGGGCATCGTGACCTCGAAGGAGCGCGCCGAGGACACGATGGCGATGGCTGCAATCGTCTTCGGCGAGGAGTTCGTCCGTGAGAACCCGGTGCTGGTGGCGATCACCAACTGCAATTCGCCGCTGGTCTGGGACGCCACCATGATCGATGCGATGCGGGTCTATGCAAGCCACAACCAGCCGCTGATCCTGGCGCCGTTCGCGCTCTGCGGCGCCTCGACCGCGGCGTCGGCCGTCGGCGCGGTGGCCCAAGTCAATGCCGAGGCGCTCGCGGGCGTGGCCCTGACCCAGCTCATCCGTCCCGGTTCGCCCCAGATCTACGGCCAGTTCATGGTCACGGTCGACATGAAGACCGGCGCTCCCATGGGCGGCACGCCGGAGGCCGCCCAGATGATGTACTTGATGGGTGCGCTGGCGCGGAAATACAAACTGCCGTGGCGCACGTCGGGCTTTCATGTCGGCTCGAAGCTCAACGATGCCCAGGCTGGCTACGAGGCGAACATGCTGATGCATGCGGCCATCCTCGCCGGCGCCAACTACATCTGGCATTCGGCCGGATGGCTGGAAGCGGGTCTCACCTGCGGTTACTCGAAATTCGCCACCGACTGCGAACAGCTTGTCGGCTGGTACAAATATGCCGGCGGCCTGCCTTTCGACGATTTCAAGGAAGCGATGGCGGCGATCCGCGAGGTCGGGCCGCAGGGCCATTTCCTCGGCACCCAGCACACGCTAGAGCATTTCGAGAAGGCTTTCTTCATGCCTAGCATCATGGATTTCAACTCCTACGAACAATGGAAGGCGGAAGGGGCGAAGGACCATGACACGCGCGGCCGCGAGAAGGCGCGCAACATGCTCGCCGACTATGAGGAGCCGAAACTCGACGAGGGCATCGCCGACGGTCTCAAGGATCTGATCGCGCGGCGCGAGGAACAACTGCCTGACAGCGTCAGTTGAAAAAAGCAGGCAAAGACCTCACGGGAACAACAAGGGGAGAATGACATGACGATTTTCAGAAGCAACGGCGACCGTGTGCCGCCCGCAATCGAAGCGATGGCAGCGGAAGCGAAGGCGGGTCGCATGGACCGGCGCGAGTTCCTGGCGCTGGCCAGCGCGCTTGGTGCGTCGACGGCATTTGCCTATGGCATGATCGGCCTCGTCGCGCCGACGCAAGCTGTGGCCGAGGAACCGAAGAAGGGCGGGACGCTGCACATCTCGATGGCGGTGAAAGCGCAGAAGGATCCGCGCACTTACGACTGGGTGGAACTGGCCAACATCTCGCGCAGCTGGCTGGAGCCTCTGGTGCGCTACACCAAGCAATTCACCTTCGAGCCGGTGCTGCTCGAAAGCTGGGACATCAACGACGACGCCACCGAATACACGCTGCATGTGCGCAAGGGCGTCACCTGGAACAATGGCGATGCCTTCGGCGCCGATGACGTGGTCCACAATGTGACGCGCTGGTGCGAGAAGGGCGTCGCCGGCAACTCGATGGCGGCCCGCGTCGGTGCGCTGATCGATGCCAAGACCGGCAAGGCCAGGGACGGCGCCATCACCAAGGTCGACGACAACACGGTCAAGCTGAAGCTCAGCGAGCCCGATATTTCGCTCATTCCCAATTTCACCGATTATCCGGCGCTCGTCGTGCACCGCAATTTCGACGCCGATGGCGCCGATCCGATCAAGAAGCCGATCGGCACGGGAGCGTTCGAACTGGTCTCTTACGACGTCGGCCAGAAGGCGGTGGTGAAGCGCCGCGAGAACGGCAAATGGTGGGGCGGCGAGGCGCCGCTCGACGGCATCGAATTCATCGACTACGGCACCGATTTCAACGCCACTGTGAACGCGTTCGATTCCGGTGAAATCGACCTCAACTTCGAGTCGCCCGCCGACTTCATCGACATTCTCGACAAGATGGGGCTGCAGAAGTCGGAGGTCGCGACCGCCACCACGCTGGTTGCCCGCACCAACATCACGCACAAGCCCTACGACGATCAGCGGGTTCGCAATGCGCTGCAGATGGCGGTCGACAACAACGCGGTGCTGCAGCTCGGCTACAACGGCCGCGGCACGGTCGGCGAGAACCACCATGTCAGCCCGATCCATCCCGAATATTATGCCCTGCCCAAGAAGGAGCGCGACGCCGCCGGCGCCAAGAAGCTGATGGCGGACGCCGGGCAGGCCGACTTCGAGCACGAGCTGATCACCATCGAGGACGACTGGCAGAAGAACACCGGCGACGCGATCGCCGGCCAGCTGCGTGACGCCGGCATCAAGGTCAAGCGCACGGTGCTGCCGGGCTCGACCTTCTGGAACGACTGGACGAAATATCCCTATTCGATGACCATCTGGTACATGCGCCCGCTCGGTGTCCAGGTGCTGGCGCTGGGATATCGCACCGGCGAGGCGTGGAACGAAACGGCCTATTCCAATCCCGATTTCGACGCCAAGCTCAAGCAGGCGCTCTCGCTGATCGACGTCGCCAAGCGCAAGGAGGTGATGAAGGATGTCGAGCAGATCCTGCAGGACTCCGGCGTCATCATCCAGCCGTTCTGGCAGAAGCTCTACAGTCACACGAACAAGAAGGTAAAGAACTACGGCGTCCACCAGACCTTCGAAATGGACCTCCAGAACGTCTGGCTGGACGCCTGACGCCAGAGGTTCAGCCACACAGCGCCGGCGCTCCGTTGCGCCGGCGCAATGCCGCCGATGGGGAGAGAATTTGCATGCCCGGCCGGGTCTTCAAACGTTTGTTCGAGCCGGCCACCTTGCGTGGCAAAACATTGCGCAACAGGATCGTGTTTGGAGCCCATACGGCGAACATGGCCGAGAACGGGCTGCCGACCGAACGCCATGTCGGCTACTACGCGGAACGCGCCATCGGCGGCGCCGGCATGATCGTGGTCGAGCCGATGCCCGTGCATCAGGCCGCCGTGCTTACCCGTGGCAATTTCAGCCCTTCCGATGACCGCGTCATCCCGCATTTTCGCAAGGTGACGGAGGCGATCCGCGGTAACGGCGCCGTCGCCATCCAGCAGCTCTATCATGTCGGTCAGCACGCGGACGCGGACAACTCGTTTCACCCCGGTTGGTCGCCGTCGGGCCTGCCGAGCTACCACGATTCCGACGGTTCGCATCGGATGTCCGAAGCCGAGATCGAAGAAACGATCGACGGCTTTGTCCAGGCCGCGCGCCGTTGCCACGAGGCCGGCTTCGACGGCGTCGAGGTCTGGGCGGCGTACCATTCGATGCTGGACCAGTTCTGGACACCCTGGTCGAACCGCCGGGACGACCGATGGGGCGGCAGCCTCGAAAATCGCACCCGGATGAGCCGTGAGGTGATGACCAGGATTCGCCGGGAATGCGGCGATGATTTCATCATCGGTCTGGCTATCAATGATGAGCCCGAAGTCGAAGTGGCGCTGAAGCGCGAAGCGCTGGCCGAGATCATCGACCTCCACGACCGCGACGCCTTGATGGACTATGTCACTTGCGGGACGGGTTCCTACTTCGATTTCTACAAGATCATGCCGACCTTTGTTTATCCGGAAAAGCTCGGTGCCGACCTGGCGTCCGTGCTGAAATCCACCGTGCGCCACGCTTTGATCACCGCCGAGAGCCATATCCGCACGCCCGAGAACGCCGAGACCGTGCTGAGCGAAGGCCACGCCGATCTCGTTTCCATCGTGCGTGGGCAGATCGCCGATCCGCATCTGGCTGCAAAGGCTGCCGACGGCCGGCCGCAGGACATTCGAGGCTGCCTGTCCTGCAACCAGATGTGCTGGGGCCGGCGCAGCCGTGACTACTGGATCAGCTGCGTCATCAATCCTTCCGCGGGGCGGGAATGGGAGTGGGGCGGCGACCGCTTTGCTCTGGCCGGCCAGCCGAAGCGCGTACTGGTCGTCGGTGGCGGCCCGGCCGGTCTCGAAGCGGCGCGCGCCGCCGCCGAGCGCGGCCATCGCGTCACGCTAGCCGAGGCATCCGACCGCCTTGGGGGGCAGTTCCGTCTTGCCGGACTGCAGCCGCGCCGTGCCCAGATTCTGGACCTGATCGACTGGTACGAGCGCCAGCTCGGCCAGCTCCAGGTCGACATCCGCTACGGGCAGTATGTCGAAGCCGACGATGTCGAGCGCCAAGGCGCCGATTACGTCATCGTCGCGACCGGGTCGATGCCGCCGGACGGCGCTTTCCAGCGGGCCTTGCCGCACTGGGAGAGCATTCCGGGCGGCGGTCCGGTGCTCTCGGCCGAAGCGGTGATGGCGCGCGAGGCGAGGCCGGGAAAAAATGTTCTCTTGCTGGACGATGGCGGCAATTGGAAGGGCTGCGGCACCGCCTGGAAACTCGCCGAGGATGGTCACAATGTGACGCTTGTGACACCGGACGCCCTGGTCGGCAAAGAGCTTCAGCGAATGGCCGTCGATGCGCCGCTGCGACGGGCACTCGCCAAGCTGAAGGTGCGGTTTGTGACCGAGAGCGCCGTCGTTCATTGGGACGGCAGGGCGGCCAGGATCGCTTCGCTGCTCGACGGGACCGAGCAGCAGGTCGAGGCCGACGCTTTGGTCTTCGCCGCAACCAGCATGGCGCGGGACAGCCTCTCCATCGAGCTCGAAAGGCGCGGAATTGCGCATACCTCCATCGGCGATTGCACCGCCTCCAGACAGGCGGCCTTTGCCATTCATGACGGGCGCAAGGTGGCGCTTGGTCTTTGACCATCGCGAAAGGTGCCATACCAGGCAAGGCATGAACGGGGCTAATGTCTGAATGCGTATCAGGGCGATCAAGGTCTATCAGGTGCTTCTGCCTGTTAAAGGCGGCGCCTACCGGATGGCCAGCGACACCGTGCAGAATTTGGACAGCACGCTGGTTGAAGTCACCACTGAGGATGGACTGTCAGGGTGGGGTGAGACTTGCCCGATCGGCCCTGTTTATCAACCTCAGCATGCTCTGGGCGCGAGAGCGGCAATTGCTGAAATAGCGCCGGGACTCATCGGCGAGGACACAGCGTCCATGCGCCGCCTCGCCAAACGAATGGACGAACGGCTGAACGGTCACAACTATGCCAAGGCGGCCTTGGACATAGCTCTCCTCGACCTCGCCGGCCAGCGGCTGGGCGTCCCTGTTTCAACACTTCTCGGCGGTGCGCTCACCGATCGCGTGCCGTCATACTACTCGACGACCGTCGGTGCTCCGGACGAGACCGCGCGTATTGCCGCCGACAAGGTCAATGCCGGATATCCACGGCTTCAGATCAAGATCGGCGGGCGGGATCTCGAACAAGATGTCGCCACTGTGCACAAAGTATGGGAGGCGGTTGGCTTCAAGGCTCGGATAGCCGTCGACGCCAATCGCGGTCTGACCGCTGCCGCGGCGCTGCACATCGATCGGCTTTGCCAGGCAATCCCGTTCGCGTTCGAACAGCCTTGCAACACCATGGAGGAAGTCGCTGGTCTCAAAGGACGCGTTACGCATCCGATCTATCTCGATGAGAGTACCGAGGATTTGAATGCCGTGCTTCGGGCAGTTTCGTCAGGGATCGCGGACGGATTCGGATTGAAGGTCACTCGCCTTGGTGGTCTCACCAAAATGGCCACGGTCCGCGACCTGTGTGCGATACGATCTCTTCCGCACAGCTGCGACGATGCCTGGGGCGGAGACGTCATCGCCGCGGCATGCGTCCACCTCGCCGCTACCGTCGAGCCGAGACGTTTTGAGGGAGCCTGGATCGCCCAGGAGTACATCGAAGGGCATACAGATCCCGCAAACCCGATCGTGATCGAGAACGGGCATATACGCGTCCCGCAGATCCCAGGGCTCGGTGTCAAGCCTGAGCGCTCCCAACTCAACGCGCCGATCGCCACTTTCGGAGACTAAGGATCGTTGGATTTGATCTATGCAAGCAGACGCGCCGCCCGGAGGCTTCATGGGCCGCAAAAAAGCCGATATGCACGATGCGTGATATTGATTGCTTTCCGCAGCCAAACATTCGGGGAAATCCATGAAACTGCTGCTCGCTGCCATCCTGTCGATTGCCGCACCAGCCGCGGCATTGGCCGGCCCGGCGTCCGACGCCGTGAAGTTCTTCTATGTCCCGCAGGTCAAGTTCGAGGCCGACGCGCAATACCGCGATCGCTTCACCGAGCCGGTGACGAAACTGTTCGACCTCAACGACCAGGCGACCAAGAAGAATCCGGACCAGGTCGCCTGTATCGACTTCGACCCCGGCCTCGACGCGCAGGATTTCGACCAGAAGGCCCTTTCCAGGACATTGAAGCTGTCCGAAACGGTGGAGGGCGACACGGCGCAGGTGATTGCGAGTTTCAGTCTTTTTCCGGAAGGAGACGATTCGCAGCGCGAAATGCACTGGTCGCTGAAGAAGGTCGACGGCAAGTGGAAGATATCGGACATTGCATCGAAGACCAGCGACTGGACGCTGAGCCAGCTCGAATGCATGGCGGGCCAAGATCCGGAGTGATGGGATGGCCGGTCGCAAGCTTCTTTTGTTCTCGGCCATGTGCCTGCTGGCGGCGGGCTTGAACGGCGCAGCTGCTCAGGGGCTGTTGGGCGCGCCGCCGGCAAAAGCTCCGGCCGGGACCGCGCCCGACAGCGTGACGCCGCAGGCAACCACGCCTGGCGGCGCCGCGGGGCCGCCGACGCCACCCGTCGCATGGCCGCCGAGCGAGCCTGCCGCTCCAATCCAGCCGGGGTCGCCGACAGCGGTGGTGCGGCCGTTCTACGATCAGGTCGGCCTGGAGGTCGATCCGGCTCAGCGCGGCCATTTCATCGATCCGGCGAAAACCGTGCTCGACAAAAGCGACGCCTTGCGCAAATCCGGGCAAGGCGAGTGCCTGGATCCCAACATGGCGCTCGACAATGCGGATTACGACAAGGCCGAGATCGACAAGAGCCTGAAGACGCTCGAAGCGATCAACGGCGACGAGGCCAAGGTGATCGTCGCCTTCGTCGTCGCCGGTAACCCGCACCGCCTCGAATGGAAGTTCAAGAAGGTCGATGGCGAATGGAAGATATCGGACCTTTTGTCGGTGACCGGCGAATGGGCGCTGAGCCAGTACCAGTGCGAATGATGGCCGAACTAGCCGCGCCCGCGATAGGGAGCCACGCCGGTATCCGGCAGCCAGGCGCCTTCGGGCGGAGCGCCGGTCTGCCAGAACACGTCGATCGGAATGCCGCCGCGCGGATACCAATAGCCGCCTATGCGCAACCAGAGCGGCTTGGTCGCGGCCACGATGCGACGTCCGATCATCACCGTGCAGTCTTCATGGAAGGCGCCATGGTTGCGAAACGAGGTCATGAACAGCTTGAGCGACTTCGATTCCACCAGGGCGGAATCGGGTGCGTAGTCGATGACGATATGGGCGAAATCCGGCTGTCCGGTCACCGGGCAGAGCGAGGTGAATTCCGGGCAGGTAAAGCGCACGATCGCCGGTGGTCCGTCGCCGCGCGAAAACGGCACGGTTTCCAGGACCGCGGCTTCGGGGCTCTGTGGCGTCTCGACCTGCGTGCCGAGCTGGGTGAGATTTTTGGTATCGATCATGTGCGGTTTCCCTTGGATTTGCCGCTCATTAGCACAAATTAAAACGGCAGGAAGACGATGACCAGCAACGACCCGCTTCTCCAACCCTACCAGCTCAAGCATTTGACGCTGAAGAACCGGGTGATGTCGACCAGTCACGAGCCGGCTTACTCGGAGGACGGCATGCCGAAGGAGCGCTATCGGCTCTACCATGCCGAAAAGGCCAAGGGCGGGATGGCGCTGACCATGACCGCGGGCTCGGCCATCGTTTCGCGCGACAGCCCGGCTGCCTTCGGCAATCTGCACGTCTATGACGACCGCATCGTGCCGTGGCTGGCTGAACTCACCGATGCCTGCCACGAGCACGACTGCAAGGTGATGATCCAGATCACCCATCTTGGCCGCCGCACGGGTTGGAACAAGGCCGACTGGCTGCCGGTGCTCTCGGCTTCGCCGGTGCGCGAGCCGGCGCATCGCGCTTTCCCCAAGACCATCGAGGAGTGGGATATCGAGCGCATCGTCGCCGACTATGCATCGGCCGCCCAGCGCTGCCAGGCGGCCGGGCTCGACGGCATCGAGTTCGAATCCTACGGCCATCTGATGGACGNTGGACGGCTTCTGGTCGCCTGCCACCAATCATCGCGATGACGAGTATGGCGGTCCGCTCGACAACCGCCTGCGCTTCACCAACATGGTGCTCGACGCGGTGCGGGCGGCGGTCGGCGACAAATTCGTCGTCGGCATCCGCATGGTCGCCGACGAAGATTTCGACAAAGGCCTGTCGAAGGAGGAGGGCGTCGAGATCGCCAGGCGGCTGGCCGGCTCCGGCAAGCTCGATTTCCTCAACATCATCCGGGGCTCGATCGAGACCGACGCGGCGCTCACCAAGGTCATTCCGGTGACCGGCATGCGGTCTTCGCCGCATCTCGATTTCGCCGGCGAGGTAAGGGCGGCGACGAAATTCCCGACCTTCCACGCGGCGCGCATTTCCGACGTCGCCACCGCGCGCCATGCGATCGCCACCGGCAAGCTCGACATGGTCGGCATGACACGCGCCCACATCGCCGATCCGTACATCATCAAGAAGGTGATGGAGGGCCGCGAGCACGAGATACGTCCCTGTGTCGGCGCTACCTATTGTCTCGACCGCATCTATGAAGGCGGCGAGGCGCTGTGCGTTCACAATGCGGCGACCGGCCGCGAGGCGGATATCCCGCACATCATTGTCAAGACGGAAGGGCCTAAGCGGAAAGTGGTGGTCGTCGGCGCCGGCGCTGGTGGGCTGGAGGCGGCGCGCGTCGCAGCCGAGCGCGGTCATCAAGTGACGATCCTCGAGGCATCATCACAAGCGGGCGGCCAGGTGCGTCTGGCGACCCAGAACCCGCGCCGCAAGGAATTGATCGGCATCATCGACTGGCGACTGGCCGAACTCGCACGGCTCGGCGTCGAGATCCGCTACGACACCTGGGCGGAACAGAACGATGTTCTGACGCTGGCGCCCGATGTCGTGGTGATCGCCACCGGTGGCCTGCCGCAGAACCCGCCGCTGGCCTCCGGCGACAATCTCGTCACCTCGAGCTGGGACATCATGGCCGGCAGCGTCAAGTCGGCCGAGAATGTGTTGCTCTACGACGACAATGGCGGCCATCAGGGCATGGGCGCGGCCGAACTGATTGCCAACAGCGGCTCGAAGCTGGAACTGGTTTCGCCGGAACGCTTCTTCGCCCCCGAAATGGGCGGCATGAACCACGTACCCTATGTCAGGGCCTTCCAGGAAAAGGGCGTCACGGTCACCATCAATACCCGCCTGCGCTCGGTGCGGCGTGAGGGCAATCAACTGATCGCGGAACTCGCTTCGGATTTCGCCGATGGCTGGCGCGGAGAGCGCAGGGTCGATCAGGTGGTGGTCGAGCACGGCACGGCGCCGCTCGACGATCTGTATCTTTCGCTGAAACCGCTGTCGAAGAACGGTGGTGCGGTCGACTATGAGCGTCTGGTCAATGGCGGCGACATTTTTCCCAAGCGCAACGTGGATGGCGGCTTCGTGCTCTTGCGCATCGGCGACGCCGTTGCCTCGCGCAACATCCACGCCGCCATCTATGACGGGATCAGGTTCGGGATCAGGATTTGATCACGATCAGGTGGCGCGCAACGGCCTTTGCAAGGAGAGCCATCTGCCGCTCTGGTCCGTTGCGCGCCGCGCATGATCGGCTTTCACCGGCCGTGCGATTCTAAAACATCTTGGCGGTCGCCATGCAAAGCACGGTGATGACCAGCAGCCCGCCGGCGATGCGTTCGCCCCTGGTCATTTTCGCGCGCAGCTCCGTTTGGCTCGCGGCATCGGCGCCGGCAAGCTGCCTGCTGGCGGAGCCCACCAGCGCGCCTTGCACGCCGGCGGCGATCAGCGCCGTCAAAATTCCGAGCGCCAGTACCTTTTCCATCGAGCCGAAAGCACCCTCATGAAAGAAATACCAGAGCAGGAAACCGGTCAGGAAAGCCAAACCGGCCGCGCCCATTTGCGGCCGGAAGAACCGCTCTGCCCGGATGTCCGGATCGCGGCCAACCGCGATGGTCGTGCCGGCCCAGAAGACGCCGGCCATGACGTGCAGGCCGATGACAGCGATATAAACGTATTGCATGACCGCATTCCTCTCATTCGCCCACCGCCTACGCGCCGCAACCATGTTGCAATGCCACCGATAAAGCAAAATTAGATATCTAACGGTTAGATGTCAATCATGAAGCCAAGTTTCACATTCCCACTGCTTGCTCTACTGTCAGATCATGACACCATTTGACCGCCCGCCGGTCGGCATGAATCTCGGCCGCACCGCCAAGCTTGTCGCACAAGCATTCGACGCTGCCTTGGTTGAAGCAGGCGGCACATTGCCGGTCTGGCTCACACTGCTGTCCGTCAAGTCGAGCGAGCTTGCCAATCAGCGCGAACTCGCCGGCATGATCGGCATCCAGGGTGCGACGCTGACCCATCATCTCAACGCAATGGAGGCGCAGGGCCTGCTGACGCGGCGGCGCGATCCCGTCAACCGCCGGGTCCACCTGGTCGAATTGACGGAGACGGGAGAAGCGCTGTTCGAGACGTTGCGGCAAGCGGCACTCGTCTTCGACAAGCGGCTTCGCAAAGGACTGTCCGACGAGCGTCTGGCGGAATTTGCCCAGGTGCTCGCGGCGTTGCGGAAGAATGTAGAGAGCTAGGAATGCCGGCCTGATGCCTCAGTCGTCATAGCTCTGGATTGTTCCAAACGTATAGTGGCGTAGTTTCAGCGCGGCGATCAGGCTGGTCAATTTTGTCGTGCCGTCAAAGCCGTCCTGAAACATCTCGTCATGCATCGCTGGCCGGGTTACGCCAGGCTTCCCTGCAATACCGTCAGCCTGGCTTTCTTCGGCGTGCGGGCGGTCAGCCATTCGAGCGCCTTGTCATGCGGCATCGGGAAGGCGATGGAATAACCCTGCACCTGGTCGCAGCCGATCGCCATCAGCGAGTCGAGTTCCGCTTCGGTTTCCGCACCCTCGGCGACGATGGAGATGCCCAGCCCCCGGGCAAGTTCGGTGATGGCGCGCACGATCTTGGAGTTGTCGCCATTCTCGTGGATGTTTTGCACGAAGCGACGGTCGATCTTGAGCCGGTCGATCTCGTTGGGATTGACGTGGCTGAGCGAAGCATAGCCGGTGCCGAAATCATCGAGCTCCAGATGCACGCCGGCCGCCCTGATATGACGCAGCTTCGCCGCGATGCCGGTCTTCTCGTCGTCCAGAATGACGGATTCGACGATTTCCAGCGACAGTTTCTGCGGCGGCAGTCCGGCTTTCTCCAGCGTCTCGAACAGAAACGCATCGAAATCATGCTCGCGCAACTCGGTGCCCGAGACATTGACCGCAAGCCGGCCGAAGGCAATCCCGGCACGATTCCACTCGGCGGCCTCATTGATCGCCTTGCCGATCACGATGCGGCCGATCTCCGGCATGAAGCCGCATTTCTCGGCGACCGGGATGAATTCGCCCGGCGAGATCATGCCCCGCTCGGGATGGTTCCAGCGCACGAGCGCTTCGATGCCGCTGATGGAGCCGTCGGTCAGCGAGACCTGCGGCTGGAAATAGACCTGGAACGCCTTTTCGGAAATGGCGATCTTGATGTCATGTTCGAGCTGCTTGCGGTAGTCGAGTTCGCGGCGCAGCTCCTCCGAGAAGAAAGAGAAGTTGCCGCCCCCCATTTTCTTGGCGGAGTAGAGCGCCAGATCGGCATGGACGAGCAGGTCCTGCGCATTGTCGGCATCGATCGGATAGACCGCGATGCCGCCGCTGGCGCCCGGGAGAATGGTGGTGCCCTGGAACACGATCGGCTCGTTGATGTGCACCAGGATGCGCCGTGCCAGCATGTTGATGTCCTCGGTGCTGCCGGCTCCGTTGAGGATCATCACGAATTCGTCGCCGCCGAGCCGCGCGCACAGATCCGAAGCGCGGCAGGAATCGCGCATTCGCTGTGCCGTCACGACCAGGACATAGTCGCCGGCGGCGTGACCCAGCGTATCGTTGATCTGCTTGAAGCGGTCGAGGTCGAGCTGAACTACGGCCAGGCGCTCGCGCCGGCGATGCGCGCCCTTGATCAGCGTCTCGAAATGGTCGGTGAGGAAGGTGCGGTTGTGCAGGCCGGTCAGGCCGTCATGCACCGCGATGAAGGCCATTGAATTGCGGGCGTCGACCAACTCACGCGTCTTGCGCAGGATCGCGTTGGACATCGGCCTGAAGATGAACAGCGCCACCAGCAGGATGACGCCGAGTGTGGCGTAGAACAGCGTGCGGTGGAGGGAGAGCAGCTTTTCCGAGCGCTCGTCGGCATCGGCGCTGATGCGCTGGCCGAGCGCGGCATAGCCCGACAGCGTGGCATTGGCGACCGACGCATCGAGATTGACGCGTTCGGCGCCGCCCTTGTAGCCGCCATTGTCGCCAAGGTTGAGCTGCGATTCCAGTGCAGACACCAGCCGGTCGCCATTGGCGATCAGGCCAACCGAGAAATAGTCGAGATGGAAGGGTTTGGTGAAAAGCACGCTCTCGATCGACTTCGCATCGAGCTTGGCCGGCGATTGCGGATCCGCGCCCGTTTGCTTGAGCAGCAGATCGTAGTTCGTCTCGAACTCCGCCGTGGCCTGCTTCAGCGCGCTGACCAGCGCCGGCTGCTTGTCGCGCGAGGCGGCGCCCGTCGCGCTGGCAAGGAAAACGATGCGCTGCGACAGCGTCTTCTGCGTGCCGACGATGTCGAGCAAGGTGTGGTTGTGCTGCTGCGTGGCCATCGTCTGCTGCAGCAGAACGAAGGAGGCCGCGACCATGGCGGCAATGATCAGCAGCGCCAGCCAGTAGCCAGCCTTGATCAGCAGTATGAGCCTGCCTGAAACGGTTTGCACCGGCTGCTGAGACATGTTCGGGGGCGGTCCTCTCGCCAACGGATCTATGCGAGCACCATTGGACTGCAAACGTTAACAGGACTGGAAATCGACAACCGGTCCGCAAGGGGGAAAGGGCCAAAGATCGCGAAATGGTTATCGCCTCCTTTCGCCGCAGGCCGGCATTTATGTATTCGTCGGCCCGAGCGTTCTTGCGTGGCGGTTGAACGATCTCCATGGCGTCCCAGCTGATGCTGCCGGGCCACCTGATCCGGTCGCTTTTGCGATGGATTTTTTGTGCGGGCGGGACGACAGTCTGCCGACGTCAAACGGGGCCCGATCATGACCGCAGCATTTCTCTCCCATATCGACAACGAGCTTGCAGGGTTGAAATCCGCCGGGCTCTACAAGTCCGAGCGGGTGATTTCCTCGATGCAGTCGGCTGAGATCGAGGTCGGCGGGGAGAAAGTGCTGAACTTCTGCGCCAACAACTATCTCGGCCTTGCCGACAGCGCGGAACTGCGTGCGGCGGCCACGCAGGCGCTCGACCGCTACGGCTACGGCATGGCCTCGGTACGCTTCATCTGCGGGACCCAGGAAGAACACAAGCAGCTCGAGACGACGATCTCCTCTTTCCTCGGCTTGGAAGACACCATCCTCTACGGCTCTTGCTTCGACGCCAATGGCGGCCTGTTCGAGACGCTGCTTGGCGAGGAAGACGCAATCATCTCGGATGCGCTGAACCACGCCTCGATCATCGACGGCGTCAGACTGTCGAAGGCCAAACGCTTCCGCTATGCCAACAACGACATGGCCGATCTCGAGGCACGCCTGAAGGAAGCCAAGGATTGCCGCTTCCGGCTGATCGCCACCGACGGCGTGTTTTCCATGGACGGCATCATCGCCAATCTCTCAGGCGTCTGCGATCTGGCCGAGAAGTACGACGCCATGGTCATGGTGGATGACAGCCATGCGGTCGGCTTCGTCGGCGGAAATGGGCGCGGTTCGCCCGAGCATTGCGGTGTCGAGGGCAGGGTTGACATCATCACCGGCACGCTCGGCAAGGCGCTCGGCGGCGCTTCGGGCGGCTACACCTCGGGCAAGAAGCAGGTGGTCGACTGGCTGCGCCAGCGCTCGCGGCCCTATCTCTTTTCCAACACGCTGATGCCGGCGATCGCCGGCGCCTCGATCAAGGTGTTCGAGTTGATCCGCAATGGCGACGGATTGCGCGAGCGCCTATATGCCAATGCGGCCCGGTTCAGGTCCCAGATGGGCAAGCTTGGCTTCACGCTGGCTGGGGCCGATCATCCGATCATCCCGGTAATGCTGGGCGATGCCACGTTGGCGCAGGAGATGGCGGCGCGCATGCTGAAGCGTGGCATCTACGTCATCGGATTCTCATTCCCCGTGGTGCCGAAGGGCCAGGCGCGCATCCGCACCCAGATGTCGGCGGCGCACTCCAGCACCGACATCGACCGGGCCGTGGAAGCGTTCGGCGCGGTCGGCAGGGAATTGGGCGTGATTTCCTGAAGGGCCGGTAGCGAAAAGCGATTCCGGATCAAGAGATTCAAGGGACAAAAGAATGTCGAACATGATGAAGGCGCTGGTGAAGGCCAAGGCCGAACCGGGCATCTGGATGGAAGAGGTTCCGGTGCCGGAGATTGGCCCGAACGATGTGCTGATCAAGGTCAAGAAGACCGCGATCTGCGGCACCGACGTCCACATCTACAACTGGGACCAGTGGGCGCAAAAGACGGTTCCCGTGCCGATGGTTACCGGCCACGAATTCGTCGGCACGGTCGCCGACTTTGGTGCCGCGGTCACCGAATACAAGGTCGGCCAGCGCGTGTCGGGCGAGGGACACATCGTCTGCGGCCACTGCCGCAACTGCCGCGCGGGCAGGGGGCATCTGTGCCGCAACACGCTCGGCGTCGGCGTCAACCGTCCCGGTGCCTTCGGCGAGTACCTGGCCATTCCCCAGCACAATGTGGTGCCGATCCCCGACGACGTGCCGGACGAGATTGCCGCGATATTCGATCCCTTGGGCAATGCGGTCCATACGGCATTGTCCTTCGATCTGGTCGGCGAGGATGTGCTGGTCACCGGCGCCGGGCCGATCGGCATCATGGGCGCGCTGGTGGCGCAATGCGTCGGCGCGCGAAAAGTGGTCATCACCGACATCAACCCGGTGCGGCTGGCGCTGGCCAAGAAGCTTGGCGTCCAGCATGTTGTCGACGCCTCGAAGGAGAAGCTGCGCGATGTCATGCCGGTGCTCGGCATGACCGAGGGTTTTGACGTCGGCCTCGAAATGTCGGGCGCGGCCCCCGCCTTCCGCGACATGATCGATACCATGAACAATGGCGGCAAGATCGCGATTCTGGGCATTGCGCCCACCGGCTTCGAGATCGACTGGAACAAGGTCATCTTCAAGATGCTGCATCTCAAGGGCATCTACGGCCGCGAAATGTTCGAGACCTGGTACAAGATGATCGCGCTGGTACAGGGTCCGCTGGATGTGAGTGGGCTTATCACGCATCGGATTGGCATCGACGATTATCAGGTTGGGTTCGATGCGATGCGCAGTGGCAGTTCGGGCAAGGTGGTGATGGACTGGTAACGGCGGTATAGCGCCATCCGGTGAAACGTTTGCGCGAGGCGCCCCCTCTGTCCTGCCGGACATCTCCCCCTCAAGTGGGGAGATCAAATTACGGGATAGCTTTGCGTCAGGACAGAGGGGGCGCTGTTCCGCCAGCACATCCCCATTTTTTCGGCGCTACTTTGCCTCCAATGCCCTCTCAAGCGCCGCCACCCCACGCACAATCGCCGCACGTTCGTCCACGCCAAGTTTCGCCAGCAGTTCCCGCTCGAAACTCTGCGCCAGCGGCACCATCTCGCGATAGGCTGCAAGCCCGGCGTTGGTAAGCGTCAAGTGCTCGACGCGGCGGTCGTTCTCGTCAGGTGTTCGTACCAGCCAGCGCCGCCGTTCTAACTCGGCCACGGCGCGCGAGACCTTGGTCTTATGCATGGCCGACTGCTCGCCAAGTTCCGTCGCGGTCATCGTGCCGCGCTGTCCCAACCCCGATAACGTGCGCCATTCGGGCCGGGTCAGGCCGTGGCGGTCCTTATAGACTTTCGAAAATTCGCGGCTGACGGCGTCTGAAAGACGATACAGCCGGTAGGGCAGAAAGCTTTCGAGCTTGAGAATGTCCATTGTCCGCATCCGGGAAAAACGGAAGGTTGATAGTTACATTTTCGATGGTTACAAATGAAACCAATTTGGTCAATCCGGGAGGAAGCAATGGCCTTTTCCTACATGCCGGGTTTCGGCAACGACTTCGAAACCGAGACCCTGCCCGGTTCGCTGCCGCAGGGACGAAACTCGCCGCAACGGCCGGCCTACGGCCTCTACGCCGAGCAGCTTTCAGGCTCGCCCTTCACCGCTCCGCGCGGCACCAATGAGCGCTCCTGGCTCTACCGGATCCGGCCGAGCGTCAAGCACACGGGCAGGTTCAAGGCGGCGAGTTATCCCCTATGGAAGACCGCGCCCAATGTCGGCGACCACGAGCTGGCGCTTGGCCAGTACCGCTGGAATCCGGTGCCGATGCCGAAGGAGCCGACCGACTTCATCAAGGGTATGCGCAGCATCACCACGGCCGGCGACGTACTTGGCCAGACCGGCATGGCTGCCCATGTCTATGTCGCCAATACGTCGATGGTCGACGATCATTTCTTCAATGCCGACGGCGAGTTGCTGGTCGTGCCCCAGGTGGGCAGCTTGCGCTTCGTCACCGAGATGGGCGTCATCGAGCTTCGGCCCGGCGAGATCGCCGTGCTGCCACGCGGCCTCGTCTTCAAGGTCGAACTGGCCGACGCCGAAGTGCGCGGCTATGTCTGCGAAAACTATGGCGCCAAGCTGACTCTGCCCGACCGCGGCCCGATCGGCGCCAATTGCCTGGCCAATCCGCGCGACTTCAAGACGCCTTGCGCCTGGTTCGAGGAGAAGGAAACGCCGTGCCGGCTGATCGTGAAATGGTGCGGCAATTTCCATGTCACCGAGATCGGCCATTCGCCGCTCGACGTCGTTGCCTGGCACGGCAACTACGCGCCCTATAAATATGATCTGGCGACCTTTTCGCCGGTCGGCGCGCTGCTGTTCGATCATCCTGACCCGTCGATCTTCACCGTGCTGACGGCGCCGAGCGGCGAGGAAGGCACCGCCAACATCGACTTCGTCCTCTTCCCGCCGCGCTGGCTGGTGGCCGAGGATACGTTCCGGCCGCCCTGGTACCACCGAAACATCATGAGTGAGTTCATGGGTCTGATCCACGGCCAGTACGACGCCAAGGAGGAGGGTTTCGTCCCCGGCGGCATCAGCCTGCACAATCTGATGCTGGCCCATGGTCCGGATGCGCCTGGCTTCGAAAAGGCCTCGCGCGCGGAGCTGAAACCGGTCAAGCTCGACAATACCATGGCCTTCATGTTCGAGACCCGTTTTCCGCAGATGCTGACCCGCTACGGCGCCGAACTCGAAACCCGGCAGGACAACTACATCGATTGCTGGGCCGACCTGAAGAAGCGCTTCAATGGCACGCCCGAGGGCGACTGGTCTTGATCGGCAAACCAATGCCGGACCGGCTGGTGCTGCTCGGGTCGAAAGGCGGTCCGGCACTGCGGCCCGGCGGGCCGTGGCCGAGTTCGTCGCTGCTCGAGATTGGTGGGCGAGCCATCGTCGTCGATTGCGGGCTTGGCGTGACGCGCGGTCTGGTCGATGCCGGGGTCAGCCTGAAGGTGCTCGACCTGATCTTCATCACGCATCTGCATTCCGACCATGTGCTGGAACTCGGGCCGCTGATCCACACCGCCTGGACGGCCGGATTAGCGACGCCGGTCACGGTGTTCGGGCCGCCTGGGGTTGGCCACTACTGGCGGCGCTTTTGTCAGGCCATGGAATTCGACATCGAGATCCGCATCGCCGACGAGGGCCGTCCCGATATTCGCGAGTTGGTCTCTGTCGACGAATTCGGCCAAGGGCATGTGGCCGAGCAGCGCGGACTGACGGTCACGGCGCTGCGCGTCGACCATCCGCCGGTGACCGACTGTTTTGCCCTGCGCTTCGAGCATGGCGGCAAAAGCGTGGTGTTTTCCGCCGATACGGCCTTCTTTCCGCCGCTGGCGCATTTCGCCGAAGGGGCTGACATTCTCGTCCACGAAGCCATGCTGGAAGAAGGCATCGAGCGGCTGGTTGCCAGGACCGGCAATGGCGCGCGGCTCAGGGAACATCTGCTCTCCAGTCACAGCTTTGCCGAGGAGGCAGGCCGTATCGCCCGCGATGCCGGCATCAAAAGATTGGTGCTCAACCACCTCATTCCAGCCGACGATGCCGAGATCGGCGAGCTCGACTGGATCGCCGCGGTCAGGAAAACATGGGCCGGCGACTTGACGATCGCTCGCGACGGCCTTGTTGTGGAGTTAAGCGGCGCCAAGGCCGCATCAGGAGAGGGAACCGCATGAAGCTTGCCACGCTGAAGGACGGAACACGCGATGGAAAGCTCGTCGTCGTTTCGCGCGACCTGACGCAATACACCGACGCCTCGTTCCTGGCGCGCACGCTGCAGGCCGCACTCGACGACTGGCGCAGGATCTCGCCGCATCTCGCGACCATAGCGGAATCGCTGGAGAACAATGCGATGCCGGCGGCCCGTTTTCACGAGCATGACGCGCATTCACCGCTGCCGCGCGCCTATCAATGGGCCGACGGCTCGGCCTATGTGAACCATGTCGAACTGGTGCGGAAGGCGCGCGGCGTCGAGATGCCGGCAAGCTTCTGGACCGACCCGCTGATCTACCAGGGCGGCTCGGACTCCTTCGTTGCCCCGCGCGATCCGATCCGTCTAGCGGATGAGGCCTTCGGCATCGACATGGAAGCCGAGATCGCCGTCATCGTCGACGATGTGCCGATGGGCGCCAGCCTCGACGAGGCGCGCGCCGCGATCCGGCTGGTGATGCTGGTCAACGATGTCACGCTGCGCGCGCTGACCGGGCCGGAACTCGCTAAGGGATTCGGCTTCTTCCAGTCGAAACCGTCCTCCGCCTTCTCTCCGGTCGCGGTGACGCCGGATGAGCTGGGCGATGCCTGGGACGGCGGCAAGGTCAATCTGCCGCTGCTTGCCGACATCAACGGCAAGCCGTTCGGCCGCGCCGATGCCGGTGTCGACATGACCTTCGATTTTCCGGCGCTGATTGCTCACGCCGCCAGCACAAGGCCGCTGGTATCAGGCGCCATCATCGGCTCGGGTACGGTGTCCAACAAACTCGACGGCGGCCCGGGCAAGCCGGTCTCTGCGGGCGGAGCCGGTTATTCCTGCATCGCCGAACTGCGCATGATAGAGACCATTGTGTCAGGCGAGCCCAAGACACCTTTCTTGCGCTTCGGCGACACCGTGCGCATCGAGATGAAGGACAGATCAGGGCATTCGATCTTCGGCGCCATCGAGCAGAAGGTCGAGAAATACCAGCGGTAGGCAAAATGAGAGGTTTGAGTGATGGACCTGCTGGATCATCTGCGTCGCATGGCGGGGAACAATCTCTGGTCGAACGACCGGCTCTATCGCGCCGTGCTTGCGCTGAAGCCCGGTGAATTCGAGGCCGAGCGCACCAGCTTTTTCCCGTCGATCAAGGCAACGCTCAACCATGTCCTCGCGGTCGATCATCTCTATCTCGATTTTCTCGAAGACGGCGGCGTCGGTGCGGCTGCCTACGATGACTTCGTACCTTTCGATGCCGCGCCGGAGCTTTACCTGGCTCAGCTTGCGGCCGATCGGCGGCTGATCGCCTTCTGCGATGGCCTGTCAGAGGCCGATCTCGACCGCCGCGTCGTCACCGACCGGCGTGAAGACGGCATGATCCCGGAAAAGATCGGCGATATCCTGGCGCACGTCTTCCTGCACGACATCCACCATCGCGGCCAGGTGCATGCGATGCTGTCCGGCACCTCGGTGGCGCCACCGCAACTCGACGAGTTCCTGCTCGACTATGATTTGAAGCTGAGGAGAGTGGAAGTCGAGCGGCTACGGTTGGACGATCAGACCAACGCAACATCATAGGCTGAAAAAGACGATCAGCGGCGACCAACGTCAGGCCTTTGATACGCGCGTGTGCTTTCGCCATCGGATGCTCATTGCCAGGCCCCTTATGACCAGATTTTGGTCATAAGGGGCCTGGCTGCAAGAAATCTTGGCGAAGGTCTGTCTATTCCGCGGCCTGAACCTTGATCACGCCGCGCTTGATCTGGTCCTGCTCGATCGATTCGAACAGCGCGCGGAAATTGCCTTCGCCAAAGCCTTCGTCGCCCTTGCGCTGGATGAACTCGAAGAAGATCGGCCCGATCACGGTCTTCGAAAAGATCTGCAATAGAATCTTGGTCATGCCGCCGTCGACCACACCTTCGCCGTCGATCAGGATGCCGTGCTTCTTCATGCGCTCGATCGGCTCTTCATGGCCGTTCACGCGGTCATACGACATGTCGTAGTAGGTCTCGGGGGGGCCGGGCATGAATTTCAGCCCGTTCTCCGCGAGCTTGTCGGTGGCGGCGTAGATCTCGTCGGTTCCCACCGCGATGTGCTGGATGCCTTCGCCATTGTACTTCTTCAGATATTCGGCGATCTGGCTGGTCTCGTCCTTCGACTCATTGAGCGGAATGCGGATCTTGCCGCAGGGCGAGGTGATCGCCCGGCTGACCAGGCCCGTGATCTTGCCGTCGATGTCGAAGAAATGGATCTGCTTGAAACCGAACAGATTGCGGTAGAAATCCCACCATTTGTCCATCTGGCCGCGATAAACGTTGTGGGTCAGGTGGTCGAGGAAATAGAAGCCGACGCCTTGCGGCTTGGGGTCGCGTTCGCCGAGCCACTCGAATTCGGCGTCATAGGCCGAGCCCTTCTTGCCATAGCTGTCGATGAAATAGAGCAGCGAGCCGCCGATGCCGACGATAGCAGGCACGTCGAGCGCCTTGTCGCCGCCTTCGTAAGGCGTGGCGCCCTTCGAGACGGCATGCTCGAAAGCATGCTTGGCATCGACCACCCGCCAGGCCATCGAAGCAGCACAGGGGCCGTGCTTGTCGACGAATTTCATCGCATGCGAGCTGGGCTCGGCATTGACGACATAATTGATGTCGCCCTGGCGCCAGACGGTGATGTCCTTGGTGCGATGCCTTGCTACCGCGACATAACCCATGCGGGTGAACAGTTCGGCCAGCTTCCGCGGCTCCGGATGCGCGAATTCGACGAACTCGAAACCGTCGGTGCCGGTGGGGTTGTCCTTGCTGATCGTGGCGGGCGGTGCGTCGTGCGGGAAAGGACCCATGATATCCTCCGGATGCTGCTCGGCCTGAAAAGGCCGTCTAAATCATAATAGCGCGGAGCCCACGCACGGTGCTTGCATTCAAACGCTTGAAATGGTGATCTCATGCGCGGACCGTGCATGACGAGAGATAAAACCATGGATCAGACGCGCATTGATCAGTTCGACCGCAAGATAATGGCGCTTTTGCAAGGCGACGCGCGGCTCACTAACAACGATCTCTCCGAGCGGGTGAACCTCTCTGCCTCGCAATGCTCGCGCCGCCGCCAGCGGTTGGAGGAGGACGGCTACATCAGGGGCTATCGTGCGGTGCTCGACCGCGACAAGCTCGGTTTCTCGCTGGTCAACGTCATCTCGGTGACACTGGCCACCCACAACCGCGACAATGCGCGCCGCTTCGGGGAATTGGTGGCGCGGCTGCCCGAGGTGCAGGAGGCCCATGCGCTGACCGGCGAGATGGACTACATCCTGAAGGTCGTAACCCCAGACCTCAAATCGCTGTCGGAATTCGTCAACGGCGTGCTCCTGCCGCACGAATCCGTGCAGCATGTGAAGACGGCGATCGTGCTGGAGACGCTGAAGGAGACCGGCGCGCTGCCGATTTAATCCTTCGACTGCTGGATCAGCCCGTACAGATTGGTACAGCGGGCGCCGGAGCGGCAATAGGCGAACACCGGGCCGTCGAGCTCGTCGAGTGCCTCGGCCTGGTCGTCGACATTCTCTCGCGTGATCTGGCCGCTGATCACCGGAATGTAGCGGAAGGCGAGGCCGGCGGCCTCGACCGCGGCCTTGAGCGTGTCCGCCGAAGGCTGTCCCGGCTGCTCATCATCAGGCCGGTTGCAGATCACGCTCTTGAAGCCGGCTTCCTTGATGGCGGCAACGTCCTCGGGCTGGATCTGGCCCGAGACCGAATAGTCTTCGCTGATCTGGCGGTATTCCATGGCTCGTATCCTCGCGATCTCTTTGACGGCAGTCTTGCCACTCCGGGAGGGGGGCGGCAATCCGCATCGAAGGAATTCTCTGCCAAATAGACATCGCGCGCCAGAAAATCCAGCCGGGCCGATACGGCCCGGCTGGCCGCGGATCAAACTCAGCTGCCGAGAATGGCGCCTTTGATCTGGCGGATGTTGTTGTGCATCATGTCGATATAGGTCGAGCCGGGGCCGTCGGGCTGCGACAGCGCGTCCGAGTAAAGCGTGCCGCCGACCTTGATGCCGGTCTCGCTGGCAATCTGCTCGATCAGGCGAGGGTTGGTGATGTTCTCGACGAAGATGGCCGCGGCCCTGTCCTGCTTGACCTGCTCGACCAACTTGGCGACATCGGCGGCCGACGGCTCGGAATCGGTCGAGATACCTTGCGGGGCGAGGAAGATCAGGCCGTACTCGTGCTCGAAATAGCCAAAGGCGTCATGCGAGGTGATGACGACGCGCTTTGCCTCGGGGATCGACTGGATCGCCGCCCTCACTTCGCCTTCCAGCGCGTCAAGCTTCTTGGTGTAGGCGGCGGCGTTGGTCTGGTAGCTGACGCAGCCGTCGCTGTCGGCCGCGCAGAAAGATTCGGCGATGTTCTTCACATAAATCCTGGCATTGGCGATCGACTGGAAGGCGTGCGGGTCAGTGACCGTCTTGCCGCTGCCGGTGCCGGCGCCATCGGCATCGGCGAATTCAGCCTTGAAGTCGATCGGCGTCACACCCTTGGTCAGCGTGACGATCGAGGCCTTGGTGGCGCTGGCATCGACCAGCCGCTGCAGGAAACCTTCGAAATGCAGGCCGTTGACCAGCACGATGTCGGCCTTGGCGATGGCGACCGCGTCGGCAGGGCTTGGCTCATAGACATGAGCGTCGCCATCCGGCCCGACGATCGTGGTGATCGCGACACGGTCGCCGCCGACGTTTTTGGCAAAGTCGGCAATGACCGTAAAGCTGGCGACCACCTTCAGCGGCGCCGCGAAGGCCGATGATGCGCCAAAGGCGGTTAATGTTATAACGCTCAATGTCAGGGCGGCGCGGACCGTTTTCAGCATAAGCGGGGTTCCTTCCAGAGGGTGAGGCGGATCAGGCCGTTCTGTGACGGTGATGGATGATGCGACCGCGCAGAATGCCGCGCGTGCCAAACAGGATCGAGGCGAAATAGATGACACCGGCCGACAGGATGATGGCCGGGCCGGATGGCAACGACGCGTGATAGGACAAGAGCAATCCGGCACTGCAGGAGGCAAAGCCGATCAGCACCGCCAGCACGCACATCGGCTCGACGCGTGCGGTCCAGAATCGCGCGGCTGCCGCGGGCAGCATCATCAATCCGACGGATAGCAAAGTGCCGAGCGCCTGGAAGCCGCCGACGAGGTTGAGCACGACGAGGCCGAGGAAGATGAAATGCACCGGGCTGCCCATGCGGCTGACCGAACGCAGGAACAGTGGGTCGAGGCACTCGGCGACCAGCGCCCGCCAGANGAGTTCAGACGTGTGCTCTTCCGATCTGCACCGTGCCGAACAGCACATGCATGAGATCGACGCTGGAGCCGCGGATCGATACCATCAGCACTCCGATGGCGAGCGAAATCAGATAGAAGGCGGCCATCGAGGCGTCCTCGCGCTGGATGGTGAAGCGCGAGACAGCGCCAGCGCCGAGCGCGACGATGACGCCGGCGATCAGGCCGCCAATGGTCATCGGCAGGATCTCAAGGCCATAGAACAGGAACCCGGCCGCCGCTCCTGGCAGGATGGCATGCGCCATGGCGTCACCCGACAGGCTCATGCGTCGTAGCATCAGGAAGACGCCGATGGGGCAGGCGCCGAGCGACAGCATCAGCGAGCCGAACAGCGCCCGCTGCATGAACCCGAAATCGGCGAAGGGAGCAATGAAAAGACCGTAGAGCGCGTCCATCAGGCGGCCCTCGGTCCGGCGCCATGGTGATGGTCGTGATCGTGGCCATGATCATGGCCATGAGCGTGCTCGTCAGGCTCGCACCAGGGGGCGTTCTCTTCCCAGGCTTCGTGGAAGCGGCGCGCGCGCAGCAGGTTCTCCGGCTTCAGCGTCTCCCGGGTATCGCCCCAGGCAACCGGCTGGCGAGCAAGCAGCAGTGTTTCGGGAAAATTCTGGCGCACCAGATCCAGATCATGGACCACCACCATGATAGTGCGCTCTTCGCCATGCCAGCGATTGATCAGGGCAATGAGGTCACCGACCGTCTTGGCGTCGACCGCGTTGAAGGGCTCGTCGAGCAGGATCAGGTCGGCATCCTGCAACAGCACGCGGGCAAACAGCGTGCGCTGCAGCTGGCCGCCCGACAGCGTGTCGATCGGCCGCTTCTCGAAGCCGCCGAGGCCGACGGCCATCAATGCCTGGCTGACGGCTTCGCGATCTTCCCTGGTATAGCGGCCGAGCATGCCGCGCTTCGGCCACAGGCCAAGCGAGACCAGATCGACGACGCGGGCGGGAAAGGAGCGATCGAGTTCCGACTGCTGCGGCAGATAAGCTGCCCGCACGCCCGACGCGCGGATAACCTCGCCGGCCATTGGCTTCAGCACGCCGACAATACCCTTCATCAGCGTCGATTTTCCGGAGCCGTTGGCTCCGACCACGGCCGTCAGCGAACCCTTTCGGATCGTGCCATCGAGGTGATGGATCGCGGGATGGCTGTTGTAGCCCAGCGTCAGGTCACGGAAGGTTAGGCAGGTCTGGGTCATATCGTTCCGTTGGAAGTCGAGCCTGGCCGCGATAGTGGCCGTTGGATATGTGATGTTATTACATTAGTCAACAAGCCAATCCGGTTGATTTGCGACCCGGCGGCTCAATTTGCCGTGAGTTTCTTCCGTGCTGGTCCAAGGAGATTTGGCCCCGGCGGCCTTGCCCGAAGCCCGCGCCGACTCTAAACAGGCGCAACCCTCAAACGAAGGAACCTCGCAATGAGCATTCGTCGCATCGATGTTGGCCCGCGCATGAGCCCGATCGTCATCCACGGCAACACCGTCTATCTGGCCGGCCAGGTCGGCGAGCCCGGCGGCAACGTCGCCGCGCAGACCCGCGACATTCTCGCGACCATCGACGAATTGTTGGCCAAGGCCGGCACCGACAAGACCAAGATCGTCCAGGCGATCATCTGGCTGGCCGACATGGGCACCTTCGCCGAGATGAATTCCGAATGGGACAAGTGGGTGCCGCAGGGCCACACCCCCGCTCGCGCCACCGGCGAGGCAAAGCTCGCCGGTCCCGAATATCTGGTCGAGATTATTATTACGGCTGCGCTGTAAAGCCGCTGCAGGTGCCGATCTTCCCCAATCGGGAGATCGGCTTACCCTTGCGACGGCGTGAACCTTGCCACCAGCGTGTGGCTTTCCGCCGGATAGATGAAGCGCACGTGGGTAACCGGGTGCTCCGCGCTCCAAGTGCGACGCTCCACGACCAGGCAGGGCGCGCCAGGATCGATATCGAGCTCGTCACCGATAGTCTCATCGGCGGCCATGGCGCGTATCCGATGTTCGGCCTCGCTCCACGGCACGCGGCCGATCAGCCATGGACCCGCCGCGATTTCCAGAAACTCTTCGTCGCCGGCTTCCGCAACCGCCGAAAGATTGATCAGACGTTGCTCGAGTGCGAATGGCCGTTCGCCGGCAAAATGAAGGCCTTCGACCGCCAGTACCGACCCTGCGGCGGACAGTCCGAGCAAAGCCCTGTCCTCCACGTTGCTGCGCCGCCTCAGGCGTTCCAGCCGTTCGTAGCGGTAGGGCAGGCCGAGCGCCTCGACCTCGATCCTGATGTCGTGAAGCTCCAGCACCGCCGCTTGCGATTGCGGCTGACGGACAAAGCTGCCAGACCGGCGGCGGCGTTCAATCAAACCTGCCTTGGCCAACTGAGACAGAGCCTTGTTCACCGTCATGCGTGAGCATTTGTATTCGGCGGTCAGCTCATGTTCGAACGGGATACGGTGGCCGGGCGCCCAGGTGCCGGACAGAATTTTTTTCCGGATGCCGGACAGGATGCGCTGATGCAGCGAGACCGTCTCGTTGTCGTCCATCTCCGTCGGTTCAGCCATGCTCATCTGGGTTAACCCTCGGAAAGCGCAGTCATCACGCTGCGAAACCGTTCGGCGATCGCCTCGCGCCTGGCGTGTCTGCCAGCGCTGACCTGTTTTTTGCCATGCACCCAGACGCAATCGACCTTGCTGCCATTGGCAAAGATCCAGGCATCGAGGATCGCGTCGCCTGTCTTGCCGGCCAGCGAAGGGTTTTTGCCGTCCAGCGAGACGAGATCGGCGGATGCCCCAGTTGTGATTTGCGAGGCGCCGGCACCAAGGGCGACGCCGCCGCCGTCTAGGGCTGCGTCGAACAGGGCGCGGCCCGTTGAGCCGCCGGCTACCGAAAGCACATTGCGGGCGCGGTGCGCGAGGCGCTGCGAATATTCCAGCTGGCGCAATTCGTCGGGCAGGCCGATCAGCACATTGGAATCGGAGCCGACGCCGAAGCGGCCGCCATGCTCCCTGAACAATGGCGCGGCAAAGGTGCCGTCGCCCAGATTGGCCTCCGTGATCGGGCAAAGGCCGGCAATGGCGCCGGTCTTCGCCATGCCGATGGTCTCGGCATCCGTCATATGGGTGGCGTGAATCAGGCACCAGCGCTGGTCGACAGCGGCAGCCCCAAGCAGAAATTCGACCGGACGCGCGCCTGACCAGGCAAGGCAGTCCTCGACTTCCCTGACCTGTTCGGCGACGTGGATGTGGATCGGTCCGTTTGGCGCCATGGCGGCGACTTCGATCAGTTCTTCGGGCGTCGCGGCGCGCAGACTGTGCGGCGCGACCCCGACGACAGCTTGATTCAGCGCGCGAACTGATTCACGGCTTTTCTCCACGAGCCGGGCGAACCGATTCACATCGTTGATGAATCGGCGCTGGCCGTCATTTGGAGCCGCGCCGCCGAAAGAGGAGTGGGCGTAGAACACCGGCAGCAGCGTCAGGCCGATCCCTGTTTCGCCAGCCGCGGCAGCGATGCGCTCGGCCATCTCGGCTGGGTTGGCATAGGGTTGTCCATCGCGATCATGGTGCAGATAATGAAATTCGCCGACGCGGGAAAAACCGGCCTCCAGCATTTCGACATAGAGCTGCGCCGCCACCGCCTCGACCTGGTCGGGAGTCATCGACAGCGCGAAGCGGTACATCACCTCGCGCCAGCTCCAGAAACTGTCGGCGGAGGGGCCGCGCAACTCGGCAAGGCCGGCCATGCCGCGCTGGAAGGCGTGGCTGTGCAGATTGGGCATGCCTGGCAGCAGAATGGAATGGCGTTCATCACCGGGCAAGGCGGCGGCTTCAGGCTCTACGGCCGTAATGCGCCCATTGGCTAAGGTGATCCGCACATTGTCGTGCCAGCCGTCGGGAAGAAGCGCCTGTTCCGCAAAGATATCGGTCACTTTTCTCTCCGCTTTCCGGTCTCGTATGCGATGATGGCACTTGCAGTGCGTTTCAATATGTATATACATAATCGCCACCGATTGAAACGGAAAAGATCATGGCCGTAGAGAGCAAAAACCGGGCAGGGAGGGTTCGCCTGTGGCGCAATGCGCGTCTGGCGACCATGGCTGGAAATCGTGCCGGATTGGGGATCGTCGAGCATGGTGCGCTGGCCGCGCGCGACGGCCGCATTGTTTATGCCGGTCCGCAATCCGAGATGTCCTCGGCTTTTGCCCAAGGCGAGATCATCGATTGCGAGGGCCGCTGGATTACGCCCGGCCTGATCGACTGCCACACCCACCTGATCCACGCTGGCAACCGCGCCAACGAATTCGAGATGCGGCTGGCCGGCGCCACCTATGAGGAAGTCGCCAGGGCCGGCGGCGGTATCGTCTCGTCGGTCAAATCCTTGCGTGCTGCCAGTGAGGGCGACCTGGTTGCCCAGACGCTGCCGCGCCTCGACGCGCTGATTGCCGAGGGCGTAACCACCGTGGAAATAAAGTCGGGCTATGGCCTCGACCTCGAAAACGAGAAGAAATCGCTGCGCGCCGCGCGACAGCTGGGCAATGAGCGCCCCGTGACCATCCGCACGACCTTCCTTGGCGCCCACGCGCTGCCGCCCGAAGCCAAGGGCGACAAGGATGCCTTCATCGATCTCGTCGCCAAAACGATCCTTCCAGGCGTCGTCGAGGAAGGCTTGGCCGATGCCGTCGATGGGTTCTGTGAAGGCATCGCCTTTTCGCCGGAACAGATGGCGCGCGTCTTCGATGTCGCCCAGGCGGCTGGCTTGCCCGTCAAACTTCACGCCGACCAGCTGTCCAATCTGCATGGCGCTGAACTTGCCGCCCGCTATGGCGCGTTGTCGGCCGACCATCTCGAATATACCGACGAGGCAGGCGCGGTGGCGATGGCCAAGGCGGGGACCGTGGCGACCATCCTGCCCGGCGCCTACTACTTCATCCGCGAGACCAAGAAGCCGCCGATCGGCCTGTTTCGCCAGCATGGCGTCAGAATGGCTGTTGCCACCGACAACAATCCCGGCACATCGCCGCTGACCTCGCTGCTTCTGACCATGAACATGGCGGCCACCCTGTTCGGCATGACGGTCGACGAATGTCTTGCCGGCGTCACCCGCGAAGCCGCCCGTGCGCTGGGGCTGCTCGGCGAGACCGGCACGCTGGTATCGGGCAAATCCGCCGATCTGGCGATCTGGGACATCGAGCGCCCCGCCGAACTCGTCTACCGCATGGGCTTCAACCCGCTGCATGCCCGCATCTGGAGAGGACAATGACCGAACTGACCCTGAAGCCCGGCAATGCGAAGCTGGCCGACTGGCGCGCCATATACCGTGGCGCCGTGCCGAAACTGGACGATGCCTGCCGTCCGAAAATCAAGGCGAGCGCCGAGGCCGTCGCCAGGATCGTTGCCAAGGGTGAGCCGGTCTATGGCATCAACACCGGTTTCGGCAAGCTGGCCAGCGTGCGCATCCCCGCCGAGGATCTCGAGACGCTGCAGCGCAACATCGTGCTTTCGCATGCCGCGGGCGTGGGCGAGCCGATGCCCGTTGCCGTTGCCCGGCTGATGATGGCGCTGAAACTTGCGAGCCTCGCGCAGGGCGCCTCCGGCGTGCGCTCGCGGACCATCGAGTTGCTTGAAGCGATGCTGGTCAACGACGTCATCCCGGTCGTGCCGGCGCAAGGGTCCGTCGGCGCCTCCGGCGACCTTGCCCCGCTGTCGCACATGACGGCGGTGATGATCGGCGTCGGCGAATGCTTTACTCCGCATGGCCGTTTCCCGGCCAAGGTCGCGTTCGTCTCGCATGGGCTGGAGCCCGTGACATTGGGCGCCAAGGAAGGTCTGGCGCTGCTCAACGGCACGCAGTTTTCGACGGCCTATGCACTGGCCGCTTTGTTCGATGCCGAGGTGCTCTACCAGTCGGCGCTTGTCGCCGGCGCGCTTTCGACCGACGCGGCCAGGGGTTCCGACGCGCCGTTCGACCCGCGCATTCATCTGTTGAGAAAGCACCGTGGCCAGATCGAGACCGCGGACGCGCTGCGCAATTTGATGGCAGGTAGCGCGATCCGCGAGTCGCACCGGGTCGGCGATGAGCGCGTGCAGGATCCCTATTGCCTGCGTTGCCAGCCGCAAGTGATGGGCGCCGCACTCGATGTCCTGCGCAAGGCCGCCGATACGCTTGAAACCGAGGCCAATGGCGTCACCGACAACCCGCTGATCTTCGCAGAAGACGATACTGCTCTGTCCGGCGGCAATTTCCACGCCGAGCCGGTGGCGTTCGCCGCCGACATGATCGCGCTCGCCGTCTGCGAGATCGGCTCGCTGTCGGAACGCCGCATCGCCATGCTGGTCGATCCCGCGCTGTCAGGCATGCCCGCTTTCCTGACGCCTAAGCCCGGTCTGAACTCCGGCTTCATGATCCCGCAGGTTACGGCGGCCGCGCTTGTCTCGGAAAATAAGCAAAAAGCCTATCCGGCCAGCGTCGATTCCATCCCGACCTCGGCCAACCAGGAAGACCACGTCTCGATGGCCGCGCATGGCGCACGCCGCCTGATCGGCATGGTCGAGAATGCAACCGCGGTGATCGGCATCGAATTGCTGGCCGCCGCCCAAGGCTGCGATTTCCATCAGCCGCTGGCGTCGAGCGCAGCACTGGAAGCCGTGCGCAAGCTGGTGCGCGCCGAGGTGCCGCATCTCGATAACGACCGGCATTTCCATCCCGACATGGAAAAGGCGATTGCCATGGTGCGCAGTGGTGCGGCTGTGAAAGTCGCGAGCGCGGTGGCACTGCCCTCGATCGCCGGAGCGGCGTGATGACGGCCAGCCCCTGGCTCACGGTCACGCGCGGCACGGCGCCGCTGCTGGTGTCGATCCCGCACACCGGTATCGACCTCGCCGGCCTCGAAAACCGGCTGGTCTCGCCTTGGCTCGGCCGTCGTGATTGCGACTGGTGGATCGACAATCTCTATGATTTCGCCGCCGGTCTCGGCGCCACTGTCGTGCACACCGCGATCTCGCGCACCGTCATCGACGTCAACCGCGATCCATCCGGCGCCTCGCTCTATCCCGGCCAGGCAACCACTGGCCTGTGCCCGACCGAAACCTTCGACGGCGACCCGCTCTACCGAGACGGCGAAGAGCCGGGGCCGTCGGAGATCGACGAGCGCCGGCAGAAGTTCTTTGCGCCCTATCACGCCGCCTTGCAGGCCGAGATCGACAGGTTGCGCACCTTGCATGGCAAGATTGTCCTCTACGACTGCCATTCGATCCGCTCGGTGCTGCCACGCTTGTTCGAAGGCACGCTGCCGGTGTTCAATCTCGGCACGAATGACGGCAAGAGCGCCGATCCGACCTTGCAGGCGATGGTCAACCAGATCATGGCCGAAACCGGCGAGACTTTTGTCGTCAACGGACGCTTCAAGGGCGGCTGGATCACGCGCCATTTCGGCCAGCCGCTTCAGGGCGTGCACGCGCTGCAGATGGAACTCTCCAATCGTGGCTATATGCGCGAGCCCGACGGGAAGGGCACGCCGGACAATTGGCCGGTGCCCTACGACGCCGCGTTCGCCGCACCGATCCGCGCCACGCTGACGCGGATTCTTCAAATCGCCATTGACTGGGCCGGGCGCTGACGCGCCGCCTCGTCCGAAAGGGACAATAATGAACAATCCCCGTCACAATATACGCGAAGTGCGCGCGCCGCGCGGCGACAAGCTCAATGCCAGGTATTGGACCACCGAAGCGCCGCTGCGCATGCTGATGAATAACCTCGACCCTGATGTTGCCGAAAACCCCAACGAACTGGTCGTCTACGGCGGCATCGGCCGGGCGGCGCGGACCTGGAACGATTTCGACCAAATCGTTGCGTCGCTGAAGACGCTTGGCGAGGACGAGACGCTGCTGGTGCAGTCGGGCAAGCCGGTCGGCGTGTTCCGCACCCACCCGGACGCGCCGCGCGTGCTCATCGCCAACACCAATCTGGTGCCGCACTGGGCGACCTGGGAGAAATTCAACGAGCTCGATAGAAAGGGCCTGATGATGTACGGCCAGATGACGGCCGGCTCCTGGATCTACATCGGCACGCAAGGCATCGTGCAGGGCACCTACGAGACCTTCGTCGAGGCCGGCCGCCAGCATTATGGCGGCAATCTCAAGGGAAAATGGATCCTGACCGGCGGCCTCGGCGGCATGGGCGGAGCCCAGCCATTGGCCGCCGTCATGGCAGGCGCCTGCTGCCTGGCGATCGAATGCAATCCCGACTCGATCGATTTCCGCCTGCGCACCCGCTATGTCGACGAGAGAGCCGAGACGCTCGACGAAGCGATGGAAATGATCGAGCGCTGGACCAAGGCCGGGGAGGCGAAGTCCGTCGGCCTGCTAGGCAACGCCGCCGAGATCGTGCCCGAAATGTACCGTCGCGGCATCCGCCCCGACATGGTCACCGACCAGACCTCGGCCCACGACCCCATCAACGGCTATCTGCCGAAGGGCTGGACGATGGCCGAGTGGCGCGAAAAGCGTGTCAGCGACCCCAGGGCGGTCGAGAAGGCGGCTCGCGCCTCCATGCGCGAACATGTCGAGGCGATGGTCGCATTCTGGAACGCCGGCGTGCCGACGCTCGACTATGGCAACAATATTCGCCAAGTCGCCAAGGATGAAGGGTTTGAAAACGCCTTTGCCTTCCCCGGTTTCGTGCCGGCCTATATCCGCCCGCTCTTTTGCCGCGGCATCGGCCCGTTCCGCTGGGCAGCTCTCTCCGGCGATCCGGAGGACATCTACAAGACGGACGCCAAGGTCCGCGAGCTCACCCCCGGCAACACCCATCTGCACAATTGGCTGGACATGGCCCGTGAGCGGATTTCCTTTCAGGGGTTGCCGGCGCGCATCTGCTGGGTGGGCCTCGGCGACCGGCACAGGCTGGGTCTCGCCTTCAACGAGATGGTGGCCAAGGGCGAACTGAAGGCGCCCGTTGTCATCGGCCGCGATCACCTCGATTCCGGTTCGGTCGCCTCGCCGAACCGCGAGACGGAAGCGATGAAGGACGGTTCGGACGCCGTGTCCGATTGGCCGCTGCTCAACGCGTTGCTCAACACAGCTTCAGGCGCCACCTGGGTGTCGCTGCATCATGGCGGCGGCGTCGGCATGGGTTTCTCGCAGCATGCCGGCATGGTCATCGTCGCCGACGGCACGCCGGATGCTGCAAGGCGCCTGGAACGGGTGTTGTGGAACGATCCGGCGACCGGTGTCATGCGCCACGCCGACGCCGGCTATGACATCGCGATCGAATGCGCCAAGGAGCACCAGCTCAACCTACCGGGCATTCTAGGCTAGCGCTGGCGTCATGCGCATTCTGCGTGCCACCGATTACCGCGTCATGCCGTGGAAAAACGGCGGCGGTACGACGACCGAGATCGCCGTCTCGCCCGCTGGCGCCGGGCTCGACGATTTCGAATGGCGCGTCTCGATGGCTCGGGTCGAGACGAGCGGGCCGTTCTCCAGCTTTGCCGGCATCGACCGCACCCTGTCCGTGCTGGAAGGCGAGGGGATCGTGCTTGACGTCGCCGGCCTTCCGCCCGAGCGGATGACAGCGGCTTCCCAGCCTTTTTCCTTTCCAGCCGACCAGCCGACAAGTGCCGCGCTGATCGCCGGCCCGATCACCGATCTCAACGTCATGACCCGCCGCGGCCGCGTGTTGCATCAAGTCGAACGCCTGCCGGTTTCGGCGCCTGTGGAAATCTCGACCGGGGCCTGTTCCACCCTGATCCTTTGCCACAGAGGCCATGCCGTTTTCGCCGGCGCCGCTCCTCTCCGCCTCGGGCCGCTCGACACCCTGCTGCTCGGGCCGGATGTTTCCGTCTTGCGGGTAGAGCCCGCCCCGGATGCGACCCTTTTCTTGGTCCGCATAAGGGGGGCCGCCTGACGCGTTTACCGCCAACGGTTACCGCCTGTTTCCAAACATGATCGCGATGCCGGCGAAATATAGCGTAAGCTGACGGTGGCATCACGAAAAAGCCCGAATCCTCTCCGTCGATCGGTCCCGACGGGAGCGAGGGGCGCTCGTCTTTGAGTCGGTCGAAAGATGACGCTCCGTCGTGGTGCGGAAACAAACTTTCGGCATAGGGGTGGATGCAACCGATTGCATTTGAACCGGTTTTAGGGCCATTGCCGTGGCGGTGACGCCGCTGAGTGCCCGCTTACGGAATTTTCAATGAATATTCAGACGAACCCAGCCCAGATCGAGAAGACAAGCGCGAGCTTCCCGGCCATCACGGAAGAGCCGATACGATCGGTATTCCTGCCGGAGGAACGGCTCCGGCTACTCGGGGAGAGCCTGGCCAAGGGCGATCTGACGGATCTGTTCGGCCTGATCCCGTTCGACTTCCAGGCCCGCATCCGTGACAGCGCCAAGAAGATCCTCGAAGTCTACCGGTCGACCAATGCCGCGCAGGGAAGGGGCGAAACCATCACGCCGGCCGCGCAGTGGCTGCTCGACAACAACTATCTGATCGAGGAAACCATTTTCCAGGTCAAACGCGACCTGCCGCGCCGCTTCTACCGGCAATTGCCAACGCTGAAACTGCCCGATGGCGGCACCGTGCCGCGCGCATTGGCGCTGGCCTGGACTTATGTCGCGCATTCCGACAGTTCCGTCTCGGCGACCATGTTCAAGTCCATCGTCCAGGGTTTTCAGTCGGTCGAGCCGCTGAAAATCGGCGAACTCTGGGCCCTGCCGTCCCTTTTGCGCTTCGTGCTCATCGAGAACCTCCGCCGCCTGGCGGTCAGGGTCAACCGCACCCGCCAGATGCGCCAGATCGCCAACGATGTGGCCGACAAGGTGCTTGCGACCGACGACAATCCGGACCGGCAGGCGATCCTTGCCAATTTCAGCGCGCATGCACAGGACACCACCTTCGCCACTCAGCTTCTCTACCGCCTGCGTGACGGATCGCAGAATGCCGGCAAGGCGCTGGAGTGGCTGGAAGGCGAACTTGAGAAGACCGGCTCGGATGCCGAGGAAATCATCATTTCCGAGCACCAGACGTTGTCCAGCGGCAATGTGACCACCGGCAACATCGTCCGCGGCCTGCGCCTCATCAACGACGTCGACTGGACGGTGTGGTTCGAAGGCGTCAGCCGCATCGATACCGTGCTGCGCGAGCGCACCGATTTCGCGGCGCTCGACTTCTTCTCGCGCGATCAATACCGCACCGCGATCGAGGAACTGGCACGCCGCTCGAATCTGTCGGAGTACCGTGTCGCCGAAAAAGCCATCGAACTCGCCGGCCATGCTGTTAGTGCCGGCGAAGGGGTTGATGCCGAGGCTGCAGCCGTCCACACCGATGTCGGTTTCTATCTCGTTGGCCCGCGCCGGCTGGAACTCGAAAAGACGATCGGTTATCGGCCAACGATCAGCCAGATGGTCAAGCGGACCTTCGCCAAGACCGGATGGCTTGGCATCGTCCTGCCCGTCTTCGCCCTGACCGTCCTGCTGCTCGTCCTGTCGGGCAACGCCCTTTCCAATCTCGGCCTGTCGGTGCCGTCGATCGTGCTGATGCTAGCTCTGTTTGCCGTGCCGGCCAGCGAAGGCGCGCTCGCTTTCTTCAACACCGTGGTCTCGCTATTCCTCAAGCCGACACGCCTGATCGGCTATGACTACAGGCACGGCGTGCCGCCCGAGGCGCGCACCCTGGTGGTCGTGCCGTCGCTGATCGGCTCGCGTGACGATGTCGAGGAAAACATCCGCAACATCGAAGTGCATTATCTTGCCAATCTGGCGGACGAGATCCATTTCGCGCTGCTTTCGGACTGGCCCGACAGCAAGATCGAGATCGAGGCGGCCGACACCGAGATATTAGACTTCGCCCGCGCCGAAATCGCCCGCCTCAATGCGCGCCATCCCTCCGAAGGCGCGCCGCGCTTCTACATCCTGCACCGCCGCCGGCTCTACAATGCCGCTCAAGGGTCCTGGATGGGTTGGGAGCGCAAGCGCGGCAAACTGCACGAACTCGACCTGTTGCTGCGTGGCGACAGCGATACCACCTTCCTGCCGCTCGAAGTGCCGCTGCCTGAAAAAGTCGTCCATGTGATGACGCTCGACGCCGATACCCGCACCACCCGTGATGCCGTATCGAGCCTAGTCGGCAAGCTATGCCATCCGCTCAACCGGCCGCATTTCGACGCCACCAGGCGCGTCGTCACCGCCGGCTACACCATCCTGCAGCCGCGCATCACCGCTTCGCTCACCAGCGGCGATGAAGCCTCGTTCTTCCAGCGCGTGTTCTCGGCCAATCGCGGCCTTGATCCTTATGTCTTCGCTGTTTCGGACCTCTATCAGGACGTCTTCAGCGACGGGTCCTTCACCGGCAAGGGCCTCTATCACGTCGATGCCTTCGAGGCCGCCTTGCAGGGCCGCATCGAGGAAAACACCATTCTCAGCCACGATCTGCTCGAAGGCGCGCTGGCGCGCGCCGCGCTGGTCACCGACGTCGAGTTGGTCGAGGATTACCCGACCCGCTACTCGGTCGATGCCTCGCGCCACCATCGCTGGGCGCGCGGCGACTGGCAACTTTTGGGATACATCTTCAACCCGCGCTCCGGCGTGCCGGCGCTGTCGCGCTGGAAGATGGTCGACAATCTCCGCCGCTCGCTGACGCCGATCTTCTGGGTGATGGCGGCGATCGCCGGCTGGACCTTGCTGCCCTTCACGCAGGCCGCGCAGTGGCAGGCATTGTTGATCCTCAGTCTGTTCATGGCGCCGACCTTCGACATCGTCAACGCCATCCTGCCCAAAAGCGGCGACCAGACGCCGCGCGGCCACTTCTCGGCTCTGGCGCGCGACGTCGCCTTCGGCACCGCCATGGTGGCGCTGAAGATCGTACTGATGGCACATAACGCCTGGATGATGGGCGATGCCATTGTGCGCACGCTCTACCGGCTGTTCGTCAGCCGGCAAAACCTCTTGGAATGGCGCACCGCCTCGCAGGCGCACAAAGCCGGCGACAACGATGTCGGCTCCTATTACGGCATGATGTATGGCGCCGTGATCATCGGCTTTGTCGGCCTCGCCATTCCCGTGCTGGCTGATTCCACCGGTGCCTTCGTTGCGTTCTTCTTTGCCTTGTTCTGGATCGGCTCGCCGGCGATCGCCAGTTGGATCAGTCGCTCCGCGGAAACCGAGGACCGGCTGCGCATCTCGCAAGCCGACATCCACACGCTGCGCACCGTGGCGCGCCGTACCTGGCACTATTTCGAGAGCTTCGTGACGGCAGAGCATCACAATCTGCCGCCGGACAATTTCCAGGAGAGCCCCGCGCCAGTCGTCGCGCCGCGCACCTCGCCGACCAACATCGGCGTTTACTTGCTCTCGGTCGTCTCGGCACGCGATTTCGGCTGGATCAGCCTGTCCGATGCCATCACCCGCATCGACGCCACCATGACCACCATCGAGAGCATGCCGCGCCATCGTGGCCATCTCTTCAACTGGTACGACACCACGACGCTAAAGCCGCTCTATCCGCTCTACATCTCGGCTGTCGACAGCGGCAATCTCGCCGGCCACCTGGTGGCGGTGGCGGCTGCCTGCGCCGAATGGGCGGAAGCCCCTTCCGTCCACCTGCAGGGCGATTTCGAAGGCATCCTCGATACGGTGACCATCCTGAGCGAAAGCCTCGATGAACTGCCCGACGACCGCCGTCAGTTGCGGCCGTTGCGCCAACGCCTTGTCGATCGCCTCGACGGCATGCGGCGCGCCGTCGAAACGATCAAGGCGCAGCCGGAAATGGCCTCCATCCGCACCATCAACCTGGCCGTGCTGGCCGGCGAAATCCGCAAGCTCGCCACCGCCATTCACACCGAAGCCGCATCGCCGCAGAGCGACGTCATCGTCGACTGGACGGCAAGGCTCGAAACCACCTGCGAGGCGCACGTCCACGACGCCCATAGCGACGAAAACGCCGTCGAGGCTCTGCGTGCCAAGCTGCTCACCTTGCGCGAACGCACCCGTCGTTTCGCCTTCGAGATGGAGTTTGCCTTCCTGATGCGGCCGGAGCGCAAGCTCTTGTCTATCGGCTACCGGGTCGAGGAGCATCAGCTCGACGAAAGCTGCTACGACCTTCTCGCCTCCGAGGCGCGGCTGACCAGCCTGTTCGCCATCGCCAAGGGCGATCTGCCGACCGAACACTGGTTCAGGCTTGGCCGCCCGATCGTCGAGATCGGCTTCCAGGGCGCGCTGATGTCGTGGTCCGGCTCGATGTTCGAATATCTGATGCCGCCGCTGGTGATGAAGGAACCGCAAGGCTCGATCCTCAACCAGACGAGCAAGCTGATCATCAAGCGCCAAATGCAGTATGGCCGCCAGAAGAACGTGCCGTGGGGTATTTCGGAAGCGGCCTACAACGCCCGTGACCGGGAACTGACCTATCAATATACCAATTTCGGCGTGCCCGGCCTGGGACTAAAGCGCGGCCTCGGCCAGAACACGGTGATTGCGCCTTACGCGACTATCATGGCGGCGCAGTTCAACCCGCGCGAAGCGGTGCAGAACCTGGCCCGGCTGCGGGAGATCGGCGCGCTTGGCCGTCATGGCTATTATGATGCAGTCGACTTCACGCCGCAGCGCGTACCGGAAGGCACCAACCACGCGGTCGTGCTGAACTACTATGCCCACCATTCGGGCATGTCCATCGCCGCCGTCGCCGACGCCATCTTCGAAGGTCGCCTACGCGATCGCTTCCATAGCGATCCGGTCATTGAATCGGCCGAATTGCTGCTGCAGGAGAGGGCGCCTCGCGACATTCCGACCGCCACCGTCCGCACCGAGGCGGACGAGCGCTCCAAGGACGAGACCGAGACCGAGAGCCCCGACACCCGCATCGTGCTCGATCCCGCGCGGGCGCTTCGTTCGACCAATGTGATGTCGAATGGCCGCTATTCGGTGATGGTGACCGCAACCGGCTCCGGCTACAGCCGCTGGGGCGATCTTTCCGTCACCCGCTGGCAGCCCGATCCGGTCGAGGATCGGCTTGGCTCCTACATATTCCTGCGCGATGCCGCCACTGGCGACTGGTGGTCCGCGACTTCGGAACCGAGGCGCGCGGCCGAGGAAAAGACGCAGGCCCTGTTTTCCGATGACAAGGCGAGCTTCGTGAAGCTGGTGGGCACGCTGCGCTCCGAAGTGGAGTGCATCGTCATCTCCGAGGGCAATGGCGAAGGCCGTCGCATCACGCTCTACAACGAGAGCACATCCGACCGTCACATCGAGGTGACGTCCTTTGCAGAACTGGTCCTGGGTTCGGAAGCTTCCGACAACGCGCATCCGGCCTTCTCGAAAATGTTCGTGGAAACGGAAATCGCCGCCAACAACGGCGCGATCTTCGCCACGCGCCGCAAGCGTGAAACCAGCGAGCCCGATGTAACGCTGGTGCATTTCGTCACCGATCCGTCGGGACCGGCGCGTGATGCCGAGGCCGAGACCGACAGGCGCGCCTTCATCGGCCGTGGCCGCACCATCGTCGATGCTGCCGCCTTCGATCCAGGCGCCAGGCTTGGCGGCCATTCCGGCTTCACGCTCGATCCCATCGCCTCGCTGCGTCGTCAGGTGCGCGTGCCCGCCAACAAGAAGGTATCTCTGACCTTCTGGACTGTCGTCGGGGCCAACCGTGCTGAGCTGGAGGAGGCGATAAACCGGCTCGACCATCAGGAGAGCTTTGCCCGGCAGGCGATGCTTGCCTGGACGCGGAGCCAGGTGCAGACCCGCCATATGGGCCTCAGTCTGACCGACGCGGCCAATGTGCAGAAACTGGCGCGCTATCTGATCTATCCCGACCCGTTCCTCCGGTTGCCGGCCGAGTCCATCGCTTCCGGGCTGGGCAAGCAGTCGAGCCTGTGGCCGACCAGTATTTCGGGCGATTACCCGATCTTCCTGGTCAGGATCGGCGACGTTGCCGATCTCGAGATCGTAGCCCAGGCGTTGCGCTTCCAGGAATATATGCGCACCCGCGGCATGATGATCGACTTCGTCGTCGTCAACGAGCAGGCTTCCTCCTATGTCCAGGATCTGCAGCGCGCGGTCGAGACGCTGTGCGAAAACAGCCGCTTGCGCGGCAAGGAACTCGGACCCCGCCAGCACATTTTCGCGGTCCGTCGCGACCTGATGGAGGAAACCACCTACAAGACGCTGCTCGCCGTCGCCCGGGTTGTGCTGCATACGCGCAATGGCACCATCTTCGACCAGATCGAACGGGCCGAGGCGGCCGCGCTGCAGACGCGCGATGGCCTGCAGCCGGCAGGATTGCCGAGTTCGCGCGAAATCGCGGCGCTCGCACCGCAGATGCATGCATTTGCCTCGCAGGCTGTGGCCGACGTCAGCGCCGATGGCTCCGGCCTCAGCCTGTGGAATGGTTTCGGTGGCTTCGACGGCGATGGGCGGCACTACGTGGTGCGCCTGGCCGGCCGGCGCACGACGCCGCAACCCTGGATCAACGTCGTCTCCAACGCCTCGTTCGGCTTCCACACCTCGGCCGAGGGGGCGGCCTTCACCTGGAGCCGCAACAGCCGCGATTACCAGCTGACGCCATGGTCGAACGACCCGGTGTCCAACCGACCGGGCGAGGGCATCTATATTTACGACCAGGCCAGCGGCAAGGCGTTCTCTCCGCTCGCAGCGATGGTGCGCGATCCCGCGATGACCTACGAGGCCTGGCATGGCCAAGGCTTCTCGACCTTCCGCTCGAAGCGCGGACCGTTGTCGATGGACCTGACCCATGTCGTCGATCCAATCGATCCGGTGAAGATCACACGGCTGCGCATCCAGAATTCCGGCCCGGTACCGGCTCGGCTGCGCGTCTATGCTTACGCCGAATGGGTGCTTGGCGGGCATCGGTCGCGCACCGCGGCAACCATAGTGCCGTCCCGCGACGGGGCCACCGGCGCGCTGCTGGCACAAAATCCCTACGGGCTCGATTTCAGCGAGCGGGTGGCCTTCCTCGCCGCCGACACCGGCGTCCACTCGGTGACGTCAGACCGGGCCGAGTTCCTCGGCCGGCACGGGTCCAGCGAGCTGCCACAGGCGGTGCTGAGCGGTTCGGCCCTGTCGGGTCGCGTCGAGGCCGGAGATGATCCTTGCGCGGCGATCGCTCGCGACGTCGAGATTCCGGCCGGCGCCGACGTCACGCTTATTTGGCTGCTCGGCGATGCCGATTCCGCGGCGCAGGCGAGCGCGTTGGTGCAGACGCACCGGGGCAAGGACTTCGACCAGCGCCTTGCCGACAATGAGCGCGAATGGCGCGCCTTCCTAGACACCATCCAGGTGGAGACGCCGGACAAGGCACTCGATGCCATGGTCAACCACTGGCTGCCCTATCAGAGCCTTGCCTGCCGCATCCGCGCCCGCTCGGCCTTCTATCAGGCAAGCGGCGCCTTCGGCTTCCGCGACCAGTTGCAGGACACGCTCGCCTTGCTGGCGCATGACCCGACGCTGGCGCGCGACCAGATCCTCAACGCCGCGCGGCGGCAGTTCCCGGAAGGGGACGTGCAGCATTGGTGGCTGCCGCGCACCGGCGCCGGCGTGCGTACCTTGATCTCCGACGACGTGGTGTGGCTCGCCCACGCCACGGCGCGCTATCTCACGGTAACCGGCGACGCCGCCATCCTGAAGGAGCAACTGCCTTTCCTCGACGGACAGGAGCTGGGTGAAGGCGAGCACGACGCCTTCTTCACCCCTGAAATCTCGAAGAAGACGGTGTCGCTCTACGACCACTGCGCGCGTGCGCTCGACCTTGCCATCAAGCGCAGCAGTCCAGCCGGCCTGCCGCTGATCCTTGGCGGCGACTGGAACGACGGCATGAACCGTGTCGGCGAACACGGCAAGGGCGAGAGCGTGTGGCTGGGGTGGTTCCTGTTGAAGACCCTGGGCGACTTCGCCGCGGTCGCCAAGACCGAGGGCGACACCAAGCGCGCACAGGCCTGGGCAAAGCATGCCGACGCGCTGAAGCGGGCGCTTGAAAGCACGGCATGGGACGGCGAATGGTACCGGCGCGGCAGTTTCGATGACGGTACGCCTTTAGGGTCGCGCACATCGCAGGAGTGCAAGATCGACTCCATAGCACAGTCCTGGAGCGTGCTGTCGGGCGAGGGCGACCCGGCGCGGTCGACGACAGCGATGCAGCAGGCGACTAAGCTGCTCGTCGATGATCATCTCAAGATCGTCAAACTGTTCACGCCACCGTTCTCGAAGACGCAGAAGGACCCCGGCTACATCAAGAGCTATCCGCCTGGCGTGCGCGAGAATGGCGGCCAGTACACCCACGCGGCGACATGGTTCGTCATTGCACTGGCCGAGATGGGGCAGACCGATGAAGCCTATCGCTGCTTCTCGATGCTGAACCCGGTCAACCACGCGTCCGACGAGGCCTCGGCCGAGCACTACCGCGTCGAGCCCTACGTAGTGGCGGCTGATATCTACGCCGGGGACGACAAGGGAGGTCGCGGCGGCTGGACCTGGTACACCGGCTCGGCGGGCTGGCTTTATCGGGCGGCGGTCGAAGGCATCCTAGGCATTGAACGGCGCGGCAAGCAGATCACATTCCGGCCGAAGCTGCCCAGCCACTGGGATGGCTACCAGGCTTCACTCAAGATGCTGGGCGCCGAGATCAAGGTCCAGGTCATTCGCGACAAAAAGACCAAGACGATCTCGCTCGAAGTGAATGGTTCGAAGACAAAATCGACGTCCTTCGCACCAAAAGCTGGTGACCAGACCGAGGTTGTGGTCAAGATTCCGCCATGAAATCAGCTATCTAGTGATCAGATCGCGCGTCCTTCGGGACGCGCGACTTCGTGCATTGTTTACTTGCGCGCGGGGTGCTGACGACGTTGGCCAGGCGCCCGGACGAAAGTCATGCCGGCCTACCGTGATTAAAAATGTGGCACCGCTCGACCACTGCCATGATTTTGCCGCAAGGCTGACATTTCACCTTTTATCTCAAACCGTTAGGTGATCACGCCAGATTTCGTATCGTCGTCATCTTTTGTTCGCTAAATGGGAACGGAAGAGATAGACGGGCATTGTTTTGCGACGCATCAACCGTTACGTGTCAGGGAATGGTGCGGTGCACAATATCGGTATTGGGCACAATAGAACGTTGGCGGAGTAGCTGAAGTGTCACTTCTGCAGATCTATTGGAGAGCGCTGGGGTATCTGGCTGCCGACAAGAAGCGCGTCGCGCTGATCTGTTCGGCCAACGTCGCTCTTGCAGCCATCGCGATCCTCGAGCCGATCATGTTCGGCCGGGTCATCGACGCTATTTCCGCGCATGGTTCCGTTTTCTCCACGCTCGCCGTGTGGGCCGGCCTGGGCGCCTTCAATGTGATGGCTTTCCTACTGGTGGCGCGCGGCGCCGACCGGTTCGCGCACGCCCGGCGCAGCGAAGTGCTCTGCCAGTCGTTCGAGCGCGTCATCACCATGCCGCTCGCCTGGCATCATCAACGCGGCACCTCGAATGCCCTCCACACGCTGCTGCGCGCCGTCGAGACGCTGTTCAGCCTTTGGCTCGAATTCATGCGTCAGCATTTGTCCACGGCTGTCGCGCTCGTTCTGCTGGTTCCGACGGCCCTCAGCATGGATGTGCGCATGTCGATGGTTCTGCTCGTGCTCGGCGTGCTCTATGTCGGCATCGGCCGCCTTGTGATGAAGCGCACCAAGGAAGGCCAGGCCGCGGTCGAGCGCCACTATCACAAGGTGTTCGCGCATGTGACCGACTCGGTGAGCAACGTCGCCGTGCTGCAAAGCTACAACCGTCTTGGCTATGAAGCCGAGGCGCTGCGCGGCTACGTCAAGAACCTGCTCGACGCGCAGAACCCGGTGCTCGACTGGTGGGCTATCGCCAATGCGCTCAATCGGCTGTCGTCGACGATCTCGATGATGGTGGTGCTTCTGATCGGCGCTTATCTCGTCACTCATGGCCAGCTGCGCATCGGTGACGTCCTCGCCTTCACCGGCTTCGCCACGCTGCTGATCTCACGGCTCGACCAGATGTCGGCGTTCGCGAACCAGATTTCGGAAGCTCGCGCCAAGCTCGAGGATTTCTACAAGCTCGAGGACTCGGCCGCCGATACCGCCGAGCCGGACGGCTTGCGCGACCTTGCCAACGTCACCGGCCATGTCCGTTTCGAGGATGTCAACTTCGAGTTCGCCAATTCGGGGCAGGGCGTCAGCGATGTGTCCTTCGAGGTGCAGGCCGGCCAGACCGTCGCGATCGTCGGACCGACGGGTGCGGGCAAGACCACGCTCATCAACTTGCTGCAGCGCGTCTTCTCGCCGTCCAGCGGCCGGATCCTGATCGACGGCATCGATACGCGCACGGTGACCCGCAAGTCGCTGCGCCATTCGATCGCCACCGTATTCCAGGACGCTGGGCTTTTGAACCGCTCGATCGAGGACAACATCCGGGTCGGTCGTGCCGATGCGACCAACGACGAGATCCATGCCGCCGCCACCGCGGCCGCGGCGCAGGATTTCATCCTGGCCAAGAGCAATGGCTACGACACGGTGGTCGGCGAACGTGGCGGCCAGCTTTCAGGCGGCGAGCGCCAGCGCATCGCCATTGCCCGTGCCGTGCTGAAGGATGCCCCGATCCTGGTGCTCGACGAGGCGACCAGCGCGCTCGACGTCGAGACCGAGGACCGCGTCAAGGAGGCTATCGACGAATTGCGCCGCGACCGCACCACCTTCATCATCGCCCACCGCCTGACCACCGTTCGCGATGCCGACCTGGTCGTGTTCATGGACAAGGGCAGGGTGGTCGAGATGGGTGGCTTTGCCGAACTGTCGCTGCGCAACGGCCGCTTCGCCAGCCTGCTGCGCGCCGGCGGCCTGCTCAACGACGAGGAAGTCCGGCGCCTCAGCCGGTCGGTGCAGGGCGAGGCCGCCTGAGCCGTTAACGGTTCCGCCTTCTCCCGAATGGGGGGAGGCAAGACCAGACCTGCGACACCGCCGCTCGATTGCCCCAAACGCTTCGGCGGTCTATGTAAAGTCGCATGAGTGACACCACCTCACGCTTGAGCGGCTTGACCGATCTCGCCAATCCGACGCGGTTCGTCGGGCTTGCCGATAAGCTTGTGCCGTGGCTGGCCGCGCTCGCCGCGCTCATCCTCGCGATTGGCCTCTATATGAGCTTCACCGCGCCCGAGGATTTCCAGCAGGGTATCACCGTTCGCATCATGTACATCCACGTGCCTTTCGCCTGGCTCGCCATGATGTGCTACACGCTGATGGCGGTCTCCGCGCTTGGTACGCTGGTCTGGCGCCATCCGCTGGCCGATGTCGCGCTCAAGTCGGCCGCACCCATTGGAGCGGTGTTCACCGCGTTGGCGCTGATCACCGGTTCGATCTGGGGCAAGCCGATGTGGGGCACCTGGTGGGTATGGGACGCCCGCCTGACTTCTGTCTTCGTGCTGTTCCTGATGTATCTCGGCATCATCGCGCTGACCCGCGCGTTGGAAGATGCCAGCCGCGCCGCCTGGGCCGCCGCCATCATCACGCTGGTCGGCTTCATCAATATCCCGATTATCAAATTCTCGGTCGACTGGTGGAACACGCTGCACCAGCCTGCCTCGGTGTTCAGGCTCGGCGGCCCGACCATCGACCCGAGCCTGCTCTGGCCTCTGCTGGTGATGGCTGTCGGGTTTACCGTGCTGTTCTTCGCGCTGCACCTGATGGCAATGCGCACCGAAATCCGCCGCCGCCGGGTGATAGCCATGCGGCGGGTGGCGGCACGGCAGGCGGAGAGTCCGGTCTAAAACCTCATGTCATCAGCCCGCGTGCCGCTACCGGCAGCGTTTCGAGAACCTTCTCACCGTCTATCAGATTGACCTCGTTGAACAGGTTGGTGACGACGCAGCAGTGGTCCGGCACCACGCGCACGCGTTCGCCAATGCGGAGCCTGCCGTCGCCGGAAAGCGTGACCGTGCCGTGCTCCTCGCTCAGGCCCGTCACCAGCGCTCCGGGGACGCCCATCAACTCTCCAAAATCCTTTAGCCCAAGCGTATCGCTGGACAGGGCCTTGCTGCCGCTATCGAGAATGGCGCGCGTCGCTGTCGGATGGCTGACCACGGTTGCGAGCACCGTCAGCGCGCAATCGTCCAAGGTGCCGACGCCTTTGGCGACCTGGTAGCGGTCGAGATAGATGTAGGTTCCCGGGCGATACTCCGTGATGACGGATGCATCGGCGGAGCGCCACATATCAGGCGTGCCGCCGCTGGAGATGCGCTCGCAGGCAAGTCCCGAGGCTGCCAGCGCCTGCTTGGCGTCGGCAAGCCAGGCTTCAGCTTCACTCGCGCGGCCGGCGGCCGGATAGGTCATCAGTCCGCCGAAGGTGAGGCCACCTGCCTTGTCGATCAGCCTTGCCAGCGCCACTGCTTCATTGGCTGTCTGCACGCCGCAGCGACCCATGCCGGTGTCGCATTCGACCAACACGGGCAGAGGATGGCCGGCATCGGTGAAAGCTGCCGCGAGCCCTTCCAGCGTATCCATGCTGTCGGCCGTCACCGACAGGGTCACGCGGCCGTGCAGCGCCTTCAGCCGCTCGAGCTTGGCGCGCCCCAGAATGTTGTAGGGGAGAAAGATATCGGTCAGCCCGGCGTCGGCCATTACCTCGGCCTCGCCGATCTTTTGGCACGTGATGCCCACGGCACCTGCCGCCATTTGCTTCTTCGCCCAATAAGGCAGCTTGTGCGTCTTGATGTGCGGCCTGAGCTTCAGTCCGTTCTTGTCGGCATGAGCCTGTGCACGAGCAATGTTGGCTTCGGCGCGTGCGACGTCGACAAGGATCGAAGGCGTATCGAGGTCATGGATGGTCTGCATCGGCTATCCCTGTGCAATTCGCAAGGGTTTATGAGCCTCAAAGCACGCGATGTCACGCGGCCAGCGGGCCGCGATCTGTTGGCCATGGGTGGCACGCGCGAGGCTCGAACAGGCAGGGCTCGAATCGGCAAGATGGATCGACACCGCACCGGCGTTCGGCTATGCGATTGTCGGAAAAATCGACACGAGGGTCATCATCTTGAAACGCTCCGCCATCAACGACATCATCCGCGAAGCCGACGCCTTTATCCGCTCGTTCGGCTATATCATGCCGCCTTTCGCCTACTGGTCGCCGGAAGAGATGAAGACGCGCCAGGTCGATTCCTCGGCCATCTTCACCTCACGGCTCGGCTGGGACATCACCGACTACGGCCAGGGCAAGTTCGACGATCTCGGCCTGTTTCTGTTCACCGTTCGCAACGGCCGCTACGAGGACATGAAGAAGGGCATGGGCATGCTCTATGCCGAAAAGATCATGATTTCGCGCAAGGAACAGATGTCGCCGATGCACCGCCACAACATCAAGGCCGAGGACATCATCAACCGCGGCGGCGGCAAGCTGGTGCTTGAACTGTTCATGCATGATCGCGACGGCGGCATCGACCCCAAGGCCGAGGTATCGGTGCCGGTCGACGGAACCATCCACAGGCTGCCGGCGGGCGGACTGCTGAAGCTTGATCCGGGCCAAAGCGTCACGCTCTTGCCTGGCGTTTGGCACGCCTTCTGGGCCGAGGGCAAGGATGTCCTGATCGGCGAGGTGTCGACCGTCAATGACGATCGCACGGACAACGTCTTTCGCGAGCCGATCGGCCGTTTCGCCGATATCGAGGAAGACACATCGCCGCTGCATCTATTGGTGGCGGACTATGACAAATGGCTGGGCTGAGGGCGTCCGTTCTCAACCCCACATCGCCCCCGACTTGCGGGGCCAGCAACCAAGTCCGAGGAGAAATAAGTCTTGAAGTCAGCTCTAGTTCTAACCATTGCCGCCTTGGCGGCGCTCGGTTTCGGTATGCCGGCCCAGGCGGCGGGCTTCACCAATATCGTCATTTCCGCGACGAAGGACGGGGGAATGCCTCAGAGCAACTTCCCTGTCGAGACACCGGTGATCTACGTCTCGGCTGACCTCGTGGATATCGCGCCGACCTCGAAAATCACATTCTCCTGGGTCTCGGTTGATTCTCACGGCGCCGCGCCGGAGAACTATACCATCGACAAGGTCGACCTCGACGTAGGAGCCAACAATCAGGCTGATTCACAACTCAGCAAACCCACGGCGGGATGGCCGGAGGGCACCTATCGGGTTGATTTGGCCATTGATGGAAGTGTTGCTGAATCGGTACCCTTCAGCATTCCATGATTGAACTGCGCGAGAAGGGCGCGACGGGCATCAATGACAACAGCTGAGTGCCGATTGCACGCCCGTCCGGCACAGGCACGATGAGCTGATCGGCACATCGGCCTTGGCCAGCGCCGTGGCGAGTTTTGCCTGCAGTGCAGGCAGCTCTTGGCTCTCGCCGCGCCGCCTCAAACATTCCACCAGCCCGTGCAGCGCCCAGACATTGTCCGGGTGCTGGGCGCAGCGCTGCACATTGCCGCTCAGGCCGAGATCGTCGCGATAGACCTGTTCGGCCTCTTGCGCGTGCCCCTGGTCGAGAAGCAGCGCCGCCAGCGCATGACGCGGCGGGTGCATCCACGCCCACGGCTCGGTGTAGGACAGATTGTCATCCAGCTCGACCGCCTGCCTGAGATGGCCGTAGGCCTGCTCGTGCCGGCCTTGATGATAGGCAAGCTCGCCGTCGAGCAAGGCGGCACCGACGGCGAGCGAGGCGCGGGCCGGGTTGCTAAGAAAACGCCGCTCGGCTGGAATGCCTTCGAGATGCTGGTGGAAGCGTTCACGCTCGCGCTCGGCGTCGGTGAATTGCCTCAGCGTCGCATGCGCCACGCCCTTGGCGTAGTGCTGCATGGCCGCCGTCAGCACATAGAGGCCGGGCTCTTCTGTTGCCGGCTCCTTGATGATTTCCCGCCAGCGACCGAAGCGCACCAGCACGTGCGATTTCATCGCATGATAGCCTTCCACGGTCTGGGTGAGTTTGGGCCGATCCTGGATGGCGACCACGTCACGCGTCACCCGGCTGCGCACCTTGTCGGCGGCCCACAGCGCCGGCTGGTACTGGCCCGACAACATGCAGGTGAACATCATCAGGTGCAGGTCGTGGCAGCAGCCGAGCAGATAATAGGTCGGCTCATCGGCGTAGGCGAGATAGCGGTCGTTGGCCCGAACCGCCTTTTCGCTGGCGAGCTTCGCCTTCTCATAGTCGCCGCACAGCACATAGATATGCCCCGGCATGTGGTTCATGTGCCCGGCATCGGGGCACATCTCGCCGAGCTGATCGGCCGAGCGCATACCGCGTTCCGGGACGGTGGACATTTCTAGCAGATGAATGTGCAGGTGGACGATCGCCGGATGCTGGGCGATGCCGGATTCGTCTGCGAGCCGGATTGACCGCTCGCAAACCTCCAGCGCCTCGACGACGTCGGAATTCGGCGCCGGTTTACCTGTCTTGAGGTCCCACAGGCGCCGTACCGTGCGCATCATCAGCGCCTCGACGAGAAGCGCCATCACATCATGATCGTCGGCAAAATTCTGATGGACCCGCCGCATCGCGTCGGCATAGGCGTTGTCCCATTGCTCGAACTCCGGCGGCGCCACCCTATGCGGTTTCCGGAAGCGGCAAGCCAACGCCCCGATCAATTGTCTTTCGATCTCGCTGGCTGCGGCCGCACTGGCGCGCGCGAGCTGGACATGCTCGAAGCAACGCTTCGTCGCGCTGTTTGCCTCGGCCTCGCCATGCTCCTTCCATGTCAGATTGTAGAAAGGCCCGGCTGCATAGGCGATGCCCCAATGAACCATCGGGCAGTCCGGATCGGTCTCCAGCGCCTTCTCAAAGCACTTGATGCCTTCCTCATGGTTGAAGCCGTAGCACCAGTTCAGACCGAGATCGAACCAGCGCTGGGTCTCGGTAGAGCGGGTGGAGATCGGGCGGCGGTAGCCGCCGAGATTGAAGCGATCCATGGGGCCTCATTCAAGTCGGGTTCGCCGCGAGCCAAGCCCTGGCCAGATTCTTCGCCCTCAATGTGTTCCGAAATTCGTAGCCATGGCAAACACCATGGTTTTGGGATGGATGTGAAAAGCGGCTATGCGCCGTCCTGGTCGGTCTCTTCGGGTGCCACTTCGCCTTGCCAGCCGCCTAACTCCGGCAGGTCCTCAAGCCAACTTTTCTCGGTCATCACGGCATCGCCAGCCTGTGGTGCGGCCTCGGTGGCGTTTTGAATCAGCCAGTCCACCCACTTCCGATAGGCAGCCGGATCCATCTGGGGCGGCAGCACTTTGGCCTTGAGCAGCATCCTCTTGCGGAAGCTGGTTTGCCTGCGCAGTTTGGTCGTCGTGAACTTGATTGCCTTGCCCTGGTATTCAACCGTCCAGCGGTCGCCTCCATGGCCGACAAGCCTGTCTACGGCGAAACCGGCATCGACCGGTCTCTCCCGCCAGGGAAGCTCGATGGCGTTCTTCCTCAAATCGATAGCCCATCGTCTGTAGTCGGCCCCGGGACGCTGGGGCGGCAGCACGCCGGCCTGTTCAAGAATCTTCCGTCGGAAGGTAGGCTGCTTCTTGATCTGGCCGGTCGTCAGCTCGACGCGATGTCCACGGAATTCGACATGCCAGCGGATCCTCCCATTGCCGACATACTTCACCAATCTTTCGATAAAGAACTCGCCATCGGCAAGCATCACGCATCCCTGCTTGATGCTGGAGAGGATGTACTGGCTGTCAGTGACCATCAGGCGGCCTTATGCAGGATTCGTTCGCGAAGCGTAGCGACAGCGATGTGCCGGATTTATGCACCAGAAAAGCGTTCCGGTTCCGATTTTCGCTAAGTGACCAATTTCATTGAAAAATGCTTGGCTGGGGAACCTGGATTCGAACCAGGACTAACGGAGTCAGAGTCCGTGGGTCTACCGTTAACCTATTCCCCAGCAGGCGTGCTATCGCCACAAAAGCGAAAATCGCGCGGGCCGAACGGCTGAGCCGCTTGAGCGCTGCCTTGTAGCCGCCAGTGGAAAATAGTCAAGTCTGCTTTGCGGTTCAATTGCCAGGTTTTATCACCGGTTCCGAACGCCAGCTTTTCCGGCGGCGTGCGAACCTCCGAGCCTCAGCTCTCCTTGCGGCTGAACTGCGAGCGTTCGAAAAACAGCACGATGCCCAGGCCCATAAACAGCGGGACGATGAGATAAAACAGCCGGAACACCAGCAGCGCCGCCACCACGCCGACCGGGTCCATGTCGGAAAGCCCGGCGAGGAACACCACCTCAAACACGCCGAGTCCGCCTGGCGCGTGCGAGATCTGGGCGACTGAGAAGGAGACCAAGAAGACGCCCAGCACGACGAAATAGCCGGGATTATGCACCTCGGGCAGGGTGAAAAAGATGATCGCCGCGGCCGCGAGCAGTTCGATCGGGCCGATCAGCAACTGCCTGGCGACGATCGGCAGCGCGGGATAGTGCAACTGAAAGCCGGCGATCCTCAGCGGGCGCAGGTGCAGCCAACTGCCGAATACATAGGCTGCGATGAGGACCAGCATCGCAATGCCTGCCGCCTCCGACAGGCCGTGATGGGCGATGCCGGAAAAGCGATCGATGATCTGCGGCTCGAACACCAGCACAAGGCCGGAGGCGAGTAACGTCGACAGCACGAAGGTTATCCAGCAGATCGCCACCAGCACGCCGACTTCCTGGCCGGTCAGCCCCCTTGTGCCGTAGGCACGGTAGCGAATGACGGCGCCGGAGAACACCGAGCCGCCGATATTGTGCGACAGCGCGTAGGTGGTGAAGGAGCAGAGCGTCACGAACAGCCACGACACTTTTTTGCCAATATGCAGCAGCGCGATGTGATCGTAGCCGGCGAGCGCGGCATAGGCGACGAGCGAGCTCAAGCCTGCCAGGATCCAGCCACGAGTTGGAATAGCCGCCATCCCGTCCCAAACGTCGTCGAGCGAGATGCCGCGCAATTCATGCCAGAGCAGCAGCAGCGAGAAGATCACCGCGCCGATGCCGACGACCGGCCAGAAATAGCGTTTCCAGTTCATTGCCCGACCGCCATGCGTTGCGTATCCGCTTCCTTTCCGTCGAGAGGCCGTCCTTCCCCGGTTTCCCCGTTCATTTCAGAAATGCCTCATTGAAGCCGGCTATTCAACCGCGAACACTTGTCGCGCCTGACGCCATCCTTGTTTGCCGCGCGCCGCCACGGTGTTGCGCTACCAGCCCAGCCTTGCCGGTACATTACGCCAGTGCAAAAACAGGCCCGCGCACCCGGCGGCAAAATTCAGCATGCGGCTCTTGGTGATCGAGCACGGCACTGTTAGTCTGGCGGCAACTTGAAACATGCCAAAGCGCCTGCTGCGTCCGTCACCGGTTCGCGCGGCGCCGGAAGGAACGACAGTGGAAGACCGCGACACCGGCGCAGGCGCGCCGGAGGTGGGCGCGTCCAGCGCTTCCCTTGGGCCATCAGGCCCGGGGACAGCCGGTTGGCAGCAACGCCGCGCAACGGAGCCTCGCTCCGTCAATGGGCAGGCTGGCGACGCAACCCAGAAGGGCAAGCCCAAGAAACGACGCAAGCGAAGGCGTGGACGCAAGGTTTTTGCACGCGACGAGGCGCGCCCAGGGGCCAATCTATCGCCGGTACAAGGCAAGGCCGCTGTCGCGGCGGTGGATTTGAAGCCTGTTGCCGCCGCCACAATCTCGCCCGCCGTTGCAATGCCCGAGCAAGGCAACAGCCGGCCGCCGGTGCACGAGCTTCCCATCTTCGCCGCGCTGGACCTCGGCACCAACAATTGCCGGCTGCTGGTCGCCGTTCCCACGCGTCATGGCCAGTTCCGCGTCATCGATGCCTTCTCGCGCATCGTCAGGCTGGGCGAGGGGCTCACCGCCAATGGCCGGCTCGGCCAGCCGGCGATGGACCGCGCGGTCGAGGCGCTGAAGGTCTGCGGCGATAAATTGCGCGGCCGCAAGATCAGCAAGGCAAGGCTGATCGCCACCGAAGCCTGCCGAACAGCCGAAAACGGCGTGGAGTTCCTCGATCGCGTCGAACGCGAAGCCGGCCTGAAGCTCGAGATCATCGACCGCCAGACCGAAGCCCGCCTTGCGGTCTCCGGCTGCGGTTCGCTGGTCGAGCGCAACACGCAGGGCGTCGTCCTTTTCGACATTGGTGGCGGGTCTTCCGAGATCGCGCTGATCGATCTCACTGGCCGCCGTTCGCCGCGGCTGGCCAATCACATCGTCTCGTGGACCTCGCTGCCGGTCGGCGTCGTCTCGTTGGCGGAACGCTTTGGCGGCCGCACCGTGACGCGCGAGATATTCACCGCCATGGTCGACGACGTTGCCGGCAGGCTGGCCGCTTTCGATGGCCGGGATCGGTTGAGCCATCTCAAGGCCAGCCCGAATTTCCATCTGCTGGGCACTTCGGGTACGGTGACGACGCTGGCCGGCGTCCATCTCGACCTCGAACGCTACGACCGCCGGCGCGTCGACGGCCTGTGGATGGACCGCGACAGCGTCGACCGTATGGTGGAGAAACTGGTCGGCTGGGACTTCCAGCAGCGTTGCGCCAACCCCTGCATCGGCGCCGACCGCGCCGATCTCGTGCTGGCCGGTTGTGCCATCCTGGAAGCAATCCGCGCCGTCTGGCCGTCGGAACGGCTGCGCGTCGCGGACCGGGGCTTGCGCGAAGGAATATTGAGTGAGCTGATGGCCGATGACGGCGTCTGGCGCAATGACGGGCGTGCTAGGGCATCATGATCATGCTCGAACAAGAAATCAGGTAATGACGAAGAAACCGGAAAAGCCAGGGTCCGCCAGCATTCGCGTGCTGAAAACGCGGATCAAGAAGAAAAGCGGCCTGAAGGAATCGTCGCGCCGCTGGCTGCAGCGCCACATCAACGATCCCTATGTCCAGCGCTCCAAGGCCGACGGCTATCGCTCGCGCGCGGCCTACAAGTTGATCGAGATCGACGACAAGCACCACCTCTTGAAGCCCGGCATGAAGGTAATCGATCTGGGTGCCGCCCCCGGCGGCTGGTGCCAGGTCGCGGCCGCGCGCACGAAATCGACGGCCGAAAACCCGCATGTCATCGGCATCGACTATCTCGAAATGGACGCCGTGCCCGGTGCGCCGGTGCTGCTGATGGATTTCCTGGACGCCGACGCGCCGCGAAAGCTGGCCGAGGCGCTGGGCGGGGACCCGGATGTCGTGTTGTCCGACATGGCGGCGCCGACCACCGGCCACAAGCGAACCGACCATATCCGCACCATGCATCTGTGCGAGGTGGCGGCCTATTTCGCGCTCTCGGTCCTCAAGCCGGGCGGCCATTTCCTCGCCAAAACCTTCCAGGGCGGCGCCGAAAATGAGTTGCTCTCGATGCTCAAGAAGAATTTCCGCTCCGTCCATCACGTCAAGCCGCCGGCCTCACGCGATGAATCGGTGGAGCTCTATCTATTGGCCAAGGATTTTAAGGGGCGAGAGTCCGGTCCGCCGCCAGGCGGATCGGAACGTCCGGTGGACGTTCCGAAGGACTCGAGCGCCCGAAGCCATAGCGAAGGGCCGGGAGACGCCGACGGCTGAAGGCCAGCCCCCGCCAGGCGGATCGGAACGTCCAGTGGACGTTCCGAAGGACTGGAGCGCCCGGAGCCATAGCGCAGGGCCGGGGGACACCGACGGCTGATCGCTCTGCGGCGACTTTGCTTTACTCTCCCGGCGATCTGACCGGTTCCAGCGTCTTCGGCGTCGTCAGCCGGCCATGGCCGGATACGGCGTTGCCGGCGTCGGGCGCCATCCGCATGAACGACAGCGACGCCGCCGCCGACACCGCTGCCACGATGAAGAAGGCGGTGTGGAAGTCGCCCAGCGTCAGCGGGCCGCCATGGATCGAGGTCGAGACTTCGAGAATGCCGCCGGCGAGCGCCACGCCGAGCGCGATCGAGAGCTGCTGGAACACCGCCGTGATCGGCGTTGCCTTGCTGGTATCCTCGGCTGACACCTCGGCATAGGAGAGCGCGTTGACGCCGGTGAAGAACATCGAGCGGATGAAGCCGCCGACCAGCAATATGGCCAGCATCAGCGCGTAAGGTGTTTCGGGGGTGAAGAGGCCGTAGATGGCGATCGATGCGGCAGCGACCAGCGAGCCGACGATCAGCACGCGGCGAAAGCCGACAACGCGGAAGATCAGCGCGGTGACGAATTTCATGCCGATGGCGCCGATCGCCGAGACGAAGGTGATCATGCCGGACTGGAACGGTGTCAGCCCGAAACCGATCTGGAACATCAGCGGCAAAAGGAACGGCACGGCGCCGATGCCGATGCGAAACAGCGAGCCGCCAAGCACCGACGAGCGGAACACCTGGTTGCGGAACAGTTCGAGCGCCAGCAGCGGATTTTTGGCGCGGCGCGCATGCACGAGGTAGAGCGCGCCCGACAGCAGTCCCACGGCGATCGTGATGAAGCCGGTCGCCGGCGGCAGATAAGGCAGGCTAACCACCGACAGGCCAAAGACGACGCCGGAAGCGGCCAGCCCGCTCAGCACGAAGCCGACGAAATCGAGCGGCGGCGTCTCGGTTGCCTCGGTTTCCGGCAGGAAGCGGGTGGCAAGCCAAATGCCGATCAGGCCGATCGGGACGTTGATCAGGAAGATCCAGTGCCAGGTGAAGAAGGTGGTGATGAAGCCGCCAATCGGCGGACCCACCAGCGGGCCGACCAGTGCGGGAACGGTCAGCCACGACATGGCGGCGACCAGTTCGCTCTTGGGCGTGGCGCGTACCAGAACCAGGCGCCCGACCGGGGTCATCATGGCGCCGCCAATGCCTTGCAGGAAACGCGCAACCACGAAGGCGGGCAGCGAACCGGAGAGCGCGCACGCCACCGAACCGGCAATGAAGACTGCAATCGCGGCACGAAAGATAGTCTTGGCGCCGAAGCGGTCGGCCGTCCGGCCGCTGATTGGAATGAAGATCGCCAGCGACACCAGATAGGCCGTCAGCGCCAGTTTGAGCGCGATCGGGCTGGTGTGGATGTCGATGGCGATCGCCGGCAGCGATGTCGCGATGACGGTCGAATCCATGTTTTCCATGAAGAGAGCGACCGCCAATATGAGCGGGATGGTGCGGTTCACAAGACGCGTCCGGACTTATTCTCTGTGTCGTCGGCTGGGCAAGCCGGCACGCAGGGCGGTTATCACGGCCAGAGGGTGATGTCGTGTTAAATTGCTGTCACTTTTGTGCGACCGCAAGGATGCGGCCTTTCGCTTTGGCATGTCCCATGCTGGCAGAGATCCCTGCCAGGCAAGGGACACCTTGCATGGAGCGACACACATCATTATTGTAGTGAATATAACTACTATAGGACATTGTCATTGGAAAAAGGTGTTTCGGCGACCGATGCCAATCGCAGGTTTTCTCTCCTACTGCGCGGCGTCCGCGAAGGACAAAGCTACGTGGTGACCAGTCACGGGCGTCCGGTCGCCCGGATCGTGCCCGCAGATCATCAGGAGGGGGTGGCTGCCCGATCGCGCGCGGCGTTGTTGTCGCGGCTTGAGCGCCAGCCGGTTGTGGATGCCGGGCAGTGGACGCGCGATGAGCTTTATGAGGACGAGCATTGAAGATCGCGCTCGACACGAATATCCTTGCTTACGCGGAAGGGGTAAACGGTGCGGAGAAGCGCGACATCGTTCTCGAATTGCTGCGCGATCTCCGGCAAGATGACGCGGTTATTCCTGTTCAGGTTCTTGGTGAACTCTTCAAAGTTTTGGTCCGCAAAGCAGGAAGACCGCCCCTGGAGGCACGGGATGCCCTTCTGAGCTGGAGCGACGCATTTTCCGTTGCCGCGACAACGCAAGATGTGATGATGATGGCCGCTGATCTGGCTACCGACCATCGACTCAGCATTTGGGACTCGGTCGTTCTCTCCACGGCCTCGCAAGCTGGCTGTCGGCTGCTGGTCTCGGAAGATCTGCAAGACGGCTTCACATGGGGCGCGGTCACTGTCGTCAGTCCCTTCGCAGCGCCGCGTCACCCATTGCTTGATGCTCTGGCGGGGAAGTCTGGCGACTAGAACGCGGAACGCCGCAACGATCGGCTTTTCATCCGCCCCGCGACGTGTTACCAGCCACCGCCAATCCTGAAAGGGAATAACGAGTCGGCGCTGTCCATTCCGGTCCAGCGCTTTTTCGCATTCAAAGGGCTGGCCATGGCAAAAATCATCGAAACGTCCACCGGCGCACTGGCGCTGACCTTTGACGACGTGCTTTTGCAGCCCGGTCATTCCGAGGTGATGCCCGGCCAGACCGATATCCGCACCCGCATCGCCGGCGACATCGACCTCAACGTGCCGATTCTGTCGGCGGCGATGGACACGGTCACCGAGGCAAGGCTTGCCATCGCCATGGCGCAGGCCGGCGGCATCGGCGTCATCCATCGCAATTTCTCGCCCGCCGAACAGGCCGAGCAGGTGCGGCAGGTCAAGAAATTCGAATCCGGCATGGTGGTCAACCCGGTCACGATCGGGCCCGACGCCACGCTAGCCGACGCATTGTCGCTGATGCGCACCTATTCGATCTCGGGCATTCCGGTGGTCGAGAATGGCGGCGCCGGGGGCCACAAGACCGGCCGGCTGGTCGGCATCCTGACCAACCGCGATGTGCGCTTCGCTTCCGATCCGGCGCAAAAGGTCTACGAATTGATGACCCGTGAGAACTTGATCACGGTCAAGGAGAACGTCGACCAGGACGAGGCCAAGCGGCTTCTGCACCAGCACCGCATCGAGAAGCTGGTGGTGGTCGACAAAACGGGCAATTGCGTCGGGCTGATCACCGTCAAGGACATCGAGAAATCGCAGCTCAACCCGCACGCCACCAAGGATGCGCAGGGGCGCCTGCGCGCCGCGGCCGCCACCAGCGTCGGTGATGACGGCTTCGAGCGCGCCGAGCGTCTTATCGAGGCCGGCGTCGACCTTTTGGTGATCGACACAGCGCATGGCCACTCGCAGCGCGTGCTGGACGCGGTGACGCGGGCGAAGAAGCTTTCCAATTCCGTGCGCATCCTGGCCGGCAACGTCGCCACCGCGGAAGGCACGCGGGCGCTGATCGACGCCGGCGCCGACGCCGTCAAGGTCGGCATTGGCCCGGGCTCCATCTGCACCACCCGCATTGTGGCCGGGGTCGGCGTTCCCCAGCTTTCGGCCATCATGTCGGCGGTCGAGACAGCACACAAATCAGGCGCCTCGGTGATCGCCGACGGCGGCATCAAATATTCCGGCGATCTCGCCAAGGCACTCGCCGCCGGCGCCAGCGCCGCCATGATCGGCTCGCTGCTTGCCGGAACCGACGAAAGCCCGGGCGAGGTCTATTTGCACCAGGGCCGCTCCTTCAAGGCCTATCGCGGCATGGGCTCGGTCGGCGCCATGGCGCGGGGCTCCGCCGATCGCTACTTCCAGGCCGAGGTGCGCGACACGCTGAAACTGGTGCCGGAAGGCATTGAAGGGCAGGTTCCCTATAAAGGACCTGTGTCTGGCGTGCTGCACCAGCTTGCGGGCGGGCTGAAAGCCGCTATGGGTTATGTTGGTGGCCGCGACCTTGCCGATTTCCGCGACCGCGCCACCTTTGTGCGCATATCCAACGCCGGACTTCGTGAAAGCCACGCCCATGACGTCACGATTACCCGCGAAAGCCCCAACTATCCCGGCGGAGCCTGATTCTTCCGGGCTTTGGGGGAACTTGACCGCCATGGTGCTGCGCCTGTCGCGCCATGTCGGGGCGCTCTGCTTCCTCTCGGCGGCGGTTTTTGTCGCCATGACGGGGATGGAGTTCTTCTATTTCCGTCGACTGAGCGGGGGCCTGGCTTCGCTCGACATGCGTTATTTCGGATTTACGCCCGACGAAGGCATGGCCTGGCTGACGGCGCTTGGCCGGCGCGGCAGCGAGATCATCCTGGTCTGGCACTACCTGACCTTCGATCTTCTGTTTCCGGCACTGTTGTCGCTGACGCTGGTCAGCCTGATCCTGGCAACTGGCCGGCGCCTGAAGAATTTCCGCGTGCTGCCGGCGCAGATGCAGGCGATCTTCGCGCTGGTCCTGGTGCTGCCCTATATGCTCGCCGACTACGCACAGAACATCGCCGTGGCGCGCCTTCTGTCCGATTTCCTCTACGCCAATCCGGACTCGCTGTCCTTTGCTTCGGCGCTGATCGTCACCAAATTCGCGCTTCTCGCCGTCCCGGTCATCGTCATTGCCGCTTTCTGGCTGGCAGGCCAAAGACGTCGGAATTGAAGCGGAGCAGGGCAGGGGCGACTTCATGAACCAGACCACGATCTTCTGGCCTGTGCTGGCTCACGTGCTGCTGATCTACATCGTCTATATCGTCATGGGCCGGCGCCGCTATTTTGCTGTCAAGTCGGGTGAAGCCAAGGTCGGCCAGTACAAGGTTCGCTCGACCGAGCCGGCCTCTACCGTCACCGTGGCGAACAATCTGATCAATCAATTCGAACTGCCGGTGCTTTTCTACGTACTGTGCCTGACACTGCACATGACCAACGGCGTCAATTACATCACCCTCGCACTGATGTGGATTTTTGTCGCGTCGCGCTATTTTCACGCCTGGTTTCACCTGACCAGCAACAAGCTGCTGGTGCGCAACCGCTCCTTCGTGCTGGGCGCGGTGGTGCTAGCGGTCGGTTGGATCTGGCTGGCCCTGCACTTGCTCGCGATCGTATGAGGTGCGCCTAATCACCTTCTCCAAAAGGGAAGAGGGAAAGGCCGGCGCCTATAGATCGAACACCGCGATCTTGCGATTGTCGAACTTGATGCCGATCTCGCCGCGTACCAGCTTCAGCGCGTGTTCGCCGAACACGGCGCGCCGCCATCCTTGCAGCGCAGGCACATCGGCATCCTCGCCCTCGGCCGCGATGCGATCGATGTCATCGCTGGAGGCCAGCACCTTCGAGGCGACGCCCTGTTTTTCGGCGACGATTCTGAGCAGCACCTTCAACAGTTCCGCGGCCGCATTCGAGCCCTCGGGCGGCTGGAAGTTTTTCGGCAGTTTCGGCATCTGCTCCTTGGGCAGGGCGAGCGCGGTGTTGACCGCGCCGAGCAATGCCGTCGCCGTCGAGGAGCGTTCCCAGCCTTTTGGCGTGGTGCGCAACTTGGCAAGGGCTGGCGCATCGCGCGGTCCTTGTTGTGCGATCTCGTAGATTGCGTCGTCCTTGAGCACACGGCCGCGCGGCACGTCGCGCTCGCGCGCCTCGCGTTCGCGCCATGCCGCCACGGCCTGCACGATCGCCAGCTCCTGGGGCTTGCGAAGCCGCATCTTCAGCCGCTTCCAGGCATCCTCGGGGTGCGGATCGTAGGTCTCGCGCGAGGTCAGGACATCCATCTCCTCATTCAGCCAGTGGGCGCGGTTTTCCCGCGCCAGCTCGGCGTTGAGGTGCTGATAGACCTCGATCAGATGGGTGACGTCGGCCAGCGCGTAATCAAGCTGCTTGTCGGACAGCGGCCGATGGCGCCAGTCAGTGAAGCGCGACGACTTGTCGAGCCGCGCTCCGGTGATGCGCTGTACCAGCTGATCGTAGGAAACGCTGTCGCCGAAGCCGCAGACCATCGCCGCCACCTGGGTATCGAACACCGGGTGCGGAACGAGGTCGCCGAGATGGACGATGATTTCGATGTCCTGTCGCGCCGCATGGAAGACTTTGACCACCGCCTCGTTGGCCATCAGCCTGAAGAAGGGAGCCAAGTCGATATCAGGCGACAGCGGATCGATCAGCGCGGTCACGCCGGGCGCGGCCATCTGGATCAGGCACAGGATTGGCCAGAAGGTCGTTTCGCGGATGAATTCGGTGTCGACGGTGACGAAATCCGACTTTTCGAAAGCGGCGAGAACGGTCTCGAGTTCTTTCTGGGTGGTGATGACGTGCATCAAATCGCTTTTGGCAGGAGTAGGGTCTTCCTAGATTTCAGCCGGGAAGGCTTTCGTCAAGCTGTGGTGCCCCCGTCACGGCCCTTCCGGACTGTCTTGATCACTATTTCTCCTCGCCAGCCGCGCGAAAATGGTCGACGTGCGCAACAGCGCCGTGAAGCGGCTGCGCTTGCCTGCCGGTACTCCTGAGCGTGCCTGCATGCGGTAGAGGATGACGGCAATGAAGATCGCGTAGACCACGGCGCTGAAGACGAACAGCGCGCTTGGCCCGAAATACTGCATCGCGGTCGACGCCGCGAAAGGGCCCCCAATAGCGCCGAAGGAATAGAACAGCATCAGGGCGGCGTTGATCAGCACGAACTCGCCGGCATCCGCGCGGTCGTTGGAATGTGCCGCCGACAGCGAATACAGCGGCATGGCGAAACAACCGAAGATAAAGATGATGATGAAGTTGAGCAGCGGGTTGCTGCCGGCGATGAACACCAGCGCCAGTGCCGAAAGCATCGCGCAGCAGGTCGTCATCAACAGCACCCGGCGCCGATCCCAGCGGTCGGAAAGGTAACCAAGCGGATACTGGATGATGGCTCCGCCGAAAATGCCGACGCTGACGAAGGTGACGACGTCGCCGACCGACATGCCGATCTGCTCCGCATAGACCGGCGACAAGGTGCGAAAGGCACTGTTGGTGACGCCCACGGCGATGCAGCCAAAGCAGCCCAGCGGCGAAATCCGCCAGACGCGGGCCAGATCGAGCTTGACCTCTTCCGGCGGCGTCGGGTTGGAGCGGTCGCCGAGCGAAACCGGCACCAACGACAGCGTGATCATGATCGACATGATGGCGAAGATGGTGAAGCCACCGGCGCCGAAGACGGGAATCAGGAACTGGGCTGATGTCACCGATCCGGTATCGACCATCCGGTAGATCGCCAGCACGCGGGCGCGGTCGTGGTTGGTGACGCCGGAATTCAGCCAGCTTTCGACGATGGTGAACAATCCGGCGAAACAGAAGCCGCCGGCAAAGCGCACCGCGCACCACATCACCGGATCGAGAACCAGCACGAGCAGCAAGGTGCCGACGGAGGCGATCGCCGCCAGCGCCGAAAACGCCCTGATATGGCCGACCGCCTTCATGATGCGGGTGATGGCCAGGCAGCCGAGCAGGAACCCGGCGAAATAGAAGGTGCCCATCAGGCCGATGTCGGAAGCCGAAAACCCTTCCTGCGCGCCACGCAGTGCGATCAGCGTGCTCTGCAGCCCATTGCCGCCGAGGAGGATGCCTGCGGCGAGAAGAAGCGGGATCAGGGGACGGATGGAGGACATGAAGAAATACAGCCGCTCATCGTTGATCCTTTTTGGACCATCGTCTCCGTCGATGCCAGCGGCATTTGCCAATGAAAAGGCAGCGATGCCTCGGCTCGAATCAGCTCGGCGGATGAAACAGACGTCGATGGCGACCGCCAGCGCCGGTTAATCGATCAGCGTATCAATCGACGCGCTCAAAAGTGTCTAGGCTGGTCCCGAAGGCGCGCCATGTTCCAACCGTGGTCAGCTTTGCGGGCTCACCCTCGGCCTCGGCTGAAAGAGCCAGTCCAGCCACCGTGTGCCACAACATCTCGATCTTGCCGTCTCGAAAAATGCCGGTATAGCTCACAGCCGCCGGCCCTGTCTTTCCTGACGCTGCGGAAGTAAAGCCGATCACATCTCCATGAGCGGCCCCGTGAAGAGGCACTTCCATTCCGGAAAAGCTGCTGTCGGGCAACGCTGTCTTGAAGACACCGCGGATCAAACCCTCACTATCGTCGTCGATAATTACAACCGAACCGTATTGATTGCGCCAAGTGCCCTTCCAGGAAAACATGTTTGCCTCCTCTCAGTCCATCATGCGCTAACGCGACAGGCGGTTCACCGTTCCGCCATATGACCGGCCATAAATTGAAGCCGAGGTTCCAAGCTGAGAGATAGCCCCTCCGTCCCTTTGCCTTGACAAACCATGCCTCCCATGCGCTTTTCGCGCAAATTTTGAGGCCGGGCCGCAATGCTTCGGCCTACCATCCAGCACCTCGGACTTTTATCCATGACCATGCACCGTTACCGCAGCCATACCTGTGCCCAGTTGCGAAAGAGCGACGTCGGCAACTCCGTTCGCCTGTCGGGTTGGGTGCATCGCGTACGCGACCATGGCGGCCTACTGTTCATCGACCTTCGCGACCATTACGGCCTGACCCAGATCGTTGCCGATCCCGATTCGCCTGCCTTCAAGGTCGCCGAGACCTTGCGCGGTGAGTGGGTGATCCGCGTCGATGGCGAGGTCAAGGCGCGCTTGCCCGAGACGGTCAACGCCAACCTGCCGACCGGTGAGATCGAAATCTTCGCTCGTGAGATCGAAGTGTTGTCGGCGGCCAAGGAATTGCCGCTGCCGGTGTTCGGCGAGCCCGATTATCCCGAGGACATCAGGCTGAAATACCGCTTCCTGGATCTGCGCCGCGAGACACTGCACAAGAACATCGTGGCGCGCACGAAAATCATCGCCGAGATGCGTAAGCGCATGGGCGAGGTCGGCTTCACCGAATTCTCGACGCCGATCCTGACCGCCTCGTCGCCGGAAGGCGCGCGCGACTTCCTGGTGCCGTCGCGCATCCATCCCGGCACCTTCTACGCGCTGCCGCAGGCGCCGCAGCAATACAAGCAGCTGATCATGGTGTCTGGCTTCGACCGCTATTTCCAGATCGCGCCCTGCTTCCGTGACGAGGACCCGCGCGCCGACCGCCTGCCCGGCGAGTTCTACCAGCTCGACCTCGAAATGAGTTTCGTCGAGCAGGACGACGTGCTGTCGACCATGGAACCGGTGATGCGCGGCGTCTTCGAGACCTTCGCCAACGGCAAGCCGGTGACGCAGAAATTCCAGCGTATCCCCTATGATGTCGCCATGCGCAAATACGGCTCCGACAAGCCGGACTTGCGCAATCCGATCGAGATGCAGGCCGTCTCCGACCATTTTCGCGATTCCGGCTTCAAGGTGTTCGCCAACATCCTGGCCAACGATCCGAAGGCCGAGGTCTGGGGCATTCCGGCAAAGACCGGCGGCAGCCGCGCCTTTTGCGACCGCATGAATAGCTGGGCGCAAGGCGAGGGCCAGCCGGGGCTGGGCTACATCTTCTGGCGCAAGGAAGGCGACAAGCTCGAAGGCGCCGGCCCGCTCGCCAAGAACATCGGCGAGGAGCGCACCGAGGCGATCCGCCTGCAGCTCGGCCTTGCCGACGGCGACGCCGCTTTTTTCGTCGCCGGTGATCCCAAGAAGTTCGTTTCGTTCGCCGGCGCGGCGCGCACCCGTGCCGGCGAGGAACTGAACCTCGTCGACCGCGAACGCTTCGAACTGTGCTGGATCGTCGACTTCCCGTTCTTCGAATGGAACGAGGAGGAGAAGAAGATCGACTTCGCCCACAACCCGTTCTCGATGCCGCAGGGTGGCATCGATGCGCTGAACGGCGAGGATCTGCTCGGCATCAAGGCCTTCCAGTACGACATGGTGTGCAACGGTTTCGAGATCGCCAGTGGCGGTATCCGCAACCATTTGCCCGAAACCATGGTCAAGGCGTTCGAGACGGTTGGGCTCGACCGTTCCACGGTCGAGGAACGCTTTGGCGGCCTCTACCGTGCCTTCCAGTATGGCGCGCCGCCGCATGGCGGCATGGCCGCCGGCGTCGACCGCGTCGTCATGCTGCTGGTCGGCGCCAAGAACCTGCGCGAAATCACCATGTTCCCCATGAACCAGCAGGCTTACGACCTGCTGATGAACGCGCCGTCGGAAGCCTCGCCGCAGCAGCTTCGCGAACTGGCGCTGCGTGTCGCGCCGGCCAAGAAGGACTGATTGCAGCGTCGCAACTGCCCTTTTCTCCCCGTCACTCTACGGGGAGAAATGTCCGGCAGGACAATGAGCGGCAGCGCGGATGCAGGCGTTTGGCGACCAGCCGCGACAACTGACGCCTTCTGACAGGCAGGCGGTTCGGCATTCAATTTCAAACTTGCAGGCGTCAGCGCTGCCCCTCATCCGCCTGCCGGCACCTTCTCCCCGTATAGGGACGGGGAGAAGGGAGTTGTCTTCGATCAGTCCTCGTTCGCCTTGACGCTGACGCCGAGCGTCTTCGGCAGGTCGAGCGGATTGGACATGGCACCCGCCATGATCAGTGCGAACGGCACCGATGCCGGCGGCTCGGCCGAGATTTCGAGGCTCTTCGGATCGTCGAGATATTTGCTGACAGCCGCCGTAACCTGAGCCGTCAGCTCGGGATTGTTGAGCTGCGACATGCCGAACGGCACGATTGCCTTGGCCTGATTGGCGATGTCCTTGGCTGACATGCCCTGCTGCTTGCCGACATAGTCCAGCACCTTGCCGGTCAGCGAATCGTCGTCGAAGCGGATCGATGCGCTGTTGAACGAAAGCTGCTGCAACAGGCCGAGCATGGCCATGCCTTGCGCCGAATTGTCGGCGCCTTCCGGCTGTGCGGCCATCTTCTTCTGCATTTCCTGCAGCGACTTGATGAAGTCGATCGTGTAGCCGCCGAGGTCGAAGGTCATGCCGAGCGTGCCGGCATTCTCGACGGAGATGTCGTATTTCGACAGTTCCATCTTGCCGTCCGACGGCTGCCAGGTGCCGGCCATTTCAAGATTGCCCGAGATGTTCTGGTAGCCGAGCGCGTTGATGACCTCCTTGGATTTGGGATCCTCGACCAGCGACAGATCGGCCGTGAACTTCTCCGTGTTGGCGGTGAATTCCATCGCCTTGCCGTCGGCGGGCGGCGTGATCTGGATGGCGAGCCCATCCATCGAAAAGGCGGTCTTGTCGGCGACCTTGACCGTCATGTTCGAGAGTTCAGCGGATTTGTACATCATCAGCGAGCCAAGCGGGCTGGTGGAGCCGTCGGCCGGCACCGTCATGTCGTGGATAACGAAGGGGCTGAGATCGAGGGTGACGCCGTCCTTGCTGTGTTCGAAGGCCGAGGTCGACACGGTGCCGATATCATAGCCGCCATTGGCCTCGGTGATGTTCTCGAGCTTGACGTCGCCGATCGTCAGCGCTTCCTTTTCCGCGGCCGGTTTCACCGACACGCCCTGCAGCACCATGCTGGTGTTGTCGCCGGTCACGCCGGTCCAGGAGATGTCGACGCCCTGTGCGGAGAGTGCTGCCTTCAGCCGGTCCGCGACCGCCGCGTCCTGGGCAAGGGCCGCATTCAGCGGCAGCGTGAGCAAGAAGGTCGAAAGTGCGAATTTCCGGAGAGTTGAGCGGTTGATTGTCATCGCAAGGTCCCTGAGAGTGTCCTGAAATTATTTTTCAATTCTTTGCGCCATCACCATTCCGTGACGAACTGGACGGGAAAAAGGCGTGTCCCGGCACAATGGTCGAAAATCGCGCTGAAAGGCAAACCCGATCCGAACGCTATTGGAGAACGCAGTGAATTTGGCATGAAGGTCGGGCCGCCAGCGTGCTTCGCAATAGATGCGGCATGTAACAGATTGATGTTGGCCGGCAGGCTCGACCTTGCGGTTTTCTGTTGCAGAACTGCGCGCAAATCGACTGGTCCGGTGCGCGCCTCTTGCCGCGAATCACCCGCTCGGCTAGGTCCAGCCCATGGGAAAAAGGCTTTTGCCGCCTGACAATGGCGGTGGCGATCACATCGAACCAGTCGACCTGAAGAAGGCGCTGGAAGAGCGCTATCTCGCCTATGCGTTGTCGACCATCATGCACCGGGCGCTCCCGGATGTGCGCGACGGACTGAAGCCGGTCCATCGCCGCATCATGCACGCCATGCGCCTGCTGCGCCTCAACCCGGACCAGGGGTTCGCCAAATGCGCTCGTATCGTCGGCGAGGTGATGGGCAAGTTCCACCCGCATGGCGACCAGTCGATCTATGATGCGCTGGTGCGGCTGGCGCAGGATTTTTCGATGCGATATCCCCTGGTCGACGGCCAGGGCAATTTCGGCAACATCGACGGCGATAACGCCGCCGCCATGCGCTACACCGAAGCGCGCATGACCGACGTGGCGACCGACCTGCTTGCCGGCATCACCGAAGACGCGGTCGACTATCGGCCGACCTACAATGAAGAAGACGAGGAGCCGGTCGTGCTGCCCGGTGCCTTCCCCAATCTCTTGGCCAACGGCTCGTCCGGCATCGCGGTTGGCATGGCCACCTCGATCCCGCCGCACAATGCCGCCGAGCTCTGCGACGCGGCGCTGCATCTGATCGAGCATCGCGATGCGCCGGTGGCGAAGCTGATGGATTTCGTCCAGGGCCCGGATTTTCCGACCGGCGGCATCATCGTCGACAGCCGTGCCTCGATCCTCGAAGCCTATGAGACCGGCCGCGGCGGGTTCCGCGTGCGGTCGAAATGGAACCAGGAAGACCAGGGCAGGGGCACCTGGAGCATTGTCGTCACCGAAATTCCCTATGGGGTGCAGAAGGCGCGGCTGATCGAGAAGATCGCCGAGCTGTTGATGGCCCGCAAGCTGCCGCTGCTCGAGGATATCAGGGACGAAAGCGCCGAGGACATCCGCGTCGTCCTGGTGCCGAAGAGCCGATCGGTCGACCCAGGCATCCTGATGGAATCGCTGTTCAAGCTGACCGAGCTCGAAAGCCGTTTCCCCCTCAACATGAACGTGCTGTCGCGAGGCAAGGTGCCCAACGTGCTGTCGCTGAAGGGCGTGCTGCAGGAATGGCTGGACCACCGCCGCGACGTCCTCATCCGTCGCTCGAAATTTCGCCTCGGCGAGATCGAGAGGCGGCTGGAAATCCTTGCCGGCTACCTGATCGCCTATCTCAACATCGACGAGGTGATCAGGATCATCCGCGAGGAGGATGAGCCCAAGCAGGTCATGATGGCCCGCTGGTCGCTCACCGACACCCAGGCCGAAGCGATCCTCAACATGCGGCTGCGCGCCTTGCGCAAGCTGGAAGAATTCGAGATCCGCAAGGAATTCGACGGCCTGACCGCCGAGAAGAAGCAGATCGAGGCACTGCTGGCGTCCGATGCCAAGCAATGGTCGACCATCAAGTGGGAAGTCACTCAGGTTCGCGACAAGTTCGGTCCGGAGACCGAGATTGGCAAGCGCCGCACGCAGTTCGCCGACGCGCCCGAGCACGACCTGACCGATATCGCGCACGCCATGATCGAGCGCGAGCCGGTCACCGTGGTGGTTTCGGAAAAAGGCTGGCTGCGGGCGATGAAGGGCCATCTGGCCGATTTTTCGACGCTGACCTTCAAGGAGGGCGACAGCCTCAAGCTCGCCTTCCATGCTCAGACGACAGACAAGGTTCTGGTCTTTACCACCGGCGGCAAGTTTTACACGATCGGCGCCGATCGGCTGCCGGGCGGCCGCGGCCATGGCGAGCCGATCCGCATCATCGTCGACATGGACAATGACCAGGACATCGTCACCGCCTTCGTTCACGATCCCAAGCGCAAGCTGCTGCTCGCCTCTTTCGACGCCAACGGCTTCATCGTTCCGGAGGAAGAGGTGGTCGCCAACACCCGCAAGGGCAAGCAGGTGATGAACGTCAAGGCGCCGGACGAGGCCAAGCGCTGCGTGCCGGTCACCGGCAATCACCTGGCCATCGTCGGCGAGAACCGCAAGATGCTGGTGTTCGCGCTCTCGGAAATTCCGGAGATGGGTCGCGGCAAGGGCGTGCGGCTGCAGAAATACAAGGACGGCGGCCTGCTCGATCTCAAGCCTTTTACACTTGAGACAGGTCTCTCCTGGCAGGATTCGGCCGACCGTACCTTCACCCGGTCGCGCGAGGAATTGGCCGAATGGATCGGCGCCCGGGCGTCGGCGGGACGGATGGTGCCCAAGGGATTCCCCAGGACCGGGAAGTTCGGGTAGAAGCTGCCGATCCCCCTCGTGGGGGAAGGTGGCCGGCAGGCCAGAGGGGCGCGCTATCCCGCCGGCGCATCAAGCTAGCTACGCCTCTCGCAATTCTCGGTCCCTAAGATCAGATCAGAGGTCGCGCCCCCCTCTGTCCTGCCGGACATTCCCCACGAGGAGGGAGATTGGCAGCTCCACCATCACATTTGGACTATCGTCACGATTGCTGCACTATATCGGTGCATAACTGACCGGATGAGCCGGGGAGAGCAGGGCGTTTGAAGGAAGCAAAGATCCAGAAACCGGAACGGCAGCAGCGCCTCTTCGGGCTGTCCACACCGCTCCGTTCGGCCGTCATACCGCCGCTGTCGGCGGCGCGCTGGCTGCTGGTGCTGATCGTTGCCGCCGGCGTCTATTTCTTCCACGGCTTCCTGTTCCCGGTGCTGGCTGCCCTCGTCATCGCCTTTGCCAGCTGGCCGCTTTACCGACGACTGCTGGTCGGCGTTGGCGGCAATCGAACCATCGCCGCCACATTTGCCATCCTGTTCATCCTCGCCTTCCTGGTCATACCGATCGCGCTTGCTGGCACCTATGCCATCAACGAGGTGCGCGAATGGGTCGGCTGGGCGATAGAGACCAACCGCCACGGTGCGGTGACGCCGCACTGGATCGCCACCCTGCCTGTGGTGGGTGAATGGCTGAACGAGCAGTGGACGACCAATCTCGGCCATCCCGGCGGGATCGGCGAACTGATCCAGCTAGTCAGCGGCGCCAATATAGGGAGCATTTACCGAGGCGCGCTCGCCGCCGGCGGCAGCGCTTTCAGCCTCTTTCTAACGCTGCTGTTCATGATGATCGCCCTGTTTTTCGCCTATCGCGACGGCGAGAATTTCGCCGGCCAGATCGATCGCCTCGGCGAGCGCATTCTGCCCACCCGCTGGGAGCGGATCTCGCGCGTCGTGCCGGCGACCATTTCCTCGACCGTGACCGGCATGACTGTAATCGCCATCGGGGAGGGACTGGTGCTGGGCATCGCGTACTGGCTGGCTGGTGTGCCGTCGCCGGTGACGCTCGGCGCGCTGACCGGCGTGATGGCGCTCATCCCCGGCGGTGCGCCATTGTCCTTCACACTGGTCTCGATCTATCTCGCCGCCAGCGGCTCGCCGATGGCCGGCCTGGCGCTGTTCATCTGGGGAACGGTCGAGTTGTTCATCGTCGACAAGACGTTGCGCCCCAAGCTCGTCGGCGGCCCGATAAAACTGCCCTTCCTGCCGACCTTTTTCGGCCTGATCGGCGGCGTCAAGACCATGGGGTTTCTCGGCCTGTTCATCGGCCCGGTGCTGATGGCGCTGCTGGTCGCGATCTGGCGCGAGTGGCTGCGCGAGGTGGAACTGGCCGACGAGATCGTGCCGCCGAATGAAATCGAAGCCGGTCCACAAATCGAGGTCTTGCCCGAGCCCAGCGTGGTCAAGAAAGCCAGCGCCTGATCTCGACCTCTAAGCCGGATGGTGCACCGCGAGGTCGCCGCAGCGTTTGCGCCCATCATGCAACTGCCAGAGCGAATGGGCGACCAGCGTGACGATCAGGATGCCGCCGCCGATCAGGCTGTTGCGGGTCGGCGTCTCGGCAAAGATCATCCACACCCAGATCGGCGCCAGCACGGTTTCGAGCAGGTAGAACATCGCCACTTCCGGTCCAGAAATGTATTTCGGCCCAGCGGCGAGGCAGAAGAACGAGATCGGCATGATGACGGCGCCGTTGAAGATGATCCACCATGGCGCGTTCACGTGAAAGCCTTCGCCGCTCACCATGAAGGCTGCCAGCCCAAGCGGCAGAAGGACGCCGATCAGCGAGGTGAATCCCATATCCTTGCCGCTGGCTCGCGAGATGGTGATGGCCACCGCGATGAAGAAAGCCGAGCACAGTGCCATGAAATCACCGAACAGCTTGCCGCTGCCAACCGAACCGCCGACGATGACCAGCACGCCGAGGATCATGACCAGCATGGCCGCGATCGTCACCGCCCCCGGCCTTTCCCGTAGGAATATCCAGGACAAGAGTGCGGCGAATACGGTGTTGAAGGCTAGGATGAACACCAGGTCGGCGGTCGAGGTGTGGAAGACCGCGGTAACGAAGGTGATCGAGGTCAGCCCATAGCATATCGCCACGATCAGCCCAGACCAGCCGGGGATAAGCGGCGGGACATTCCGGCTCAGCGCGCGCCAGACCGACCAGATGATCATCGCGGCGATGAAGGTGGTTCCGGTTCGCAGCAAAAGGATGGTCCACGCGCCGCCATCCGCAAGGCGGATCAACGGTATGTCGACGGTCAGTATCAGTCCGCCGATGGCGGTTATCAGAAGGCCCTTCTGGTGATCATGGTGAGAGGACATGCAGGAACTTTCGCAATTGCATTGCAGGCGGCCGATCGGCGCAAGCGCGCACTCTCTCCAGCCGAGCGGCTGAAAGACCAGCATCCCCTGCCTTGAAACAGTTTAAGCGTGGATCGGGGGAAAACTCGGCGTCAGACCGCTTCGTTGGTATAGCGCTCCCAGCCTTTTGGGCCGAGATGCTCCTGCGGCATGAAGCGCATCTTATAATTCATCTTGCGCGAACCATTGACCCAGTAGCCAAGGTAGACATGGGGCAGCCCCATCGCCTTGGCACGGGCGATATGGTCGAGGATCATGAACGTGCCGAGCGAGCGGCTTTCGAAATCCGGATTGAAATAGGAATAGACCATCGACAGGCCATCGGCCATCTTGTCGGTGAGCGCCACCGCGATGAGTTCACCCTGGCCTTTGCCGGTGATGAAGGTGTCGGGTCCGCGCCGCCGGTATTCGATCACCTTGGTGTCGACATGGGTATCCTCGACCATCATGGCGTAGTCGAGCACCGTCATGTCGGACATGCCGCCGCGGCGGTGGCGGGCATCGAGATAGCCGCGAAACAACGAATACTGTTCGGTCGAGGGCTCGGCATTGTGCATGGCGCCGACGAGGTCGGAATTGTGCTGCAGCACGCGCTTCATGTTGCGGCTGGGGGTAAACTCATGGGCCAGGATACGCACCGACACACAGGCGCGGCAGGTCTCGCAGGCTGGCCTGTAGGCGATGTTCTGCGAGCGCCGGAAGCCGCCTTGCGTGAGCAGGTCATTCATCTCCGAGGCCTTGTCGCCGACCAGATGCGTGAACACCTTGCGCTCGAATTGGCCATCGAGATAAGGGCACGGCGACGGCGCGGTCAGGAAGAACTGCGGCGACTGGGTCGGGTGCTGCGTCATCGAGCCTTGGAAACACTCCTTCGAATCTCTCTACCTTTGGCTCCGGCGGCGAAAAATTCAACAGGATTGTGAAGGTGCGGGCAACTCAACACCTTCACATTTGCGCTCAAGGGGGGCTGCGGCTCTGCTTGAGAGCGATATCAGCGGCCGGTGCGGCTGACGACAGTGCCGAGCAAAAGATCGTGCAGCGTGCGCTTGCGATCCGAGAACAGGGTCACCAGCAGGACCAGCGGCGACAGGATGACGTTGCCGGCCCAAAACAGTACTGAGTGGACCACCGCGGTCAGCCCGTCGATGCGGGTGCCGTCGAGACGGTCAAGGCGGATGCCCATCATCTTCATACCCGTGGTGGCCTGGTCGGCGCTGCCCAACGTGTTCCAGATGTAGAGGATGGCGACCGCCGGCACCAGGACGCCGAACAGCATCCAGCCCAGGCCGAGGGTCAAAAGCCCGAGGAAGAACACCAGGATGGCGAACGGAATGGTCAGCAGGCCGACGATGAGATAGTCGAGCACGAAGGCCAGGATCCGCCTTGTGCGCACGCCTTCATAAGCCCTGGCATCGTCGAGCCGGGTGTTGATGATTTCGCCGTCGAAAACGCAAGCGTTCATGTCATCTCCTGGTAACAGGGGCCTGCTTAGCCTGAGCCCCACCGCACCAGAAATGGTGAAGGCTCATGGTGGAATCAAGATCGGACCGGTCGCGGCGCCAAGCGGCACACGACGGCGTGAGGGTCCGAAGCGGTTGAATTTGTAGCACGGATGGCGTTAGTTTGCTGCGGCGCAACAAGACGCCGAGGGGACGGGGCAATATGGACTACGACATGCTGGTCATCGGCAGCGGCCCTTCCGGCCGCCGCGCCGCCGTGCAATCGGCCAAACTCGGCAAATCGGTGCTGGTGGTCGATCGGGGCCGGCGTCTTGGCGGCGTCTCGGTGCACACCGGCACCATCCCCTCGAAAACGTTGCGAGAAACGGTGCTCAATCTCTCCGGCTGGCGCGAGCGCGGCTTCTATGGACGCGGCTATCGGGTCAAGCAGGATATCTCCGTCGGCGACCTGATCGAGCGTCTGCACAAGACGCTCGATCACGAGGTCGAGGTGCTGCAGCACCAGTTCATGCGCAACAAGGTCAAAAGCGCGCGCGCGGCGGTGAAATTTCTCGGCCCCAACAAGGTCAGCCTGACGTCGGACAGTGGCGACTACAGCGAAATCGGATTCGCCAATGCACTGATCGCCGTCGGCACCAGGCCGCATCGGCCGGCCGACGTGCCCTTCGACAAGACCCGGGTCTTCGACAGCGACGAAATGCTTGAACTCGACCGCCTGCCACGCACGCTGACGGTGATCGGCGCCGGGGTGATCGGCGTCGAATACGCCACGATCTTTTCCGCGCTCGACGTACCGGTGACGCTGGTCGAGCCGCGCAACTCCATCCTCGATTTCGTCGACCGGGAGATCGTCGACGATTTCATCCACCAGATGCGCGACCGCGGCATGACGATAAGACTGGGCAGCGCGGTCAAGGAAATCCGCTCCAAGCCGGATGCCGCCGAAGTGGAACTGGCCGATGGCCGCACTATACGCTCCGAGGTCGTGCTTTACGCCGCCGGCCGCACCGGCAATATCGGCAGCCTCGGCCTCGACCTGATTGGTATCGAAGCCGACTCGCGGGGCCGCATCAAGGTCGATCCGCGGACGTTTCAGACCAGCGTGCCGAATATTTATGCCGCCGGCGATGTCATCGGCTTTCCGAGCCTCGCCTCCACCTCGATGGAGCAGGGCAGGGTAGCAGCATGCCATGCCTTTGGCGTGTCGCTTCCGCCACCGCCGGAGACCTTCCCCTACGGCATCTATGCGGTGCCGGAGATCTCGACGGTCGGCCAGTCCGAGGAGCAGGTGCGCCAAAGCGGCGGCGCCTATGAGGTTGGCGTCGCGCGCTTCCGTGAGACGTCGCGCGGCCACATCATGGGCGTCGACACCGGCTTCCTGAAGCTGTTGTTCTCCATCGAGACGCGGCGCCTGCTCGGCGCGCACATAGTCGGCGAGGGCGCCACAGAACTCATTCATATCGGCCAGGCGGTGATCAATCTCGGCGGCACGGTCGACTTCTTCGTCAACAACACCTTCAACTATCCAACCCTGGCCGAGGCCTACAAGATCGCCGGCCTCGACGCCTGGAACAGGATGGGGCGGGGATAGGCACTGTCTGATGCAAGTTCGGGGGAGCCGTACACTCCCCTTCATTCTGTTGCCACTTCGAGCGGCTGCTGGAATTTCTGGCGGGCAGCCATGGAATTGCTGATGACGGTCGGCCGCTACACAGTCGGCTGCGTCAGGAGCAAGCCGAATATCCGTCAGGTCCGGGGCGTGGCGAAGCACTGGATGCGGCGGCGCATGATCATCCTCTTTTGCGCGAAGCCTTGGTGCACTACAGTGCCGGCGGACACGAGGCGCTGTTTGAAAGCGGGCTTGCCCTGCTGATCGCCGGGGCAAAAGCTCGAATGGTGGCCGAACGCTGATTGGGCAGCGAGCGGTCCGCAAAGGCGGTCAGCCTCCCTGCGCCGCCGCCGCCGATTCCGCCAGCCAACGCTCGACGATCACTGCGTCCGGGTCGCCGATTTCATGGCCTAATGGAACGATCCGGGCGGCGATCTCGGTACCGTGCCGGCTGAGCAATGTCACCAGGGGCGGCGCGAAAGGCCCGTAGGTCTCGTCCTCCGCCCCGGCAATGATCAGCGTCCGTGTGCCCATGAGGTCCGTTGAAGGCACCTTGTCGAGCACCGGCATTGGCCTCAGCAGCGCCGCGCTTCGGACAATGCCGGGATGGAGCAGCATCAGGCTCGAAACCAGATTAGCGCCATTCGAATAGCCAAGGAATGTCGCGTGAGCGAGATCAAGCCCATGGCGGGTGGCGACTTCGCTTGCGAATTCCACGAAGGCAGCGGTTTCGACACGGATGCTTTGCTGGTCGAAGCGCGTCGGCGTGATTCGCTCGAACCAGCGAAAACCGTCTTCCTGGGGGATACGGCCGCGTACCGCGATCAGGGCGGCATCGGGCGCGATGCGCCTCGCCAGCGGCACCATGCTTGTCTCGTCGACACCCGATCCATGCAGCAGGAACAGGCATGCACGGCCGTTTTTGCCGGCACCGAGGAGCCGATAGGGAAACGTTAGATCCAGCATCAGAGGGCCATTTTCGCCACTGGCGCCAGTCATAATGCATCCCATTGATTATATAAGGCTTTACTCAATTTGCCGGCTTCAAAACGCAATATTTTCATGCTCCGCGAAAGTTGATTGAACCAGGCTCATTCCGGCCCGTTTCTGCGCCGATACACTCCTTGTGGGAGGAATCGAAGCGGTGCGTCGGGGGTCGCATTGCTGGACATGAACAACCAGCTTTGAGGCCTTTTGTCGATGACTACCCCTGTTTCGCCAGATCGCGATTTGCGCATCTTGGTCCGCGACACGCGTATCGATGTACTGCGCGCGCTGGCACTGCTCACCATCTTCGTCGACCATGTGCCGGGTACCGCTTTCGAGACGCTGACGTACAAGAATTTCGGTTTTTCGGATGCGGCCGAGGCGTTCGTGCTGATATCAGGCATTTCGGTCGCGCTCGCCTACGGCACCAAGTTCCGGCCTGGCGGCCGGCTTCTGGCGACCTTGAAAATGTGGCGGCGGGCGGGCGTGCTCTACGTCGCCCATATCGTCACGACAATGGTGGTGATGGCCCTGTTCTGCGCCGTGGCGGTGTTTGCCAGGCGGCCGGAACTGCTGACGCTCATCAACATCGAGCCCTTGATGAAGAACACGCCGCAGGTGCTGATCGGCATCGTCACGCTCGGCCACCAGCTCGGCTATAACAACATCCTGCCGGTCTATGCAGCGCTGCTTTTGATGGCGCCGGCCTTCGTCCTGTTCGTCAGCTCCAGGCCCGTCGCGGCGCTTGTCGCGTCCGGCACGCTGTGGCTGGTTGCCGGAATTTGGGAGATCGCCCCGCCCAATTATCCGGAGCCGGGTTTCTGGTTCCTCAACCCGCTGTCCTGGCAGTTCCTGTTCAACATCGGCCTTGCCGCCATGCTGCATGTCAGGCGCGGCGGCGTCATTCCGGTCAACCGTTGGCTGGTCGGCGCGGCGGCGGTGTATGTGCTGGCCGCGCTGGTGTGGGTGCATAGCCCGCTCTGGGGACAGATAACGTGGTTCAACCTGCCGGTGGTGATCGGCGGCTTCGACAAGACCTTCCTGTCGTTGCCGCGGCTGTTGCACATCCTGGCGGTCAGCTACCTCGTCGTCGCCCTGCCGACGCTGTCAAACCTGTTCCGCACCAGCCCCGACCATCCGCTGGCCATACTGGGCAAAAGATCGCTGCCGGTCTTCATCGCCGGCACGGTGATAGCCATGGTCGCGCAGGTGGTGAAGCTGATCAATCCGGGCGGGCTCGTCTATGACAGCCTGCTGATATCGGCCGGCATTGCCATGCAGTTCGCGCTCGCCTTCTATCTCGAATGGCTGTCGACCATCGGCGGTTCGGGCAAGGCCCGCACGGCTCAAACGGTTCCCGCGCCGGTTCGTGCGCCTTTGGGGACTGCCATGGCAAGAGCCAATCGGTAGGCGGTTCAGTCGCGTGGCGAAGCCGACGAGGCTCGCACGATCAGTTCTACCGGCAGTTGATGCCGGCTGACCGGCCCGTTGCTTTCCAGGATCGCCCTGACGGCAAGGCGGCCCATCTCGGCAATCGGCTGGGCGATCGTGGTCAATGGCGGCTCGGATACCGCTGCTTCCGGAACACCGTCGAACCCGACGATGGAAACGTCGTCAGGCACGCTCAGCCCGCGTGCGCTCAGCCAATCGAGCGCCACCAGGGCTATTCTGTCCGACATGGCCAGGATGGCGGTGGGCGGCGTGTCGGAGGCGAAGATGATCTCGAGCCCCGCCTTCGTGCTCGCCACGTCGTTGGCGGTCTCATAGACAGGCACTTTGGATATATCGACGCCAACCCGCGAAAGCTCCCGGAAATACCCGGTGAGGCGGTCGCGCGTCCCTGCATAGGTCGCCGCCCGAACCTGTTCGGCCGAAACAAGGCCCGTCCTGTTGTCGGCGAAGGGCAGGGCCATGACGGCGAAGCGGCGATGGCCGAGATCCGTGAGATGGCGGGCCGCCACGCCGGCGCCGGCGATATTGTCGACACCGATCGCGGCGACCGAGCCGTCCTCGGAGTCGAGGTCGAGCGCGACGAAGGGCAGCTTGCGCTCACGTGCCAACTCCACCAGGCGCGAGCCACCTTCGATGCAAAAGACGATGAAGCCGTCGACCAGCGCACTCTGGATGTTCCAGGCAAGCTGCTCGTTATTGGCGGCCGAGACCAGGGAAATGCCAGCTCCGGTCGCATCGCAAGCTTGCGAGATGCCCGCCATCATGACCCGCGCAAACGGATCGTCGAAGAAATAGGAGAGGGGCTCGGCGGTCGCCACGCCAATGGCGTTGACCTTGCCGGCCCGGAGCAGCCTGCCCTTTGGATCGGGCCCGCCATAACCCATGGCCTCGGCCGCGGCGCGAACCCGTTCGCGGACTTCCTCGCGCACGATCTCGGGGCGGCTGAATACATTGGACGCGGTGCCGTGCGAAACACCGGCGGCCTTGGCGATGTCGGCCAGCCGTACGGGTCGTCGATTGCCTGCGGTGAGTGACGCCATTTGTGCGTGCCTCCTGACATCCATGTAGCACGTTCTTCCGCCGCATCTAGTATTTTCGTTGGATCGATTCAATTTTTGCTTGACCTGCGCTGGTTTCAATCTTATATTTGAATCGATCCAAGTGGCGGCTTGGGTCTGCTGAATAGCCAAGAGGGAGGAGCGCCGTGCATCCCGTTAACTACCTGTTCGCCGACATCTATCGCAACGACTGGAATATCGGGTCAGCCACCAACAAGGCCAAGCATCGTGGTGAGACGGGCCCATGGATTCGCGATCTTCGCTTCTTGGTGCTGCGCAGGCGGAGCTGATCAACCGGCTCTTTTCGTGCCCGACGATTGGATCGATTCAAGACAAGGAGGATGAGCTATGCATCCCATCAAGCATCTGTTCGAAGATATCTACCGCAACTACTGGGGCATCGGACCGGCCATCGAGCGACCGGAAGCGCGACGCCGGCTGAAACCTGCTGTTGACGGCCGTGCCCTTTGGGGTCGCCCGGCACGCCGCCGGGACTGACCTCAAGCAATCATTTCAGGGCCGTGGACGTGCCACGGCCGAGATCGCTATCGCCAGCCAGCCTGCGATGAGCAGGGTGCCGCCGATCGGCGCCGACATCGGAAACAGCCTTGAGCCCCAGAAATCGCGGGCGAGAAGATCGCCCGCGAAGAGGAGCAGTCCGGCGAGCAGAACGAGGCTTGCGATGCGCAGCCAGCGGTTTGTGCCTATAAGGCCGATGGCGAGGAAGACCGGCGCATGCATCAGCAGGAACGACGCGGCGGTGCCGGTGAGGGCGCCGCCGCGGT
>NZ_AYWT01000013.1:0-94775 GCF_000502915.1 Mesorhizobium sp. LNHC209A00
CTGCTGTTCCGCCGACGCCAGCCGCCCCGATCCGACCGGAGGTCGCGGTCATTCCGCCGCCGACGGTGGCGCCGTTGCCACCGTCGCCGCCGGCGGCACCAACGCAGCCCGACGGCCATCGCGATGCGGTCGTCTGGTTGGCGGTGGCGCCGGATGGGCGTTCGATCATGAGCGCCAGCACCGACCATACGATCAAGCTCTGGGACATCAGCGGCAAGCACCTGATGCGCAATCTCGGCGTTCACAAGGACATGGCGCGCACCGCGCTCTACATGCCCGACGGCATCAGTGCGCTGACGGCGGGCGACGACGGCGAGATCGTGCAGCGAAAACTCTCCGACGGCGCGGTGCTGCACGTCTTCCAATCCGGCCAGAACGGTGGCGTCAACAAGCTGGCGATCAGTCCGGACGGCAGACGCGCCGTCAGCGGGCACGACACCGGCAACGTCATCATTTGGGACCTCGTCAACGGGGCCGTGCTGCATGTGCTGACCGGCCACGACTGGTCGATCAGCGCGGTCGCGGTCTCGCCCGATGGCAAGCAGGCCCTTTCAGGCAGCATTGACGGGACGCTGAAGCTCTGGGACATCGAAAGCGGCAAGCAGTTGCGCAGCTGGCACGGCCATGAGCAAGGCACCTATGGCGCCGTGTTCACCGCTGACGGGCATCATCTGATCACCGGCAGCGGCGACCTGACGATCAAGGTCTGGGACGTCGACAGCGGCCGCGAGGTGAAGCGCTTCGAGGGCCACGAGGGCACGGTCTACGCTCTGGTGCTGTCGGCCGACGGCAAACGCCTGCTGTCGGGATCGCTCGACGGCACCGCAAGGCTGTGGGACATGGCGAGCGGCAATCAGATCGCCATGTTCGACAGCCAGAGCGGACCGATCTACGCCGTCGCCTTCGCCNTGGGACATGGCGAGCGGCAATCAGATCGCCATGTTCGACAGCCAGAGCGGACCGATCTACGCCGTCGCCTTCGCCGCCGATGGCACGGTGCTGACCGGGGGCTCCGACCGCACCATCAGGGATTGGCCGGCGGCCGGTGGTGACGGCGTCGTGCTGTTCGCAGGGGCGCCGGGGTGAATGCCTGGAGAGGCTGGGCTGGGGCATGGACGCTAGTCAAGTAACCGGGCGCTTGCCATGGTCGACGCGGACGGGGGGGCGCATTGTTGGGGTGTGCTCGGCGCCCGCGCCAACCAGGGCGGCTCGTACCGCCGCAACAACACCATCGCACATCGCCCATACGTGGGAAACTTACGCGAAAGCGGAATAGGCAGGGGCTGCAAGACCCGGCATTCTAGCCGGCATGTTCGACCAACCCCCAGACGGCTTGGCGAGGCGGTGACGCAGTATGGCAAAGTGCTGATCCAGGGATTGACCGGGGGCGTTGCGTTGCTATCTGACTCGATAGGCTGCGCGCCTGCGGATCGAACTGATCGGTTTTCCTTGTAGGACCAAGGTCTTGCTTCGTGCGCCCGAAGGTCCGAGAGGCCCCGTTCGGTTCAGGCTATGTCCATTGGACGTTCCGCTATTTTATCCAATTGAGATATGGTCACACGGCGTCGCCGCCAGGTTCAAGAACGGTAGCCTGCTCGGACAGGCATGGGCTGGTGGCCGCCCGGCAGGGGAAGACAAGCGCAAAAGTCCGGCGAAAGCCGCTGCCAGCCAGCTTGCCCGCATGAAAGCGGGTAGCTTTTGAGGTCGTCTGTTTCGGAGCGAAAAACTTGACCGCTCCATGCAGGCAAGGGATCGAGCTCCCTGGGCTTGCCGTTACCCCAGCCACCACCACAATGCCGCGATCACCGCCGCGATGGCGGCCATCGTCAGCCCCAGCATGATGTAGGAGCCTTTGATGATGTCGCGGATGATCTTCTTGATCGTTTCGCGGTCGTTCAGGTTGGGGAAGGTTTCGTTTGGCTGGGCGACGTCGAGGAAATGGCAGAGCGGCCCCCAGCCTTCGCTGACGTTGAACACCAGCAGCTTTTCCGGCGGCACGGCTGCTTTCACTTCGTCGACATAGCTCACGTAGCGGGCAACCGCCTTGTCGCGGTCACCCATGACGCCGGCCAATGTGCGGCCCCAGATGAGCTTGCGCGACATGTCGCCGAACTTGCGGCCGAACGGTGTGAGCCATTCCAGGATCTTGAACTGCCACAAGTTCTCGGTGAAGTAGATCGTATCAATGGTGCTTTCATACCAGGCCTCGGCGCCGCGTGGGTGTAGCGTCAACAGCACCTTGGCCTCGGGGTAGGCAGCCATCAATTCCTTCCAGACGCAGCAGCCTGGATTGTCGACGGTGGCCGTATAGTTTGCGAACACGCGGTTCCAGTCGTGCTGGGTGCCGGGCGGGCTGTTGGCCACCGCGCGCCAGAAATCAAGATGGCCCTTATTGGCCTTGTTTATAATCACTTCCTGCATGTGATAGCAGGGCAGGCCGAGCCTGTTCAGCGCTGCAAAGGTCGACCATGTGCCGGTGCGGCCGAAACCGGCGCCGATAAGCTTGAGCGTCATTTCCAATCCCCCCGGACGTCTTTTCCCGAATAGCGCGGTCCGTGAGCATTAAACTGCTCCTGCTGGGGCCGCCGCGCAACAAACTTCTACATGGATGCCCAGGCAGGCGCCATACTTGCGTAGTCGCTAAAATAATGAAAGCCTGCACGCGGGTGTGAAGAGGGGCAGGGAGTCGCCGAGACCGGAACCGGTCCGGCGATCTTGAAGGTCGATGTATTTTGGGCAATTTCTCGTCGGGATGTCGGCGACCACGATCCTTGTCGCGGTGTGGACCTATATTGCTACCGGTTCGTTCTGGGTGGCACTTGCCTGGACAGCGGTGGTCCTGATCGTCCTGCAGGTCGGCTACTTCGTGCTCGTCCTGGGGTTGATCCACAGGCGCGCGCAAGACGCCGCGATGAGCCCGGATGCAGTCAACCCGGTGCCGCCGCTCCATCGGGACGGCGTCCGATTCTAACGAAGAGCTCCCGCTCCTGCCAGCCTATCGAGCGTTGCGGACCTTCCGCCAAATCGCTACGGCGCATGGTGGAACGAAGCTGCGATGCGTGCGTTTTTCCTGTCGCGATCGGCGAGGCGCCACCTCCACCGGTCCGTTGAAGGCCCGTTCTGCTCCCGGCAGGGCGGGCCTTTTTTGGATGCCGGGAGAGCATTTGGAACGACACTCCTCGCTATACGTTAGTTGTTGCTAAGGAGCGGGTAATCCGAGAAAGAGGCGACATTGCTTGCGCTGCAAAGCGCGATGCTTTGCTATTCCCGCAAATTAGAAGAAGTTTCTTCCGAAAAGCAAAGCATACCAGTGCTTATCCTTACCAGTACGCAAAACGAAATGTGGCATGTTTCTGGATGCGCGCCACATTTATTTCACAAGCAGGGACGGAACCTCCCAGTTACGTGAGAGTTTTCCCTGAGGCGGAGCGAAAATATCCAATCATGGAGGTTATTATGAAACATTATCTTACGAGCGTCGCGGCTGCTGTCGTCCTGCTGGGCGGCGTCGGAGCGACCCTGGCGGACACGATCGTGGTCCAGCCGGAACAGGAGACGGTGGTTCGCGAATACGTCAAGAAGGAGCCGCTGGCGTCGGTGAACCTTCTGGGCGTCGAGCTCAAGCTCGGCTCGTCAGTACCGGACAAGGTCGAACTGCGCGAAGTCCCCAATGTCAAGTATCGCGTTGCTGTGATCAACGATCAGACAGTGCTGGTCGACCCGGACACCCGTCAGATCGTGGAAGTTCTTCACTGATCCGTCTCGTGCATCAAGCAAAAAGCCCATCACCGATTTGATCCGGTGATGGGCTTTTATTTTGCCGCCCGCCAGTTCTCGAGAATTTACTCGGCGGCCAGCTTGTCCTGCGTCCTGGTGTCGAAGTCGCTTGCGTCATGGCGTTCGTGCAACTGCATGGACGGCTCGCCAAAGGCGCGGTTGACCATGCGGCCACGCTGGACAGCGGGCCGTTCGTCGATCGCTTTTGCCCAGCGCTGAACGTGCTTGTAATCCTGAACCGACAGGAATTCGGCGGAATCATTGTACATCCGGCCGAGCGCCAGCCCGCCATACCAGGGCCAGACCGCCATGTCGGCGACCGAATAATCCTTGCCACCGAGATACTCGACCTCGGCTAGCCGGCGGTCGAGTACGTCCATCTGCCGCTTCACCTCCATCGAGAAGCGGTCGATGGCGTATTCGAACTTCTCCGGCGCATAGGCGTAGAAATGGCCAAACCCGCCGCCGAGATAGGGCGCAGAACCCATCTGCCAGAACAGCCAGGACAGCACTTCCGCCCGGGCCGGCTGTTCGGTGGGCAGGAATTCACCGAATTTTTCGGCAAGATAGACCAGGATCGAGCCGGATTCGAAGACGCGCAGCGGGGTCTTGCCGCTGCGATCCATCAGGGCGGGGATCTTGGAATTGGGATTGACCTCGACAAAGCCGCTGCCGAACTGGTCGCCATCGTTGATCCGGATCAGCCAGGCGTCGTATTCGGCGCCCTTGTGGCCAAGCGCCAGAAGCTCCTCCAGCATCACCGTCACCTTGACGCCGTTCGGCGTCGCCAGCGAATAAAGCTGCAGCGGGTGCTTGCCGACGGGCAGGTCCTTGTCATGCGTCGAACCGGCGATCGGCCGGTTGATGTTGGCAAAGCTGCCGCCATTGGCCTTGTTCCAGGTCCATACTTTCGGCGGGGTATATTCGGTCATTGCACGGCCTCTTGTCGTGGGAAGGATGGATAGGCGCTTATAGGTAGGGCCGTGGAGGGGGAAGTTCAACTTGTGTTGAACTATGTTAATCTTGGGCCGCCGCATTGTCCTGCCGGGCGTTCGAACCTCGAAAGGCCAAGTGATTGGCTTCGTGGTCCATGGCCACCGTTCACACCCCTTGCGCCTTCTCCCGCGTGGCATACCTATACAGCAAGCCGCCAGGCATTCGCATCGCAGGACAAAATCATGACCATCAATCCCAATCCGCGCTCCGTGGTTGCCGTGCGGGCGACCGTTCCGGAGGATGCCTTCACGGCCGGGGCCCTCGGCACGCTCAGGGAGGGCAGCGGCGTCGTCATCCGCGATGACGGGCTGGTGCTGACCATCGGCTATCTCATCACCGAGGCGGAAGAGGTCTGGCTGACCTCGCATGACGGCCGTGTCATTCCCGCGCATGCGCTGGCCTACGACCAGGAATCGGGCTTTGGCCTCGTCCAGGCGCTGGCGCCGACCGGCCTGCCGGCCGTGGCGCTGGGCGATGCCGGCAAGGCCAGGATCGGCGACGCGGTGGTGCTTGCCGACGGTATCGGCCGGGCAGTCGAGGCCAAGATCGTCACCAAGCAGGAATTCGCCGGCTATTGGGAGTATCTGCTCGACGAGGCGATTTTCATCGCGCCGGCGCATCCGTCCTGGGGCGGCGCGCCCTTGTTCAGCGCCGAGGGCGCACTGCTCGGCATCGGTTCGCTGCGCCTGCAGATGAGCCGCGCCGGCGAGGTGGCCGATATCAACATGGTGGTGCCGATCGACCTGTTGCCGCCGATCCTCGACGATTTGCTGACGCGTGGCCAGGTGGCCAAGCCGCCGCGCCCGTGGCTCGGGGCGCTGTCGGCCGAAAGCGATGGCAAGGTGGTGGTGATGAGCGTGACCGAGGGCGGCCCGGCCGCCAAGGCCGGCCTGCGCGAAGGCGATGTCATCTCCGAGGTTCGCGACGGCGCGGTCGACGGGCTCGCCGATTTCTATCGCAAGCTGTGGGAAAGCGGTTCGGCCGGTGCCGAGATCCCGATGCGGGTGGTGCGCGACGGCCGCGAAACGTGGCTGCGCGTGAAATCCGCCGACCGCGGCAGTTTCCTGAAAAAGCCACAACTGCAGTAGGCCGGGCGATTTCGGCCAGGTGATGCATCCAAGACTGCTCAAGACCTTCCTCGCGGTGGCGCGCTGCCGCACCGTCACGCGCGCCGCCGAGACGGTTCATCTCGCCCAGTCGAGTGTGAGCGACCAGATCCAGACGCTGGAGGCCGAGCTTGGCGCTGTCTTGTTCACGCGCGCGAAGTCGGGCCTGGAACTGACCCCGGCGGGACTGGCGTTGAAGCCCATCGCCGAGGAACTGCTGCGGCTCGATGCCGAAGCGCGGGCGGCGGTGCTCGCGGTGGCGGGACAGACCAGCGGAGCGCTGACCATCGGCGCCCTTGAGACGATCGCCTCGGCCCGGCTGGCGCCCTGGCTGCCGGGGTTCCAGGCCAGTTATCCTGATATCGCCGTGCGGATGAAAGTCACTGATAGCGGCACGCTGCTGCGCCTGCTGGAGGAGGGCGACATCGATGTCGCCTTCTGTTTCGAGCGCCGCGACATATCCGACGGCGGCGCTGATCAGCGCTTCGCCAGGCGCACGATTTTGGCCGAACCGTTGGTGCTGGTCACCGCGCCGGGGCAGAAGCTGGCTCCGTGCGACCTTGCCGCCCTTGCGGCGCTGCGCTTTGTGACGACTGAGCCTGGGTGCATCTACCGGCACATGTTCGACACCGCCTTTGCCGAGGCGGGCACTGGTGCGCCTGAACTTGCAGCGGAAGTCGGCAGCATCGGTGCCATTGCCCGGCTGGTGGCGGCCGGCGCGGGGCTGGGGCTCGTTCCACGTCTGGCCGTCAGCGACGCGCTCAAGCGTCGTGAGCTGATCGAACTGCCTTGGCCCGGCCCGAAACAGGCGGCGCCGCTGATGATGATCTGGCGGCGCCGGCGCGTCCAGCCGCCGGCATTGCGCCGACTGCTCACCGCCGTGCGAGACATGCAGGCGCCGGCATCCTCGAAAGCCAGTTCAGACGCTGAGTCCTCAAGCCGCTCCAAGGTCTTGCTTTGAAAGCATTTCGCAGAGCCGTCTGTTTTAGACGAGACGATGTCCGCCCTCGACGTGGAGCGTCGTGCCGGTGGTAAAGCCATTGCCGATGAGGAAGGCAATCGCGTCGGCGATGTCCTCGGGCTGGCCGATCCTGCCGACGGGCAGGCGCTCGGCCATGGCCGCAAGCGTCTCTGCCTTCCTCTTGCCGACAACCTGCGCCCAAATCTCGGTATCGACCCAGCCGGGCGACACCGCGTTGACGCGGAGCGGCGCGAGTTCTATCGCCAACGCCCGCACCAGCCCTTCGAGCGCGGCATTGACGGCGGCGACGACCGAGCCGCGCGCGGCCGGCCGGTAGGCGGCGATGCCGGAGACGAAGGTCATCGAGCCAGCCACTGCCAGCCGTGGCGCACCATGCTTGGCAAGCAGCAGCGGGCCGAAGAGCTTGCTGTCGACCACGCGTTGCGCCGCCTCGAGATCGAGCTCCGGCAGCAGCCGGTAGGCGCCTTCGATGTCGGCGGCGGTGCTGACGATATGGTCGAGGCCGCCGATCCCGGCGAACAACGCCCCGACCTGGTCTTCCCGGATGATGTCGACAGTGGCCAGCCCCAGCCCTGCGGGATTACCCAGCGCCTCACGCGCTTGCCGAAGCCTGTCCTCGCCGCGCCCGGCGATGATAACTTCGGCCCCGGCTGCGAGGCAGCGCCTTGCAAGCGCGAGGCCCATGCCGGACCCGCCGCCGACGATCAGGATTTTCTGGTTCGAAATGCTCATTTCCGCTCTGCCTTCGTTTGGTTGGACAAGGGCAGGGAATTGACAGCTCGATGCGGTGAGGGGAAACGGAAGAAACCGATGGTGCTATCGGAGATGCCGATTGGTCCCGGCGCGGTGCGGTTTGGAAACCCGATTGCCTCGATAGCCGGAGCTTGCTCAACGGGCCAGCGGGCTATCCCAGACCGCGAACAAGAGCACCTTAAGTTCGGCGAAGCGCTTCGGCCCAAGTTCGGTGCGCCAGTCCTCCTCGATGTCGCGCAATATGTCGACCATTTTCCAGAAAGCGGCGTGGCCGCGCTCGGTGGACCGCACTACGCGCGCGCTGCCTTCGCCGTCGGAGCGGACGAGATAACCGTACCCTTCCAGACTGGTGAGCAACTGGTTGATGGCCTGCTTGCTCATGCCGGCACGCTCGGCGATCGTTCCGGGCCGCGCGCCGTCCGGGCCGGGAAACTGCAGCACGGCCATATGCGGCAGACGCAGTTCGTCGAAGCCGGCGGCGTTGAGCTCCCTGATCAGCCGGCGCTGGATGGCCTGGGCTGGCACGCGCAGCAGGGCGCCGATCAAAAGGTCCTCGGTCTTGGTCCGCAGAACTTCGGTGGAGGTGGCCATTGACGATCCGGTAAATTGAGTTTACTGATAGCTAGTAAATGTAATTTACCGGGAGGATTTGCGCAATGTCAGCCATGCAGCTTCAGGTCAATCCAGCCGACGAAACGATTGGCGACGGTGACAAGGGGCTAGCGATTCGCTTCCTGGTGACGGGCGACGGTTCGAATGGCAGCGTCGCCGCCTTCGAGTTGAAGGTAGCCAGCGGACTGCGCCTGCTGGCGCCGGCGCACAGCCATGATCACTACGAGGAGACGATCTATGGTGTTGACGGGGTGCTGACCTGGACCGTCGACGGCAAGCCGATCGAGGTCGGACCGGGAGACGCGCTGTGTATTCCGCGCGGTGCCGTCCACCGGTTCGACAACAATGGCAGCCAAGGGGCGAAGGTGTTGTGCGTTGTCACCCCGGCGGCGATCGGCCCGGACTATTTTCGCGAGATTTTCGCCATGTTCCACGCCGCCGCCGGCGGTCCGCCTGACAAAGCCGGGATGATGGAGATCATGCGCCGCCATGGGCTGACGCCGGCAGTCCCGCCGCCAGCCTAGGCGGCCTATCTCCCCGTCCTGGGGCGCAGGAGGGAAATGCCGTCCTGCGCGGGCAGTTTGGCGCTCCTATTCGCGTTCCGCGCTCGCGAACACCACCAGGTTCCCGTCGGGATCGCGCATGCGCATGATCCAGAAATGGTCGGCCTCCTCGATCGGGCCGGGTTCGAGACCGGCATCGGCAAGCCGCTGTCTCTCGGGCGCCAGCGGCAGCACGCCGAGCGTCAGTGTCGAGGTGCCGGCTTTCTCCTTGTCCTCGAACAGCTGCACTTCGGCACTGTCGGTGAATTGCCATTCGGCCAGCCTCGGCATCGGCCGGCGCAGCGGCGGCTTGCCGAAGAGTTTTCCGTACCAGCCGATGCTGGCCTCGAGGTCGGAGCAACTGACATGGGCGAAAATGGTTTCGATTGCCATTAGGAAACCTCCATCGAACGGTGCACTCTTGCCGCAACGCGGTGCTGGATGGCACGTTCCGGTGCTTCCTGACCGCGTGCTCCATTGCTGACGAAAACTGACAATGGGTCATGCCGTGATGGCGGCAATCGCACGATGATGAAGGTAATACCGATGACGACAATCCTGAACGGACATGCCGGCTGATGGCGCCGGTCAAGGTCGACCCCGACAAGGTCCGGGAATTCCCCGATGCGGCGAGCTTCTACGCCTGGCTTGGCCAGCACCACGCCACGGAAACCGAAGTGTGGATCAAGGTGCACAAGGTGGGGTCGGGACTGAAGTCGATCACACCGAAGGAAGCCATCGACGTCGCGCTGTGCTTCGGCTGGATCGACGCCGTGCGCAAGGGGCTGGACGAGAACAGTTTCCTGCAGCGCTACACGCCGCGCGGCAAAAAAAGCATCTGGAGCAAGCTCAACATCGACAATGTCGCGCGGCTCATCGAGGAGGGCCGCATGACCGAGCACGGGTTGAAACAGGTCGAGGCGGCCAAGGCCGACGGGCGCTGGGCACGTGCCTATGGCAGCGGCAAGGAAATGAAAATCCCCGATGATCTGCAAGCGGCGATCGATGCCGAGCCGGCTGCCAAGGCGATGCTGGAAAAGCTCAGCGCGCAGAACCGCTTCTCGCTCGCCTTCCGCACCCACAACATGAAGACCGAAGCCGGGCGCAAGAAGAAGATCGAAACCTTCGTGGCGATGCTGAAGCGCGGCGAGACGATCTATCCGCAGGGAAAGAAATAGGAGCCTTAAGACGCGGGAATGTGGGTCAAGGGTTCGGGAATTGTGCACGTGGGCGCCGACGAAGCCATCAAGACATCGCCGCGGACGGCCTGGACAAGAAAGTCGAGGACCGTTGTCACACGCAGCGGGATATTCCGGCGGGACGGGTAGACGACATTGATCGGCAGGCGAGTCGGCGGAAAATCCGGCATCAGCTTGACCAGACTCCCCGCTTCGATGTCCGATCCGGCGAGGATGTGGGAAAGCACCGCAAGCCCGGCTCCCGCCAGGGTCGCGCGATGGACGGCCATCGAATTGTTGGCGACGAGGCGGGGCTCAATCCGCAGAACGACTTCCTCTGCTCCACTGGAGAACGACCATGACCGGCCGTCGCCGCCACGGCTGTAGCAAATGCAGGAGTGATCCTTGATGTCTTGCGGCGTCCGCGGTGTGCTGCGTCCCTCGAGATAGGCTGGGGAGGCCACGAGAAAGGCAGTTGTCCAGCCGATCCGGCGGCAGATCAGGCTGCTGTCACAGGCCGGCCCGAGGCGTACCTCGAGATCGATCGCATTCGCGACCACGTCCGACGGTTCATCCCGAAGGAGCAACTCGACCTGAAGTGCCGGATGGCGCTCCAGCAGCTCTCCCAGACGGTCGCTGAGGAAGACGCCGAGGGGCGTCGGCAGGCTGAGCCTCACCTTTCCGGATATGGCTGCCGCTTCGGCGCCGCTGGCCTCGCCGAGCGCTTCGACCGCTTCGATGACGCGCAGCGCCATCGGCAGCATCCGTTCACCCTCCGCCGTCAAAGCGAGCGCGCTCGTCGTGCGGTGCAAGAGGCGCGTCTTGAGATGCGATTCCAGCGCGGAGACCTGGCGGGATACAGCCGGCTGCGTCAGATTGAGGTCGATGGCGGCCGCTGAGAAGGATTTTGTCTGCGCCACCCGCAGGAACGTTCGCAACGCCGATACGACGTCCATCCTCGCCCTCATACTTTTCGACATAAGCCTTATGTCCGCATCCTAAGCGGGTGGCGCTTTACTGTCCAGTAATTATGGATATTAATTGTCCTTAAGGATATTAGATATCCATAAAGGAAAAGCCATGACGCAGCGCCTGAACGCCGCCCAGCAATCGCCTGAACTCTTCAAGAAGCTCCTCGATTTCAGCATGGCCGAGACACATGGCGCGATCGAAGAGAAGCTCCGCGATCTGGTCCACGTCAGGGCATCCCAGATCAATGGCTGCGCCTTCTGCCTCGACATGCACGTCAAGGAAGCAAAGATCCACGGTGAGAGCGAGTTGCGGCTGTACCATCTCCCCGTCTGGCGCGAATCGATCCTTTTCATTCCCCGCGAACGTGCCGCCCTTGCCTGGACCGAAGCCGTCACCAAACTCCCCGAAGGCGGTATCCCGGACGAGCTCTATGAACGCGTGCGCGGGCAGCTTTCGGAGAAGGAAATCTCCGACCTCACCTTCTCGATCATGGCCATCAACGCCTGGAACCGTGTCAGCGTCGCCTTCAAGGCCGTGCCCGGCTCCGCGGACAAGCTCTACGGCCTCGACAAGGCCGGCCTGAACTGACCTCTCCCTCAACGAAACCATCAACGGCGCGGCGCGACCGCGAACGGAGACTATCATGAAAATCGTCATCATCGGGGGCACCGGGCTTATCGGCTCCAAGACGGTCGAACGGCTGCGCAAGCAGGGCTGTGAGGTGGTTGCCGCCGCCCCGAATACCGGCGTCAACACCATCACGGGCGAAGGCCTGGAGGCGGCGCTCGCTGGCGCCGAGGTCGTCATCGACCTCGCCAATTCACCTTCGTTCGAGGACCAGCCCGCCATGGATTTCTTCACCACTTCAGGCCGCAACCTGCTCTCCGCGGGCAAAATTGCCGGGGTCAGGCACCACATCGCACTCTCGGTTGTCGGAACCGAACGCCTGCAGGACTGCGGCTATTTTCGTGCCAAGCTCGTCCAGGAAGAGCTTATCAGGGCCTCCGGCATCCCCTACACCATCGTGCATTCGACGCAGTTCATGGAATTCCTGGCCAGCATCGCCAAGTCCGGCGCGGTCGGCGAGGCCGTGCACCTGTCGCCGGCCTATGTGCAGCCCATCGCATCGGACGACGTCGCCGATGTGATGGCGGGGATCGCGCTCGGCGCGCCGATCAACGGCATGATCGAGATTTCCGGTCCGGAGCGTGCGCGGATGAGCGAACTCGTCGCCCGCTACCTCAAGGCTGTCGGCGATCCCCGCGAGGTCGTGGCTGATCCGGAGGCGCTCTACTTCGGCGCGAGGCTGAACGACACTTCGCTCGTCTCCGACAACAATCCGCGCCTTGGCCGCACCACCTTCGAACAATGGTTCGCCACCGCGGCGCGGAAATGACCGCCAGGGGATGAGCCGTAGCTCAACACACAAAGGAGTTTTCGAATGATCAAGTCAATCGCCATCGCGCTCGCCGTGACAGCGGCACTGGCCGGCCAGGTTGGCGCCAAGGAGGCCCATCACGCCGGCGAGAAGGCCGCCAAGGTCACCCTCGTCTATGAGCATGAACTGCCGAATGCCCCGGGCAAAAGCATCAAGGGCATCCTCGTCGAATATGGCCCCGGCGGCTACTCGGAGGCGCATACGCATCCAAGCTCCGCCTTCATCTATGCCACCGTTCTGGAAGGCTCCATCCGCAGCCAGGTCAACGACGACCCGGTCAAGGTCTACAAAGCCGGTGAGAGCTTTTCGGAGATGCCGGGTGATCGCCACAGCGTGAGCGAAAACGGCAGCGAGACGAAGCCCGCGAAGCTGCTGGCGGTGTTCGTGGTCGATAGCGCCCAGAAGGAATTAACCTATCCGGCCAAGAAATAGGGGCGCGAGGCCGGTCGCCCTTCCTCGCGTCCGGCCCTGCCGCCAGCCAATACTGTCGGTGAGCCCATGTTCGGCGATCATCATTTCCTGACTCTGGTCTTGATCAACCTTCTCGGGCTTGCCGGCATCGTCGTCTGGTATTTCCAGGGCCGTGGGCGTCCCATGGCACGCCTGATCGTCCAGATCCTGTTCTTCGCCGTCATGACGGCCGTGCTCGGCTTCGGCGGCATCCTGCCGCATTGGGTCGACCAGGCGGACCTCCAGGGAACGGGCGCGTATCTGGCGAAGTCCGCGCGGATCCTCTGGTGGACGCATCTTGCCTGGACGCTCGTCGGCTTCGTGCGCCTCTACGTCGTTCTGGAGCACAGGCCGCGAGAAGCGCGCCTGCTCCAGGACCTGGTGGTCGCCGCGATCTATCTCGGCGTGGCGCTGTCGATAACGGGCTTCGTCTTCGGTGCTCCCATCGGAACGCTGGCGGCAACGTCGGGCGTGGTCGCGATCATGGTCGGACTTGCGCTGCAGAACACGCTTGGTGACGTCTTCTCCGGCATCGCGCTGACGCTGGGCCGACCCTACACGCTCGGCGACTGGATCATGCTGAGCGACGGCACGGAAGGACGTGTCGTTGAAACGACCTGGCGCTCCACGCATCTGCTTACCGGTGCGTATAATATCGTCGTCCTTCCCAACAGCGTCTTGGCGAAGCTCAGCCTGACCAATCTCAGCCGTCCCGACGCGACGCAGCAGATGACCCTGACCATTCGGATCGCCGCCACGCACGCGCCGCACGTCATCCAAGAGGCGATGTTCGCGGTCCTCCAGAGCTGCAAACGGATCGTCAAGGAGCCGCCACCGCTCGTCGCGCTCAAGGAGATCGACGCGGTGGCGATCGGCATGGACCTGCTCTTTTGCGTGGCCGGTCCAGGCGACCGGTTGCTGGCGAGGAATGAGGTGATCGACCTCATCCACCGCCATTGCGAGACGAATGGTCTGCGCCTTGCGATGTCGCCTCAGAGCTACGCCGTCCTATTGCCGGCGACGGGAGACCAGCCGCCCGCGACGGTCATGCGGCCACGTTCATCCGGCGCGCTCTAGCACCCATTCGAAGCTGTTTTTCCAAAGCTCCGCGGGGATGTCGAGCGCCAACGCTTCGGTGAGGTCGGAAAGCCTGACGGCGCGCAATTTTGCGCGCCAGGCCTCATCGGCCTCCCACATGATGCGCGCCACCGGGCAAGGGTTGCTTTCGCAATAGCCTTGGGGACGACACGGATTGTTCTCGCGGATATTGTTGCAAACAAACGTCCGCGCCTTGCCCTCAACCGCCTCCACGATGTCGAGGAAGGTCAGCTCTGCCGGCGTCCGCGCCAACCGGTATCCACCCGACGGCCCCAGCGTGGTGTGCACCAGTCCCGCCTGCGACAGGCTTTGCAGTGCCTTGGAGAGATATTCCTTGGGAAGGCCGTGGAACTCGGCAAGCGCTTTTGTCGAGAGATACCGTCCCTCGGGCAGACCGGCGAGAATGGCGCAGCAGTGCAGTGCCCATTCGACTTGGCTTTTCAGGATCATCCACGGGTTCCGGGGTCGGTACCGACCGACCTATTAAGGATAAAAAGTATCCCTATTCCACCGCGGTGTAAACAGAGACGGATTCTGGCGGGGAGCCATGATCCGCTGTAGCCCGGGCCTGTCGGCGCATGCGCTCAGGCTCCGGAATGCGGATCGATACCGTAGGGATGGACGGGGTAGCCGGGTGCGATGGCATCGCGCACGCGGTCCGTCCATGCGGCGAACGCCGGATAGTCAGGCAGCGAAAAGCCGCAATCGCCGGCGCGGTGGCTGTAGGCATAGACGGCGACGTCGGCGATGGTGAAGTCGCTGCCGGCGATCAACGGCGTCTCGCCAAGGCTGCGGTCCAGGGTGGCGAGCGTGCGGGCTCCGGCTTCGCGTTTTCCGGCAACCATGGCCTGGTTGCGCTCAAGCCGTCCGGTCGAGGTCCAGAAGCGCAGCGAGCCGATGATGGGCTCGACATTGTGTTGTTCGAAGAACAGCCATTGCATGACCTTGGCACGCCGATAGCGGTCCGGCGGCAGGAAGGGCGTGCCTTCGGCGAGGTAGGTGAGGATCGCATTGGATTCGGCAATTGCGCTGCCGTCTTGGAGTTGAAGTACGGGAACAGCGCCTGCCGGGTTGAGCCCGCCTGGAAGGCGTCCGTATGGCTCTCGCCCTCGAAAATCGAGACGGGGTGGCTGTCGTGGGGAATCTCAAGCAATCCGAGCAGGACCCGGACTTTCCAGCCGTTCCGCGATGGCGGATAATCGTGAAGCGTGAGCATGACCGGTCGTCGTGATGGATCACCGATCGCATGGCGCGGCGCCTGCCGACACCCGATTCCTGCCCACGCAACTCATGCAACCGATCGCACAATGACTGCGGTCTCCGCCGCCTAATAAATCAATTCCGTCCGTGCCATCTTCGCTTCGATGGTCGACATCCACAAAGGCATGACAGATGAGCATCCATTCCGGCAAAGTCGCCCTCGTCACAGGCGCCAATCGCGGCATCGGTCAGGAAACCGGCCGTCAATTAGCCAAGCTCGGCTTTACCGTACTGCTCGGCGTGCGCGATGTCGCCAAAGGCGAGGCGGCGGCCAAGGCGCTCGATGGCCATGTCGAGGTCATCGCGCTCGATGTCGCCGCGCCTGACGCGGCTCGGACGGCAGCCGAAGGGGTCCAGCGGCGGTTCGGCCGGCTCGACGTGCTGATCAACAATGCCGCCGTCCATTACGACACCGGCTCGCGCGCCTCGCGGCCCGACTGGACCGTCATCCGCGAGGCGTTCGAGACCAACGTCTTCGGCGCCTGGCGGGCGGCCGCCGCCTTCGCGCCGCTGCTCGGGGCGGGCGGCCACGGCCGACTGGTCAATGTGTCGTCCGAAGGCGGTTCGCTGGCCTCGATGGGGCCGGGGGCGCCGGCCTATTCGACCTCGAAGGCGACGCTCAACGCATTGACGCGCGTGCTGGCGGCGGAGCTGCGCGGCTCCGGCGTACTGGTCAATGCCGTCTGCCCTGGCTGGGTCGCCACCGACATGGGCGGACCGGGCGGACGCCCGGTCGCGCAAGGAGCGGCCGGCATCGTCTGGGCCGCGACCTTGCCGGACGACGGCCCGACCGGTGGCTTTTTTCGCGATGGCAAGAGATTGCCGTGGTGACGGCGGGACTGCCATGGTGATGGCGGTCGTTGAAGAGGAGGCGAAGATGAGGATTGGAATTCCGGCGGCGCTTGGCATTGCCTAACGGCGTTCAGCATCTGAATCGGGAAGTTCTGCCAACTGGTTGTTTTTTCCATCAATCTCGCCGGCTAACCGTGCATCATCTCTTCCATACGCGGCGCGCCAGCACGTGGCCCGGCTGCAGACCATGGAAAGCGGCCGATGGAAGCAGGGGGGCTTCCAGCATCCGGGCGAGAAGTAAGCTATCGGCACGAGAGCGGGCGAGGGGCGGACCGCTCGCGCAATTGCCCGCAGGAAAAAGCCGCCCTTTTTCGTGACAGGTCTTCAAGGGGGATGATTGCTCGTCACTGGTTGAGGTCGACCGGTGTCACACCGAGGAGCTTCAGGGCGTTGGCGTAGGTCCGGATGCCTTGCGCCTGCTTGCTCTCGGCACAGAACCGGTTCGCCTTGTCCTGCAGTGCCGTTGCCTGCGCGATCTGGCTCGCACTGGCACCGGGTTCGGCCTTGGTCCGGATGGCGCCGTCGAGTTGAAGACCGAGCCGGCTGCAATATTCGCTTCGGGTGACCGCAGCCTCCGCACCCGACTGTGCGACCGCGAGCATGGCCAGCGAAATGCCTGCGAGGGCACTCATCCATCCGGTCGAATGTCGTTGCATCGCGGGCAGCATCCCTTGCATTGGTGGCGACCGCTGTCCGGTTGCCACGAGCATGTTATGCCCGACGATGTTTTCCTCAGTTTTTCCCGGATGTTGAATCTTGTTTCTGGAGTGTTTCTGGCGGCCGGGATCACACCTCGTCGGCGTCGAACAACAGCATCGTCAGATCGTCGTCGCCCGGAGCCAGTATCCGCCGGTCGGCGGCGCAGGCGACGCCGACTACCGAGGCGAAGGCGGTGCGGATGTCGTCGAGGCTGTCGAAATACAATGTTCCCACCAGATAAGGCATCTCGCCCGCCGACAGCTTGACGATGGGTCGCCTGCTGACATCGTAGCGCCGCAGCCCGGGAAGCTTCTTGGCAAGCGGTATATGAACGTCGAAATAGTGCCGGTCGAACGCGGCCGGATCGGCCGGGGTTTTGTAGATCACGAGCATCTTGGCCATTGCCATGGTCCTGTCCTGTTGATGTCGATGGTCAGCCTGTAAAGGCCGCCAAACCGAAGTCGTTCGACAATCGCGGATTTCGACGGCCGTCGATTTTTATGTGCGCCGGCAGGCAGGAGCAGCCATGCAAACAACCGGTCCCCCGGCCGAGGAGATCGGCGCTTCGTGCTCCGCCAAGGCATCCGCGGCGCTTCTGCCTCTTCCCCTGGCATCTTCATTCGCGTAAGGGCGCGGGCAAATCCTCCAATCTCCTTCGAGCCTCCCCCGGACCACCATGATCAGACTTGAAAACATCGGCAAGCAGAACGGCCGTCAGCTTGTCTTCATCGAGGCGTCGGCCACGCTGCAGAAGGGCGAGAAGATCGGCCTCGTCGGGCCGAACGGCGCCGGCAAGACGACCTTGTTTCGCATGATCACGGGCCAGGAGCAGCCTGACGAGGGCCAGGTGCAGGTCGATCGTGGCGTCACCATCGGCTATTTCAGCCAGGATGTCGGCGACATGGCGGGCCACAGCGCGGTCGCGGAAGTGATGAACGGTGCTGGGCCGGTGAGCGAGGTGGCGGCCGAAATGGCGCAACTCGAGGCTGCGATGGCCGACCCCGACCAGGCCGACCGGATGGATGAGATCATCGAAAAGTATGGCGAGGCGCAGCATCGCTTCGAGGAACTCGACGGCTATGCGCTGGACGGCCGCGCGCGCGAAGTGCTTGATGGTCTGGGCTTCAGCCAGGAGATGATGGACGGCGATGTCGGCAAGCTCTCGGGCGGCTGGAAGATGCGCGTGGCGCTGGCCCGCATCCTGCTGATGCGGCCAGACGCCATGCTGCTCGACGAACCGTCGAACCATCTCGACCTTGAGAGCCTGATCTGGCTTGAGCAGTTCCTGAAAGGCTATGACGGCGCGCTGCTGATGACCTCGCACGACCGCGAGTTCATGAACCGCATCGTCAACAAGATCGTCGAGATCGATGCGGGATCGCTCACCGCCTATTCCGGCAATTACGAATTCTACCAGCAGCAGCGGGCGATCGCCGACAAGCAGCAGCAGGCGCAGTTCGAGCGTCAGCAGGCGATGCTGGCCAAGGAGATCGCCTTCATCGAGCGCTTCAAGGCGCGTGCCTCGCATGCCGCGCAGGTGCAGAGCCGGGTGAAGAAGCTAGACAAAATCGACCGCGTCGAGCCGCCAAAGCGCCGCCAGGTGGTGAATTTCGAGTTCCAGCCGGCGCCGCGCTGCGGCGAGGACGTCGTCACCTTGAAGAACGTGCACAAGGCCTATGGAAGCCGCACCATCTATGAAGGGCTCGACTTCCAGGTCCGCCGCCGCGAGCGCTGGTGCATCATGGGCGTCAATGGCGCGGGGAAATCGACGCTGCTGAAGCTGGTGGCCGGCGCTTCCGATCCCGATACCGGCACGGTGGCGCGGGGACCGAGTGTGAAAATGGGCTATTTCGCCCAGCACGCCATGGAGTTGCTCGAAGGCGAGCGCACCGTGTTCCAGACGCTGGAGGATAATTTTCCGCAGGCCGGCCAGGCGCCGCTTCGGGCACTTGCCGGCTGTTTCGGCTTTTCCGGCGACGAGATCGAGAAGAAATGCCGGGTGCTGTCAGGCGGCGAGAAGGCAAGGCTGGTGATGGCGCTGATGCTGTTCGATCCGCCCAACCTTCTGGTGCTGGACGAACCGACCAACCATCTGGACATCACAACCAAGCAGATGCTGATCGAGGCGTTGTCGCAGTATGAGGGCACGATGCTGTTCGTCTCGCACGACCGGCATTTCCTGGCCGCGCTGTCGAACCGCGTGCTCGAACTGACGCCGGAAGGCATCCACACCTATGGTGGCGGCTATACGGAATATGTCGAGCGCACTGGACAGGAAGCACCCGGGCTGAGGAGCTGATTTCCAGTTCAACATGTGTGCCGGAGCGCGTCGCACGGTCATGGCGACGCGCTTCATGCCACGAGGCTTATCTCAGCGAGATGGCGAGCCCGCTCAGATCGGCGTTGACCTGCAGGCCCACCTGTCGGCCCGTGAGTTCAAGCTGGGCGCCCTTGTCGTTGGTCATCACGATCACCTGGGCGCCTTTGCCGAGCGTGCCGCCGCCGCCGGCGGCGCCGTATACGCCAGTCACGTCCCGGACGCGCTTGATGTGGCGCACGGTGCCCTGGAAATAGGTCTTGGAGACCCCGAAGGCGAGGCCGCCCGAGACGCCGCCGATCGAGATCGGGTATTTGCGACCATGGAAAGTCAGCGTGCCCTCGCCACCTGAGCCGCCGACAAAGAAGGCCGCCTTGTAGACGGAGAAGCGGATTTTACCGCTGTCGGCATGCGCGGCGCTGGCCAGGCTGACGCCCGCAGCGGCGATCGCGGCAACGGCGATTGAACGAAATCCGGACGAAATGGTCATGATGGGAACTCCTGAAGATGGCCGCCTTGCCCGCCGGCAAGAATGTCGGGGTCGTATCAAGTTACAACTGAACAGTCTCGCCCATCATTGGTTCCAAGCCGCGGTCCAAATCCTGGCGATGGGCGGGCCGCCCCGAAACGAGGCCGGCTCTGGTCGCAACGGTCGTCTTGTGAGATGACGGCGTCCGTGTACTCTCCACGGTGGTTGGCAAGGGGATTCTGGATGAAAATTGCCGTGGGGCTTGCAATGTCCGCATTGGCGGCGACGATGACCGGATGCGCGACCTCTCCGGTCGACTACGGAGCCTCGCTTTCGCAGCAGGACCAGAAATGGGCAACGCCGCAATGCCAGCAAGCTCGAGCGGCGGCCTCGGACTACGCGGTCCGCGAAAAAACGCATCCGGGTTGGGAATTCGTCGCACTTGGCCCGTATGGCTTGGGGATCATAGCGGCCACCAAGGAGCACGAGCAGAAGCAGCGAAAGCTGCTCGCACGCGACGTCCATCTGCAATGTTCGAGCCTTCCCTTGCCCAAGGAATTGCAGGGCGATCTCGGCGCTGCTGGCCCCGGTAAGGCCAGATATCCATAGACGGGAATGCGGCGCGAGCGCGATCCCTCGCCGGAAAATCTTTACAGTTTTGCTGGAGTTGTTGCTTTACCGCAGCAATCCCTCCGCCTCGAACGTGTCCCAGCCCTCGAGCGTTGGCGAATCGTCTTTTCTCGAATTCCTGGTCCTGCGGGCGTTGCCCGTCCGCTTGCCTGCTCGCGTCAGTGCGGCCTTGCCGGCTCCGCGCCGCCTGTTTTCGGATGTTTCCCTCGCGTCCTCTTCCCGCCAGGCGGTCGCCAAGTCACGATCAAGAGCGTCCTCGATGTGGCGTGGATCGAAGACATGGAAGGTCACGGCCTTGGATCGCCCGCGCATCTTCACGGTGCGCGTGCCGATGCTTTTCAGGCGACCATCCCTGAGCCACTTGTGCCGCTCGCGCGACGAGATGGTAAGAATGTCCTCCGCTTCTCGCGGAAGCACGGCCAGCGCTTCGATCCCTTCCAGCGTCCTGGAGATGGTCGCCGAGGCGGCCCGGAACGCATCCGCGTCGGCTTGCGGCATGCGCAAGACGATGCGGCCGGTCTCGGCCTTGGCAAATTTCCTCGCTGTCCAGGGCAGCCTGGCTCGTACTTCGCGTTCGATCCCTTTCAGGCGCAAGGAGGAGCCAAGCGTCGCCGATGGCGGCAGCGGCCATTCGGCAACCATTGACGCGGCGCTCGCGCCTTGCTCGGCCGTCCGATCAGGGGTGGTCGCGATCGCCGCTGCGATGCCACCTAGGATCTTCCGCAGGGAACCGCGCTGCTTGGCTGCAGGTTTCATGTCTCATCTTCGCTCGTCAGGTGCCTGCCGTGCAACGATCGTTCGCACAACAGACAACCGAAATCAGGCTCGATCAGTTCCCCCTAGCAGGGGACCTGGCGGGTGTTCGGATTCATAGGCGGGGCACTTTGATTCGCTGCCCGATGGACACGCTTCATTCGGGTTCGCCAAACCACCGCGCCGCGGCCTTGGCAACTCCCTCGAGGTCTGGATCAGCGTCGGTGGCCCAGGCGACGAAGCCATCGGGGCGCACGAGCAGGGCAGTCAAGCCCAGCCGCTCCCCGGCATTGCCGGCAACATAGGTAATCCGGTTCCTCCAGCGGCTGGCAAGCGCCTGAAGCGGGGCATGGCCGTCGAAGTCCAGAAGGAAGCCGCGCCCGGACCTCAGAAGCTCGCCGAGCCTTGTCCCGTCGGCCAGTTCGAAGTCGGGCGCGCTACGGCCGACCAGGGGATGGGCGCTGCCGAGTTCGTAGCGCAGGGACACGCCCCAGACGCGCCCGGCGAAGTATGTCGCGCCGTCGCGCGTGCCGATGAGGTCGCGAATGATGGCTTCGAGTGCGCGCGCGCCGCGGCTCGGCCGCATCAACGCGACCTGGGCGCGCGACCAGTCGAGAACCTGCGCGCCGACGGGGTGCCGCTCGTTGAAATAGCTGTCGAGCAGGCCCGCCGGCGCGTCGCCGCGGATGGTCGCGGCAAGCTTCCAGCCAAGGTTCATCGCGTCGCCAAGTCCAAGGCTGTGCCCCTGGCCGCCGAGCGGGGAATGGATGTGCGCGGCATCACCGGCGAGCAGCACGCGGCCCCTGCGGTAGGCCGTCGCCTGGTGGGCGCGGTCCGTCCAGGTGGTGGCAAGCCGGAGTTCCGTCAGGGTGACATCCGTGCCTGAAACGCGGCGCAACACCGCCTGCACGTGCTCTGGTGTGACCGGCCGGGTGCGATGGAAAGCGCCGCCGTCGAACTCGACCATCGCGATCGTGCCCGGCCGCGCGTAAGTATACATGCCCGTCGCCGTGTAGCGGCGGCCCACTTGAAGTTTGTCGGGATCGGCCAACTCGACCTCGACGGAATAGCCGGTGAATTCGGGATCGGTGCCGGCGAATTCGAAGCCGCCGGCCTTGCGAACCGCGCTGCGGCCGCCATCGCAGGCGACGAGCCAGCGCGCGCGAAACGTCTCGCCGCCGGCGCGGATGGTCACGTCCTCATCCGACTGCTTGACGTCCTCGACGCGGAGGCCGCGCCTGATCTCGGCGCCGATCGCGCTTGCCCGCGCGGCCAGAAGGTTTCGATGGCCTCCATGTCGGACGCCATGTGGGTGCCGGCCGCGTCCGGCAGCCGATAAGGCCATTTCGAGCTGTCGACGGTGTCGAGGTAGAACTGGATGCCGGCGAAATGGCCGCCGGGCCGGCGCGCCTGCTGCATCCAGTGCGCGGCATCCGCAACGCCGCTGCCCGCCTGTTGCGGCGCGGCGATGTCGCCGAGCAGGCCGCGACGGTGAAAAGCTTCGATGGTGGGCGCTGAAAGACCGCGCATGCCGAAGGGCAGCCGCTTGAGAGGCGAGCTGGGATGCTCGGCCTGCTCCAGCACCAGCACGGCGAGGCCCGCCAAGCGCAGCTCACAGGCGAGAAACAGGCCGACGGGGCCGGCACCGGCAATCACGACATCATATGAATTGGGGTTGTGCATGAACTACTCCTTGGTCGATGTTCGACCGGAGCGTTCCTCGCGTTGAGACCCACACGGACGAACGATTGGGCGCTTGAGCAGCGTCCGATGTTCGTCGCGGGGATCTCGTGCACGAAGCCAAAGACCAGAACTTTCCCGGCGAAAGGAATTCGCTGGCGAAAGGAGTTGGGCTTACCAAACCAACTCTGCCTTTTCCGACACGGGCTGTATAAGGGGGTGGCGACTGATGCGCAACAGAGTGCACGAGTACGGTTTTGAACAATAATGGCCAGGCGTTTTGCGTTTCTCCTCGTTCGCGACTTCACGCTGTCGCCGCTGTCGCTGTTCATCGACACGCTGCGGCTGGCGGGCGATGAGGGCGACCGCAGCCGCAGGATAGAGTTCGACTGGGAGATCGTCGGCGAACGCGGCCTGCCGATCCGGGCAAGTTGCGGCGTCGAATTGCTGCCGACCGGGGGGATCGGAAACCCCGAGGATTTCGACAACGTGGTCGTGGTCGGCGGGCTGCTCGACACCAACCGCAGCCTGAGTTCCGAGAAGGAGGCGTTCCTTTTGCGTGCCGCGGGCAAGGGCGTGCCGCTGACGGCGCTCTGCACGGGAAGCTTCGTGCTGGCGCGCTATGGGTTGCTCGATGGCTACAGCGCCGCCGTCAGCTGGTTCCACATCAAGGATTTCCGCAGCCGGTTCCCGGAGGTCAACGCCCATGCCGACAGCCTTTTTACCGTCGACCGGGGCCGCGCGACATGCGCGGGCGGCACGGGTGCCGCCGACCTCGCGGGCCATTTCGTGTCCCAGTTCATCGGCCAGAAGGCGGCGGAGAAGGCCGCCAAGATCCTGGTGCTCGACCGGATCAGGAGCAGCCGCGACGTGCAGCCCGTCGGCGACCTGTTTCCGGCGGCGTCGAGCCGGGCGGTGAAGCGGGCCTTGCTGTTGATGGAGAGCAACCTGCAGGAGACGCTGTCGGTGGCCGAGATCGCAAGCCGCCTGAACTGCTCGCGGCGCCAGCTCGAACGGCTCTTCGGGTTGGAACTGGGCATCGGCCCGATGGCGGCATATCTGGCGCTCAGGGTGCATAATGCGAAGTCGCTGCTGGAAGGCAGCGACTTGCAGATCGGCGATATCGCCTACCGCTGCGGCTTCACCAATGCCGGCCATTTCAGCCGTGTGTTCCGCCAGCAGACCGGCATCACGCCAACCCACCTCAGGCATCCGAACCGGGCAGTGGCGGCGGGAGGATAATGGTAGGCGACGGCCTTGGTCGTGTCGCATACCCCGCCTGGCCGATTGCGTCGGTGCGGAAGCTGGCCATAGCATTGCGACGAGCGGTGGTGCCGCCGCTGCCTTGACGGTCAAATTCGCCAGCGAGAGCCATGCCGCATTATCCCGACGCCATGCCTGGATCAAAGAGCCTCTTCGAGCGCGCCAAGAAAGTGATGCCGGGCGGCAATACGCGCACCACTGTCTTTCTCGATCCGTTTCCGATTTATGCCGCGCGAGGCGAGGGGTGCAGGGTCTGGGATGTCGACGGCAACGTCTACTATGACTGCATCAACAATTTCACCGCGATGATCCATGGCTACACGCATCCCGATGTCGCTGCCGCCGTGGTCGAGCAACTGCCGTTCGGCACGGCCTTCGGCGCCCCGACGCTCAGCGAGATCGAGCTTGCCGAGCTTCTCGTCCACCGGCTGCCCTCGGTCGACCGGATCCGCTTCACCAACTCCGGCACGGAGGCGGTGATGATGGCCATCAAGGCCGCGCGCGCCTTCACCGGGCGGCCGAAGATCGTCAAGATCGAAGGCGCCTACCACGGGTCTTATGATTTCGCCGAGGTGAGCCTGGACAGTTCCCCGGCCAATTGGGGCGACATGCCAAGATCGACGCCTTACGCAAAGGGAACGCCGCGCGGGGTGCTGGACGATGTGATTGCCGTGCCCTTCAACGATATCGAGGCGCTTCGCGCCGTCTTCGCCGCTCAGAGCGACAGCATAGCAGGCGTGCTGATCGATCCGATGCCCAATCGAGCCGGCCTCATCCCTGCACGCCAGGACTATCTGCGGGCAATGGTCGAGATCGCCCGCGCGGCCGGGACCCTGGTCATCTTCGACGAAGTCATCTCGTTTCGCCTTGGCTGGTCGGGCGCGCAGGGGTTGTGGGGCATCGAGCCCGACCTGACCGCGCTCGGAAAGATTATCGGCGGCGGCTTCCCTGTGGGCGCCGTTGGCGGGCGCGCCGATGTAATGGCGGTGTTCGATCCGACCAGGGGCAAGCCCGCTCTTCCCCATGGCGGCACGTTCACCGCCAATCCGGTGACCATGCGGGCCGGGCTCGCCTCGATGCGGGCGCTGACGAAGGAGAGCTTTGCCCATCTCGATACGCTGGGCGCATTCCTGCGCGAAGGGATCTCCGCCTCGTTCGACAGGCATGGCCTTGCCGGCCAATGCGTGGGCCTCGGTTCGCTGTTCAAGGTTCATTTCACCTCGCATCCGGTTACGGACTATAGATCCGTCTATACGGGGCAGGCCGAGCAAAGGAGGGTCGATACGTTCCACAAGGGCTTGCTCGGCTGCGGGGTCCTGTCCGCCAGCTACGGCCTGTTCGCGCTCTCGACGCCAATGACACAAGCGGACGCGCGCAGCATTCTGCATGCGATCGACGAGACCCTGGGCGAGATCGCCGCGCATCGAGGATCAGGATGACGTGCCGTCGATTCACCTCCCTATCCCTTTGTCGAAGCATGATCTCTGGACAAACGGAAACCGTTAGTCCGAGAAAACCGGTTCCCACTTCTCGGATCATGCCTGAAAGCAGGTGACCCTATATGACAGCTTCCCCTCATGTCGCGGTGATCGGTGCGGGCACGCTCGGCCTATGCACGGCGCTCAACCTCCTCGAACAGGGCGCGCGCGTGACGGTGCTGGAAGCGCAGTCGATCGCTTCGGGCTCGAGCGGCAGGTCGGTCGGGGTTGTCGGGTCGCAATTTACCGATCCGTTCGAGATCATGCTTCGCGTTCATTCGTTCCGCCGGTTTCGCCAGTGGGAGGGGCAGGGGCTTCAATTCAACCCCATCGGCTATCTTCGGCTCGCGCGCACGCCCGCGCAGATGGAGCTGTTCGCGAAATCAGTCGAGATTCAGGCCGGGGCCGGCCTGATGTCGCGCCTGATCCATGCGAACGAACTCAGGGACCTTGTTCCCCATCTCAGTCCCGACGGGCTGGAAGGGGGTTTGTTCGGACCCGACAACGGCTTTCTCGATCCATATGACATGTGCAATTTCGTGGCGCGGATCGTCCGTGAAAAGGGCGGCGACATCCGCCAGTACCGCAAGGTGCTTGGGGTGGGAAGGCGGCCGGGCGGCTACAGGCTGGAGACCAATGGCGATCCGCTCGAATGCGATGCCATGGTCAACGCAGGCGGCGCCTGGGCGCCGGGGGTCGCCGAACTCTTCGGCCAGCGCCTGCACATATGGCCTGAGCGCCATGAGGCGGTCGTCATCCATCTGGACAGGCCGCTCGACTATACGATGCCGATGGTCATGGACCTCGTGGACGGCGAGGGCAGCGGCCTTAACTTCCGCCACGACAAGCCAGGCGAGCTGATTGCCGAGATCCACAAGGTGACGTCCGTCGCTCCCGAGGATCCGGACAATTACAACGATCAGTGCGAGGAGCAATCGAAGGTCCAGCTGGCCGAACTGCTGCTGGAACGGGTGCCCGATCTGCCGGGCGCGCGGCTTGGCCGTGGCTGGGCCGGCCTTTATCCTGTCACGGCCGATCATCGACCGCTTGTCGGACCGATCGATGCGTCGGAACCGGCATTGGTCACCGCCGCCGGCGCCGGCGGCTATGGCATCCAGCTGGCGCCGGTGATCGGGCAGATCGCGGCGGACTGGGTTCTTCAAGGCGCGCCGGCTTCAGTGCCCGGCGCCGAGAGCCTTGCACCCACGGCCGAGCGCGACATCCGCAAAGTCGATCACTGACTGGTGCGAGTTGAAGCCAGACCGGGCGCTGCCGGAATTGCGCACAACAAGCATCTAGAGCCCCCGATGGGGATCCGCAGACCCCACGCCTTCAGGCGGCTGGGATCTGGGCTGGCGCGCGAGACGGCACGGGTGCGTCAAATGGTGGCTGAACCGCACCAGGCGGCCGCCACCTTCAGGAAATCCGCTTGCCGGCCGCGTCCAGCAGCACGCAGTCGTCCGGGGCGAAACCCAGTTCGATCGTCTCGCCTTCGCCAAGCACACGGCCACTGATCGGTGTATTGGCGCGGAGGGTCTTGCCGCCGATGTCAATCTCGTAGATTGCGCTGCCGCCCAGATAGGAGGCCGAGATCACGCGGCCGGACAGCCGGTTGGCGCTCGTTCCAGCACCGACCGAAAATTTCTGCGGCCGCGCCACGACGGTGACCCTGCTGCCGTCGGCAAGCGGCCTTGGACAGGCCACGCTGACCGTCTGGCCGGTGCCAAGCACCACCATTGCAGTTCCTTGGCCGGACCTGCTCACGGCTCCTGCAAGCATGTTGGCCTTGCCGAGGAAGTCGGCGACGAAGGCTGTCGCCGGCGTCTCATAGACCTCCTCCGGAGTGCCGATCTGCTCCACCGCGCCCGCGTTCATCACCACGATGCGATCCGACATGGAAAGGGCTTCTTCCTGGTCGTGCGTGACGAAGATGGCGGTGATGCCGGTTTCCTTCTGGATCTTCTTGATCTCGACGCGCATCTCCTCGCGCATGTTGGCGTCCAGCGCCGACAACGGCTCATCCAGCAGCAGCACCCGCGGCTCGAAGACGATGGCGCGGGCAAGCGCGATGCGCTGCTGCTGCCCGCCCGACAGTTGCGACGGCAGCTTCTTCTCGCTGCCCGGCAGCCGCACCATATCGAGCGCCTTGCCGACCTTGCGCACGATCTCGGGCTTCGGCACGTTGCGGTACTTCAGGCCGAAGGCGACGTTGTCGAACACGTTCTTGTGCGGGAACAGCGCGTAGCTCTGGAAGACCAGGCCGATGTTGCGCTTGTAGATCGGCACGTCGTCGACGCGCCGCCCATCGATCATGATCTGGCCGCCCGAAATGTCGACCAGGCCGGCGATGGAGCGCAGGATCGTGGTCTTGCCGCAACCCGAGGGCCCGAGCAGGGTGACGAAGCTGCCCTTGCGGATCGAAAGCGAGAAATCGCGCACCGCGACGAACTTGCCGTAGGCGATGTCGATGTCGCGGAACTCGACCGCCGGGCTGTTCGCCCCGGCGGACGCGCTCGCGCCGGCTGCCCCGGCCTGGAGAGGCCGGGGATGGAGTGTCGTGTCCTGGCTGTCAGGCACCCTTCGAGATCCTGTTCCACTGCTTGGTCCAGGCGTCCTCGTTGGTCGCCCAGTAGGTTGGATCGGCAAAGGTCAGCGACTTCATCGTGCCCGTCTTGTCGAACGCCGGCAGCTTCTCGATTTTCTCGGTCAGCTTGACCTTGTTCGGATCGAGCGACGGCGGATAGCTCTGGCCCTCGGCCACCGCGATCGAGGTCGCCGGGTGGAGCATGAAGTTGATGAGTTCCTCGCACTCGGCCATGGGCGAGCCCTTGAGGATCAGCATGTCCTCCATCCAGGCATAGGAGCCAGCCGGGTCGAGATAGCCGATCGGATGGCCCTGGTCCTGCAGCGCCGCGACGCGGCCCGACCAGGCATCGGTCACCACGATCTCACCCTTGGAAAGCAGGTCCATCAGCTCCGCGCCGGAACTCCAGAACTTCTTGGCGAGGTCACGCGTTTCGCGCACCTTGGCCCAGATGGCGTCCATGTCCTTCAGGTTGTTAGGGTCCTGCCCGGTGGCGAGCGCCGCGTACCAGACGCGCGTCGTCATGTCGGAATAGCCGCCGACCTTGCCGGCATATTTCTTGTCGAGCAGGAGCCCGGCGCCCTTTTCCTTGGCTTCCTCCGGCGAGATCACCTTGGTGTTGTAGGCGATGCCCGTCGTGCCGTAATCGTAGGGCACGGCCGATAGCTTCGGCGTCAGCTTGCGGAACGGCTCGATCATCGGCTGCAGCACGTTCGCCATGTTGGGAATGTTGGCCTCGTTGATTTCCGAGGTCAGGCCGGCGTTCACATACTTGATGTAGTAGTTGACGCCGGAGGAATGGATGACCTGATAGTCGCCGGGCTTGGCGGTCTTGATCTTGGTGATGATCTCGTCCTCGTCGCCGAACGTGCCCTGGACCACCTTGATCTTGGTCTTGGTCGTGTAGGGCTGGAAGGCGAACTTGTCGATCGCGTCCTGCACCGTGCCGCCCCAACCGTCGAAGCGAACCTCCTGCACCGCGGCGAGCGCCCGGCCCATCCAGGGCATGGAAAGGCCCGCCGATGCTGCCGCGGCGGCGGTCAGCGTCAGGAACGCGCGGCGGCTCAGGTCGCCATTGGCGTATCGATCGTGCAGCCGTTCCAGCCGCTTGGTGGTGGTGAGTTTCATTGTAGTTCCTCCTTTGGTTCGCCACGTCTTCTCAGTTTTGTCAGGCTTTGCAGGACCAGGCCGCCGATCAGCGGGATGCCGACGGTCACCAGGATCATCACGGTGCCGAGCGCGTTGATCTCCGGACTGATCGAAATCTTGAGCATGGAAAGGATCTGGGTCGGCATGGTCTCGACGCCGGCCGGCCGCCAGAACAGGCTGGCCGAGGTGTTGTCGAACGAGATGGTGAAGGCGAGCAGGGCACCGCCGACCACGGCCGGGATGAGCAGCGGCAGCGTGATCTCGCGGAAGGACGAGAAGCGCGAGGCGCCCAGCGACAATGCCGCCTCCTCGTAGACGCGCCGGATCCCGATCATGCGCGCCTGGGCGATCAGCACCACATAGGGCACGGCAAGCAGGATGTGGCCGAGCACCAGGAGCAGCATGGTCCTAGGCTGGTCGACGGCCTTGATCAGCACCAGCAGGCCGACGCCGAGGATGGTTTCAGGCACCAATGCCGGCAGGATCACCAGCGTGCTCAGCGCCTGCTTGCCGCGAAATTCGAAGCGGACCAGGGCAAACGCCGTGGTGACGCCGATGGCGGTGGTGACGATCGCGGTGACCAATGCGATCCACAAGGATGTTCGAAAGGCAGCCAGCACCGCCTCGTTGGCCATCAGCTTGCCGTACCATTGCAGGCTGAAGCCGGTCATCGGGAAGCCGCCGAACATCGAGGCGTTGAACGACAGGACCACTGTCGCCACGATTGGCGCGAACATGAAGATGTAGACGCAGACCGTGACGAAGCCGGTCAGCCGCCAGGCCCATCTGCCTTCCTGCCTGCGCCGTGTTCCTCTCATCCTCCAAATCCCGTCATCCACCAAGCCCTTTGACGATCTGCGACATGCCCATGTAGCGTGTGTAGACGGCGGCGAAGAAGCCGAGCACGATGAACAGCACGATCGAAAGCGTGGCGCCCATAGGCCAGTTCAGCTCGCCCATGATGGTGTCGTAGATCAGGTTGCCAAACAGCGCGTCACGACCCGAACCGAGAAGCTGCGGCGTGACATAGCTGCCGGCGGCCAGCACGAAACAGAGCAGCAGGCCCGCCGCCAGGCCGGGCAGCGACAGCGGCAGCGTGACCTCGCGGAACGCCTGCGCGCTTGTGCAGCCCATCGAGCGGGCCGCCGAAATCAGCGTGCGATCAATGCTCTCCAGGCTGACATAGACGTTGAGGATCATGTAGGGCAGCAGGAAGTGCAGCATGCCGAGGATGACCGCGCCTTCATTGTAGAGCATCTGCAGCGGCTCATGGATGATGCCCATCTTGAGCAGCGCGACGTTGATGACGCCTTGTTCGCCCAGGATATTGATCCATGAGAAGGTGCGGATGGTGAAGCTGATCCAGAACGGCACGATCAGCAAAAGCAGCAGCAGCCATTTGTGCTTGAAGGTCGTCGCCCAGATGAAATAGGCGGGGAAGTATCCGAGGACGCCGCACAGCAGCGCCGTCATGGCTCCGACCCTCAAGGTCTTCAGAAGGAAGCCGTGATAGTAGTTGTCGGTGAAGAATTCGTGCCAGTTCGCGGTCGTCAACGCGCTCGTTTCCACGCCGGCGGTGACAAAGGTGAAGAAGGTATAACCGGCCATCACCGCGATCGGCAGCACCAGGAAAAAGATCAGCAGCAAGAGCACCGGCGCGACGAGCGTCCAGGCCAGCCGTGGATCATACAATGTCCATCGTCGTTTCATGAGCACCCGGACGTCCACGCCTTCTTTGAAGCGTCTGTTTTGTTCCCGGGCCAAGATTGAGGGATCGAAGGCGCGATGTCCACAGTCGGCGATTGAGCCAGCGGAGTTCAGCGCCTCGCCGGCTGCGAGAGATGCCGAATTCGTCGGCGGACGGGATCGCCACGCAACCCCGCTCGACCACACGTCGAGGACGGCTGGCCGGCGTAGACTCAGCCTTTCGAAATACCGCGCGCGATCAGCCGGGCCAGGCGCTCGGAAAACGCCCTGGCGTCGGCCGGCTTGTCCCCGTCGAGGACGCGCGCCTCATCATAGAGGAGATGGGCGGCATCGTCCTTGAAGGCCTGTTCATCGTCGCCGAGGCTGGCGAGCGCCAGGACGCGCTCGTGGCGGGGGTTGATCTCGAGGATAGGTTTGGCCGTCTTGTCGAGGCGTCCGGCGGCGTTGAGCAGCCGCTCGAACTGGCGGTCGGGACCGTGTTCGGGCGCCACCAGGCAGACCGCGCTTTCGGTCAGGCGGTCGGAAGGCTTCACATCCGACACGGCATCGCCAAGCGCCGCCTTGACGAAGGCCAGGAAGCCATCCACTTCGGGCGTCGCCGCCGCATCCGGCTTGTTCGCCTCGTCGAGCAGCGGGATTTCGGAAAGTTCGGCCACGCCCTGCGTCACCGACTTGAACGGCTTGCCGTCGAATTCGGGCGCCATCGACGTCCAGAAACTGTCCACCGGGTCGGTGAGCAGCAAGACCTCGATGCCGCGTGCCTTGAAACCTTCGAGCTGCGGCGAGGCTTCGAGCCGTGCACGGTCGTCGCCGGCCATGAAGAAGATCGCCTTCTGGCCTTCCTTCATCGCCGAGACGTAGTCGGCAAGGCCGCGCCAGCCTTCGCCGGAGGCGGTTGAGCGGAAGCGGGCGAGCTTCAAGAGCTGCTCGCGCCGCTCATGGTCCTCGTAGAGCCCTTCCTTGAGGACGACGCCGAAGTTTTCCCAGATTTTCGCATAGGACTCGGTCTCGTTCTCCGCCAGCTTGGCGAGATCGCCAAGCACGCGGTTGGTCAGGCCCTTGCGGATCGCGGCAAGCAGCGGGCTTTCCTGGATCATCTCGCGCGAGACGTTGAGCGGCAGGTCGGCGGAATCGACCAGCCCGCGCATGAAGCGCAGGTAGCGCGGCAACAAATCGGCATCGTCGGTGATGAAGACGCGGCGCACATAGAGCTTCATGCGGCCCTTGCGGTCCTGGTCGAACAGATCGAACGGACGCGAGCCGGGCACGAAGGCCAGCACGCTATATTCCTGCCGGCCTTCGGCTCGGAAATGGATGGTGGCGGCCGGCTCGTCATACTGACCGGAGACGCCGCGGTAAAAATCGGTGTATTCCTCGGGCTTGATCTCGCTTTTCGGCCTAACCCAAAGAGCCGTGCCATCGGCAATGTCGCGCGCCTCGGCACCGGGCTTCTCGATGAGCGTGATTGGCACCGGCACATGGCCCGACCGCGACTTGGCCAGTTGCTCAAGCCGATAGGATCCGGTGTAGGACGCGGCGTCGTCCATCAGATGCAGCACGACGCGGGTACCGCGTTTGGGTGCTGCTTCGAGCGGGGCGGGCGCGATCTCGTAGGAACCCTTGCCGTCGGACGACCAGCGCCAGGCTTCTTCGCTTCCCGCCAGGCGGCTGATGACGTCGACGTGGGTCGCGACCATGAAGGCGGAGTAGAAGCCGACGCCGAACTGGCCGATGAGCTGCGTGTCCTCGCTCGAATTGCCAGCGCCGACGCGCTCGATGAAAGCGCGCGTGCCCGAGCGCGCGATCGTGCCCAGCGCCTCCGTCATGTCGTCGCGGCTCATGCCGATGCCGTTGTCCTCGACGGTGATCAGCTTGCCGTCGGCATCGGCTGAAATCAAGATGCGGGGCTTCGGGTCCTCGGCCAGCAATTCGGGGTGGCTGACGGCCTCGAAGCGCAGCTTCTCACAGGCGTCGGCGGCGTTGGAAATCAGTTCGCGCAGGAAGACGTCCTTATCGGAATAGACCGAATGCACCATCATGTGCAGCAGCCGCGAAACATCCGCCTCGAATGCCTTGGTTTCCGTTGCTTTCGTATCCGTCGTCATCTCAAGTTCCCACTGTTCATCCGCCCGCCGCGCCGGGGTGCGTGCGGGGATTATCCTTTCAACAATTTTTAATGGCGCTGGCAACTGTGTTCAGCAAGGCCAGCGTGATGACGATATGGTGGCGGGTGCGAAGGCGACAAGAGGGGGCCAATCACGGATCTCGGCGCCGCCCCTCATCGCCCTGCCGGGCACTTCTCGACGTATAGTAACGGGGAGAAGGGGCTGGCCGCATGGCCGACGCCTTCTAGGCAACATTGGCGATTGGCGAAAGTGGCGAAGCGCGCCCCTCTCCCCGTCACTATGCGGGGAGAGGATGCCGGCAGGCAGGTGAGGGGCGGCGCCGACGTTCCATCTTGATTTCTTACTTCCCCGCCATCTTGTCCGCCAGCGCTTGCGCCTGGGCAAGCAGCGCCGGGTAGGCGGCGTCTTTAGCCAATTGTGCCCCCATGCAGGCGCGGAAGTCGCTGTCGCCTTTTGCCCAGGCGGCGTCGGCGGCATCGGATGTACTTTCGTCGCTGTCGTCGGTTGCCTGCTTGACCAGTTTCTGCGCGGCGGCGTCGGCTGCGGTCCAGACCGCGTCGCAGGCCGCGATCCTTGGGACGGGCGGTGTCGCGGGCGCCTCGGCGATCATGACACTGTTGCCCTTGACCAGCGTGACGACGATTTCCTGGTCGTAGTTGGGTCCCACATCCTGTGCCCAGCCGCCGAGGCGGGCGATCGCCATGTCGGCGCCATCGGGCGTCTTCAGCGTGAAGTCGAGCGTGCCGGTGAAAGCGGCGTCGCTGCCGATGGCCTGGGTGTAGAACGCATCGAGCTTCAGCGCCGCGTCGAAGCTGGTGGGCAATTTGAGATCGGCGTCCGTCTCGGCCGCGCGCGATTGCAGCCAGCGCTCGACCAGCCCGCGTGTCGACGCCACGATGCTGGGACCATCCTCGGTGCCGTGACGCAGCCCGTCCAGCATGCCGAAGCCGACATCGGAGGAACTGAGGCTTTCGATATTGATCCTGCCGGCCGCCGGAAAACCCTTGACCGTGAAAGGTCCAAGAAGCGTCGAAAGGCGCTGTTCGAGATCGGCGCGGGCCTTCTCATTGGCCGCATCGAGCGTTTCCACGGGAGCGTTCGCGCTTTCCATCGCGGCGATGGCCGCGATCGCCTTGTCGCGCGCGGCGATGTAGTCGTCCTCCGGCGAAGCCGCATACACCGCACCGCTCGCCAGCGCGAACACCAAAGTCCAGACCAGACGCATCGTGAAAACCTCCGTTTTACAAGCTCTTCGCGTGGCTTGGTGGCGATTGTGCGGCGGTGAAGTCATGGCGAGGCGTCGCGGATATCGGGGCACCAGGACAGCCCTGGCACGGTCGCAACCCCTGATAATGAAACCTTCCGATACCCAGGCATGAAACCTTCCGATACCCAGGCCGTTATGGCCGTTGTGGCAGACATCAAACCCAAACAGAGGCCGGCCGGCGGCGCCAAGCCAAACGATGCCAGGAAGCCCCGCCGGGAGAAGGTACCCGATGTCGAGGCCGCATCCGAGGTCGTCGGCGAGGCGGCGCCGCCGCCTGCGGCGGTGGAACCCGATCCGCAGCTGAGCCCCGAACAGGCCGAACAGGCGCGCAAGAAATACCTGCTGAAGCGCTTCTGGATCAGCGCGCGCGGCTATTGGAGCCGGCGCGGCGACAAGCTCGCCTGGCCGTGCACGATCGCGCTCCTGATCCTGATCTGCGTCAATGTCGGCTTCCAGTACGGCATCAATGTCTGGAACCGCTCGATCTTCGACGCCATCGAACAGCGCAATGCGCCGTCCGTCTATTTCCTGAGCGCCGTGTTCGTGCCGCTGGTGCTTGGAAGCGCCAGCCTCGTCGTTGCGCAGGTCTATCTGCGCATGACGATCCAGCGCCGCTGGCGCTCCTGGCTCACCACATCCGTCATCGGCCGCTGGCTCACCAACGGCCGCTACTACCAGCTCAATCTCGTCAGCGGCGATCACCAGAACCCGGAAGCCCGCATCGCCGACGATTTGCGGATCGCTACCGAATCACCTGTCGATTTCGTCTCCGGCGTTCTCAACGCCTTCCTGGCGGCCTCGACCTTCATCGTCGTCTTGTGGACCATCGGCGGCGCGCTCACACTGCCGATCGCCGGTTCGACAGTGACCATTCCAGGCTTCCTCGTCATCACCGCGGTCATCTATGCCGGCATCACCTCCACCTCGATGGTGGTCATCGGCCGGCATTTCGTCGAACTCTCCGAGCAGAAGAACCAGGCGGAAGCGGAATTTCGCTACACGCTTACGCGCGTGCGCGAAAACGGCGAGAGCATCGCCCTGCTCGGCGGCGAGGAGGAGGAGCGCAGCGGCATCGACAGGACCTTCGCCGGCGTGCTGGGGAAGTGGGCGATGCTTGCGGGCCAGCACATGCGCACGGCGCTGGTATCGCAGGGATCAAGCCTGTTCGCGCCCGTGGTGCCGGTGCTTTTATGCGCGCCAAAATTCCTCGACGGCTCGATGTCGCTTGGGCAGGTCATGCAGGCGGCATCCGCCTTTGCCATCGTGCAGGGCGCGTTCGGATGGCTGGTCGACAACTACCCGCGCCTGGCCGACTGGAACGCCTCGGCACGGCGCATCGCCTCGCTGATGATGTCGCTGGACGGGCTCGAGCGCGCGGAAGAGAGCGACGCGCTCGGACGCATCAATCGCGGCGAGACCAAGGACGACACGATGCTCAGCCTCAACAATCTGTCGGTGTCGCTCGATGACGGCACCGCCGTGGTCAAGGAAACCGAAGTGGTGATCCAGCCGGGCGAGCGGCTGCTGGTGGCCGGCGAATCCGGTTCGGGCAAGAGTACGCTGGTGCGGGCGATAGCGGGCCTGTGGCCGTGGGGCGGCGGCAGCGTCGATTTCCACCCGGGCAAGCGCATGTTCATGCTGCCGCAGCGCCCCTACATCCCCTCGGGCACGCTGCGCCGGGCCGCTGCCTATCCAGGCGCCGCCGAGGATTGGGCGATCCCGCAGATCAGGGCTGCCCTCGACAAGGTGGGGCTCGGTCATCTCGGCGACCGGATCGACGAAGACGCGCCGTGGGACCAGACCCTGTCGGGCGGCGAGAAGCAGCGGCTGGCCTTTGCGCGGCTGCTCCTGCACGCGCCCGATATCATCGTGCTGGACGAGGCGACGGCGGCACTCGACGAGAAGAGCCAGGACAGGATGATGGAGACCATCATCCACGAATTGCCTAATGTGACCATCTTGAGCGTGGCGCACCGCGCCGAGCTGGAGGCCTTCCACAGCCGCAAGATCACGCTCGAGCGGCGCAAGGGCGGCGCCAAGCTGGTCAGCGATATCGACCTCGCCCCGCGCAAACGCAGGGGCTTGCTCGGCCGCGCCTTGTGGGGTTCCGGCACTTCCGCCGAAAAGCGCGGCACCACCCGTAAAAAGAGTTGATGGCGCTCAGGCGAGTTCTGATTTCAGCTCGAGGGATGGTCTTCCATCAGCCGTGCAATTCCTCTCGATGCGCCTTGGCGAGGTCGGCCATGCTGTCGAAGCGGAAGTCCACCTTCGGCATCTCGCCGGGATGCATCGTGGCGCCGAAACCCTGATCGGCGTGCCGGCGGTGGATCCAGCACGATTTAAGGCCCAGGCGGTTGGTCACGGCATGATCATGGAACAGGCTTTCGGCAGTGTGAAGGACTTGCCTGTCGCCAATCCCGAGCGTCGCCAGTTTTTCCAGCATATAGTCGAAATTCCGAGGCGACGGCTTGTAGGAGCCGATGTCCTCCGCCGTGTAGATCGCATCGAAATCGACGCCAAGTTTCCTGTTGCTGAAGGAGAAGCTCGTATTGTCGACGTTGGAGAGGATGACGAGCTTGTAGTGCTGCTTGAGGTATTGCAGGGCGGCGGCGGTATCGGCAAAGGCCGGCCAGTCCTTGACGCTTTGGCCATAGGCGATGCATTCCTCCGGCGTGGTCACGACGCTCCATTCCTCGGCGAGCCGCTTGTAGACGACAGCCAGAAGGTCGCTGTAGCGTTTTTGCGGCGTCCAGTTCTGCTGGCTGGACTCGTGCCTGGCATGCGCCTGCAGGATCTCGTCGCGGCTAAGGCCGCTGCCAACTCGCCCGGTCAGCGGCTTCAGGGCGTCGATCATGCCGGATTCCCAGTCGATCAGCGTGCCGTAGCAGTCGAAGGTCAGGGCCTTGAAATCAGTCAGCTTCATGGTTCACTCCCTTGAGGTGGATAATTGGCTGGGGTTTGCGTGGATCGGCGAGCAATCGGCCGGCTGCCCGGCGGGCGCAGACCTGCCTCGCCCTTCGATGCGGTGCCGCGCGAGGATGTCAGCCAGACGCCGAACAGCGTCACCGCGAGGCCGAGCACCATCGCCGCCGAAAGCGGCTCGCCGAAGAGCAGCCAGGCCCAGAGCATCGTCACCGGCGGGCTGAGATAGATCACGCTGCTGACCTGCGCGGCGCTATGGAGGCGCAGGCTCGCATAATAGACGCCGTAGCAGAAGAAGGTCGAAAACAGCACCAGCCAGGCGATACCGAACTCGAACCGGCCATCAAGGGGCGGCATCAGCCCGCTCTTCCATTCGGCGCAAGCGGCAAAAAGCAGCGCCGCCGTCAGGCATTGGATGCACAGGCTCTGGTGGATGGGCATGTTGATCGTCCCTATCCGCTTCTGCAGCACGGTCGCCAGCGCGAAGACCATCATGGAAGCGATCGTCACCATGTACGCCCAGGCCGGCGCGGTGCCGAGACTGAGGCTGTTCAGCGAGACGATCAGCACGCCAAACACGCCGAGCGCCGTTCCGGTCCATTGCCTCGATGTCAGCCGGTGGCCGAGAACGGGCTGCGACAGCGCCGCGATGGCGAGGGGAACGAGGTCCGAGATCAGCGCGACAAGGCCGGTCGGAACGCGCTGGCCGATGGCAAGCGCAAAGCCGCCGAGATAGAGGAACATCATCGCCACGCCGAACGCCATCTGCTGGATCAGCGCCCGGACGCCGATGCGCGGCCCGACCAAGAGCGCGAAGGGCAGAAGGACCAGCCCTGACATCAAGGTTCGCCAGAACAGCACCAGCATGACGTCGGCGCTCTCGCTGGCGTAACGGATGCCGACAAAGCCCGAACTCCAGCTTACGACCAGCGCTGCCGCCAGAAGCGGCCAGGCCAGGCGACGGGACCGAGGTTTCGGGAGCGTCATGCGGTCTCTTCGTCGAAGCGGGTTTGCCAGCGGATCAGGGCCGATCTCGGATGCGGGATTTATGGCGACGCGCAAGCGCCTTTGCACATGACAAATTTCGATGTAACCATGAAATTGGAGCGAGATGCGGCATATCTGATTGACCGCAATTGACCGCAAAGCCCGTTCTCCGCCGAGACCTTGGAGCACAGCTTGCGTTTCAAACGAGGATTGTCATGGCTGGAGTGATGAGCCGCCGCCTGGATGTCGATGCCTTGCGCGCGTTGGTGGCGATCGAGAAACATGGCGGCGTTACCCGGGCGGCCGAGATGCTGGGCCTGTCGCAATCGGCCGTCAGCCACAAGATCAGGCGGCTTGAAGCGAGCCTCGACTGCGAAATCCTCAGCCGCAAGGCGAATGCGCCGATGTTCACCAGTTCAGGGCAGGATCTGCTGGGCTATGCCAGGCGTATCCTGGGCATCCACGACGAGGCGATCCTGAGCCTGTCGAAAAGCACGCTGCAAGGCAAGATCGCATTGGGGATGACCGAGGACACGACCTGCACGGACCTTTCGCGCATCCTTGGCCGGTTTCGCCGGCTGTACCCCGAGGTGAGCGTCCGCACGCAAGTGCGCATGAGCCTTGCCCTGCAGAAGCTGTTGGGCGAGGGCGCGCTCGACGCCGCCATCATCCAGGTGTTCCAGCACGACGTCCGCCCCACCGATGTCCTGCTGTTCCGCGAGACCCTGCATTGGGTGAAGTCGCCCGAACTGACCCTGGCGAAAGGCGACCCGGTGCCGTTCCTGTCCTTCGACGAGAACTGTTTCTATCGCCGTTGGGGCCTCGATCTCGGCCAGGACGAGGGAACGGTGTTCGAGATCGTGTTCGAATGTTCGAGCGCCGCCGGCATTATCGCCGGCGTGACCTCCGGCCTCGGCGTCGCGCTGCTCAGCCAGCGCCACCTGCGGCCCGGCATGGAGATCGTCGACAAGTCGTTCCCCAAGCCTCCGGACCTCGCCTACGTCATTCGCCGCGCCCGCAACGTCCGCAATCCCGCGCTGGAGACGCTGGTGCGGGAGATAGAGGCTGAGGTGAGGCGCCACGGGACGCTGCAGATCGCGGTGTGAGGAGACGTGATTAGCGCTTGCGCCCATGCGCTCGGTCGATGATATCCCGCGCTCGAGCCTCTCGCCTCATTTTCGGAGTATCTTCTCCATCGCTTTCCCCTTCGCAAGCTCGTCGATCAGCTTGTCGAGGTAGCGAATTTCCTTCATCAGTGGATCCTCAATATCTTCCACGCGGACGCCGCAGACCACCCCTGTAATCAAATTCCGCAAAGGATTCAGTCGAGGGGCCTGACCGAAGAAATCCTCGAAGCTGGTTTTCTTCTCCAGTTCGGCGTCGAGTTCCTTCTCGGTGTAGCCCGTCAGCCAGCGGATGATCTCATCGACCTCGGCTCTGTGCGTCCTTTCCTTTGCGCCTTGGCGACATAGTGCGGATAGACGCTAGCAAAGCTTGTGGAATAGATTCGATGCTCCGTCATGACGTGCCCTTACCGGTGGCGCCTATCGCCCGCACCCAGCTTTGCCTTTAATGCGCCTGTCCAGCCAGCCACTAGCAATATGGAGCCACAGGGAGCGCGCGGACATGGCAACTTTTGCACCAAAAGAAGTTCGGCAGCTTCCGGCTCCAAAGTCTGCCATGCGGGGCATCGATGATGGCGCAAACGAAGCCAGGTTCACACTTGATTTTCGGGACGCATCTCATTGAAACTCATCAATGCTCAGCCAATCCAAACTCCTCATTTGAACCACGCCCGCTTACGCCTGGGCGGCGGTTATAACTTCGACAGGGGGACGCGAAGCGACGCCATGAGGTGGCTTATGGCTTTTAATTGCAGTATGCCGTTGGGTAAGGATTGGAGCTGCCTTGATGTCACAGACCGATGAAGGGCTGATAAGCGCTGCCGTTGAACGTTATACCCTAGCCATGTCAGTTGCTGACGAGGAAGGGCTGCGATCTATCTTCCATCCCTCTGCATCGGTGATCGGCAATTATCAAAACGCGGTCGAATGGCTATCCGTGGATGCCTATGTGGGCGAGGTACTGGGTGCGGGCCTGCCGCCGAATCACGGCCCAAGCTGGACGATCAGCTTAATCGACGTCACCAACGACGCAGCCATCGTCAAGATCGAGAACGAGTTCGGGAGCATGAAGTTCACCGATTATCTTTCCCTGCTCAAGATCTCCGGAGAGTGGAAGATCGTCGGCAAGCTCTATCACCTTCATCAATAGGGATGATCCGTATCGACGATCGCAGTTGAACGGCAGACGGGCGTCTGAAGGCCTTCGCTTTTTACGGCTTTGCGCGGTGGTGGCGCGCACCCTGGCAAGAGACCTCTCTCCAAAGTTGCCAGCGTACTCTCCCGAGCGGCAGGCCATTGGGGATCAGCTGCGCAGCATGCGTCCAACACCATCAGCAAGTTGGAATAACATGGCATTCGCGATCGCAACCCGTGGCAAATTCAAAAATTGATTGCCGCGGAAATTTATGCGTGTCAGCGCAGGTCATGCCTTTCTTAAAGGTCGCTTTTCCACCCCCTCCTCGGCAAGTCTCAGCAATTGGCGCAGGACCGACTCCAATCTTCCCGCCGCCCTTCAACCCTTCCTCTTCTCCACCTCAGCCATGCGCAACAAAAACCGTTGGATCTTGCCGCTCGGGGTCTTCGGCAATTCCCCGACGAAGTCGATCTTGCGCGGATAGGCATGGGCCGAGAGGCGTTTGCGGACATGTCGCGCCAGTTCTTCGGCGAGTTCCGGGCTGCCTTCGTAGGCGGGCGCCAGGATGACGAAGGCCTTGACGATCTCGGTGCGCTGGGGGTCGGGCACGCCGACCACCGCCGCCTCGTTGACGGCGGGATGTTCGATCAGCGCGCTTTCGACGTCGAAGGGGCCGATGCGGTAGCCGGACGAGGTGATGACGTCGTCGGCGCGGCCGATGAAGGAGACCGAGCCGTCCGGCTCGTATTCCACCGTGTCGCCCGTTCGGTAGTAGCCGCCCGACATGGCCGGCGTTTCGGCCTGGTGGTAGCCGTCGAACCAGCGCAGCGGCGAGTTGGCGATGTCGACGGCAAGGATGCCGGGCTGGTTGGGGCCGAGCTCGTTGCCGGCCTCGTCCAGCACCACCATGCGGTAGCCCGGCATGGCAAAGCCAGCCGAGCCGGCGCGAACAGGGTGCGCCAGGCCATGGTGATTGTTGACCATCATGCCGTTCTCGGTCTGGCCGTAATGGTCGTGGATGGGGGCGGCGAGGTGGGTGTCGAACCAGCGGATCACTTCCGGGTTGAGCGGCTCGCCGGCGCTGCTCACCACGCGCAGCCGGCCTTTTGCACGCGCGGCGGCGTCGGGACCTTCGGCGAGCAGCAGACGGAAGGCCGTGGGGGAGCCGGCGAGACTGGTGACGCCGAGCCGCTCGATGACATCATAGGTGTTTTTGGCGGTGAAGGCGCCCTCGTTGAAGGTCGTGGCGATGCCGAGCAGCAGGGGGCCCGTGATGGCGTAGTAGAGGCCATAGGCCCAGCCGGGATCGGCTATGTTCCAGAAGATGTCGGTTGGGCGCAGGCCGATCGCGTCGCGCATATAGGCGCCGAAGGCGAGCAGCGCGTTGAGCGGTACCGGCACGCCCTTGGGCAGGCCGGTGGTGCCCGAGGTCGACATCATCATGAACAGGTCTTCGCCCTTGCACATCACCGGGGCGCAGTTGGGTGAAGCGGCGGCAAGGGCGACGCGGAAATCGATGTCGCCCGGGGGCAGGGCGTCGCCCGCCCCGAGGATGATGGCTATTCGCGGAGGGTTCGCGACCTCGTCGAGCTTGCCGCGATTGGCCGGATTGGTCGCCACCAGCTTTGCGCCGCTGTAGCCGAGCCGGTGTTCGATCGCCTTCGGGCCGAAGGCGGTGAACAGCGGCTGGTAGACCGCGCCGATGCGCCAGGTGCCGAGGATAAGCGCCAGCAGTCCGGGGATGCGCGGCAGCATTCCGGCCACGACATCGCCCGGGCCGACGCCCAACTCCTTCAGCAGAGTGCCGACCCGGCCCGACATGTCGGCGAGATCCTCGAAGCTGAATTCGCTGAGTTCGCCGTCGGCCGAGATGGCGCGTAGCGCCAGGCGGTTTCGCCCGGTATGCCGGCCGCAGCATTCGACATATGCGTTGATGCCGGTCGCGGGGTCGCCCTGCAGTCTGGTGATCTCGTCCTCGATACGAAAGCTTGCAACGGCATCGTCATAGCGCGGCAAGCCGGCTTGCGTCTTGGTCATGAAAATCCTCCCTGGCGGCGCGCCATCTCCCCATGGCGCGCTGTCGCGGCGACATTGACATCAGATGGCGCCGATGGGCAACGGCGAGTGCCTGTTCCTTTGTGTTGACGCAATACCGGACAGAAAACCGCCAAATACTGGAATTGCTCTTACAAGTTCGCCTCGGCGAAAATGCGTGCCGCCCAGTCGAGGAAGACGCGCAGGCGCGGCGAAAGCTGCCGGTTTTGCGGATAGAGCGCCGACAGCGGTGTCGGCGAGGGCGGATACTCGGCCAGCACCTCGACCAGTGTTCCCTCCGCCAAATCCTTCTCGAAGCGGTAGCGCGGTGCCTGGATGAGGCCGAGGCCAAGCCGGGCGAGGTCGGCGGCGGTGTCGGAATTGTTGGCGGCGACGCGGCCGGGCAGCCTCACCTCGCGCGTCTTGCCGCCGACGGTGAATTCGAAGGGCAGCACTTCGCCGCTGCGGGAGGAGACGAAGCCGACAGCCTGGTGGCCGTCGAGCGCGTCGGGGGAGGCGGGCGTGCCATGCCGAGAGAGATAGGCGGGGCTGGCGCAGGTCATTTCGCGGATCATGGCCAGCCGGCGCATGATCATGCCGCTGTCGGGCGGTTCGCCGACGCGGATGACGCAATCGACACCCTCGCGCACGAGGTCGACCAGCCGGTCGCTCTGGCCGATCTGCAGGTCGACGCGCGGAAAGCGGGCCAGGAATTCCGGCAGGCGCGGCAACAGGAAGGTGCGCGTGAGCAGCGTGCTGGCGTCGATGCGCAGCAGGCCGAAGGGTTCCGCATTGTGGAAGGCGGCCTCTGCATCCTCGATCTCGGCCAGGATGGACAGGCAGCGCCGGTAATAGGCCTCGCCGTCCTGCGTGGCGTTTACCTGGCGTGTGGTGCGCTCCAGCAGCCTTGCGCCGAGATGTTCTTCCAGCCGCCGGATCGCTTCCGTTGCGGTCGAGCGCGGCAGGCCGAGATCGGCGGCGGCAGCGGTGAAGCTACGGCGTTCCAGCACGCGAACGAAGAGCCGCATCGTGTCCAGACGATCCATGCTCTTTGTTCGCAGTTTCCGAATAGTGATGTCAAGACAGGGCTGATTATCCCGGAAGATGGCTCCACCTATATCAACCTCACCAACAAGAAGGAGAGACTTCCATGACTTCAGGCCAAACGAGCACGGACCAAACCAAAGCGGCGATCGTGACCGGCGCCTCCAAAGGCATCGGCGCGGCGATCGCGCGGCGCCTCGCCCGTGACGGTATCGCCGTCGTTGTCAATTATGCTCGGGGGCAGGCCGAGGCCGAGGCGCTGGTGCGCGCCATCGAAGCCGATGGCGGCAAGGCGGTCGCCATGCAGGCCGATATCTCGGATCCGGCCGGCATCGCCAAGCTTTTCGATGCGGGCGAGAAGGCGTTCGGCGGCATCGACATCCTAGTCAACAATGCCGGCATCATGAAGCTTTCGCCGATCGCGCAGGCCGATGACGCCTTCTTCGACACCCAGGTCGCGATCAATCTCGGCGGCGTGTTCCGTGGCATGCGCGAAGGCGCAAAACGCCTTCGCGATGGTGGCCGCATCGTCAATTTTTCGAGCAGCGTGGTCGGCCTCTATCAGCCGGGTTACGGCGTCTATGCCGCCACCAAGGCGGCGGTCGAGGCGATGACGCACATCCTGGCCAAGGAGCTTGGCGCGCGCGGCATCACCGTCAACGCGGTGGCGCCCGGACCAGTCGAGACGGCGCTGTTCACCGATGGCAAGAGCGCGGCGCAGATCGAGGCCACGGCCAAAATGATCCCGCTCGGCAGGCTCGGCCAGCCCGACGACATTGCCGGCGTGGTCTCGTTCCTAGCCGGGCCGGACAGTGCCTGGGTCAACGGGCAAATCATCCGCGCCAATGGCGGCGTGATCTGAAGGAGGCTGGCCGCTGCTGCTGTGGCGGCCTGTCTCCTGTCCCATTTTGAAACTCACCCCAACAATTGAGAAGACAAGGAAAAGATCATGCCATTCGCCAACATCAAGATGCCGCGGGCGGCGCTCTCCAAGGCGCAGAAAGAAGACCTCATCCATCGCACGACAGCCATGTTCGTCGACTTTTTCGGCGAGGGCGTGCGGCCCTACACGATGGTGCTGGTGGAGGAAGTCGCCGATGGCGGCTATGGCCGCGCCGACGAGGTGTTCGTGGTGCCGGACGCTTTTCGCGCCAAGGACTAAGATCGGCGGTATTCGGCCGACCTGGAAAGGGCTCGCGCCTGCGCCCCCGGTGCTCGCATACTCAAAAGGACCCTTCGCTAGCCGCAGCATGGTTGTCGTCCGGCGGAGGGCCCGCAGCAGGCCTTGGCACTCTTTTCCTCCTCCAGCCAGCGGTCGCGCGGCTTGCAACTCGCTGGCCGTGGCGCAAGCTCGACATGCACGGCGCCGTCGGTCAGCCGGGGCAGGGCGGCCCGGTAGAGCTGCATCGGGCGCACGCCGTCGCTGACCTCGAAGGTCAGCTTGGCCGGCTCGTTGAGACCGACATGCTCGGTCACTTTCCGGATGATCGCCGCGTATCTTCCAGCCGGCATATGGGTGCGGTCCTCGTTGACGTCCCATAGCTGCACGAAGATCTCCGACCAGGATTCCGGATTCCCGCCGCAGTCGAGCGCGTCGAAGCGGCCGGCCTTGACCTCGGTGACATGGTAGCCCGGCAGCACCGGCCTGCCCTCGTAGAAAAACACCAGCGGCCTGTCCTTGTGATCCGTCAGAAAGCCCAGCAAGGCGGCCATGGTGATGTCTTGCGGGTCGGCTATGATCACGGGGCCAAATTCCCGATTGTCAGAGGCGAGCATGTGCGATAGTCCTTGCTTCAATATTCATAGGATTGTTGAAATATGAATGAACGTCAAGCCCTGTCGGCCTTCGCGGCGCTGTCGCAGGAAACGCGGCTGCGCGTGTTGCGGCATCTGGTGATTGCCGGCCCCGACGGCATCGCCGCCGGTGCGATAGCCGAAAAGGTCGAGGTTTCGGCGTCCAATGTCAGCTTCCACCTCAAGGAGCTTGAACGCGCGGGGCTGGTGAGCGTGCGCCGCGATTCCCGCTCCATGGTCTACAGCGCCGAGTACCACATGCTGAGCGGTCTTATCCGCTTCCTGATGGAGGATTGTTGCTCCGGCCGGCCGGAAATCTGCGCGCCGGCGGTGTTGCCGGGCTGCTGTGCGGCCGACCCGCGGGAGCCTGCCCGATGACTTGCGACCACCCTGTGCCTGGCGCGTCCTCCATCCGGGACATGGCCGGCTTTGATTTGCCGCGCCGGCTCGCGGCGGAAGCTCTCGGCACGAGCCTGCTGGTGGCCACGGTGGTCGGCTCCGGCATCATGGCGCAGTCGCTGACGCCCGATCGTGCGCTGGCGCTGCTTGGCAACACCTTGCCGACGGGCGCGATCCTCGTGGTTCTCATCACGATACTGGGGCCGGTCTCGGGCGCCCATTTCAATCCGGCCGTTTCGATGGCCATGGCGCTGTCGCGCCGGCTGCCGGCGAGCGACTGCGCCTGGTACGCGCTCGCCCAATTCTCCGGCGGCGTCGCCGGCACGGTCGGCGCGCACCTGATGTTCGGGCTTGCGCCGCTGGCCTTGTCGACGCATGACCGAACGGGACCCGCGCTCTGGCTTTCGGAAGGGATCGCGACCTTTGGGTTGCTGGCGGTCATTCTCGCCGGCCTGCGCTTCGAGCGCTCGGCCATCCCCTGGCTGGTCGGCCTCTATATCACTGCCGCCTACTGGTTTACCGCATCGACATCGTTCGCCAACCCGGCGGTCGCTGCCGCACGGTCACTGACGGACAGTTTTTCCGGAATCAGTCCGGCAAGCCTGCCGGGCTTCATCGCCGCCGAACTGGCCGGCGCGGGCATTGCCCTGGCGCTGACGACATGGCTGCTGCAGCCGCACGTTCAACCGCTCCCCATCGAGGTCAGGCCATGACGACCTCCATCTACCACAATCCGGACTGCGGGACCTCGCGCAACACGCTTGCCATGATCAGGGCCAGCGGCGAGGAGCCGACCATCGTCGAATATCTGAAACATCCGCCGCCACGTGCGCGGCTGGAGCAATTGATAGCGACGCTGGAAATTCCCGTGCGCGCCTTGCTGCGTGAAAAGGGCACCCCCTATGCCGAACTGGGCCTGGCCGATCCAAAATGGTCGGACGGCCAACTGCTCGATGCCATGCTCGAACATCCGATCCTGATCAACCGGCCGATCGTCGAAACGCCGAGAGGGACACGGCTGTGCCGTCCGTCCGAGCTTGTGCTGGATCTGCTCGACCACCCGGTGAGCCAGTTCACCAAGGAAGACGGCGAGGTGGTGAGCCATGACCGCGGTGGGCAATGACGGAAGCCTTGCAAAAGCCGAAACCGCGGAGCGTGCGCCGATAGCGGCTGTCGCCGCGCTCGGGGTCACCCAGATTATCGGCTACGGCACGCTTTATTACAGTTTCAGCATCCTTTCCGGCGACATGGCGAAGGATATGGGCTGGCCAACCGAATGGATATTCGGCGCACTGTCGGCCGCGCTGCTGGCCGGCGGGCTGACCGCACCCTGGCTCGGCGGCTGGATCGACCGCTTTGGCGGGGGACGGATCATGACCGCCGGCTCGGCACTTGCTGCCGCTTCGCTTGCCGCCTGTGCCTATGCGCCCAACGGTCCAGCCTTCGTCGCCGCGCTGGTTGCGCTGCAGGCCGCATCGAACCTTGTCCAATACGGCGCGGCCTTCGCGCTGCTGGTCCAGATCCGGCCGCGTGCCGCGCAGCTCAGCATAAGCTATCTCACCCTCATCGCCGGTTTCGCATCGACCGTCTTCTGGCCGATCACATCGGCCATGCATGCGCATTTGCCTTGGCGAGAAGTCTACCTCGTCTTCGCCGGGCTGAACCTGCTGGTCTGCCTGCCGCTGCACGCCTGGCTATCGCAGGGGCTGGCCAGGAGCAGGCGCGCGGCGATCGAGCCGCCCCGGCACGTCGCGGGATCGCTGCCGGCCCCGGCGCGGCCGCTCGGCTTTGCCTTGATGGTTGTCGCTTTTTCGCTCCAGAACCTGGTCAGCGGCGCAGTGCTGGTCCACATGGTGCCGCTGCTGTCCGGGCTCGGTCTGGGTACCGCCGCCGCCATCGTTGGGACGCTGTTCGGGCCGTCACAGGTGCTCAGCCGTTTCGTCAATATGGTCTTCGGGATCAACCTGCCGCCGCTGCGGCTCGCCATCATCTCAGCCGTGCTGATGACGGCGGGCGTGGTCATCCTGCTTGGCACCGCGCCTTCGGTCGCCGGCGCAATGGCGTTCGCAGTCATCTTCGGAATGGGCAACGGGCTGTTCAGCATCGTCACCGGGGCACTGCCGCTGACGCTGTTCGGCAGCGAAGGCTATGGCCGGCTGCAGGGACGCGCCATGTCCGCCCGCCTGATCGTCTCGGCGGTCGCGCCGTTCGCCCTGGCATTGGCCATGGCCCATATCGGCATTTCCTGGTCGCTGGGCCTGATGGCGCTTGTTGGCTGTCTGGCTTTGCTGGTGCTGGCGGCGATCGCGAAAGTGTCGAGCGCCACCTGAACGCGGGCAGGGATGCCCAAGGCGGTTTGGCGCCACTCCGCCGACCCCCTCTCGGAACCGTCGTGGATCGGGTTGTGGTGCCTCAAATCGTCCGGCCGCGGCAGCGGATGTCTGGCGTCTCAAAACTGGCCCGCCGAACAGCGGCTACGCGCCTTTGTCACGACGGCAGGTTCATCTGTTTTCGGAGGCTTTTGTCGAAAGCATGCGCGGGAACGAACCGTCGCAGCAGGTACAGGCGCCGCGCCTGCTTGCTGGCGGGATAGCGCAACTTCGGCGATGTCGCGGTGGCCGCGGTGAGGACCGCCTGTCCGACGACCTCGGGAGCATCGCCGTTTTCGATCGCGCCGTTCCAGACCGCCGTCGCCGTTGCCCGCGCCTGGTCATAGACACTCATCATCCTGTCCGGCTTCGTCGCATTGTGATCGAGAGCCGTACGGGTGAAGGCCGGTTCGACCAGCAGGACGCGAATGCCGAAGGGGCGGACCTCATGGTCCAGCGACTCGGAGTAGCCCTCGACGGCATGTTTCGTGGATGTGTAGAGCGCGCTGAACGGGCTGGGGACAAAGCCGACAACCGAGCTGATGTTGATGATCCGGCCGCCGCCCTGACGTCGCATGATCGGCAGCACCTCGTTTGTGACGCGGATGAGACCGAAGACGTTGACGTCGAAAAGGGTCTTTGCCTGTTCGATGGACGATTCTTCCGCACCCGCGATCAGGGCATTGCCGGCATTGTTGATAAGCAGGTCGATGCGCCCGGCCTGGCTTATGACCTCCGACACCATGCTTGCGACGGAGTCCGCGTCGGTCACGTCGCAGCTCAGCATCGTGATCCCCGGCGGTGACCCGGTTGCGGCTTTCCGGCTCGTGCCGAAGACGCGGTAGCCGGCCGACAGAAGGGCTTTGGCTGTCGCAAGGCCGATACCGCCCGCTGCACCGGTGACGACGGCGACGCCGCGATTTTTGTTGCTCATTTCAATATCCTTCGAGATGCATGATCATGACGCTTTGTGCTGTCGGACTTGTCAGCCGTGTACGCTCAAATGAAGCATGGGGTGATGTTCGTAATGGCCGGCGCCATTTCTCACGATGGGGTCTTGGGAGGTTATCGCCTTGATGTCCTGGTCGTCGCCGATCCGGAATAGCGACAAGCCATAGCCGCCACTTGGATCCATCACCGGACCATGGGCGACGATCAGTCCGCGGTCGAGCAACTCGTCCAAGAAGGCGCCATGCTGCCTCATCCATTCCCGCTCGTCGCCGGTCATGGATGCACGAAAGTCGGCACGGGGCGGGATGTACTTGCACAGATAGAACTTCATTTGGGACTCCAGCGGCGCCATGTGCGGCCGTCACCATCATTTTTCGGTGGAACGGCCTCGCGGGATAAGATACTATCAAATTAGTAGTAAGTCACTATCAAAATGGTATCGATGTGAAGGATCTTTCCAGCCAGCCCTGTTTGATCGCCCGCAGCCTCGGCACGGTGGGCGACGCGTGGAGCATGTTGATCATGCGCGATGCCCATGCGGGGCTCAGCCGTTTCGACGAATTTCGCAAGAATCTCGGCATCGCTCCGACGATGCTGACGAGCCGGTTGGCGACCTTGACGCAGGAAGGGCTGCTGGAGAAACGGCGATATTCGGAGCGGCCGCCACGGGATGAATATCTGTTGACCGAGGCCGGTCGGGATTTGCTTCCGGTGCTGTTCTCGCTCGCCGCTTGGGGCAGCAAGCACCGGGGCGGTGGCAATTTCACCCGGTTCTTCGACGCCGAGACAGGAACCGAGATCGACCCAGTCAGCATCGATCGCGGGACCGGAGCGCCGATCGGCAGCCGTCCCATACGGATCGTCATGCCCAAGCTGCCTGACGGCCCGTCGGACTGACTGGATGCGCAACTCCGGAGCGAACGGCGATATCTGGCCGGCAAGAGAGGGAATTCAGGTGGGCGTTCGTCGGATCAGCCGCTCTTGTTCGCATCAATCCAGTCGGCGGCCACTTCCGCGAACAGCCAGTCGCGGAACGCCCTGATCTTTTTCTGGCGCAGCGCGCCTTCAGGATAGACGACGTAGTAGCTGGCCGCCGATTTCAGCGCGAGATCGAAGGGCCGGACCAGCCGGCCTGCCGCGAGGTCGGCCGAGACCAGCGCGCTGCGGCCGAGCAGCACGCCTTCGCCGTGCACGGCGGCCTCCACGGCGAAGGTGGCGGAATCGAAGCGTACGCCGCGTGTGGGGTCGATGCCTTCGACACCGGCCTGCTCAAGCCATGTCGCCCAGTCGATCCGAAAGGCGTCGTGGATCAGTTTGTGGTGCCTCAAATCGTCCGGCTGCCGCAGCGGATGCTCGCCTTGCAGCAATTCCGGACTGCAGACGGGGAAGACCTCCTCGTCGGCGAGGAATTCCGCGGTCACCCCGCTATAGCCGCCGCGGCCGTAGCGGATGGATATGTCGATGCCGTCGCTGACGAAATCGGCCAGCACGCCCGAAGTCGCCAGCCGCACGTCGATGTCGGGATTGGCGCGATGGAAACGATGCAGCCTCGGCACCAACCAGCGGCCGGCGAAACCGTCGGACGTGCTGACATTGAGGATGCGCGTCGAGCGGTCGGGCGTGGCGGCGATGGTGGCGGCGGCGATTTGGTCGAGCGCCTTGCCGACTTCCGCCGCATAGGCCGCGCCGACAGCGGTCAGACGCACGGAGCGTGTGCCGCGATCGAAGAGCTGGATGCCCAGCCTGTCCTCGATGTTGCGGATGGCGCGGCTGACCGCGCCATGGGTGAGGTTGAGCTCTCCGGCGGCCTTGGAGAAACTCAAATGCCTGGCGGCCGCGTCGAAGGCGGGCAAAGCGGTGAGGGGTGGCAGTCTGCGCGGCATCGGATCGACCTGTGAGTGTTGCTCACAAATCCTGCACAAAGAGTCGTTTGTCGTCCAGCCCTCAACGGCCCAATATTCAGGCGTACCAAGCATCCACACCGGCCTTCCGGTTCATCGATGCGCTGAATTGACCAGACAAGTGTGAGCAATCGTCATGCTCGCCCCACCCGGGCGACATCGGCGGGCTTGCGCCCAGTGAAACACAGGAGACGAACATGACCTTGACCCTTCGACCCATCGGCGCCGCGATGAGCGGCCTTGCCATGCGAAGCGCGGCAGCGTTCGAGCGCCGCCGCACATTGCGCCGGATCTCCCGGCTTCCCGATCGCCGTTTGCATGACATCGGCCTTGAACGCGACTGGGATGGTTCCATCCTTGCTAACGAAATTCTGGCCAATGGGAGGGCGATATGACCAGCACCCTGATTATCGGCGCCACCGGACTGCTCGGCAGCGAGATGGCCAAGGCCAGCGCGCGCAATGGCGACAGCCTCCATGTCCTGGCCCGGCAGGCAACTTCGGCCAATGAAGCGCGGATGCGCTCCCTGAAGGAGCTCGGCGCCACCGTGCATGTCGGCGATCTCGACGACTATGACAGTCTTGTGCGCGCCGTCGGCAAGGTCGACCGCGTCATCAGTTCGGTGCATGTCGGCTCGGCCAGCGAGATGACACTGGTGCGCGCGATCAGGGATGCCGGCGTCTCCCGCTATGTGCCCTCCGCCGGCTTCGGCCTCGACTTTGCCGCCGCCGCGCCCGGCTCGATCGAACCGCTCGACATCAAGCGGGCCGTCTTCGACGCGGTCCGGGAGGCAGACCTGCCCTATACGGTGATCTACACCAACGGCTTCTTCTCGACCTGGGTGGCGACGCTGGGCGACCTGACGCGCTTCGGATCGTCGCCGCTGCCGCCCGACGAGGTGACGCTCTATGGCGAGGGCAACGTGCCGGCGACCTTCGTCAGCGAGAAGGATATCGCCGCGGTCACCATGCGCGCGCTGGAGGATCCCAATGCTGTTCGCAGCGAGATACGGATCGCGCAGAACAAGACTACGCAGAGCGCGATGATCGAGCTGTGGCGGCAAGTGAGCGGCCGCTCGCCGCGTGTCAAGCAGATGAGCGCCGAGGAGCTGGAGGCGCTGATCGCGGCGGTTCCCGGCCTTGGATTGCTGCGCGCATTCTGGATCCGCGGCGAAACCGCGCTTGAGACGGCCACCCCGGAAGCCGGGACGCTTTATCCGGAGCTGAGGTTGGAGACGATCGAAAGCGCTTTTGTGGCGATGGCTGGCGCGGGTGGGCCTAGGTTGTGAAGGCGGGGGACATGGTTGGCGTTGCGACAGCGGTTGACCGCGCTGTCCATCCGGTCGATAGGTCCGCGCAAACAGCCGAGACACCGATGACCGACCTCAAAGCGACCCGCGCCGCCGACATCGCCTGGCAAGACGATGTCCGCGCCGGCGTGCGCCATGTGCACGACCTCGCTTCCCTGCCGCTCTCGCCGGCCGAGCGCGAAGCCGCGCAAGCCGCCGCGGCGCTTCACAAGGTGCGCGCGCCAAAGGCCTATCTCGACTTGATCGACTGGAACGATCCCGCCGACCCGATCCGGGCGCAGGTGATCCCGTCGCCTGAGGAATTGGACGAGGCGGAGGGCGAGCTTGGCGACCCGATCGCCGATCACGAATTCAGCCCGGTGCCGCGCCTGACGCATCGCCATGCCGATAGGGTGCTGTTGTTCCCGACCTATCAGTGCGCGGTCTATTGCCGGTTCTGCTTCCGCAAGGAATCGCTGACGTCGATCGGCCGTGGCTATACGCGCGAGGCGCTGGAGCCGGCGCTGGCCTATATATCGGGCCATCCCGAAATCCGCGAAGTGATCCTGACCGGCGGCGATCCGCTGTCGCTGCCCGACAAGGCACTGGCCGAAATCCGGGCGCGCATCGAGGACATCGCCCATGTGAGGTTGCTGCGCCTCCACACGCGCGTGCCGGTGGCGCTGCCGTCGCGCATCACGCCAGGGCTTGTCGCGGCGCTGCAGGGCCGGCTGATGGTGACGGTGGTCACCCACTTCAACCACGCGCGCGAGATCACCGACGCCACTGAAGTGGCCTGCCGCGCCTTGCGACAGGCCGGCTTCGTGATGCTCAACCAGAGCGTTCTGCTGAAGGGCGTCAACGATACGGTCGACGCGCTGGAAGAGCTCTGCCGCGAGCTGATGTACCGGCTGGGGATAAAACCCTACTACCTCCATCATGGCGATCTCGCACGCGGCATGGCGCACAGGCGCACCACGATCGCACAGGGCCAGGCGTTGGTGGAAGCGCTGCGCGCGCGCCTGTCGGGGATCTGCAACCCTGTCTATGTGCTCGACCTGCCCGACGGGGGCGGCAAGGTGCCGCTCGGACCTTGCCATGTCGAGGAACAGGACGGGCAGAGCTGGCGCATACGTGGGCTGGATGGGCAGGTGAAAGAGTACACCGAGATTGTGGGCGAAGGGTCTTCGTGCAAACCGAATGCCGGTTCGTGACGCCATGATGCTTTCCACTGGATAAATAACGCCATGCGTCATAGCGACTATTCATAGTGGCCAGTGTTTGCGCTGCCCCTCACCTGCCTGCCGGCACCCTCTCCCCGTATAGTGACGGGGAGAGGGGCGCTGCCGTCGCCGATTTCGCCAATCTCGTGCGTTGCGGGAAGACCAACGGCGTTGCAGCTGGTCCTCTCTCCCCGTCACTATACGGGGAGAGATGTCCGGCAGGACAGTGAGGGGCAGCGCCAACGCCGGAGATCGCTGCGCAGCGGGATAACCGCGTCCGCCCTCGCTAAACCCTATCACCCTCGACAAACGCCAACACCACGACACGCGGGGCAGTACAATAGACCAGGCTGACGCTGCGGCCTGTCGTTGTCGTCGCGCGGCCGGCCTTGAGGTCCACGCCGATATCCTCATAGCCCAGCACCTCGCGATCCAGCGGATAGGCAGCCTTGTAGACCGCTTCCTTGGCGGCGAAAAGGATGCGGCCGGCGAGCTGCCGGTCGGCGGCGTCGATCCGGTCCTCGGGAATTGCCACGAGCGAGAAAATCTCATCGGGCAGGGCCAGCGCCGGCTCGACGTCGATGCCGAGCGAGCCGATGCCGGCAACAGCCGCGACCGCCGCCACGGCCATGTCGTCGTCATGCGCGAGCGAGCCCGTTATCCCCTCCGGCCAGGCGGGTGCACCGGACGGCCCGCGCAAGAGGGCGAAACCGTCGAAGCCGGCATCCGTCAGCAGCCGGTGCGCGATCAATCGCGCCGCGCCGCTGGCCCGCCGCATGGACGGCTGGCGGGCGGGGATGGAGCGTGCTTCCGCCGGCAACAGATGGGTCTCGTCGCCTTCGCGGATGATCCGGCAACCGGTGCGGACCCCGGCCGGAGCCATGGCGGCCATGGCGCGCGCCAGGGCGATTTCCTCGGACGGCTCGGCGGGCGGCGTCATCGGTGGCCGGTGGGCAGAATGAGATCCGCGATCATTTCGCCGTCCTCGTCGAGCCCCTGTTCGACGAAACCGGCGCTGCGATAGAGCCGCCGTGCCGCTTCATTCTCCGGTTCGTAGCAGATCGACACGTGCCTGATGTGGCCGAGCCCACCGATTTCCTTCAGCACTTCACGCAATGCGGCCTTGCCGTAGCCCCGGCCCTGCCAGGCGCGGTCGATCATCAAGCGGTAGATGCGCGCCTCGTCATCGTCCCGCGGCGCCTCGTACATCAGGAACCCCACGATCTGGTCGCCTGCCATGACCGCGCGTGGCCGCGCGCCGCGATCGGATTTGGCCTCACGCAGGGAGGCTGCGTTGCTGGCGACGAAGTCCATCTGCTCCGGCGCCAGCTGCAATGCGATAACCAAAGCGCGATTGGCTGGGGTGACCGGGCCGATCCGGATGTCCACGGTGCTTCCGGATCGCTCTGCCACGTGGCCTCCGACGATCGGGATCGAGGGTCAGGACGACGCCCTGGAGCCGTCTTCCATGACCGGCTCGACGAACCGGTGCAGCTTGGCCGGGTTGCCGCGCCAGATCGAGTTGGGCTCCAACTCCTCGCCCTTCATCACGAAGGAATCGGCATCGACCATCGATCCCTTGCCCATCACCACGCCGTAATGGACAAAGGCGGACGGTCCGAGCGTGCAGCCATCGCCGATACGGATGAAGTCGGACTTGAACGCACCTTCTTCCAGCGAGTGGGCCTGGATGACGCAGCCTTCATTGAGCGTGACGTCGTCGCCGATCACCACGAGGGAACGCTCGGTCAGGTTGGCGCCGCCGTCATAGACGCGCTTGCCCACCTGAACCCCAAGCATGCGCAGGATCATCGGCCGGAACGGCGTGCCGGCGAACAGGCGCACAACAGGCGAATCCGCGAGCTTCCAATGGCGCTCGTGACGCCAGAAGGTGACGTCGTAGATCGTCGTTATCCGCGGCTTCAGCTTGCGAAAACCGAGGCTTGCCCGCTCAACGAAGATGTAGAACGGAATGGTGATCGCCGAGGTCAAAAGCACCGCCACGAAGAGGGCGATCTCAGCCCATTCGGTGTAGTAGTTCAGTGCGCGATCCCAGATCGCCAGCGTGGCGAACAGCATGACCCATTGCGTCGCCATGAACAGGAGGATCGTCACCAGATTGTGACGGTTCTTGAGCGGGATGCGCTGGCGCCGGTCTTGCTCGTCGATGCCGGCGATGAGTTCCTTGTCGCGGTTCACCATGCGTGGGATTTCAAAGGGCGGCGAGCCCAGAAGGCCGACATTCTCGCGCAATGGCCCGTCGATGGGGACCATCACCTTGGTGCCGAGCAGGACGTTGTCGCCCGTGCGTCCATCCGGCGGATAGTAGATGTTGTTGCCGAGATAGTTGCGTTCGCCGATCCGGGTCGGCTCGAGCCGGAACGCGGAAGCGGACTTGTGCATGTTGATCATGAAAAGCCCGTCTGACACCATGGTCTGGGTGCCGATCTCGCATAGCAGCGGGTTTTCGTGTTGCTGGTTGGAGCCGAAATTGGAGCCTGTCTGCACCACCTTGTTGAGGTTCCAGCCGATGGCGCTCATGTAATGGACGATAGCCGAGCTGTCACCGAACAGCAGGCCGAGCACGCGCGAGTTGCTCGAGAACTCGGCAACCGTTTGCAGCCAGTAGCGGAAGCCATAAAGCGTGTAGGTACGGCCGGGTTTCAGGATCAGGCTGAACAGGCGCGGCACTACCGTGGCGGCGAAAAAAGCCGCGACGATGTAGCCGAACAGCGTGACCGTGGTGCCGATCGCCACAATGCCGATCGTCTCCTGATAGTCGTCGCCGACATTCTCCCAATAGCTGTGGAACAAAAGCGGCAGCGGGGTGACGATGGCAAACAGTCCTATCAGCTGCACGGCCTCGTAGAGGAAGCGCCGGATGCGGGGAGGATTGACATTGCGCACCTTGCAATAGTCCGCCGTGGTCGGCACCGCGGGCGATCCATGCCAGTGTTCGCCGTCGGGGATGCTTTGCCCGCGCTGCAGCGAGGAGGAATGACCGAGCTGGCCGCCATCGCCTATCGCGGTGTCGATGTCGAGCGTGCAGCCGACGCCGACGAAGGCATCGCGGCCGATGGTCAGCGGCCCGGTATGGATATAGCCGGCCTGGGCGCGATAGCCCAGGATCAGCGATTCCTTGCGCAGGATCGTTCGGTCGCCGATCGAAATCAGGTCCGTGCACACGGGAACGGCGCGGGATTCGATGACCACGTTCTTGCCGATCCTGGTTCCCAGAAGCTGCAGATAGAGGCTGTAGAGCGGGCTTCCGCGGAACAGCACGACGGGTGCCGTACGGATCAAGGTTTTGACCACCCAGAAGCGATAATAGCGCAGGCCCCAGATCGGGAACGCTTCCGCTTTCCAGCGGCCCACCAGCACCCATTTGGCGGCAATGGCAAAGCCCGACATGCCGAAGAACACACCGGCCGAGAGCACCACGCACCTGAAATAAAGCTGCAGCGGGTCGTCGAGCGTGTCATAGACCCAGTTGAGGCCGTCATTGATCGCCCACAAGGCCACGTAGCTGTAGGCTGCGTAAAACAGCAACTGCGCCGCGCCGCAGGTCCAGTAGACGAAATTGGACGCTTGGCGGGTGAGAACGGGCTCGTTGGTGGCCGTCGTCATCTCTTCCGCCACGCTCAGGTGCTTGGCCAGGCGCGCCACCGTTGGGTAGAGATAGATGTCGCGCATCGACGTCGTCGCCCATTCCTTTCGCGTGCGCACGCGCGCGCAAAAATGCGCCATGAGCAGCGAGTTGGCGCCGAGATCGTCGAAGAAATTGTCCTCGACGGAAACGTCGTCGAACTTCAGCACGGCGCATAGCGCGTCGGCCAGGAAACGCTCGTCGTCGTTGCCGGGCGGCACCATGGCGCGGTCGGCCGAGAGCCGGACGCTGGTCGGTTTGGGCAACTGGCGAAGGTCGACCTTGTTGGAGACCGTCATCGGGATCGCCGGCAGTTCCTCAAGATAGGAGGGCACCATGTAATCCGGCAGCCGCCGCTTCATCGTCTGGGCGATGTCGGCGCGCGAGAGCGGCGGCTGGCCGGCCTTGGGCGCGTAATAGGCAACGAGTTCGACGCGGCCGGGCTCGATCTCCCAGGTGGTGACGGCGGCCTGCGCGATCTCGGGCTGGTCGAGCAGCACGGCCTCGATCTCGCCGAGTTCAATGCGATAGCCGCGGATCTTCACCTGGGTATCGATGCGCCCGGCATACTCGATCTCGCCGGCGTCGCTGATCCGGCCAAGGTCGCCGGTGCGGTAGATGCGCTTCGACGGGTTGTTCGGCAGGCCGAGGAAATCGGTGATGAACTTCTGTTCGGTCAGGTCCGGCCTGTTGAGATAGCCGACCGCCAGCCCGATGCCGGCAATGCCGATCTCGCCCAGTTCGCCAGGTTCGGCAAGCTGAGGCAGCGAAGGGTCGAGAATGACGATCGAATAGGTGGGCAGCGGCGCGCCGATCGTCACCGGCCGGTTCGGCGTCAGTGCACCCATGGTTGCCGTGACGGTCGCCTCGGTGGGGCCATAGGTGTTGAGGATCTGCCGCCCGGGCTTCGACCAGCGCACCACCAGATTGTGCGGGCAGGCCTCGCCGCCGACCAGCAGCGTGCGAAGGCTGGGCACGTCCGATGTCATGGACGACAGAAGCGTCGGGCTGCAGGCCATGCAGGTGATGTCGTGATGGCGCAGGAAATCGGCGAGCTCTTCGCCCACGAGCGGCATCTGGCCTGGTGCCGGCACGACCGTCGCGCCGGCGACGAACGGCACCCATATCTCCTCGGAGGAAAAGTCGAACGCGATGGTCATGCCCTGGTAGACGCGATCGCCCGGCCGGTAGCCATAGGATGCGGCGGCGACGCGGATGAAGTTGACGAAGCTTTGATGGCGGATGGCGACGCCCTTGGGCCTGCCGGTGGTGCCCGATGTATAGAGGATATAGCAGATGTCTTCGACCTCAGCGGGGGCCGGCGCCTTGTGCGGCTTCAGCGGCGCGTCGGACTGGGCTGATATTTCGGCGGCGGCGCTGTCGATCAACAGGTGCGGAACCGGCAGCTGGTCGGCCCGCGACGCGTAGGTGGCGATGGTGACGACCAGGCTGACGCTGGCGTCTTCGATGATGAGCGCCATGCGCTCTTGCGGAAAGTCGGTGGCCAGCGGCACGAAGGCGGCGCCTGCCTTCACCACGGCGAGCAGGGCCACATAGGTTTCGGCGGACCGGTCGAGGATGAGCCCGACACGGTGACCAGGCCGCACGCCGCGCTTGACCAGCAGGCGAGCGAACTGGTTGGCGCGCTTGTCCAGTTCCCTATAGGTCCAGGTGCGGCCCTCGGAGATCACCGCCGGCAGCGTGGCGAATGTTTCGGCGAGTTGCTCGAAGACCTTGTCGAGCCGCTCGTCCGGCTGACCCGCTCGGGCAAAATCGGCGCCCGCCAGAACTTGGCCGTGCGCTCCGGCTGCAACTCCCGCAAGTGCATCGATGCTGTCGGGGCTGGTCTCGGGCCCTGTGCCCGCTCTTGCCGCTTCCCTGTCCAGTTCGGCGATATCGATACCGTGGTCCATTTCCAAACTTTCTCGTCCTGGCAAGCCGTTACAGGCACATCTCGGTCACGCCGCCGCGCCGGCGGGCATTGCCGACTGTGCCGTCGCTGCAATTTCATCGTTGTTCATGGAGGGGGAATGACCGAAGCTTCCAGAACGGAAGATTCGGGAATTCAGGCCGGCGATCGCCGGCCGTACCCTCTTTGGCCGGGCGGTTATCACGGAATCGACCGCTCCGTCTTCACAGTTTCGGGAGCATGGGCGCATCGCGCAAGCGCGCGCGTTGCCTGGGCGCTACCGGCGGCGAGCGACATGCGGGGCAGGGCACCCGTCGATCCGTTCGAACCTCTTTGCATTGCCGTACCCAATTCCGTGCGCCTGTGTCCGTGCGCCTGTGTCCGTGCTGGTGCGGCGGCCAGATTTCCGGCCGTTGAGGGATGCTTATGCCAGCCGATCTTTTCGCCAGTTTTTCCGAACTGTTGAATCTTGTTTCTGAATTGTGTCTGGGCAGTCTTCCGTAGGACCGCTTCCCTCAATTTCAGCCCTTCCAGAAAAATCTCATACCGCCCGGGAATAAAGCGCGGCCCTTGCGGGTCTTCTCTGCAAGCGGAGCAATCTTGCGGTCCGCGACCCTAAGAAAACGAAACAAGGATTTACCGAAATGACCAAGCTCGCTCTCAGCGTGGCTGCGATGTTGCTTGCCTCGACTTCTGCCTTTGCCGGCAGCGACCATTTCGGCGCCGATAACGTCAACCAGCCTGGCGCCGCTGTCGACACCAATGCCACCGCCTCGATCCCCTACACGGCACGTCCTCATGGCGTCGATACCAAGGTGACGACCGGGCCGAGCCGGCCGGCGACCAAATCCGATGCGAAGGAACCCGGCCAGGGCATCTGGGGCAACTGAGTTCACGGCTCGGCACCGGATCCCGACGGCGCCGATCCGATCCCGCGACCAGCGACGGAGGGCCAGGGGCTTGGCGCTCCGTCATTCCCTTCGACCTTTCGCGCCATAGTCACCACTCAACAGAGGAGATCACCATGTTCAGCATGTCACGCCGCACAGTGCTTCAATCCGCCGCCGCCGCTGCCGCCTTCGGCCTTGCCGGCAAGCTGGAATTCACCCGGCCCGCTTTCGCGCAGACGCCGGTGGAACCCACCGTCGGCTTCTACAAATACACGGTCGGCGATATCGAGGTGACCGCCATCTATGACGGCATCTGGAAGAAGCCGCACGACCCGGCCTTCATCAAGGATGTTTCGGTCGATGATACCAAGGCAGCGCTCGCCAAGGCGGGGCTGACGACCGACTTCATGCCCATTCCGCTCACCGTCGCCGTGCTCAAGATGGGCGGCAAGCTGATCATGATGGATGCCGGCTCGGGCGTCGGCCAGTGGCAGGCCAATGCCACGCATTTGCCGGCCAACATGGCCGCCGCCGGCATCGACTACAAGGCGATCGACACCATCATGATCTCGCATTTCCACCCCGACCATGTCTGGGGCCTGATGGAGAAGGGCACCAACACGCCGGTGTTCCCCAATGCCGAGCTGATCGTCAACGCCACCGAATACAATTGGTGGACCGACCCCAGCAGGCTGGCCAAGCTGCCCGAGGGCCGCAAGCCGGCGGGCAAGCGCATCGCCGAAAACTTCCCGAAATGGAAGAACTGGAAGCTGGTCGAGGACGGCGCCGAGGTCGCGCCCGGCATCCAGATCATCGCAGCCCCCGGCCACACGCCGGGACATTCGGTGTACCTCGCCAATTCCGGCAAGGAACAACTGATGATCTCGGCCGACACCATGTATGTGCCGGCGCTTCTCGCGCCGCATCCGGAATGGCAGGGTGCCTATGACCAGGACGGGCCGACGGCGATCGCCACGCGCCACAAGATTATCGACCGGGTGATCGCGGACAACATCCGCATTTCCGGTTCGCACTTCCCGTTCCCGGGCACCGGCGTCTTCGTCAAGGACGGCAATGCCTACGGCTTCTCTCCCGTTCAAATTTGAACGGGTAACTCAATCCTAGCGAGACAGACAATGAAACAGTGCTATCTGGGCAAGCACGCCCTGTTTGGCCTGCTCGGCGCCATTGCCGTGCTGACCGTGGTTCCCGTCGCAACCATCATCCCGGCCCATGCGGTCGATGATATCGAGGGTGCCGACGCGCCCGACCTCACCGCCGTCAAGGCCAAGATCGACGCCAAGGATTACAAGGGCGCGCTGGCGGATCTGCGCGACCTCGCGCAGGACAACCAGCAGGCCGACGTTTACAATCTGCTCGGCTTCACGCTGCGCAAGACCGGCGACTTCACCACCGCGCTGACCTACTACAACAAGGCCCTGGAGCTGAAACCCGACCACAAGGCCGCCCGCGAATATCTGGGCGAGCTCTATGTCGAGAGCGGCGACATGGCCAAGGCCGATGAGCAACTGGCCTCCCTGCAGAAACTCTGCCCCGCCGGCTGCGACGAGCTTTCCGACCTGCGGAAAGCCATCGACACCAAGGTGACGAAGTAAGTTCTCCCCCCGGATTGCGAATGGCAATTCGGGCAATCCCCTCGGGGAGAAGCTGGACGCGAGCGACAGATGAGGGGCCTTGCGCCAACCCCGATGGATCGCAAAGTTCGGGCGCTCGTGGCTGGCGCCCACTGCCGGAGCCGGCGCCTCTCCCTCGAGCCGGCTCCGGCCCTTTTAGTCATCACATTCGGCAGGCGCCGTTCCCGCGTGGCGCCTCCACGGTGTCAAAATATCGGAGGCTGACCATGACCCTGAACGAACGCGCCGCGAAGCTGCACGCCCTCGCCACCAGACTCTATGTCAGGGATCTGACCCTGCTTGCCGGCCGCCTGCTCATGTCCTTCATCTTCCTGCATGAGGGGGTGACGCTGGCCACTCATTTCGACGGCGCCGCCAAGGCGATGGCCGCGCAAGGCGTTGGGCTACCGCTGTTCGTCGCCACCATCGCGCTGCAACTGGGGGCAGGGCTCTCGGTGGCAACGGGCGTGCTGACGAGGCTGGGGGCGATCGGCCTCGGCCTCTTCTGCCTGGCAACGGCCACACTGTTCCACACCAACTTCGCCAGCCAGAGCGAGCTGCTGAATTTCGAAAAGGATCTGGCGATCGCCGGCGGCATGTTCGTGCTGGCCGTCGCCGGCGCCGGCCGGATCTCGCTGGATTGGCTGCTGGCCCGCACCCTGCGGCAGCGCCAGCGCGATAGGGAAACGGTGGCATTGCTGCTGGCGGTCGAGAACCAGTTTTCCCAGAGGTGAGGCTGCCGGTTTGAGGAGAAGCTGAGGCCGCGACCCGTTCATACGCCCGCCACACGCACTTTGCTGGAACCAGCCTTGATGCTCCGCATTCTATAAGCAGGGACTCAAGGAGGGTGACGTGAAAGCGATATTGGCACTGGTCGGCGGCTTTGTCTTGACCCTTGCGGTCTTCGGTAGCGGGCTTGGCTTTGCCGCCTGGCTGCTCGCCGCCAAGCCCGCGCATGAGGCAAGGCCGACCCTCAGCGTGGCGGAACTGTGGACCAGGGACGCGCGGCCGGTGAACAAGGCGGCGCAAAATCTGCAACGCTTGCCGGCCGACCAGCCCGCTCCGCCCGAGGTCGCCGTCAAGGCGCAGGCACCCGATCCCACCGCGACCGGATCGATCGCGCCGGCGGATGGAGCCGACGCGCTGCCGGCGTCCCATGTCCGGTGGTGCGCCAGCCGTTACCGCTCTTACCATCCCGACGACAACAGCTACATGTCCTACAGCGGGCAGCAGCGCCCCTGCGTCTCACCCTATCTCGATGCCGGCGCCGACCAGGGCGCGCAGCCATCGGCAGCCGTCAGCTATGTCGAGGGCGGTGTCGCCCCGGCGGTCGCCACGACGGCGCTTTCCGCCGACCATGTCGATTCCTGCTTCAGCCGCTACCGCTCCTACCGGCCCGACGACAACAGCTACCAGCCATATTCCGGCGGACCCAGGCGCCAGTGCGAATAGCCGCCGGTGCCGTGTAGGCGTGGCTGAAGGGTGCATCTGGCCATCGCGACGATCACGCAAATTTTTTGGATCGTTAGCATCGGCGCCGCGTTCATGCCTCACATGAGTGGAGGAATGACATGAGCGACGACCGCGACGACAAGATCAGGAACCGCGCCTACGAGATCTGGCAGCGCGAAGGCGGGGCGCATGGCGACCATGAGCGGCACTGGCGCCGGGCCGAGATGGAGATCGACAGGGAAGCCGCCCTGCCGCTGACGGCGGATGACGCGCTGCCGCAAACCGGCGAGATCGCCAGTTCCGACGTTCTGACGGTGGAGGAACTGGCGATCCGCGCGGGCATAACGGGCGAGGAGGCGCAGGAGCTGATCGACCGCCTCGGTACCGACCGCGCCGCGATCGAGCAAGCCGCACGCAGCCTCAAGCCAAAGCGCGGGCGCTGAACGCGCGAGCCTTTCGAAACAACGGGTTGGCGCAACTCGATGACAAGATGATTCATCGAGCCACCCAGCGCAAAACCATGACTGTCGCGAAGCCGGCGCTCTCTTGGAGCGCTATCCCTGGTCATCTCCGACAATGTCGGAACCCTTGGCCGCCTCGGAGGTTCACCCTGTCCCCACCCCAAAGGAGATGCACTCATGGACCACGCCAACCACGTAAGGCTCAGCCGCGCCGAACTGACCCCGGACACGCTTGAAGGCGCGACCATCTACGGTCCCAACGACGAGAAGATCGGCTCCGTCGACCATATGCATGGCAGCAGCCAGGTCGTCATCGACGTCGGCGGCTTCCTCGGCATCGGCGCCAAGCCTGTCGCCGTCGCCGCCAACGAACTCGATTTCATGCGTGACGAGGACGGCGACGTCCATGCCGTGACCAGCTGGACCAAGGACCAGCTGAAAGCCATGCCCGAACACCGCGACTGACAATAGGGAGGGCCCGGCGATCGCCGGGCCCTCCGTCCTTTCCTGGGGAGCGACTGATGATCAGGAAGCTGAAAGACGGGAAATACCGGCTTTATTCAAGGAAGAAGGACGAGAAGACGGGCAAGCGGCGGAATCTGGGGACGTTCGACAGCCGCGAAGCGGCGGAGAAGCACGAAAGGCAAGTGCAGTATTTCAAGCGGCATTGAGGCGATCGCCGTGCATAGCGGTAGACAGAGGCCGAGCTGTAGGCCAACCCGCCTTCTTCGTCCTCCTAAGGGGGCCAGAAAAGCGCGGCGAGGCCTTTCAGCAAATCATACGGAACAAAATATGCGGCCACGCGTTAGGAGCTTCGGCCTGATCCGGCCGTGGGGTCCGCGTGGAGGGGTTTTTGGGCGTATCTCGGTTACCAAAAGAACAACTGGACTCTCGACAAATTCTCAGCGCTCTCAAAGCCTTTCGAAACGGCGATTTCTCCGTCCGTATCGAAAACGTCTATGATGGGCTGAGTGGCGAGATTGCAGACACGTTCAACCAAATCGTCGAACTCAATGACCAAGTGACGCGGGAATTCGCGCGGCTCAGCCGGGTGGTCGGCAAAGACGGGCGCATCAGCGAGCGCGGCCATGTCAGGAACGCCAAAGGTAGCTGGGAATCAAGTGTCCGATCGGTCAACGACTTGATCGAGGACATGGTGCAACCGACCGCCGAGGTGGCCCGGGTCATTGGCGCCGTCGCCAAGGGCGATCTGTCCCAGACCATGATGGTGGAGATCGACGGCAGGCCGCTGCGCGGCGAATTCCTGCGGATCGGCAAGATCGTCAACACGATGGTCGAGCAACTCGCCTCGTTCACTTCGGAGGTGACGCGCGTGGCGCGCGAGGTCGGCACCGAGGGCAAGCTCGGCGGCCAGGCCCGGGTCAAGGGCGTGGCGGGCACCTGGAAGGACTTGACCGACAATGTGAACGCGATGGCGACCAACCTGACGAGCCAGGTGCGCAACATCGCGGAGGTGACCACCGCCGTCGCTTCGGGCGATTTGTCGAAGAAAATCACCGTCGACGTGAAGGGTGAAATCCTGGAGCTGAAGTCGACCATCAACACCATGGTCGACCAGCTCAACTCGTTTGCCGGCGAGGTGACGCGCGTCGCGCGCGAAGTCGGCACCGAGGGAAAGCTCGGCGGCCAAGCCCGCGTCGAGGGCGTGGGTGGCACCTGGAAGGATTTGACGGACAGCGTGAACCTGATGGCCGCCAACTTGACCGGCCAGGTCCGCAATATCGCCGATGTGACGACCGCGGTGGCGCTCGGCGACCTGTCGAAGAAGATCACCGTCGACGTGAAGGGAGAGATTTTGGAGCTGAAGTCCACCATCAATACGATGGTCGACCAGCTCAACTCCTTTGCCGGCGAGGTGACGCGCGTCGCGCGCGAGGTCGGCACGGAGGGAAAGCTCGGCGGCCAGGCGGAAGTCCGTNCCTGGAGCTGAAGTCCACCATCAACACCATGGTCGACCAGCTCAACTCCTTTGCCGGCGAGGTGACGCGCGTCGCGCGCGAGGTCGGCACGGAGGGAAAGCTTGGCGGCCAGGCGCAGGTGCGGGGTGTCGCTGGAACCTGGAAGGATTTGACCGACAACGTCAATTCAATGGCGGCCAACCTGACCGGCCAAGTGCGCAACATCGCCGAAGTGACCACCGCCGTGGCTCTTGGCGATCTGTCGAAGAAGATCACGGTCGACGTGAAGGGCGAGATCCTGGAGCTCAAGAACACCATCAACACGATGGTGGATCAGCTAAATTCCTTCGCCTCGGAAGTGACGCGCGTCGCGCGCGAGGTCGGCACGGAGGGAAAGCTCGGCGGCCAGGCGGAAGTCCGTGGCGTCGGAGGCACCTGGAAAGACCTGACCGACAACGTCAATCTGATGGCCGCCAATCTCACCGGCCAGGTGCGCAACATCGCCGATGTGACGACGGCTGTTGCGCGGGGTGATCTCTCAAAGAAGATCACGGTCGACGTGAAGGGCGAAATCCTCGAGCTCAAGAACACCGTCAACACGATGGTGGACCAGCTCAACTCATTCGCCTCCGAAGTCACCCGCGTTGCCCGCGAAGTGGGCTCGGAGGGAAAACTCGGCGGCCAGGCCCATGTCGAGGGGGTCGGCGGCACCTGGAAGGACCTCACCGATAACGTCAACGCCATGGCCGGCAACCTGACCGTGCAGTTGCGCGATGTCTCCAAGGTCGCGACCGCGATCGCGACCGGCGATCTCACCCAAAAAATCACCGTCGATGCACTAGGAGAGATTCTGCAGATCAAGGACGTCATCAACACGATGGTGGACCAGCTGAACTCCTTCGCATCCGAGGTGACGCGCGTGGCCCGCGAAGTGGGGTCGGACGGCAAGCTTGGCGGCCAGGCACAGGTCCGCGGTGTCGCTGGCACGTGGAAGGACCTGACGGATAATGTCAACGCCATGGCCGCGAATCTGACGGGCCAGGTCCGCAACATCGCGGAAGTGACGACCGCCGTTGCGCTGGGCGACCTGTCGAAAAAGATCACGGTCGACGTTCGCGGCGAAATTCTCGAGCTCAAGGACACCATCAACACGATGGTGGATCAGCTCAATTCTTTCGCCTCGGAAGTGACGCGTGTCGCGCGCGAAGTCGGCACCGAGGGGAAGCTTGGCGGCCAGGCACAGGTGCGCGGCGTCGCCGGCACATGGAAGGACCTGACCGACAACGTCAATTCGATGGCCGAGAATCTGACCGGCCAGGTCCGCAACATCGCCGATGTGACGACAGCGGTGGCGCGCGGCGACCTGTCGAAGAAGATCACCGTCGACGTCAAGGGCGAGATCCTGGAGCTGAAGTCCACCATCAACACCATGGTCGACCAGCTCAACTCCTTTGCCGGCGAGGTGACGCGTGTGGCGCGCGAGGTCGGCACCGAGGGCAAGCTCGGCGGCCAGGCACAGGTCGAGGGCGTGGCGGGCACCTGGAAGGACCTGACCGACAACGTCAACCTCATGGCGACCAACCTGACCAACCAGGTGCGCGGCATCGCCGATGTGGTCACCGCCGTGGCACAGGGCAATCTCAAGCGTAAACTCGCCGTCGATGCCAAGGGCGAGATCGCGTCCCTGGCTGACACCATCAACGGCATGATCGAAACGCTGGCGACCTTCGCCGATCAGGTGACCAACGTCGCCCGCGAGGTCGGCATCGAGGGCAAGCTCGGCGGCCAGGCGAGGGTGCCTGGCGCCGCCGGCCTGTGGCGCGACCTGACCGACAACGTCAATCAGCTGGCGGCGAACCTGACCACACAGGTGCGGGCCATCGCCGAGGTGTCGACCGCGGTCACCAAGGGCGATCTTACCCGTTCCATCAGCGTCCAGGCTTCCGGGGAGGTCGCGGCGCTCAAGGACAACATCAACGAGATGATCCGCAACCTGAAGGATCAAACGCTCAAGAATGCCGAGCAGGATTGGCTGAAGACCAACCTCGCTCGGTTCTCGCGCATGCTGCAGGGCGAGCGCGATCTGGCCACGGTGTCGCGCATGATCATCTCGGAGCTGGCGCCGCTGGTGAACGCACAGTACGGCGTTTTCTACGTGACCAATCGCGACGAGGAAGAATCCTATCTGGAACTGGCCGCGTCCTACGCCGCCGAGGGCAAAGCCAAGATTCGCCAGCGTGTGGACTTCCGGGAAGGCCTGATCGGTCAAAGCGCGGCCGACAAACGGGCGATCATGCTCGACGAGGTTCCGTCGAGCTTCCTGCGCATCAGCTCGGGCCTCGGCGAAGCACCGCCGGCCAGCGCTATCGTTCTGCCTGCATTGTTCGAGGAAGAGGTCAAGGCGGTCATCGAACTCGCTTCTTTCAGCCGCTTCAGCGACACGCATCGCCTGTTCCTCGAGCAATTGATGGAATCGGTCGGCATCGTGCTCAACACGATCGCCGCGACCATGCGCACGGAAGGGCTTCTCAAGCAGTCACAGCTTCTGACGTCCGAACTGCAGTCGCGCCAGACCGAGCTCACCAAGAAACAGGAAGAACTTCACGCCACCAACGAGGAATTGCAGGAGAAGGCCCAGCTTCTCGAGAACGAGAAAAAACAGGTCGAGAACAAGAATCTCGAGATCGAAATGGCCAGACGGGCGCTCGAGGAGAAGGCGGAACAGCTGGCCCTGACGTCCAAGTACAAGTCCGAATTCCTGGCCAATATGAGCCACGAGCTGAGGACGCCGCTGAACTCGCTGCTGATCTTGTCCAACTTGCTCGCGACCAACCAGCAGGGCAACCTGAACGACAAGCAGATCGAGTTCGCTCGCACGATCAACTCGGCGGGCACGGATCTGCTCAGCCTCATCAACGACATACTGGATCTTTCGAAAATCGAATCCGGCACGGTTTCGATCGAGCTCAACGACATGCCGCTCGCACATCTGCGTCAGCATATGGAGCGAACCTTCCGCCAGCTTGCGGCCGATAAGGGGCTTAGGTTTATGATCGAGATCGATCAAATCCTGCCCGAGACGATCCGTACGGACGAAAAACGGCTGCAGCAGATCGTCCTAAACCTTTTGTCCAACGCCTTCAAGTTTACGTCCCAAGGCGACGTGACGCTCAGCATCCATGCCGAGCGGACCGGCCGCGGAAATGGCGCGGCAACACTGCCCAAGGCGCTGGCAATCGCCGTCACCGACACAGGCATCGGCATTCCGGAGGACAAGCAAAAGCTGATCTTCGAGGCATTCCAACAAGCCGACGGCACGACCAGCCGCAAATATGGCGGCACTGGCCTCGGCCTCTCGATCAGCCGGGAAATCGCCCGCCTGCTCGGCGGCGAGTTGCGCGTCGAAAGCCAGCCAGGGACGGGCTCGACCTTCACGCTTGTCATTCCCTTCGATGGCCCGCGCAGCAGCAGTCTTGCACCGCAGATCGAGCTTTCGCCGGCTGCCGTTTCCGTTGCGGCCAGCAGCACGACAGGAACGCCGGAACTCGCCGATGACCGTGATGCGATCGACCCGTCGGACAGGGTGGTGCTGATCGTGGAGGACGACCCCACTTTCGGCGGGCTGCTGCTTGGTCTCGCGCGATCGGCCGGATTGAAAGGCGTGCTCTCCACCGCCGGCTCGGGAACGCTGGCGCTTACACGCAAGCTCATGCCCGATGCGATCACGTTGGATCTGGGCCTTTCGGACATTGACGGCTGGGTCCTTTTCGACCTTTTGCGGCACGATCCGAAGACCAGGAACATACCCATCCACGTTATCTCCGGCGCTGAAGACATCGAGCTTCTCACACGCCGAGGCGCCGCAAGCGTTTCCAGCAAGCCGGTGTCCGCCGGCGAACTCTCGCGTGTCTTCGAGGACATTCAGTCGAGGACACTCAGGACACAACGCAATGTGCTGGTCGCGGATCCGGATCCCGAGCGTCGTCTGGCGCTGGTGGAAGCCATTCGCGACGGCGTCACGTCGGTCACCGCCATAGGCCGCGTCGCGGCTAATGCCGACGGGGATGGTATTGCCGGATATGACGCCGTCGTGTTCGGTTTTGGCCGTTCGGCCAAGGACAACGCCCAGATGCTCGATGAGATCATGTCGCAGTTCGGCGATTTTGTCCCGCGCCTGCTCTTCTTCACGCCCCATCCGGACTCCTTTCAACAGCAGATCGCCTTGCATCCGCCGCTCAGCGATGTTCCGCGTGCCGACAATTTTTCCCAGCTTGGCTTGTTGATGTCCGCGGCCCTTCCAGGCGACAGGCCCGACAAGGAAATCCTTGCTTCCGAACAACTCGACAACGCCGATCTGGCCGGAGCCAAGGTTCTGATCGTCGACGACGACATTCGCAACATCTATTCGCTGACCAGCGTGCTGGAGACCTACGGTATCGAGGTGCGGCATGCCGAGCGGGGACGGGATGGCATAGCCATGCTTGAAGAGGCGCCGAACGTCGATGTCGCCCTGATCGATATCATGATGCCCGAGATGGACGGGTACGAGACAATGCGCCGGATACGCTCCCAGCCGGAAATCGCGCACATTCCGCTGATTTCCGTTACGGCCAAGGCGATGAAAGGAGATCGCCAGAAATGTCTGGACGCCGGCGCGTCCGACTACATCGCCAAGCCAGTCGACCTCGACCTGCTCCTCGCCCTGCTGCGTGTTTGGGTCGGTCGCTCGCGCTCGCGGGCGGGGACATCGCGGGCAGACGGCGACGACCGCAATCTGATCGCGCCCCGGCGGATCTAGCCTATGGCCGCGATGGAAGCAGAAAGCAGCGAACCGTTCGAAAAGCTGGGGCCGGTTCGCGTTCTCGCTGTCGACGACGACGCGCGGAATCTCCTTGCCATAGAGGAGGCACTCGACGGGGTCGGGCAGGTGATTTGCGCTCAGTCGGGCGACGAGGCGCTGCGCTTTCTGCTCAAGGACGACTTCGCCGTCATTCTGCTGGATGTGCTGATGCCCGGTCTCGACGGCTACGAAACCGCTTCCCTGATCCGGAGGCGCGAACGTTCGAACGCCACACCGATCATCTTCCTGACCGCCATCAACAAGGAAGAAGCACATATGTTGCGCGGCTATGACGCCGGCGCGGTGGATTATCTGTTCAAGCCATTCGACCCGTCGATGCTGCGGTCCAAGGTCATGGTCTTCGTCGATCTCTATGAAAAGACGAGGGAAATCGAACGGAACGCGGCCAGGGAGCAGCTGCTGCTTGAGCGAGCGCTGAAGGCGACGTCCGACAAGCTCGACGCCGAGCGGGCGCTGCGGCATTCCGAGGCCCGGCAGGAGACGATCCTCGCTTCGCTGCCGATTTGTTTTCACGCCCGCACGGCCGAGGCGCCATTCGCCGCAACCTATGTTTCCAAGGGGGTCGAGCGGTTGACGGGATTTTCTTCGGACCGGTTCATGGCGGATCCAGATTTCGGCATCAGCCGGGTCCATCCGGCTGATCGGGAGGAAGTGACAAGATCGCTTTCGGCCGCCCACGAGACCGGCTCTTATGCGTGCGAGTTCCGCTGGCGACGCGCCAATGAGGAATACCGGATATTCCTCGACCAGGGAGTGGTTGCCAGGGATGGCGCCGGGCTCGAGCTGCTGGGCACCATGCAGGACATCACCGAGCAGCGCCATCTGGAAAGCCAATTGCTGCAATCGCAACGGCTCGACGCGGTCGGCAAGCTGACCGGCGGACTTGCCCACGACTTCAACAATCTGCTTGCGGCGATCCTCTCCGGGCTGAGCCTGCTCGAAAGGCAAGTGAGCCTCGACGGCAAGGCGGCCCAGGTTCTCGACATGACGCGCCGCTCCGCTTCCCAGGGCAAGGACCTCATCCAGCGGATGCTCGCCTTTTCAAGGCGCCAGGATCTGAAGCCGGTTGCCGTGCGTATGTCGACCCTGGGAGACACGATGACCGGCCTGGTGGCGCCGATCCTGGGCGGCTTGGTGCGCTTCGACTGGCATGTCGGTGAAGATACATGGCCGGTGCATGCGGACCCGGCGCAGCTTGAGCTTGCGTTGATGAACCTGGTCTTCAACGCCCGGGACGCGATGCCTTCCGGCGGGACAATCCGCGTCAAGGCCCACAATCGCAGCGTCGGCCCCACCGGCCAAGGGCTTGCCGCGGGCGACTATGTCAGGCTTGCGGTCGAGGACACCGGGACAGGTATCGCCGCGGATGTCATCAGCAAGGTGATCGAGCCGTTCTTCACGACAAAGCCGATCGGGAAGGGCACGGGTCTGGGCCTCAGCACTGTCTATGGTTTCGCCAAGCAGTCGGGTGGCACGCTCAGGATTGACAGCGAGCTTGGCCACGGCACAACCATGGAGCTCTGGTTGCCGCGTTCACGCGAGGCGCAAGACGTCACCGCTAAAGATGAGCTTGTTTTCGAAGCCAGTGCCGCCAACAATGCCGGCACGGACCTCCCGACGGCGGCCGAGGATGAGTTGCCGACTGTTCTGCTCGTCGACGACAGTCAGTCCCTGCGGGAGTTGACGGCGATGTCGCTGCGGCAATCGGGCTTCGACGTGACGGCGTTTTCGGGCGGCGCCCAGGCCCTTGCCGCCATCGAAAAGGAGCCGGACCGTTTCGACGTAATCGTAACCGACTTCGCCATGCCGCTCATCTCCGGCATCGACGTCATCCGCTTCGCCCGAAGCTTGCGCGCGGATTGGCCGGCACTCATCGTCACGGGCTACGCCGATGCCGAGAAAATCTCGGACCGCCCTGACGACGTGGCATTGATCAGCAAGCCCTTCGAAGATGCCCACCTGGTAGCAGCCATTCGATCAGCTTCGCGCCGCCGCTGATGCGCCTGCTTCGGGAGGAGCCCGCACCTGTCGCCGGTCTCCGCGGGGCTTTAGCAGACCTCCCGATTTCTCGCGCTAGCTGCCGAGTTGCCCTTTGCCGTTAACCATTCGTTAACCATTAACCCCCTAGCGTTTACCTCTCAGTAAGGATTCGCTGGCCGTGACCTTTGCCGCCCCCGTCGAAACAAAATCCATTCGTTTTCGCGCCCGTTCGTTCGTGGCCTTTACGCTCACGCCGGAGGCGCCGATTTCCGCCTGGCTGGAGGGGCTGGATCACTGGATCGGCAATTCGCCAGGGTATTTTGCGGGGCGGCCGGTGGTGCTCGATTTGAACGTACTGAAGCCCGACGTCGCCGACATCGCGCTGCTGGTTGCTTCGCTTGGTGCGCGGGGCATCCGGGTCTACGCGATCGAGCTTGAAGGGGCCTCCCTCGGGCTTGACCTGCCGCCGCTGCTTAGCGCCGCCAAGGAGGCCACTACGGATGGCCTGCTGTCTCAGCCCGGCCGCAAGGGCAAGGCGGAGGCGGCTGATGAAGCCGGCAAGCTGGAAACCGTGTTTTCGGATCGCGGCAGGGATGCCGGCAAGGCCGGCGAAGTCAAAGCCGGCGAAGTCAAGGCGGGCGAAGTCAAAGCCGGGGAAGTCAAGGCAGGCGAAGTCAAAGTCGGGGAAGTCAAGGCAGGCGAGGGCAAGGTCGACGAAGGCAGGGCCGAGGTCGGCAAGGGCAAGGCGGCCAAGGCGGAAGCCGGCGCCATCGAAACGGTCCAGGCCGGCACGCTGATGGTCAAGTCGCCGATCCGCTCGGGCCAGTCGATCTTTCATCCGCATGGCGATGTCATCGTTTTGGGCTCGGTCGCGTCCGGCTCCGAAATCATCGCGGCGGGCTCTATCCATGTGTATGGCACTTTACGCGGCCGCGCCATCGCTGGCTCGCAGGGCAATCGCTCGGCACGCATCTTCTGCCGCAAGAACGAGGCGGAGCTGATTTCGGTCGACGGCTGGTACACCACCGCCGAAGAGATGGAAGGCGTCTCGCGCGGCAAGGCCGTGCAGGCCTTCCTCGAAGGCGACATGCTCGCCGTCGTGCCGCTGAACTAGGCCGGCGCGGTGCTGACGCCCGGCTTCACGGTTCCGGCCCAGACAAGCGCCGAGGCATCGCCGCGCGCAAGCCTCGGACCGGTTTGGGATGGCATGATGGCAGGCTCTGACAACAGCCGTGCGGCACACGGCACAACGAACGACAACAGGCAACGGAGGCTTTTTCCATGGGCAAGGTAGTGGTCGTCACATCGGGCAAGGGGGGCGTCGGCAAGACCACCTCGACGGCCGCGCTGGGTGCCGCGGTCGCCAAGACCGGCAAGAAGGTGGCGCTGGTCGATTTCGACGTCGGCCTGCGCAATCTCGACCTGATCATGGGCGCCGAGCGGCGCGTCGTTTTCGACCTCGTCAACGTCATCCAGGGTCAGGCCAAGCTGTCGCAGGCGCTGATCCGCGACAAGCGCGTCGACACGCTGTTCCTGCTGCCGGCGTCGCAGACGCGCGACAAGGACGCGCTGACCGAGGACGGCGTCGGCGAGGTGATCGACAAGCTGCGTTCGGTTTTCGACTACGTCTTCTGTGACAGCCCGGCCGGCATCGAGCGCGGCGCGCAGCTCGCCATGCGCTTTGCCGACGAGGCCGTCATCGTCACCAATCCGGAAGTGTCGTCGGTGCGCGATTCCGACCGCATCATCGGCCTGCTCGACGCCCGTACCATGCGCGCAGAACAGGGTGAGCAGATCGCCAAGCATGTGCTGGTCACGCGCTATGACGCGGCGCGCGCCGCGCGGGGAGAAATGCTCTCGATCGACGACGTGCTGGAAATCCTGTCGGTGCCGCTGCTCGGCATCATCCCGGAAAGCCAGGATGTGCTGCGCGCCTCCAATCTCGGTTCGCCGGTGACGCTGTCGGAACCGCTCAACAACGCGGCACGCGCCTATCTCGAAGCGGCACGGCGGCTCGAAGGCGAAGATTTGCCGGTGGTGGTGCCCTTCGAACGCAAGGGTTTCCTCGACCGTCTGCTCGGAAGGAGGGCCGCATGAGCATCCTCGACCTCTTCAAGCGGCGCACCAGCGCGCCGGTGGCGCGCGAGCGGCTGCAGGTGCTGCTCGCCTATGAGCGCCGCAGCCGTGGCCAGCCCGACCTCGTCTCCATTCTGCGCGAGGAGATCATGGCTGTGATCGCCAAGCATGTGCAGATCGACCAGGACTATCTCCAGGTCTCAATGGATCGCGGCGAGACCATGTCGACGCTGGAAATCGACATCCAGATCCCCAACAAGAGCGCCGTGCCGCTGGCCATGGCGGGGTAAAACCGTGCGCCTTTTCCTCGCCCCACTCCATGTGGGGCGAGGTGTCCGGATTGCCGGGCCGACACCGCCGGTTTTGGTCCAGATCAGTTCAGCGAAAATCTCGACCTGAAGCCCGCGGCGCTGTTGCGATTGGGATAATCTTGATCCGGTATCGCAACGCTCAGATGGGTGCACAGCGGTTCCCAGCCATCGCCAAGAGCGTGGACCAGCAGCCGCTCCGGTGGCACTTCGGCGTACACCGCACGGACATTGGCCTCGTAGCAGGCAATGGCATGCGCTCGATCGCCCGGCCGGCCGCCGAACACCTGCCTGGCGATCAGGGCAAGGCCCAGCGATTCTTGGTCGACGCTTTGCTCAAGTCCCCTCGCGATCGTTTTTTCAAAACTCTCCCACCAGCTTTCGGCCGAGCGGTAGGTCAGGATCACCCTGGCATTTGGATAGAATTCGATCAGTTCGCGCCAGTAGTACGCCGAAGGCCAGTCCAGACAGGAGACATAGCCCGACAGCAGCTGGTTCCAATCCGGCGCGGCACCTTGGGCCAGCGCACGCCACATCCGTTTCTGCTCCTCGTTGCCGATCACTTCATGCATGTGATGACAGGGGCCGTAGCCGAGAATGGCCAACGCCTCGCGCATCGAATCCGTGCCCGTTCGGCCAAAGCCGGTTCCGATCACCTTGATCGACATCTCCACCCCCTCCCGTTCGACTTGCAAGCGTTTGCTGGCAGCATATCAGGCTGTACACGGAATATGCACGAGAAGCGTTGACACCGCCGCGAACGCTACGGTCTGCGCCAGCCCGGTACTCGGCACTGGCTGTCGCGGCGGTGCAATCCCCAAATGTCTGAAATTTACATTTCCCTAGGGGGGCTTCCCCAGCGGAACCAGCGGATGTAAGGATACAAATTAGCAGTTTGTTAAATATCTGGTTTTGATTGCGTAAGAGGGAGTTCCGTATGAACTTCAAGAGCCTGATCAAGCGTGCTGAAGACGTAGACGATGCACTCCAGGAGTTGCAGGACGATCTGGCGGACGCCCTGGATGCCAGCCTTGACAGCGAATTCGAGGCACCGCCACAGGGCGACGATGTCCCCGCTGACCCGTCAACCGTCTCGCCACCCCAAGCCGATGCGGCGCAAGCGGAGGGCGCGGACAATCCCGAAGATGCGGGCAACGCCGACACCGCCGAAACCACGCCACGACTAACGCCCCATGCCCAGACCCGGCTCGCGGCGTTGAACGCCTTCGAAGGAATGTTCCACGACGCCAGGGATTATCTGGATGAGATCAACGGCAAATTGTCGGAAATCTCGACCTCGCACCATCTGACGCGCGAATTCCTCAACATCCTCCACACCGACATTCTTCGCGCCAATGAGCTGGAACTCGCAAACGCCGGCCTGATCGCCGAGCAAAGAGCGCTGTCGGAAAAGCTGCACGACACGGCGGCGAAGCTGCGCGAGCGTGACAGCACGTGCGAAGTGCTGCAGCAGCGCGAGACAGACCTGGTCCAGGACCGGGACGCGCTTCGCGCAACGCTGGCGGCGGCAAGGCTCGAGCTCGCCGAGATGGGCAATGCCAGCGCCAAACGCGACGCGGAATTCGGCGACATCGCCAACCGGCTGACGGCAAGGACGGTCGAGGCCAACAGGCGCTTGCGCGAGAGCAAGATGCTGCGGGAAAAACATGTCAGCCTGTCGGTCGAACTCGACAAGGTGCTGAAGCGGGAGAGCCAGGCGCGCCACAGGCTGGACGAGCTTTCCGCAATCCACGCCAGCGAAGCGGCGCGCCTTGCCGAACTGATGGCGGCGCTCGGCAAGAGCGAGAAAGAGGAGATCCGGCTGCAGAAGGCGCTCGAGGCCACACAGGCCAAGCTGGCGGAAAAGACCGAAACGGCCAGCCTGATGCAAGGCGACTGGGAAGCCGAACGGGCGCGCGGCCAGACGGAAATGCGCGGATTGCGGTCCGGGATACAAGACCTGGAATCGCGGCTGGAGCGGGCCTCGAACGAGAACAGTGCGGCCGCCGCCGAAATCGCCAGGCTCAAGACCGACCTGGACGATGCAGTGGCCGAAAAGAAAATCGCCGATGAAAGATTGTCCGCGCTCACCGACGAGAACGAAGCGGACAAGCTGAGCCTTTCGAAAGCGAACGCCAATCTTTCGCAACTTGCGCTGCAACAGGCATCGGAGGACATACAAAGGGATGTCCAGCGGCAGGAATGCGAGGATTTGAGGGCCGAAATCGCGTCGCTCAATGCCCGGATCAAGGAATTGCTGCCCTACGAGCGGCTCCACAAGGCCACCAACGGCAAATCGCGCGAGGGCGAGGTGGTGGAGATCGCCGCCGTGGTGGCCGAGAAAGCCCGTGCAACGGGCAGACGTCCCATCCGCAGGAATCTGCGCGCCACGTCGTAGCGCGCTTCGCGGGCCTCGTTGCTTGGCAGTCCCAGCATTGGGCTGCCTTTCGCGATGTGGACGGGCCTGACCCAATCACACCGCCGCGAACACCACCGTCCGCGCCAGCCCGCCGCCCTGGCGGTTCTTCAGCCTCACGGTGCCGCCCGTAGCGCTCCATGATCTCCTCGTCGAGGAATTCGGCGCGCAGCCGCATGCGCGTGATCGGCGTGCGCAGGCCATGGCCGGCGGCGGCCACCAGCCGTATGCGGCTTTCCGTGGCGGTCTTCAGCCTGGACGAGAGCTGGTTCAGCGCGTGCGCCGTGGCCTTGACCTCGGCCGAGCGTCTTGGTGATGGCCTGGATTTCACCATGGCGTCGCCGTTGCGCGGGACCAGGCTGGCGAGGGCCTGCTCCTAATGCCGGTGAACGTGGCATTTTTGGCGATAGCTCGCGCATCGCTTCGCTGATATTGGTGCGTCCAGAGAATTCCTGGATGCAACAGATGACATCGAATTCAGATAAGGCGGAAACGGTCGAGCAGTTGCTGGAGACGCCGGACCTTGCTAGCGCGCTGGAAAGCGAACAGTTCAAGAAGTTCCTCGACCAGGTGCCGATTGCCATCGCCGTTTCGGACCTCAGCGGGCAGGAACGTGTCGTCTACGCCAATCCGGAGTTCGAGAAACTGTCGGGCCTAAAGGCGGCGAGCCTCGCTCAGAGGCATTGGGCGGCACTTTCCGGCATTGGCCTGCACCAGCAGAAGGACCGCGCGCTGTCCGATGCGGTGGTCGACGGGACCGATTTCGTCGGCACGTTCCGGCTCGAGCGAGCCGAGGACAAGCATGCAATCGTAGACGTCTATTCCAACGTCATCGAGGACGACAACGGCAAGGCCTGCTTCCGGCTGGTGGCATTGGTCGACGTCTCGGTCCATGGCGAGACCGAAGATGCGGGCTCGATCGAGGAGCGCGTCCGCGAGAAAGACACGCTGTTGCGGGAATTGCAGCACCGGGTGAAGAACAATCTGCAGATGATCACCGCCCTGATCCGCCTCGAAACGCGCAATGCGACCGAGCCGGACCGGAAACGCTTCGAAAGACTGGCTGGCCGCGTCGACGCCTTGGCCATCCTTTACCAAACGCTATCGGGCGAGGAGCACAAGGAGGAGGTCGATCTCGGCGTCTATTTGAGCCAGATCGCGTCCGCCGTGATGAGCTCGCATGCTGTCGAGGGCATCCGCCTCGACATGAAGGTGGACACCTACCCGGTCTCGATCAACGTTGCCATGCCCACCGGCCTGGTGGTCAACGAACTGCTGACCAACGCGCTCAAGCATGCATTTCGCGGGCGCGACAGCGGGACGATCACGCTGCATAGCGTCGTGAACGGGGATGGCTGCCGGGTCGTCGTCGCCGATGACGGGATCGGGTTGCCGGAAGGCGAGAGCTGGCCCAAACAAGGCAAGCTCGGCGCGCTCATCGCACAATCGCTGACAGAGAACGCCAAGGCTGAGTTCGACGTGACTTCCAGCGCCGACGAAGGCACCCGGGTCACGATCGTATTCAAGCGCTCCGCCGCCGCGGCCTAGAGCAATCCCAGAAAAAGTGTGTAGTGGTTGTCCCGCCCGGTACCGCCGTTGCGGCGGAAATCCCTGAACCGAGGACGGCGGCCGTCTCTGGCCGTGCCCCCATCGAGGTATCCGCCCTGTCTCACGACAGGCAGGCTGGTTCATCCTATTGCAGTGCCGCCGGGCAGGTTTTCGCCTCTGCGCATGGAGGATGAACACAAGTGACATCAATGCCGGTTGCCAGCCGCGAAGCCGCACCCCTGCCGGTCGCCGCGCTGATGGGGGCCATGGTGTCGATCCAGATCGGCGCCACCTTCGCCAAGACGCTGTTTCCGGTGATCGGCGCGCAAGGCACGACGACGCTCAGGCTGGTCATCGGCGCGCTGATGCTGATCGCGGTGCTGCGGCCCTGGCAGGCATGGCCCTCGCGCGCCACCATGCCGTGGCTCGTCGCCTATGGGGTGACGCTGTGCGCGCTCAACCTTCTGTTCTACGCGGCACTTGCCAGGATCCCGCTCGGCGTCGCGGTGGCGCTGGAGTTTTCCGGTCCGCTGCTGGTGGCGACACTGACCTCTCGGCGGGCCAGCGACTTCGCCTGGATCGCGCTTGCCGTCGCCGGCATCGTGCTGTTGTCGCCCTTCATCCACTCGCTAAAGCCGCTCGATCCGATCGGCGTGATGCTGGCGCTGGCGGCCGGCGGGTTCTGGGCGCTCTACATCGTTCTGGCGCAGAAGGCGGGCGCGGAACTCGGCACCCGCACCACCGCCTATGGCATGGCAATCGCCGCCGTGCTGGTGCTGCCCTTTGGCATCGCCGAGGCGGGAAGCGGCCTGCTCGCGCCGTCGATCCTGGTCAGCGCGCTGCTCGTCGGCCTGTTCTCCAGTGCCCTGCCGTTCTTCCTGGAGATGGTGGCGCTGACCCGCATGCCGGCGCGCATCTATGGCACGCTGACCTGCCTCGAGCCGGGGCTTGGCGCGCTGGCCGGGTTCCTGTTCCTGCGGGAAAGCCTTACCACGCCGCAACTGGCCGGCATCGCCGCCGTGATCGTGGCCGCCGCCGGCACCGCGCTAACCTCGAAGCCGCCGGTGCCGTCGCCGGAGTAGGGGTGGACGCCAGGACCGGCCGGCGACGTCAATTTGGCGCGAGCCGGCTGCCTGTTGTCGTCAGAACTTGACGCTGAGGTTTGCCTTGGCGCCGTTGTCGACGCGCCACCGCCGAACTGCCCGGAATAGGACAGGCCGAGCGTGGCATTGGGCGACACTTTCATGTCGATGCCGGCTTCCACTACCGTCGAGCCGGCCTCGTCAACTCGTGTCGGACATCGGCATGCCCTAGCGACTCATTGGCCCTGAAGGCGGAGCGCGCGGTCTCTACCGCCAGCGGGTCAGCGGCTTTACCGCCAGGGCGGTTCCGGCGCGAAACGCTTGCCGATCCAGTCGGTGAAGGCGCGGGTCTTGGCGGCTTTTCCCTTGGCCGAGGGCGTGACGACATAGACGGCGCCTTCATCCGCCAAGGTCCACTCCTCCAGCACAGGCACCAGCCGTCCGTCGGCAAGCTCGCGCCCGACCAGCCAGTCGGTGCTCATCATCAGGCCGAGCCCCTGCACGGCGGCCTCGACCAGCACCTCGGCATCGTCGCTGACCAACGGCCCGGAAACCTCGACTCGCGCGCGCCGGCCCTCGCGGTCGGTCATCTCCCAGGCCGGAAAGGTCTGGAAGCCCGAGAAGCCCAGGCAGGAATGGTCAAGCAGCGCCCGCGGCGTCTCCGGCGTGCCGCTGCGGGCGAGATAGGAGGGAGCCGCGCAGAGCAGCCTGCGTCGCGTCGCCACCTTGCGTGCCACCAGGCGCGAATCCTCCAGGCTGCCCAGCCGCACGGCGACGTCGAAATTCTCGGCGACCAGATCGGTGAAGCGGTTGGAGAATTCGGCCTCGATGCGGACATCGGGAAATTCGGCGAGGAATTGAGGCAGCAGCGGCCCGATCCACATGCGCCCGAACGTGCCGGGCAGCGCCAACCTGAGAACGCCGCGGGGGCGGCCTCCGGCATGCGCGGACGCGACGGCCTCGGCCTCGTCGACGGATGCAAGGATGGCGCGCACGCGCACCAGGAATTCGGCGCCCGCTTCGGTCAGCGAGACGCTGCGCGTCGTGCGCGAGAGCAGCCTCACCCCGAGCCGCGTCTCCAGCGATTGCAGGCGCCGCGACAGGATGGTCGCGTCGCGCCCGACCCGCGCCGCCGCTTTGGTGAAGGAGCGCGCCTCGGCGATGGCCGCGAAGGCAGCCATCTCGGCAAGGGCAGCGGGTTCGTGAGATTGCTGCATAATTCACAGTTCTCAATTGCTCAAAGCAAAGATTATCCAGAGATAGCGCAACAAATAGGTTCACTCAATCCATCAATCGTCCCAACGGAGTGAAATCATGAAAGCCATCGAACTCAGCCAGCCCAGGCTGGACGCCTTCCGCGCCGCCACCGTTGCAACCCCCGAACCGCAGCGCGGAGAGGTGCTGATCCGCCAGCGTGCGGCGAGCCTCAATTTCGTCGATGTGGCGGTGGCAAACGGCAATTATCCTGGACCGAGCTTTCCGCTCATCCCTGTCGCCGACGGCGCCGGCGAGATCGTGGCGCTGGGCGAGGACGTTGCGAAATTCGCTATCGGCGATCGCGTCGTCGCGCATGCCAAGCCGCGCTGGATCGGTGGGCCGCCGCGGCCTTACGAGATGAGGCAGATGCGCGGCATTTCGCTGCCGGGGTCACTGGCCGAATATGTCGCGTTGCCGGCCAATTCGCTTGTGCCGGTGCCGGCGCATCTTTCCTTCGAGGCGGCGTCGACTCTGCCCATCTGCGGCACCACCGCCTGGAACGCCATCCGCGCCGCCGATGTCGGGCCGGGCTCGTTTGTCGTGCTGCTTGGCACCGGCGGCGTCTCGATCTTCACCCTGCAGCTTGCCAAAGCCGTCGGCGCGACCGTCATCATCACCTCGTCGTCGGACGAAAAGCTGGAGCGAGCGAAGGCCCTTGGCGCCGATCATCTCATCAACTACCGCGCGACGCCCGACTGGGACGGCAAGGTGCTGGAGCTGACCGGCGGCCTCGGCGCCGACCTTGTCGTCGAGACCGGGGGCAGCGCCACCTTCGCCCGCGCCGTCAACGCCACCGCGCCCGGCGGCACGCTGTTCACCATCGGCTTCGTCACCGGTGCCGAAGCCACGATCAATCTGCTGCCGATCATCATCAAGGCGCTGAAGGTGGTCGGCAACAACACCGGATCCGTGTCCGATCTTCTCGACGCCGCGCGCGCCGTCGGCGCAGCCCGGATCGAGCCAGTGGTCGACAAGGTGTTTTCACCTCATGAAGCCACTGAAGCCTACGCCCACATGGCCGCCGGCGGCCTGCATTTCGGCAAGCTGGTGTTCGGGCTGGAGTGGTGATCGGCGCAGGCGCCATTTCTTCAACGTTGAAATTCGCGAAACCGTCGCAACGTGCAATCTCCCCCTCCAAGGGGAGATTGGCAGCCTCACCGTTAAATTAGCTTCTCCAGCGTGATCGGCAGGTCGCGTATCCGCTTTCCCGTCGCATGGAACACCGCGTTGGCGATGGCCGGCGCCATGCCGACGATCGCAAGTTCGCCGACGCCCTTGCCGCCGAGCACCGAGGAGTGCGGGTCGGGAATCCCCACCGAGATCACCTCGATGTCGGGGACGTCGGCGTTGGTCGGGACGAGATAGTCGGCGAGGTTGTTGTTGACGATGCGGCCGTGGCGGCGGTCGACGATGCCTTCTTCGAGCAACGCCTGGCCGATGCCCATGATGATGCCGCCCTTCCACTGGCTCTCGGCCAGCTTCGGATTGTAGAGGCGGCCTGAATCCAGCGCCGACACCACCCGCGACACACGCACCGTGCCGAAATCCTCGTCGACGCGCACCTCGACGAAATGGGCGCACCAGGAGTGGCGGGAATAGTCGCCCTCGGTGTGCGGCAGCGCCATGGCGATGGTGGTGTAGTTCCTATAGCGATCATCCGCTGTCGAATTGGCCGGCATGGTGTCGCCCGTCGCTTCGATGCGGTCGCGGCCGACGCTTTTCAGCAATTCGGCGATCGAGACGTCGGGGCCGTCGCCGCGCGGCGTGGCGATGCGGCCTTTGGCGACGACCAAAGTGTTGGCCTGCAGCGCGTTGAAGGGCGAGCGCGGATCGCTGATCGCCAGGCCGACCAGTTGGTCGAGCGCCGAGGTCGCGGCCTTGTGGACGGCGCCCGTCATCACGCCGGCCAGCCGCGAGCCGCCGGCGACGCCGGCGCGGGGGAAGTGCGAATCGCCAAGCTTCACCACCACGTCGTCGGCCGCAACGCCGACCGTTTCGGCGGCGGTCTGCGCCAAGATCGTGTAGGTGCCCTGGCCATGTCGATCGAGGAGCTTTCGACCTCGACCGAACCGTCGGCCAAGATGCGCACGATGGCCTCGCCATAGGCGCGCCGCACCGGATAAGTCCCGGCGGCCACGCCCCAGCCGACCAGATGGTTGCCGTCGCGCATCGAGCGTGGCTCAGGCGTGCGCCTGGCCCAGCCGAAGCGTTCGGCACCCGCCGCGAAAGCCTCGCGCAACTGCCGGGTCGACCAGGCTTTTTTCGCGTGCGGATCCTGTTCGGCGTAGTTGCGCAGCCGGATTTCCAGCGGATCGATGCCGACCTCGTAGGCGAGCTCGTCGATGGCGCTTTCGATGCCGAAGGCCGACGGGTTTTCGCCCGGGGCGCGCATAGCGCCCGGCACCACCGAATTCACTCGCACGACGTTCTGTTTCGAGGAGAAGTTTGGCGTCGCGTACATGATCGAGGTGACCGAGCCCAGCGGCTCGACCCACATGCCGTCGATGGAGGTTTCGTTGACGCCGCGATGCACGATCGACTGGATTTTTCCGTCGTGGTCGGCGCCGATCGTCACCGTCTGCCGCGTCGCGGCGCGGCCGCCATAGCCGGTGAAGGTCTGCGGCCGCGTCATTACCAGCCGCACCGGCCGGCCGAGCATTTTCGCGGCACTTGCGGCAATCGCGCCATGGCTCAGCGCCAGCGCCTTGGAGCCGAAGCCGCCACCGATATAGGGCGACACCAGCCGCACATTCTCGAACGGCACGCCGAACCATTCGGCATAGGTGCGCGCCATGCCGTCCAGCCATTGGCTCGGCTCCCATACGGTGAGATGGTCGCCCTCCCAGCGGGCGATCAGGCCATGCGGTTCCATAGGCGCCTGGTATTCGCGCGGTGTGTTGTAGGCGGCGCAGACGCGCACCGGAGCGGAGGCGAAGGCGGCGGCCGCGTCGCCCCATTCCTTGGTCATGGCATCGACCGGGATGCCGTCGCCGGCCTTGCCGTCGCTGAGGTCGACGATGGCCGGCGTCTCATCATAGCTGACCTTGACCATCGCCGCGGCGGCCACGGCCTGCTCGAAGGTCTCGGCGACCACGGCGGCGACGTGCTGGCCCGAGAAGGTGACGTCGCGCGCCAGCGGGCAATACGGATTGTCCGGCGGCGGCGTGCCGAACCAGTCCGAGGCGGTTTTCAGGCTGATGATGGTGTCTGGTGTCAACACCTTGAGGACGCCCGGCGCATTCTCGGCCTCCGCCGTCTCGATGGCGCGCACCTTGCCGGATGCGATGGTGCTTTCGACCAGCACGGCATAGGCGAGCCCTTCGAGCTGCTGCTCGACCGCGTATCTCGCCGCACCCGTGATCTTGGCCGGGCCGTCGACGCGCGACAGCCGGCCGCCGACGGTCTCCACCTGCGCGCCGTCGGACGCGTCGCCATGTCTTCCGACGTAAACAGTGCTTGCGATGTGAACGGTCATGCCGCTTCTCCCAATTTGAGGATGGCGCGTGCGACGACGCGCGGCGCGAGTTCGACCTTGTAGCGGTTGGCGCCATGGTCGACCGCGCCTTCGACGGCGAGCAGGCTGGCCGTGCGAACGGCTTCCGGCTCGAGCACCTTGCCTTTCAGCGCGGCTTCCACGGCTCGCGCCCGCCAGGGTTTGGTGGCGACGCCACCGAGCGCCACGCGCAGGTTGCGGATGGTGCGCCCGTCGGCCTCCAGTTCGAGCCCGACGGCGGCACTGGCCGCGGCGAACTCATAGGACTGCCGGTCGCGGATCTTCAGATAGGTCGAACGGCGGGCGACGGCGGAAGAAGGGATTTCGATAGCGGTGATCATCTCGCCCGGCTCGATCGCGTGTTCCCTGTCGGGCGTCGTGCCTGGCAGCAGGAAAAAGTCCTCCACCGGCACGCGCCGTTCGCCGAGATGGACCGTTGCGTCGAAGGCGACGAGCGCGGTGGCGAGGTCTCCGGGATACATGGCGATGCAAGCCTCGCTGGTGCCAAGCACGGCATGGCCCCTGGTGACGCCGCCGATCGCCGAACAGCCGCTGCCTGGTTCGCGCTTGTTGCAGGCGGCAAAGTTCGCGGGATCGCGGAAATAGGGGCAGCGCGTGCGCTGCATCAGATTGCCGCCGATCGTCGCCATGTTGCGGATCTGCGCCGAGGCTGCCTGCCAGAGCGCTTCGGAGATGGCGGGGAAGCGGCTCTTGATGTCCGCGTGGTCGGCGACATGGCCCATCCTGGCGAGCGCGCCGATGACGACGCCGCGCTCGTCGACCTCGATCTGGTCGAACCCGTTGAGATGGGTGATATCGACCAGCGTGTCGGGCTCGGCGACGCCGCACTTGGCGAGGTCGATCAGCGTGGTGCCGCCTGCCAGAAGCATGGCGCCGGGGAGCGCGGCCGCCTGGCGGGCGGCGTCAGCCGAGGTGGCGCGAAAATAGGAAAAATCCCTCATGACGCGGCCTCCAGCGCTGCCTGGCGCACGGCGGCGACAATGTGCGGATAGGCGCCGCAGCGGCAGAGATTGCCGGCCATGTATTCGCGGATCTCCTCGTCCGACCCGGCGTGGCCCTCGCGGATGCAGGCCACCGCCGACATGATCTGGCCTGGCGTGCAATAGCCGCACTGGAAGGCGTCCTGCTCGAGGAAGGCAGCCTGCACGGGATGCAGTTCGCCCTCCCGTGCAAGCCCCTCTATGGTGGCGATGGCGCGGCCCTCGGCTTGCGCGGCCAGCGTCAGGCAGGCCAGCACGCGCTCGCCGTCGACATGGACGGTGCAGGCGCCGCACTGGCCGTGGTCGCAGCCCTTCTTGGTGCCGGTCAGGCCGAGCCTGTCACGCAAGGCGTCGAGCAGCGTGACACGCGGCTCGAGTTCCAGCGTGTGATGCTGGCCGTTGATATCGAGATGGACGGGAATTGTGGTCTTGCTCGTCATGGGCGTCTGGCTCCAGTTGCTTGACGCTGTGGAATGAACTCGACTGGGGCAGGGCGGTCCGACCGACCGCTTGCCTGCCCTGGCGCGGGCCTGTCGTTTCGGGCGGACCGCTCGTCACCCCAGCAGGTCCTCGATTCGGATCGGAAAGCGCCGTGCGCGCACGCCGGTCGCGTGCCAGACCGCATTGGCGACGGCGCCGGCAGTCCCGGTTATGCCGATTTCGCCAACGCCCTTGATGCCGAGGGCGTTCACATAAGGGTCGTCCTCGTGAACCAGCAGCGCCTCGACCGAGGGCACGTCGGCATTCACCGGGACATGATAGTCCGCCAGGTTGGCATTCTGGATGCGGCCGAAACGCCGGTCGGTGACGGCTTCCTCGTGCAGCGCGAAGGAAACGCCCCAGATCATCCCGCCATAGTACTGGCTGCGCACCAGCCGCGGATTGATGACGCGTCCGGCGGCGAATGCGCCGACCAGCCGGGTGACGCGGATCTGGCCGAGATCCGGGTCGACCTTCACCTCGGCGAAGACGGCTCCATGCGCGTGCTTGGCGTAAGTCTCCTGGGAGGCCGGATCCGGAGCGCCTTTGCCCCGGCCCTCGATTTCGGTCAGGCCCGCGCGGACGAGGATCTCGGCATAGCTTTCGCCGCGGCTTTCGTCGTCGCGCCGATAAAGGCGTCCGCCGCGTGCAACAACGCCTTCATTGCCGGCTCCGAACAGCGGCGAGGCTTCGTCGCCGGTGGCGAGATCGGCAAGGTTGGCGATGACGGCCGCACCCGCATTGTGGATGGCCATGCCGGCCGTCGCCGTGTGACCCGACCCGCCGGCGATACCCGCATTGGGCAGGTCGGAACTGCCGGCCCTGAAATCGACCTGGTCGATGTCGAGCCCCAGCCCGTCTGCTGCAATCTGGGCAAAAGCCGTCCAGGCGCCTTGGCCCATGTCCTGAGCGCCGGTCTCCATCAAGCCGCTGCCGTCGGCCCTCAGCACCGCGCGTGCCTCGGCCTGGAACATGAGTGCCGGGAACGTCGCCGTGCCCATGCCCCAGCCGGTGAGGAAACCGTCGGCGTCGCGCATCCGCCGCGGCTGCAGCGGGCGGCTCGCCCAGCCGAACGCCTCGGCGGCCTGTTCGTAACATTCGCGCAGCGCCTTGGAGGAGAACGGCTTGCCGGTCATCGGTTCGACCTCGGCATAATTCCTGAGCCGGAATTCCAGCGGGTCCATGCCGCAGGCATGGGCCGCCTCGTCGATGGCGCTCTCAAGCGCGATCGATCCGGTGGCCTCGCCCGGGGCCCGCATGAACAGCGGCGTGCCGGTATCGAGCCGCACGGCATCGTGCGAGGTGGCGATGGCCGGACTGGCATAGAGCGTGTGCGAGGCGTCCGCCGCAGGTTCGAAGAAATCGTCGAACGTGCTCGACGTGGTCCTGGCGTGATGGGAGATCGCGGTCAGCAGCCCTTCGCCATCCATGCCCATGCGCAATGTCTGGCGGGTCGGGGCGCGGTGACCGACCGGGCCGTACATCTGCTCGCGCCGGAGCACCAGCTTGACCGGGCGGCCGACGAGACGCGCCGCCAGGATGCCGAGCACTTGCGGTCCGGAAATCATGCCCTTGGAGCCGAAGCCGCCGCCCAGGAAGGGGCTGCGGATATGGACGTTTTGCGGCGCAATGCCGAACAGGCCGGCGATGCGGCCCTGCGCCATGGCCAGGCCTTGGCTCGGCGTGTCGATCAACAGCCGGTCGCCATCCCAGGCAGCGACGATCGCGTGGGGCTCCATGGCGTTGTGGTATTGGGCCGGCGTCTCGTAGGTCGCCTCGATCCGCGTCCTTGCCGATTTGAGGCCGGCCTCGACATCGCCCTTCTCCTGCACCGCCGGGTTGCCGACGCCAACGCCGCGCGGCACGAAGCTTTTGGCGCCGTCCAGACCAACGCGCGCCGGCAACTCCTCATAGCGCGGCGACAACAGCGCCGCGCCTTCGGTCGCCGCTTCCAGCGTCTGCGCTATCACCACGGCAATGCTCTGGTTGGGGTAGCGAACCCCATCATTCTGCAGCAGGTCGAGCCGAAACATGAAGGGATGGTCCTTGGCATCCGGATCGACGGCGAGCGCCGGCCGGTTCAGAGGCGTCATCACCTCGACCACGCCCGCATGCGCCTTGGCCGCCTCGACATCCAGCGAGACAACCCGGCCGCGCGCGATGCTGGAGACGGCAAGCACGGCATAGAGCATGCCGGGCGGATTGTTGTCGGCGGCAAAGCGCGCGGTCCCGGTGACTTTTAAAAATCCGTCGCGACGGGTCAGCGGCTGGCCGATGCTGGAGCCCTGGCGCGTATGGGCAGGCTGTTGGTTCAGGCCGAGTTCAAGCGTCATGACGCACTCCGGGAAGGGAGGAAAAAGGGGAAGCAGGCAAAGCGGGCATCAGAGCGGGCGTGCCTGCCTGCGCGGAAATCAGCGCCCTGACGACAATGCGGCGGGCAAGCTCGATCTTGAACGCATTGTCGCCGGAGGGGCTGGCGTCGGCCAGAGCCGCATCCGCGGCCCGAACGAAGCTCGCTTCGTCGGCATCGGCGCCGAGCAGCACCGCTTCCGCCGAGCGCGCCCGCCATGGCTTGGCCGCGACACCGCCGAGCGCCAGCCTCGCGGCGCGGATCTTGCCGTCGGCGACCGTCAGGGCAGCGGCAGCCGAAACGACGGCGAAGGCATAGGAGGTGCGTTCGCGCAGTTTCAGGTAGCGGGCGTGGGCGGCGAAGGACGCTGCTTCCGCCGGCAGGCGCACCGCAACGACCAGGTCGCCCGGCTGCAGCACGGTTTCGCGCTGCGGCGTGTCGCCCGGAAGCCGGTGGAATTCCTCCAAGGTGACGTGGCGCCGGCCTCCCTTGCCCTCGATCTCGACGACGGCGTCCAACGCCACCAGCGGCACGCAGAAATCGGAGGGATGGGTGGCGATGCAGGCATCGCTCCAGCCAAGCACCGCATGCAGGCGGTTCTCGCCGCCAAGTGCCGAGCAGCCGGAACCGGGTTCGCGCCTGTTGCAGGCGCTGGCGGTGTCGTAGAAGTAACTGCACCGCGTACGCTGCAACAGATTGCCGCCGACGGTGGCGGCATTGCGAAGCTGCGCCGAGGCGCCCGAAAGCAGCGCTTCGGCCACCGCCGGATAGGCCTTGGCGAAGGCCGGATCATGTGCGAGATCGGCATTGCGGACCAGCGCGCCGATGCGCAGGCCGCCATCATCCAGCATTTCGATGCGATTGAGTTCCGGCAGGCGGGTGATGTCGACGATCCGTTCGGGGCTGGCGATGCCGCCCTTCATCAGATCGAGCAGATTGGTGCCGCCGGCGAGATAAGCCGAACCCGGTTCGGCCGCCGCCGCTATGGCGTCGGAGACGGTGGCGGGCCTGATGAAATCGAAGTCTCTCATGCCGCGGTCCTCCTGCGTGCTTCGGTCGTGGCGGTGTCGGCCATGTTTTTCTGGGCTTCCAGGACCGCCTCGACGATGCCGCCATAGGCCGCGCAGCGGCAGATGTTACCGCTCAGCCCCTCGCGGATGCGCTCGGGATCGTCGCCAGCCTGTCCTTCGGCGATCAAGCCGAGCGTGCTCATGATCTGGCCGGGCGTGCAGAAGCCGCACTGGAAGCCGTCATGGGCGATGAAGGCGGCCTGCACAGGGTGCAGTTCTTCACCGTGAGCGATGCCTTCGATGGTCAGCACCTCGGCGCCGTCATGGCTGACCGCCAACGCCAAGCAGGAGTTTATTCGCTTGCCGTCGACCAATACCGTGCAGGCGCCACACTGGCCGCGGTCGCAGCCCTTCTTTGTGCCGGTGAGTTCAAGCCGCTCGCGCAGCAAGTCAAGCAAGGTTACGCGTGGGTCGACCTCCAGTTCGTGTCGATGTCCGTTGACGGTAAGCGAGATGGGAAGGCTGGTCATGGGCGTCTGGCTCCAGTTGCTTGACGCTGAGGGGAAGAATTGGGGTAGGGGGCGGGGCAGGGCAAGGTCAGGCTGCGGCCAATCTCCCGCGGGTTGGAAAAGTGGCGGGTTGCGGCTTCGAAAGGCGTGACATACCGGTTCCCCTGATTATATGATAAACGTGCTCCACTAAAGCGGAGGCGCCTCCGTTTATCTACTTGGGGGCTAGCCAGGCGTGGTTCAAGCCCCCATATCCTTGGTGGAGAAAAAAATTGGCTTTTGAGCCCGTCACAACTGCTGACCAAAAACCCGCCGCCGCCAAGTCGCTGCGTGCGGATGCACGGCGCAATCGCGACCGGCTGGTCGAGGTGGCGGCTGCGGTCTTTGCCGAGCGCGGCATCGACGCCTCGCTGGAGGAGATCGCGCGGCGCGCCGGTGTCGGCATCGGCACGCTCTACCGGCATTTTCCGACACGCGAGCATCTGGTCGAGGTGGTCTACCGCCGCGAAGCCGAGGGGTTGTGCGCGGCGGCCGGCGAGCTCGCGGCAAGACATCCCTCCGATGTGGCGCTGGAGGAATGGATGCGCCGCTTCGTCGACTACATCGCTACAAAGCGCGGCCTTGCGACCAGCCTGCGCATCCTGTTCACCACCAATTCGACGCTGTTTTCGGATACGTCGGGACGGGTGTCGCAAGCGCTGCGGCAACTGGTCGAGGCGGCGGTGGCCGACGGCACCATCCGCGGCGATGTCGATGCCTCCGACGTGCTGCATGCACTCGGCGGCATCTACTCGGCACCAGATACGCCCGAGTGGCGCGACCGTTCGCGCCGCCTGGTCAAGCTCCTGATGGACGGGTTGCGGTTCGGGGCGGCGAAGGCTGGATGAGAGGGCGAACGCCGCCCGCCCTCCGGCATGAGGCGAGCGATGACAAACGATAAGATCAGTCGGTCCGCCGTCGATCCGCCGCCAGACTCCCTGCCGTCGCCGGCTGCTCGAATCGACGAACCGCGTCCGGAAACTCCTTGAAGATCAACGATCGCAGCCAGCGATGCACGGGATCGGCATCCATGCGGGGGTGCCATGCCTGGGTGATGGTGAAGCCTGGGATTGCCACCGGCGGATCAAACATGTGGGTACGGCCTGTCGCACCCAGATGGTACGAACGCGGCACCAGTCCGACAAGATCGGATGCGGCCGCGACTGCGACAACCGCCGGATAGCTAGGCACCACCAGATCGACCTTTCGCGAAAGGCCGAGTTCGGCGAGCGCTTCATCGACCGGTTCAATGAAATGGCCTCGCCGGGATGAGACCACGTGCCGGCACGCGGCGTAACGTTCAGCCGTTATTTCGGTCTCCAGAAGGGGATGCCCCGCTCTCGCCACGCCGACAAAACGGTCGTCGAACAACGCCTGACCGCGCAATTCGGCGCCATCACCCGAAAGCACGCCAATATCGAGGTCGATCGTGGCTTCTCTCAACAGTTCGATGCGCTTGTCCGGCCGGGGCGCGAAGCGCAGCCTTATGCCGGGCGCGGCACTGGTGACAAGGGCATGGAGACGCGCGGCGTAGAGCAGCACGAAGGCTTCATTGGCCCGGATGGTAAAATCGCGCCGCACCTGGCTGATATCGATCTCCGGCGAGGGGCTGAGGACGGACCGGACCGCCGACGTCAGCGTGTGCACCTGTTCGGCGATCGCTTCGGCATGAGGCGTCGCCACCATGGCGCGTCCCGCCGAAACCAGGATGGGATCACCTAGCGCCAGCCGCAACCTCGACAGTGTGCGGCTCATCGCGGACGTGCTGAGGCCAAGCTTCTTGGCGGCGCCCGAGACGCTGCGCTCCCGAAGCAAGGCGTCAAGCGCCACCAGAAGGTTCAAGTCGAGATTGAGCATGAGAGAGCTTAACGGGGTGAGGCGTTTGACGCAACGGTCAGTTTACCCCGTTGCGTCTGGTGCAATTATGGGGTGAGCGGTATCGATGCGGCGACAACCAACGAAGCGGAGCCTCCGATGTCCATAGCCGCAACGATCAATCCCGCCCATGACGGCCTGCCGTCGCCACGCCGCTACCTGGCCATTGGCGTCCTGCTGATGACGCTGGTGCTCGTTGTGCTGGACGGCGCCATCGCCAATGTCGCGCTGCCATCCATCGCGGCGTCGCTCAACGCCAGTGCCAGCAGCACCGTATGGGTGGTGTCGAGTTACCAGCTTGCGGTGCTTGTGGCCCTTTTGCCTTGCGGCGCGCTGGGCGAGATCCACGGCCCCCGGCGTGTCTTTCTTCTGGGTGTCGCGCTGTTCACGGTGGCTTCGGCGTGCTGTGCCTTCGCCGGCAGCCTGCCTGTTCTTGTGGCTGCCCGGTCCATCCAGGGGCTCGGGGCGGGCGCCATCATGGCGACCGGGCCGATGAACCTGCGCGTTTCGGTGCCCCAGCGGCTGCTTGGAACCGTCATCGGCTTCAACGCGATGACGATTGCGATTTCCGCGGCCGCCGGCCCTGGCGTCGCCGGCGCGATCCTCTCCGTATCCAGCTGGCCGTGGCTGTTCGCCGTCAACATCCCGATCGGCATCATCGTCCTGTTGTCCGGCGGCTTGCTTGCGCATCTGGATGGCGTGAAGCGTCACCTCAACGTTGCGGCATTGCTGGCCAACACGCTGATGTTCATCCTGTTCTTCACGGGGGCCGATCGCATCGCCGGTGCGCCGGTCAGCGGGTCGATCCTGATCGGCTGTTCCGTCCTGTGCCTCGTCATCTTGTTGTCTCTCGAACGCAGGAGTGCCGCACCGATCGTGCCGACCGACCTCCTGGCCGATCCAGCCTTCCGGGTGGCCGTCATCGCTTCGATCTCGTGCTTCACCGGGCAGATGCTCAGCTACGTCGCGCTGCCATTCTACCTGCAGCACACCTTGCATATGAGCCCGGTCCAGGCGGGTCTCTACATGATGCCATGGCCCATCGCGACAATCATCATAGCGCCGATTTCGGGGCGGCTGGCCGATCGTTTCAAGACGGCGTGGCTGTGCGCCGCCGGCGGCGGGTTGCTGGCGATCGGCCTTTTGATCGCGGGCCTGACACCGCCCGGTCCAAGGGCGATTGCCTTCCTGGTCGGAACCGTCGTCGCGGGCACGGGTTTTGGTCTCTTCCAGACGCCGAACAACCGCATCCTGCTTCTCTCCGCACCCAAGGCGCGCAGCGGTGCGGCGGGAGCCATGCAGGGCACGGCACGGCTGCTGGGACAAACGTTTGGCGCCATTTCGATGTCGATCATTTTCGCGACCCTACCGCTGACAGGCGCACCCAGCCTCGCGCTGGTCCTGGCCGGCATCTGCGCGGCCATCGCCTGCCTGGTCAGCCTGAGCCGCGCCCGCTACGAGACGGCGGGATAAGACATCCCCGGCGTGGCCGAACTGGCGACCGCCGCCGGCAGCCATGCGGCGGCGAAGCGCGAAGCCCGCCAGCATGCGGGTGCGCAAACCAACGAGATGATATCCTGGACTACACTGGTGCCGCCTAGCGGCGGGAGATCACCCTTAGCCAGGGCGCCAGGTGGAAAGCGCTCATCAGCAGATACATGGCCGGCATGCCGGTCAGGATCGAGCCGGTCAGCGGCGAGTCGCCCATGCACAGCATGGTCCCGTCGCCGCCCTGAAGACGGGAAAGCAGCGCCATCGCGGCAAAGGTCGGCGCCGCGGCAAGGCATAGCCAGTCGGCGATGCCACGGGGGGCGACATTTTCGGGGGTCACCATGCCGATGCCGGAATGGATATCGCTCATGATCTTATTCCCTTCATGGTTGCCGCCCGTTAGGGCCTGGGGTCCTCGGCCCTGCCGGAGGCGGGAGAGGAACCCAGGCTGGACAGGTTTGCGCCAGCTTACTGGTTGCCCTTGTCGCGGAACGCGGCCTCGCCGGCAGCTGACACTTCGGCCCATTTCTTGTCGGCCCCGGCATCGTAATTGTCGTGCCAGTTCCACCAGCTGTAGAGTGGCGTCTGCGGATAACCTTCGGGCGAGTCTTCCCACACCTCCTGGCGGCCGAGCGGCGTGACGTCGAGATAGCTCCAGACGGTGCCCAACGCCTCGTCGCCGCGGTTGTTGATGAAATAGGTGCGGAAGATACGGTTCCCGTCATGGATGAACACGTTGTGGCCGTGCCATTCGTCAACGCCGAAGTCTTTGTCGAAGCTGTCGGTGATGGTGTACCAGGGCATCTCCCATCCCATCCGCTGCTTCAGCCGCGCAATGTCTTCCTGCGGGGCGCGAGAGGCGTAGGCGAGCGTGGTGTCGCGGGCGTTGAGATGGGCGAGGTGGCCGACCTGGTCGGCGCCGAGCGAGCAGCCGCGGCAGGCGTGATCGGGCCAGCCATAGACGCCGGGCTCGAAGAAGGCGCGGTAGACGATGAGCTGGCGGCGGCCTTCGAACAGGTCCAGAAGGCTCACCTTGCCGTCGGGGCCCTCAAAGACATAGGCCTTATCCACTTCCGTCCACGGCATGCGCCGGCGTTCGGCCGACAGTGCGTCCCTGGCGCGCATCGTCGCCTTCTCCTTCACCAGCATCTTTTCGTGCGCGGCGTTCCAATCCTGCTGTGAAACGATCGGGGGAGTCTTCATGGTCATTGGTCTTCTCCTTTGCCAGTCGTGGCGTCTTTGCGGTGTGGTGTTGCCTGGGCATGTCGGGGAGCCGCAGGCGCGGCGAAATCCGAGAGATCCGGCCCGGCGCAGCAGGGGTGGCGTGCGGCGTGCTTGGCCGTATCATTGGCCGCGTCGAGGTCGAGGTCGGTGGAGGCAGGCATTTTCTGATTCTCCCTTGCTGCCGTCATTGCCGGCACGTCTTGCTGGTTGACGGTACTGACGTAAGTTAGGGCCGCGCGACGCCGAGGTGGGAGTTACAAGTGTGACGGGATTTGAATGGACTCGCTGATCACCGCCGCAGCGCTGGCGCTGGCGACCGGCGATCCGCTCGGCGCGCTCGACCGCGTCGCCCTGCGCGAGGATGCGCCGGCGCTGGCGCTGCGCGGCATTGCCATGGCGCAGCTCGGCGACTTCGATCGCGCCAAGCTCTTGTTGCGGCGGGCCGCGCGTGCCTTCAGTCCGAAGGAGGCGGTGGCGCGCGCCAGATGCGTCGTCGCCGAGGCCGAGATCGCGCTGGTTTCGCGTGATTTGGGCTGGCCGGCCAAGGCGCTCGAC
>NZ_AYWT01000014.1:0-91327 GCF_000502915.1 Mesorhizobium sp. LNHC209A00
AAATTCAGCCAACTCGACCAGTGTGATGTCGTCCTGACCTTCGATCACCGCTAGGATCGTATCCCGGTAGGCTTCAATCCGCTGGGAGCGCTTGTCTCCGCCTTGGGGCTTTGCCCGCGTCGCGCCGCTCTCTCGCCATTCGCGGACCCAGCGGACCGCGCTTGCCGCGGCAACACCGAAACGATCCGCCGCAGCCCGCCGCGACAGGCCACTCTCAACCGCTGCGATCACTCGCGAACGCAAATCCTCCGATATGGCTCTAACCATGCCTGCTGGCCTCCATACCCAGCCGACATGATGAATCAGATATTCTCCCCGATGGGAATCCCTCGCGATTCCATCAGGTCAGATTATGCTCTAGCGTCGTCATCACCAGCTCCCTCAGACCACCGCTTCGNCAGCCGACATGATGAATCAGATATTCTCCCCGATGGGAATCCCTCGCGATTCCATCAGGTCAGATTATGCTCTAGCTGCGCAGACATCAACACTGCACCCTGGCGGATAGAGGGCTGGTCCATGAAAGCGTTCGCGGTTTTTCTGAGCGGGATTATCCTGTTCTTCCTTGCCGCCTTCGGCGCCGAGGCCGCCGCGCCTGACGCCAAGCGCGTCGCGCTGGTGATCGGCAACAGCAAATATATCAATGCGGTTGCCTGCCCAATCCCGCCAACGGTGCCCACCTCATCGCATCGACGCTGCACAATGCCGGGTTCGAGGTGATCGAAGGGGTCGACCAGGACAATGCTGGAATGCACAGCCTCATCAGCCGGTTTACCGAGCAAGCCTACGATGCGGACCTCGCGGTCATTTTCTATGCTGGTCATGGCATGCAGGTCGACGGCAAGAACTACCTGATACCGATCGACGCCGATTTGACGTCGCCGGCCTATCTCAAGACCCGGACCATCCAGATCGACGATTTCATGGCTGCGTTACCGCCCGACCCGGCGATTGGCGTCATCATCCTCGATGCCTGCCGCGACAATCCGCTGGCAAGGACGCTGGCGGCCTCGCTGCCGAAAAGCCGCTCCACCTCACTAGGCGCCGGCCTGGCGCCGGTCGAAGCAAAATCGGACGGCGTCGGTACGGGCGGCCTGCTGATTGCCTATGCTACGGATCCGGGCGCCATCGCCTTCGACGGCGAGGCTCCCAGACCCGTCAGGCGATCGGTATCTGGCAAGCCAAGAGCGGTCTGCCGCAAACCACCTATCTGACGCGCGAGCAGTTGGCGTTCCTCGTGATCCAGACAGATCCGATGATGGAGGCCGTGCGTGCCAGATATGCTGCCGATCAAGCCCGGGCGGCGCAGCCAAAACAGCAGGTGGTGCAGAAGGTCCGCTCGCTGGGGCCGGTGGCACTGAAACCCGGCAAACAGCGGCAGATCGCCCACAAGTGGCGCGACCGCGAGATCATAGTGCAGCAGGATGATCGACCGCCGCCGCGCGACGACAACAGCTTCCTCGCCAAGGCGCTAATCTTCGGCGCCGGTGTGGCCGTGGGTAGCGTACTCAAGCAGTGAGAGCCCCGCGCTACTGCGTCTTTATCCGCATTTCCACGCGGCGGTTAAGCGGATCGTACGGGTTGGGGCTGCGCGGATTCTTTTCGCCCATGCCGATCGCGTTGATGCGGGAAGCCTCTACGCCGCTGGCCGTCAGGAAGGCTGCCACCGATTGCGCTCGCCGTTGCGACAGGCCTTCGTTGTAATGCACCGTGCCGGTGGCGTCGGTGTAGCCTTCCACGACGAAGCTGAATGTGCTCAGCCGGCTGTCCTTCAGCGCCTTGGCGAACTCGTCGAGTTCAGCGCGTGCGGTGGTGTCGAGTGCAGCCGAATCCAGACCGAAATTGATCAGCATATCGAGGCTTGATTTTTCTCCCGGCGCGTCATTTGCCTTGGTCTTGCTCTTGCACTCCTCCTCGGTGCCGACACAAATTCCTCGCGACTTGCCGAGATCGGCCGCGCCGGCAAAAAACTTCACGATGTCTTCTGATTTCTGAACGGGGTCGGCGGAAGCGTGGGTCGAGAAAAACACGACCGCCAACACAAAGGCTGAACTGCCCCACTGCATAGCGGCTACTCCCTTTTGAGCATCCAATTCCAATGACATTGTCATACCAAATTCCAAGGCAGTTGTCTGTCGATAAACGCTGGGGCACGATAGTGCCGCCCGTTGTTGCCGCGTCACCGGTTGAGACTTGACCCGCGCCGCGCCCGAGGCTTGAGTGGCCTGAGCTTCTCGATGAAAGCGTGGCGGTCATGGCCAATGGGCTCCGATTCAAAACGGCACGGGATCTTTTCACGGCTTGTCCCGCTATTGCCCGGGACATGGGAACCCTTCCAACCGAACAAAACTCGATCGCGTTTTGCCGCGTCCTCCTCGCTGGGCGCGTTCCCGAGGAAGCGATTACCTTCTGTGCCTACCTGCTTCCCGAGCGGGCCGGGGTCTGGTGGGCCCATGAATGCCTCAGCCATCTGACCGACCTGTTCGATGGAACCGATCAAGAACTGCTTGCGCATGTTCGCGACTGGGTTGGTGAGCCGGACAATCCCCGCCATCGGGCAGTCCTAAGCACAGCTGCTGCGACCCCATCGCCGGTCGGCTGGATTGCGCTGGCTGCGGTATGGCCAGACGATGGTTCGGCCACGGCCACGATGATGGCACCGGCCTTGCAACCATTTCCTGCTGCACATGCGGTCAATGCCGGGATTCTGGCCGGACTGGCCCGTGTCGCTCTCGCGGACCGGTTTGCCGTTCTTTCGGCGTTTGTCGAAATGGGCATCCAGATGGCCGAGATCGAGGCGCTGCGGCAATCGGCGGATGCATATTAGGGCCGCCTACTTGCAGCCGCCTTGCGCCCATCTGGCAAGCGCCACCTTGAAGCGTGTTCCCAGGGGATGTTGCAGGCGCAAAACAGAGACATCATTGGCGGCGAAATTCTTCGCCTGATCGCACAGCCGGGCCTCGTTCCATTCATGGCAGCCGTCGCAATGCTTGCCCTCCCAGATCGACTTGTCCAATCCCTCCACCGGACTGAACAGGGGCTTGCCCTTGATCAGCTCTGCGATGCTCTTGCCGTCGATTGCCGCATCGCCGAAATCGATGGGATGGTCAAAAAGGATCGGGGCGTCCGACGCCAGCTTGGGGATTTTCTGGCGCAGCACATCGAGCGCAAGCTGGTCGCCACCTTGGCCTGATGCACTTGCCGCGCCGGTGTTGCGGGCATCGGAGCCGCCTTCGGTCTGAGGTTTGCTTGCCTCGCCCACGATCAACGGCGCATTGAGATCGACCTTGTGCAGAACGACTTCCGTGGTCAGCGAAACGTTGATCCAGGGGCGCTGCTTGCCGGCGGTTGCCTTGAAGACGTCGCCGGTCACCCTGTTCATCGCCTCGGTGATGGAGATGTTGGATTCGCCAATGTGCTGAAGCAGTGCGGCGGTGAAAGGCGAATGTTCACTCGACCCGTCATAGGCGAGTTGATTGGGACTGGCGGCGAATGCGACGAGCGTGCCGGCGCCACCATTCTCGATCGTGATCTCAGCCAGGCCACTGCTCGCGCCCTGGACGCCCGCGGTCTTGGCCAGCACCTCGGCAAGGGGATTGTCGCGGCAAGCATCGAGAAACACCAGCCTGATGCTGGTCTCCCGTGACATCTGGCGCAGAACGAAATCAACCGACACGGCCTCGAAGTCGAGGGAGGTCTCGTCCTCCAGCGCGGCGTCTACCGGGAGCAGATAGTTCTTGCCCGAGACCTGCAAGCCGTGGCCGGCGTAGAAGAACAGCGCGATATCGGCACCGCGCACCTGTTTTGCGAACTGGGCGATCGTCGCCTGCGTCTGCGGCTTGGTCAGGTCGAAGCCGGAAACTACCTCGAAGTCGAGCTTCTTTAGGCGTTCGGCCATGGCCTGGGCGTCGCGCACCGGATTGGTGAGCGGCGCCGCGTGCTGGTACTGCGCGTTGCCTAGGACAAGTGCGACGCGGCGCTCGGCGCTGGCGGCGGTCAAAGTCAACAGCAGGGCGAGCGCCGCGAGCCCGGCGGCGCGAAAGAGGCCACCGCAACGGGCGATCAGGTCGGGACTCACCGCAACCTCAGAGCTTGGTGGCGGAAAACTCGATCCGCCGATTGAGAGCCTTGTTCTTGGGCGTATCGTTGGCGGCAACCGGCCGTTCCTCGCCATAGCCGGTCGCCGTGATCTGCGTGCGAGGGATGCCCGCGGCGACGACGGCGTCAGCAACAGCCTGGGCCCGCCGCTCCGACAGCTGTTTGTTTGCGTCCGGCGAGCCGTCGGAATCGGTATAACCGGAGACTTCGACTTTCAGGCTTGGGCATTTTCCGACGACACCTTCGACCTCGGTCAGCAAGGGACGGCTTTTCGCATCGAGCCGCGCGCTGGCCGGCCGGAAGTAGATGGCGCCGGTGCGCGAAAGCACGGCGAACCTGTTCAGGCATTCCTCGTCGCTGAAGTTCGCCTTGGCGGCATCCGTAGCAACCGGACCTACATCGGCCGAACTCGCCGCGGCGGCCTGGGTGGCGGCCGGCTGGCTGCCGTCGGCGGTGAAGACGAAATCGAACGACACCGACGCGGTGGGCACGATGTTAGTGACATTGGCGGCCTGCTGCAGCTTGTCGACGTTCGGCAACAGGCCAAAATCCTCGACATGGACAGCGACCGGAGCCTCCGAAGCGACCGACACCATAGCGTCGCTAATCATGGTGACGACGACGCTGGCCTCGAGGTCCTTGTCGACGCCGTGCAGATTGAGACGGAACGGCAAGGTTGCCTTCACCCTGCGCTTTGTCGCGAGATCGGCGAATGCGGCGGGATCCACTTTCGCCGTCAGCTCGGCGGTCGGGTACTTGAATGTCTCGAAGAACAGGAAGCGCATGCGCACATTGCGCAGGTCGACGCCGGTATCGACCGAATTGAGGTCGAACTTGACCTTGGCATCGCCCGCCGCGCTAAGCGTGCCGGTGATGTTCCTGATCTTGTTGGTTTCGACAATCGTGTTCTTCTTGACCGACTGATAGGTGATCACGGAAGCGGCGGGATCGAGCGTCCAGTTCGGCGCGGCGCTGGCAACTTGCGATCCGAGCAATAGGCTGGATAGCGCGACGATCACGCCAAGAGCGTTTGTGGTTTTCCACCAGAATGCGACGACTTTGAACATGGAACGCCCCTGCCCAGACCACCGTATCTACACGACACCAAGCGGGGAGCATAGAGCACTTGCGACTGCTTGGCGACAGCTTCATCGTGGCGGGTCTGGATGAACTGCTGTCGGCCTGGATCTCGAAGCCGACCTCGGCCGGCTGGGCGGCACCGATCCGGGGTTCGTAGCGCAGCTGGTCGACCTCATCCGCCATCAGGCTCGACTCCGGCGACAGGGCACGATCCGGCAGGGACAGGGTTCCCGTCGCTGGATAGCTCGCGAGTTTCAGGCTGACCGCAAGGGTCCCAATTGCGATATCTATTTAATACAAATCCTGCCGCCAAAGGTAAAATTTCACAATAAATTCAATAGTTTAATGGAAAACCAGTGGTACCGTTGGCTGGGATCGAACCAGCGACCTCCGGATCCACAATCCGGCGCTCTAACCATCTGAGCTACAACGGCACGTCTTAACGTTAGTAGGAGGACCGGGGTGGAAGGTTCACTCTCCGCGGTCCGCTCTTTCGTTCGGCGATGCGTCCTTACGGGCTTATCAATTCTAATTCAAGGCTTTTGCAAAGCAAAGGCCACTTCCCTACAGCGGCGCACCTTTCGCCGGGCAAAGAAAAAGGCCGGCGGGAGGAGGTGCCGGCCTTTTCCTGTTACGAGCCAGCGGGAGGAGGTGCTGGCTGGTTACCCCGAAGAGCAGAGGGAGGAGGTTCCACTCGCCGGGTATTCTCGCTTGATCGCCACTATCTCACATCTATTTGTCCGACAAAATGCGACCTTTTGTTGCATCCGCGGACGATGCGCTATTAGGCGGCCTTGATTTCCTTGATCGCCTTCTCGAAGGCGGTCTTGATCGGCTTCGAGACGTCCTCGGCCGCCTTCGAGGCAACGGCCTGGAAGTCCTTGGCCTGCTCGACGGTCAGTTCGACGCGCTTACGCAGGAACGCGGTCTGCAGCTCGACGACTTCCGACAGCGACTTCGCGCCGATCAGAGCTTCGAGATGCGAGAAGCCGGCCTCGGCATTGGCGCGCAGCGCGGTGATGGTCTTGAGCGACAGGTCGCTGGAAACAGCCTTGGCGGTTTCATAGGTCGACTCCAGGGCCTTCTGGGTCTCCTCGGCACCGGTCTTGAGCTTGGCGTAGGCTTCCTTCGACTGCTCAACGCCCTTTTCGGCGAAAGCGCGCATCTGGTCGGTGGCCTTGGAAGCGTCGAAGCTCGGGAATTCAACGTTTTCGATCGTCTCGGCGGTCTTGGTCCTGGACATTTTCCATCCTTTGGCAGCGGCTTTGACAGAAAGCCGTCTCGTTCATGTATGATGGCAATATAAAGGCAAATCTTGTGCATTGCAATATCTTTGTTGCAGTGCACAAAAAATGTTTTCGGACGTTAACCAAACGGCCAAAATTCAGCCGTTGCACGTTCTGGCTTGTGGACCTTCGTGGCTGCGGCTTTTATTAACAAAGCGTTAACTGCAAATTCGCCGCTCCGTGAGGGTTCGCCAAGCGCATGCCGTCCGAATATTCCTTCCTCGACGTCGCCGTGCTCGACGCGGTCCGCCTGCGGTTTGCCGCCGGCGACGCGATCGCGATCCTGTCGGTGGACCTCGAGCAGGTGATCTGGGCCAACGGGCCAGGCGCCGCCATGTTTGGCTATCCCGATATCGAAGCGATCATCGGGGCCTCGGCGCGGCTGCCGCTGATCGCACGCCGCCAGATCATGGCGACCAAGGGTTTTCCCAAGATCGGCGTCGATCGATCGATCACCGTGCGCCTGGCGACCGGCATGACCAGTCGCGCCGTCGGCTTTCTCGCCAGTGCCGTGACGCTGCCCGATGGCGAGAATGCCATCATGCTGGCGGTACCGGTCGCGCGGACCGGCTCGCGCAGTGCCGCCGAGATCGCCGGCCGGGCAATCAGCGGCTTTACCGAAGACGGCCATTTCATCGCCTTCATTGATGGCAAGGGCAATGTCGAGGCCGCCTCGGAGGGGTTTTCGGCGCTCGACATCCAGCCCGCGACACTGGCGGCGCTGGTGGCCGACGTCGCGGCCCAGGGCGAGCGCATCGTCAAGCGCCTCGTTCCGGGCGGCATGAACTCCTACCCCGCCGGCCTCGCCCGGCTGACGCCGGAGCGGCATCTGCTGGTGGTGATCGACGAGGACCAACTCGAGGACAGCGCGGCTCCGGCAGACGGCTCGCCGGCGACAACGGAAAGCCGCGCCGAGGAAATTGGCGTTCGGATGGCGGCAACCGCCGCGACAGAATCCGATCCTCGGCAGGACAATGGGGCGACAGCCGATGTTACGCGGACAGAGGCGAACGAGCGGTTGCCCGCCGCTGCCGCGACCGAGCACGAACACGTCCCTTCCGAGCCAATGGCTGGCGATATGCCGGAACCGACAGCGCAGGAAATCGAGGAGCCGGCCGGGCCGACACCCGTTGCCGACAATGATCTGCCGGTTGCGGGCACGCCGGGCCAGCACGATCATTGGTATTTCAATGCCGGAGAAGACGACGCGCCAGCCTTGCCGGAACCGAAACGGGTGGCAGAGGCGGTCGGCACCGAAGCTGCGGCGCACAGCGTAACGCAGGACGAGGCCACCTCGCCCGTAGCCCCGACCGCGACCATGGCCACCCGGACCATAGACCGTTCGGCCGCACCGATGCGTTTTGTCTGGCGGACCGACGCCGAGGGCAAGTTTAGCGCGCTGTCTCCAGAATTCGCCGATCTCGTCGGCCATCCAGCCGCCGACGTGATCGGCCGGCGCTTCCGGGATGTGGCGGCGGCCTTCGGCCTTGATGCATCCGGCGAGATCGCCGGCCTGCTGGAGCGGCGCGACACCTGGTCCGGCCGCTCGGTGCTGTGGCCGGTCGTCGGTACCGACCTGAAGATCCCTGTCGACCTCGCGGCATTGCCTGTCTATGGCCGCGGCCGCGCCTTCGAAGGCTTCCGCGGCTTCGGCGTCGCGCGAACCGGGGATGCGGTCGTCGATCCCGAGGCGATCGGCATGGCATTGGTGCCGAATGGCGAAATGCCGGCGGCACCCAAGCCGGAAGCAATGGAGACAGTGCCGGAAGACTCGAAGGCCGAAGAGCCAAAGGCATCGGATCCGTTCAAGGGCGAAGTGCCGGCGCTGACCATCGTCCCGAAGCCGGAGCGGCGCTTTGCCGACAAGGTCATCCGGTTGGCCGAACACCGGCAGCCTGCCAACGACAAGGGGCTGTCCTCGCTGGAACGCAGCGCATTCCGCGAGATCGGCGAGCGGCTGAAGAAAGACAGTTCCACGGCGGAGCCGCCGGCAGCAGCCGAGCCGGCAAGGCAGGCGGAACAAGGTGCCGGAACAGGGTCTTTGCCCGGGCCGCACGACGCGGCCAAGCCGGAGACCGATGCGAAGCCGCGGGCGGATATCGCCAAACCGAATGCCGGGCCAGCAGATTCGAACCAGGAACCGGCGAGCGACCCGGCGCATGAGATGTCGGCGCCCGATGCGGAAGACGAGCCGGATGCGGGCGAATTTTCCCCAAGCGACGCCGAGGATCGGAAGGATCTGGCGCGGCTCGACGGTGCGCAACCGGACCATGCAGAACAACAGGCGCCTGCCTCCGGATCCCCGCCGCCACAGGCCTCGGGCTCCCTGCTGGACTATGCCGCCGACGACAGCGACAAAGAGGCGGCGACGACCGAGAATGGCGAGGCGGTGGCGCAGGCAGAACCTGCCCAGGCACCGGCGGATGACGACGGCATGACGTCAGACGATTTTCGCGACGCTGAGGATGACGAGGATTGGAGCGGCGACGCAGCAACTGCATCCGCCGATCAAGCTGTTGCGGCCACCGAGCGAACGCATCATGCGGCCGAGACGCCCATCCAGCAGCCGCGCCTGCACGTACCGCCGCTCAAGACCGAAGGGTTCATGCCGTCGGCTTTTTCCGTCGGCACAGAAAACAAGACGCCCGACACATCGCTGCTTGGCAAGCTGCCGGTGCCGCTGATCATCCATTCGGGCGACCAGTTGCACTATGCCAACGAGGAATTCCTCGACCTGACCGGGTACGCGACGCTGGAGGACCTGGAGGATGCGGGCGGCCTCGGCGCCTTGTTTGCCGATCCCTATGCCGATGACGGCNGATGACGGCGCCTCCGACGGCACCGACCGGGCGCTGCGGCTGAAGACGCGCGACGGGCAGGAGTTCCCGATCGACGCCATCCTGCGCTCCGTGCCCTGGCGCGACGGCAAGGCCCTGATGCTGGTCGTTCGCCGTTCCGGCGAGGATGATGCGCCGGCGGCGGCGCACGCGATCGGCCAGGAGCCGACGCAGCCCGACATTTCCGAACTCAAGGCACGCATCGCCGAGATGCGCACCATCATCGACACCGCCACCGACGGGGTCGTGCTGATCGGCAGCGACGGCACCATCCGTTCGATCAGCCGCCCGGCCGAGGCGCTGTTCGGTTTCGACAGCGACGAGGTGACCGGCAAGCCGTTCGCCTCGCTGTTTGCCATCGAGAGCCAGCGCGCGGCGCGCGACTATCTCACCGGCCTGTCGGAGCCTGGTGTGGCGAGCGTCTTGAATGACGGCCGCGAGGTGATCGGCCGCGAAGCACAGGGACGCTTCATCCCGCTGTTCATGACCATCGGCCGATTGCCCAATGACAGCGGCTTCTGTGCCGTGGTGCGCGACATAACGCAGTGGAAACGGGCCGAAGAGGATCTCACCCAGGCGCGTGCGGTGGCCGAACGCGCCTCCTCGCAGAAGACAGATTTCCTCGCCCGCATCAGCCACGAGATCCGCACGCCGCTCAACGCCATCATCGGCTTTTCCGAACTGATGGTGGACGAGAAGTTCGGGCCGGTGGCCAATGACCGCTATCGCGATTATCTGCGCGATATCAACCGCTCGGGCAACCACGTGCTCGATCTGGTCAACGACCTCCTGGATATCTCGAAGATCGAGGCCGGCCAGCAGGAAATGGCTTATGAGGCGGTGTCGCTCAACGATACGCTGGCCGAAACCGTGGCGATGATGCAGCCCCAGGCCAACCGCGAACGCGTCATCATCCGCTCCAGCTTCGCCTCGCGGCTGCCGGAAGTGGTGGCCGACCTGCGCAGCGTGCGCCAGATCGCGCTCAACATCCTGTCCAACGCCGTGCGCTATACCCAGGCTGGCGGTCAGGTGATCGTCTCGACCGCCTACGAGACCTCGGGCGACGTCGTCATGCGGGTGCGCGACACCGGCATCGGCATGAGTCAGGCCGAGATCGAGCAGGCGCTGAAGCCGTTCAAGCAGATCAACGCGCTGAAGCGCGGGCGCGGCGACGGTACCGGCCTTGGCCTGCCGCTGACCAAGGCGATGGTGGAGGCCAACCGCGCCCGCTTCACCATCAACTCGACGCCCGCCGAAGGCACGCTGGTGGAGGTTGCGTTCCCCTCGACCCGGGTGCTGGCGGAATAGCAAGCCAAGAAAAAAGGCGCCCAATAGGACGCCTTAGGAAATGAGATTGCTGTCACAACGGGGGCTTGAGCTGAATTCAGATCCTCGGGGCTGAGGAACGGGATTTCTCCCTCAAGTTACGTGCGACTATCGACGCCGGGCCTTAACAAGTCCTTACCGGGTCGGCAAAAAATTTACGAATGTGTACCACTCATGAAATCTAGGTAAATTCGTGCGGCATATTTCGTTAACCATGCCGGTCGCGTTCATTGCGCGAGCTGCGGCAAGTCGCGGAACAGCTCCAGCGCTTCCGGGTTGGCCAGCGCTTCCTTGTTCTTGATGGCGCGGCCGTGGACCACGTCGCGCACCGCAAGCTCGGTGATCTTGCCCGACTTGGTGCGGGGGATGTCGGAGACGGCGAGGATCCTGGCCGGAACATGGCGTGGGCTGGCGCCGCCGCGGATCTTGGCCCGGATGCGCTTTTCGAGATCGTCGTCGAGCTTGACACCGGCGGCAAGCCGCACGAACAGCACGACGCGCACATCATTGTCGAAATCCTGGCCGATGCACAGCGCCTCCAGGATTTCCGGCATCTGCTCGACCTGGTTGTAGATCTCGGCGGTGCCGATGCGCACACCGCCGGGGTTGAGCGTCGCGTCGGAGCGGCCATGGATGACCATGCCGCCATGATCGGTCCATTCCGCGAAATCGCCATGGCACCAGACATTGTCGAAACGCTCGAAATAGGCCGCCTGGTATTTCTTGCCGTCGGGATCGTTCCAGAAGCCGATCGGCATGGACGGAAACGCCCTGGTGCATACCAGTTCCCCCTTCTCTTGCCGGACCGGCTTGCCGTCATCGTCCCAGACGTCTACGGCGAGGCCTAGGCCCGGCCCCTGGATCTCCCCGGTCCAGACCGGCTGGGTCGGCACGCCGAGCACGAAGCACGAGACGATATCGGTGCCGCCGGACACCGAGGCCAGGTGCACGTCCTTCTTGATGCCATCATAGACGAAGCGGAAATCCTCGGGGGAAAGCGGCGATCCGGTGGAGGATATGGCCCGTATCGTCGACAGATCATGGCTGCGGATCGGCTTGAGACCGGCCTTGCGCACGGAATCGATGAACTTGGCCGAGGTACCGAGAAAGGTCATCTTCTCGGCATCGGCGAAATCGAACAGCACATTGCCGTCAGGATAGAAGGGAGAACCGTCGTAGAGCAGCAACGTGGCGCCGGACGCGAGGCCCGAAACCAGCCAGTTCCACATCATCCAGCCGCAGGTGGTGAAATAGAAGAATCGATCGCCATCGCCGAGGCCGGCATGCAACCGATGTTCCTTGACATGCTGAATGAGCGTGCCGCCGGCGGAATGGACGATGCATTTGGGAACGCCGGTGGTACCGGACGAAAACAGGATGTAGAGCGGATGCGAAAACGGCAGCCGCTCGAAGATGACGGGCCTGGCGGCAAAGGGCGACAGGGCCTCTTCCATCGCCACCGCCTTGTCGATGGTATCAGCCACGTCGGCGGAGGTGCCGAGATAGTCGACGAGCAGGACTTTGCGGACGCCGCCGAGCCTGGCCGCGACCGCCTTGACCTTGTCGGCGACCTCGATCGCCTTGCCATTGTACCAATAGCCGTCCGGCGCGATGAAGATGACGGGCTCGATCTGGCCGAACCGATCGAGCACGCCCTGCTCGCCGAAATCGGGAGAACAGGATGACCACACCGCCCCGATCGAGGCCGCGGCCAGCATGGCGGCGACGGCCTCGGGCATGTTGGGCATCATCGCCGCTATACGGTCACCCTTCTTCACCTTGAGCGACAGGAAAAGCTGCTGCAGGCGTGAGACCAGGCCATGCAGTTCATTCCACGACAGCCGCCTCTCGACCTTGTCCTCGCCGCGAAAGACGATGGCCTCGCCGGTGCCGGTCTTTTTCAGAAGGTTTTCGGCGAAATTCAACGACGCGTCCGGAAAGAAGGAGGCGCCGGGCATCTTCTCGCCGTCGAGCAGCAGTCGTTCACCCTTGTCGCCTTCAAGACCGCAGAAATCCCAGACGAGATCCCAGAACGCCTCCCGGTTCTCGACCGACCAGCGGTGGAGGTCGGCATAGGACGAGAATGGACTGCCGGTACTCTCTGCCGCGGCCTTCATGAAAGCGGTCAACGGCGAGGCATCAATCTGGTCTTGTGTCGGGGTCCAGAGCGGTACTTCGCCAGCCATGATCGATCCTCCCACGGTCGCCATCGCTTATGCATATCGCGGCGCAGCAGAGCAAGATTTTGTTGGGCCGATGCGGTCAGGTGTGCGCAAATGCCATCGCCGGGCCATAATGACTTGAAATGCGTCGGCCCTAAGTCGTAGTGACGGCAGGGGGTTACACCCGTCGGACGCTCGTTTTGTCGGAATGGAAGCATACGGGGCTATATGCCATCATCCTTGATCCGCCGCGGAGTATGGGCGATCGGCGCTGCCGCGATCGTCATCGCTCTGGTGATCGCGGCGCTGCCGCTGATCGCTTCGACGCGGATCGTGCGTGACCGCATCGCGTGGGAATTGAGCGCCTGGAGCGGCTTTCGGGTTGCCATCGAGGGATCGCCACGCATCGAGGTCTGGCCAAAATTCCGCGCGATCCTGACCGATGTGACGCTGTCGAAGTGGACCGAAGGCGATGCGCCGCCGGTCGTCGAAGCCGAACGGGTCGAGGTCGACCTCTCGGCCATGGCGGCATTGCAGGGTGACGTGGTGTTTTCGACGGCACGGCTGGTGCGGCCGACGATCCGGGTCCAGCGCACGGCGGACGGTCTGTTCCTGCCCACGGCGCCGACCGGCGGGCGCATCGCGCGCTCCATCGACGCGGCTCGCGGCCTGGTCAACGCCGACCCCGCCAAGCCCGACCTCGACAAGCTGCCGGCCGACACTTTCGGCACCGTGGAGTTCAGGGACGGTCGCATGGTGGCGTCCGTCAACGGCAAGGATGAAGAGATCCTGAGCAGTCTTAGCGGCCAGGCCACCTGGGCGGCGATGAACAGCAATGCGACACTGTCCGCGACCGGGATCTGGCGTGGCGAAAGCGTGACCGTGGACGCCGCCTCGCCGAGGCCGCTGGTCCTGTTTGCCGGGGGCATGGCGCCGCTGACCCTGTCCTTCAAGGCGGCGCCGGCCACCTTCTCCTTCGACGGCACGGCCAGCATGTCCGAAAACGCCTATTTCGACGGCCAGGTAAAATTCGCGGCTCCTTCGCTGCGCCGCGTACTGGAATGGTCGCAGGCCGGCATCGCGCCGAGCGCCGCGATCGGCTCGGTCAGCATCTCGAGCAAGGTCACGGCATCGGCCGGACGCGTCAAGTTCGAGAACACGGCGCTGGCGCTAGACAACAATCCGGGCATGGGTGCGCTGGACGTGTCGCTTGGCGAGGCACAGCCGGTGATCTCGGGCACGCTGGCCTTCGACACGCTCGACCTCAGGTCGTTTCTATCCGCCTTCACGTCGCTGGGACCGGCGAACAGCGGCGAGCCAGGTCAGATCGACACAAGTTTCGCTGACCGGGTCAACCTCGATCTCAGGCTGTCGGCAGCGCATGCCACGGCAGGGAGCATCCAGCTTGCCGATGTCGCGGCCACCGCGCAGGTCAAGGACGGCCTTTCCGTCTTCGACATCTCCGACGCCTCCGCCTTCGGCGGCAACATCCAGACCAGCCTTCGCTTCGACCGCAAGCCAGAGGGCACCCAGGTCGAGATCCGGCTGCTGGCTTCCGATGTCGATGGCGGCGCGTTCGGCACCGCGGCCGGGATGACCCGGCTGGTGCCGGTCGGCACGGGCACCGTTTCGGTCATCCTCAAGGGACCAGGAAGGACTTGGGATTCGGTTTTTGAGAACGCCGACGGCTCGGTCTCGGCGACCTTTGGCCCTGGCGCGCTCAGCAAATTCAACCTGCCGGCCTTTCTCAAGCATACCGAACAAGGCGGCTTCTTCGCGCTCGACGATGTCTCGGACGGGACGCTGCCCATCGATGGCGCCGAAGTGAAGGCAACCATTTCGCGAGGCGTGGCCAGACTGGACAAGGCCGAGGCCAATTCGGCGAAATACAAGATCTGGCTTTCCGGCATCGCATCCTACGCAGGACGCGGACTGGCGCTGTCGGGCGGTGTTATCCAGCCGGATCAGCCAGCAACCCAGAAGAGCGGCCAGCAGGGACCCAACCAGTCGTCGTTTTTCGTCGGCGGCACGTGGAGCACGCCGTTCATTTCACCCATCAGCCGCGGCGTTTCGGGCGAATAAGGCCTGGCCGCTCAGTTGAAACGCTCTAACCGCGCTGCGCGGCCCGCTCGTCAAGCTGCCGCTGCACCTCGCGCCGCTTATTGGCGACCGAAGCGATGATGACGCCAATCGTGACGATCGCGATCAGGAGGGTGCAGGCGGCATTGATCTCCGGCGTCACACCGAGGCGGACCTGGCTGTAGATCTTCATCGGCAGCGTGGTGGCGCCGGGGCCCGAAGCAAAGCTGGCGATGACAAGGTCGTCCAGCGACAGCGTGAAGGCCAGCATCCAGCCGGACACGATCGCCGGCAGAATGACTGGCAGGGTGATCTGGAAAAAGGTCTTCACGGGCGGCGCGCCAAGATCCATGGCGGCTTCTTCCAGCGAGCGATCGAAGCTGACAAGCCGCGACTGCACGACAACAGCGACAAAGCACATCGTGAAGGTGATATGCGCGAGGATCACGGTCGTCATGCCGCGATCCATGCCGATGGCGACAAACAGAAGGAGCAGCGAGAGGCCGGTAATGACGTCAGGCATGACCAATGGTGCGAAGATCATGCCGGAGAACAGGACCCTGCCCCGGAAGCGTGTGTAGCGGGTCAGCGCCAAGGCCCCCATTGTGCCGAGAACGGTGGCCACGGTCGCTGAAATCAGACCGACGCGGATGGTCACCCATGCGGCGTCCATCAGGCCCTGATTGTGGAACAGCGATACGTACCATTTGGTGGAAAAGCCGCCCCAGACGGTGACGAGCTTGGACTCGTTGAAGGAGAAGACGACGAGCAGCACGATCGGCAAATAGAGAAAGGCAAAACCGAGCGTGATCGAGGTGATGTTGAAGCGGCTCCAGGTGGTATTCATTTGTCCTGCTCCTGCGCGCGGGCCTGGGCATGCTGGAACAACACGATCGGTACGATCAGCAGCAGCAGCAGGATGACGGCGACGGCCGACGACACCGGCCAGTCACGATTGGCGAAAAACTCGTTCCACAGTGTCTTGCCGATCATCAGCGTCTGCGAGCCGCCGAGCAAATCGGGGATGACGAACTCGCCGACGGCAGGGATGAACACCAGCAGGCAGCCGGCTATGACGCCGGGCAGCGAGAGCGGAAAAGTGATCTTCCAGAAGGCTGACGTCGGTGGGCAGCCGAGGTCCTTGGCTGCCTCGATCAGCGAATAGTCCATTTTTTCCAGCGACGAATAAAGCGGCAGCACCATGAACGGCAGGTAGGAATAGACGATGCCGATGAAGATGGCCGTGTAGGTGTTGAGGATCACCAGCGGCTGGTTGATGATGTGCAGCGACAAGAGCAACTGGTTGAGCAGTCCCTCGGGCTTGAGGATGCCGATCCAGGCATAGACGCGGATCAGGAACGACGTCCAGAACGGCAGGATGACCAGCATCAGCAATGTCGGGCGGATTGTCGCCGGAGCGCGGGCCATGCCATAGGCGATGGGATAGCCAACCAGCAGGGTCAGCACCGTCGAGATGGCTGCGATGACGACGCTGGTGAGATAGGCCTTGAAATAGAGCGCGTCCTGCGTCAGCCAGACATAATTGTCGAAGTTGAGGTCGCGAAAGCCGGCGAAGAAACCGGAAACGCCGTCCCTGAAATCGAGCACCGGGGTATAGGGGGGCATGGCGATAGCGGTCTGCGACAGCGAGATCTTGAAGACGATGACGAAGGGAACAAGAAAGAAGAACAGCAGCCAGAGATAGGGAACGATGATGACGAGCCGGCTGACGAAGCCGGCACCGAGCCGCGTCAGGAACGGATTGGCGGCAGTGGGTGGCGCGGCGGCATCGGCAACGGCGATGTTGGACATGGCCGTCCCCTACCGTGCCAGCACGACGCCGGCGTCGGGCCGGAAAGACACCCAGGCGCGATCGTTCCAGGTCAGTGGATCCTCGGTCACACGGGCCGCGTTCAAGGCGCTTGCCCGCACGATCTGCCCGTCGTCCAGCCTGACGTGATAGACAGTCATGTCGCCGAGATAGGCAATGTCGTAAACCTCACCCTCCAGCGCGTTGACGGCATCGGCCGGCTTCTTAGACGAGACCCTGATCTTCTCCGGCCTGACGGCGAAGACGATATCCGCATTGGCCTTTGCAGCCGCGCCACCGTTCTCGACGACGATCTGAGCGCCGCTTGGACCTGTAATGCGCGTCGTGTTGGCTGCCTGTTCGGCAACCTTGCCCTCGAACATGTTCACGTTGCCGACGAAATGGGCGACGAAGCGCGACGTCGGGGCCTCATAGACTTCCGGCGGCGTCGCCACCTGCATGACCTCGCCCTTGTCCATGATGGCGATGCGGTCGGCCATCGTCATCGCCTCTTCCTGATCATGGGTGACGACGACGAAGGTGAGACCAAGCTCCTGCTGCAGATCCATCAGTTCGAACTGAGTTTCCTCGCGCAATTTCTTGTCGAGCGCGCCGAGCGGCTCGTCGAGCAGCAGCACCTTCGGTCGCTTGGCGACCGAGCGGGCAAGCGCGACGCGCTGGCGCTGACCGCCGGAGAGCTGATGCGGCTTGCGCTTGGCGAACTGCTCGAGCTTGACCAGCTTCAGCATGTCGGCGACGCGCTTTTCGATATCGGGCTTCGGCATGCCTTCCTGCTTGAGGCCGAAGGCGATGTTCTTCTCGACCGTCATATGCGGGAACAGGGCATAGGACTGGAACATCATGTTGACCGGCCGGCGATAGGGCGGAATGCCGCGCAGATCCTGGCCGTCGAGCAGGATGCGTCCGGCCGTCGGCTCCTCGAAGCCGGCAAGCATCCTGAGCAGCGTCGACTTTCCGCAACCCGATGCGCCAAGCAGAGCGAAGAATTCACGCTCGAAAATGGTCAGCGACAGATTGTTTACGGCGGTAAAGTCACCGAATTTCTTGGTGACTTTGTCGAACTGGATATATGGCTTGGCGTTCGGGTCGTTCCATGGCGCGAAGTCCCTGCGGATGCTGCCAAGCGATTTCATATCCCCACTCCGTGCTTTTTTATTCCCCAAAAGAAATCAACCCCGGCAGTTGGCTGCCGGGGCCGCGTCGGATTGCCTACTGGCCGGTGACGATCTTGGTCCAACTGCGCGTGACGATGCGCTGGGTCTTGGGATCGTAAGGCTGGGTGGTATAGAGCTTCTGCAAGGTCGCGGCGTCCGGATAGACCGAGGGGTCGTCGAGCAGCGCCTTGTCCACGAATTGCTGCGATGCCTTGTTGCCGTTGGCATAAAGGACATAGTTCGACGACTTGGCGATCACTTCCGGCGTCATCATGTAGTTGATGAATTCAAGCGCCTCGGCGACGTGTGGCGCGTCGGCGGGGATCGCCATCTGATCGAACCACATCTGGGCGCCTTCCTTCGGCACGGAATAGCCGATTTCCACGCCTTGCTTGGCCTCGACCGCGCGGTTGCGAGCCTGGAACACGTCACCCGACCAGCCGACCGCCAGGCAGATGTCGCCATTGGCAAGTGCGTTGATGTATTCGGACGAGTGGAACTTCCGGATATAGGGACGGACCTTGAGAAGAGCTTCCTCGGCCTTGGCAATGTCGTCGGGCGAGGTGCTGTTGGGGTCCAGACCGAGGTACTTCAACGCCGCCGGCAGGATGTCGGATGGAGAATCCAGCACATAGACGCCGCAATCCTTCAATTTGGCCAGGCTATCGGGGTTGAAGAACGTATCCCAGCTGTCGATCTTGTCGGTGCCGAGCGCTGCCTGCACTTTCTTGGTATTGTAGCCGATGCCGACCGTGCCCCACATGTAATTGACCGAGTATTCGTTGCCGGGATCGTATTTGGCGGTGCGCTCGGTAACCGTGTCCCACATGTTGGAGAGGTTCGGCAGCTTCGACTTGTCGAGCTTCTGGAACACACCGGCCTGGATCTGGCGGGCCAGGAAATTGCCGCTCGGCACCACGACGTCGTAGCCGCTGCCGCCGGCGAGCAGCTTGGTTTCGAGGATCTCGTTGGAATCGAACGTATCGTAAACGACCTTGATGCCGGTTTTCTTGGTGAAATCATCGATGATCGAACTGTCGATGTAATCCGACCAGTTGAAGACGTTGACGACGCGGTCCGCGGCGTGACCGGCGGGCGTCAAAAGCGCCAGAAATACCGAGGTTGCCGAAAGCCAGAGTGCTTTGCGGATCATGCTATTCTCCTTTGGTGAGTGTTCCATTGCCGGCGCGTCGCGACATCGCCGCGCGGCCGGGCATTTGGTTTAGACTGTTGAGCTTTCCAGAGGTCGACGGCCGCCATTCGGCATACCACCGAAGGCCACCCACTCGGTCGGGGCGGGAAGGAATTACGATGCCGTCAGAAGCTTTCGCCACCGTGCGGTCAGGGATACTAGAATGTGGTCCGGTCTCGATCGGGCCGCCGGGGAGACTTGGCAAGATACGCCTGTCTTGTTGTTGCCGTGGTCCCAGCCTGCCCGGGCGGCAGCGACATTGTCAATGGGCAAAGCTTCGGCGCCCGCATCAATTAGGCGAAGGCACTCCGGTGACCCCAGCCCGCTGCGGCCGCGCCTGGCGCTTGAATTCGAGCCCGATATGGACAAGCAGCGCCGTAACCACCACCGCGCCGCCGACGATGGTGCGCCCGGACGGCACCTCGGAATGGATGAGCCAGACCCATATCGGCCCCAGGATCGGCTCGAACGTGCCGAGCAACGCCGCGATCGCCGCCGGGATCAAGCGCGCACCAGTGGCGAAGAAAGCAAGGCCAAGGCCGAGATTGACCACGCCGAAGACGAAGAGGAAGCCCATGTCGCCGGCCGATACCGCGAAGGTCGAAGCCTGCGAGGCGGCGAAGCCCGCCGCCAGGATCGTGCCGAGACAGGTCGCCGGCGTCATGCGCACGCTGGAGAAGCGCCGGGTGATGACGGTGGCGATCGAGAACATGAACGCGATCAGCAGCGCCAGTCCATCGCCTATGGGCGAGACGGCGCCGTCAAGGGATTCAGACACCATGATGGCGACGCCGGCGATGACGGCGGCGATCGCTATCCAGGTCGCGACGGTTACCTTTTCGCGGAACAGCGCCCAGGCAAACAGAGCCGCCAGAAGCGGCACGCCGGCTTGCATCAAAAGGATATTGGCGACGGTCGTATAAGCAAGCGCCACCACGAACGAGGTCGACGCAATGGCGAAGCAGAACCCCACCGCAATGCCCGGCAGGCCCATTTCCCGGAATGACTTCACCATGCCGCGCCAGCCATCACGCCAGACCATGTAGCAGAGCAGGAAGGCGGCAGCCCAGGCAGAGCGCCAGAAAATGACCGTCCAGCTGTCACCGACGCTGATGAAGCGGGCGATGGTGCCGCCGAAACTCCACATCAGCGCCGACAGGAAGACCAGGAGCATGCCGACGCGTTCCTCGCGCGGCGAGACTGTCGAGGTAGCGAGGCCGGTCGACGCAACAAGGCCCGGCGATGATGCTGTGGCTGTCATGGGCGCGGCTGTCGAGCTTTTGTTGACGGGACGATGCGCAAGAGACGACAAAAAACTGCTGTGTTCGCGTAACGCAAAGACTTAAGACGTGGGTGATCCAGAGACCGGCGACGATTGTGGCACCTTTGCTGCGGCGTTACTGGAAGTCGAAGGCACTCAAGCCGGTCACCATCTCGTCGAGGCCGAGCGGTCGCGTCACCGGCGGCTCGGCGCGCGCCAGGCAGCCAACGCGCTCGCAAAGCCGGCAGGCGGGGCCGACAGGCGTCGCCACGACGGTGCCCGCCCCCATCTTCGCGCCGGCCGCCGAGCCAGGCAGCACCGTGCCATAGACGATGTCGTCGCGTAAGCCGATGTCGCAGCCGAGCAGCAGTGCCGTGCGGCGCGGTCGTTCGGAGAATGCGCCTTGCGGCCCCTCCAGCGTGCGGGCGATGCACAGGAATTCGGCGCCGTCGGGCATTTCCACCGCCTCGACGAATATCTGACCCGGCTGGGTGAAGGTGACATGCACGGGAAGCTTGGGACAGCCACCGCCAAAGCGGCTTTGCGGAAAGCCCTGGCTGCCGGCCTTGCGGAAGCGGTTTCCCGCATTGTCGATCTCCAGCATGAAGAAGGGCACGCCGGAAGCACCTGGCCGCTGCAGCATGGTCAGCCGGTTTGCCGCCTGCTCGAAGGAGACGCCGAAGCGCGAGCGCAGGACATCGATGTCGTAGCGTGAGCGAACGGCCGCCGCGTGAAAGGGCTGATAGGGCATCATCAGCGCATGGGCGGCGTAGCGGCCGAGTTCGAAGCGGGCAAGGCGGCGCGCCTCATCCGTGGTCAGCCTCAGCGCCTCGATCTCGCCGGCGACCGCAACCGTCATACGGATCAGGCAGGCCTCCATTGCGACTTCACGCAACTGGTCGAACGGCGACAGACGCTCGGATAGGAACAGGCGCTGCGAGTGGCGGTCGTAGCGGCGGCGCCAGTTCGGCATGGTGGCGACCGGCAGAACCTTCACCACGATGCCGTATTCGCGCTTCAGCCATGCCTTCAAGGCGCCAAACAAGTCGTCGCCGGGATCGAGCACCGACGTGAACGCCTCGGCCTCTTCCTCGAGCGAGGCGAAATGGTTCGGGCGCCGCTCGAAAATCTCGTGCACCTCGTCGATCGGCAGGCGGGCGCCGGAGAGGGCGGTCGCCCGGCCCTCGCGGGCCAGAAGCTGGTTGAGATCGGATAGCCGCTCGGCTTGCTCGCGATAGGCTCGGAACAGTTTTATCACCGCGGCGGAGGCATTGGGCGCCGCCTCGGCAAACTCGATCAGTTCCTGATCTCCCGGCAGTTCGCCGACCAGCAGCGGATCGGTAAACACCTCCTTGAGGGCAGCGACCGATCCCCTTGCCTCGCCCTGAAGCTCATGCGGATCGACCTTGTAGACCGAGGCGAGCTTCAGGATCAGTTGCACCGTCAGCGGTCGCTGGTTGCGCTCGATCAGGTTGAGGTAGGACGGCGAGATGCCGAGCCCCTCGGCCATCGCCGTCTGGGTCAGACCCTTGGCGCCGCGGATGCGGCGGATGCGCGGCCCAGCGAAAATCTTCTGGTCAGCCATCGCCAATCCTTGACAGAAAATTACAAACCGTTCGCTGCATCCCCGCCCCCTCTTCGCTTGACAGGATTGACAAATTTACAGTGCCCTTCTGTCAAACACAACACAGGTTTTCTCTTATATGCGTCCAGTTTTCCTGATTGTTCTGGCTCATGCTGCGGCATTATGTAAATCCAGTCACATAGAAGCGGCCCCGAGAATTGGCTGTGCAGAAACCTTCGGAGTGACTAATGACCGATTTTTACAACCTTGTCCCCTCGGCGCCTGAAGGTCGCTTCGACGGCATTGAGCGTCCCTATTCGCCGGAGGACGTGAAGCGGCTGCGCGGTTCGGTGCAGATTCGCCAGAGCCTTGCCGAAATGGGTGCCAACCGGCTGTGGAAGCTCATCCACGAGGAGGACTTCGTCAACGCGCTCGGCGCCATGTCCGGCAACCAGGCGATGCAGCAGGTGCGCGCCGGGCTGAAGGCGATCTACCTGTCGGGCTGGCAGGTTGCCGCCGACGCAAACACCGCCTCGGCGATGTATCCGGACCAGTCGCTCTATCCGGCCAACGCGGCGCCCGAACTGGTCAAGCGCATCAACCGCACGCTGCAGCGCGCCGACCAGATCGAAACCTCCGAAGGCAAGGGGCTTTCTGTCGAGACCTGGTTCGCGCCGATCGTTGCCGACGCGGAAGCCGGCTTCGGCGGTCCGCTCAACGCCTTCGAGATCATGAAGGCGTTCATCGAAGCCGGTGCCGCTGGCGTCCACTATGAGGACCAGTTGGCGTCGGAGAAGAAGTGCGGCCATCTCGGCGGCAAGGTCCTGATCCCGACCGCGGCGCATATCCGCAACCTCAACGCGGCGAGGCTCGCGGCCGACGTGATGGCCACGCCAACCTTGGTGGTGGCACGCACGGACGCGGAAGCTGCAAAGCTGCTGACCTCCGATATCGATGAGCGCGACCAGCCCTTCGTCGACTATGATGCCGGCCGCACGGTGGAAGGCTTCTACCAGGTCCGGAACGGCATCGAGCCTTGCATCGCGCGGGCCATTGCCTATGCGCCGCACGCCGACCTGATCTGGTGCGAGACCTCGAAGCCCGACCTGGCGCAGGCCAAGAAATTCGCCGAGGGGGTGCGCAGGCACCATCCGGGCAAGCTGCTCGCCTACAATTGCTCGCCGTCGTTCAACTGGAAGAAGAATCTCGACGACGCGACGATCGCCAAGTTCCAGAGGGAACTGGGCGCCATGGGCTACAAGTTCCAATTCATCACGCTGGCCGGCTTCCACCAGCTCAACTACGGCATGTTCGAACTCGCCCGCGGCTACAAGGCGCGGCAGATGGCGGCTTATTCCGAGCTGCAGGAAGCGGAATTCGCGGCGGAAGCCAATGGCTATACCGCGACCAAGCACCAACGTGAGGTCGGCACCGGCTATTTCGACGCCGTCTCGATGGCGATTACCGGCGGCCGGTCGTCGACCACGGCCATGCATGAATCAACCGAGCACGCGCAGTTCAAGCCGGCCGCGGAATAGCGACCAGGGGAATACCGAAGAAACGCCCAACAGGGCCTCAGACATAGGAGAAGACCAATGGCATCGATAAGTCGCGTCAAGGAACGGGCCGAAGAGCAATCGACCACGATGAGCGTCGACCAGCAGGCGACAATCCGCATGCTGGCCAACGACCTGCACAGGCTCAACCAGTCGGTGATGAAGGCGGTCGAGGCGGGCGTCTCGGTGGAGCTCGTGCGCTCCGCGAGGCACCATGGCGGCGACGGCAATTGGGGCGACCTGCTGATCCCGGTGATCGTTACGCAACAAAGCCATGGCTGACCCGGAAGCGCTACAACCGGCCATTTGCCCGCGCCGCGCATGCGCAGGTGAATTTTATTTTTATGTAACCAAGCTATGTACAGGGCAGTACAGTGCTGTTGCTTGAACCCACTGTGTAGGACATGCTTTCAGAAGTCCTTTATTTCAACTTGACATAGGGCGCGATCTCACGCCAATTGCCCCCAGATTCAACTCTGCATTGAAATAGGGGCGAGATTCTTGGCCGACTTGGGTGCCCAGTGAGTGACAAGGGGAAGAGTACAACACATCTGAATCTGGCGACTCGGGGGTCAAACATTGAGACGATCCGAGATTCCTCGCGGGTGCTTGTTGTCGGGAAGTCGCCGATCAATCGCGTCGTGGTGTCTAAAATCGTTGAGCGTTCCGGGCTCAAGCCACTCTCGGAATCGCCTGAAATGGCGGTGAAGACCTTGCGTTCGCTTATCCCCGGGGCGGTTGTCCTCGATGGTGGCCCCGACAACAAAGACTGCGACACGCTGATGTCCAGCATCGACACGTTGCGGCGAGCCACGGGCAAGGCACTTCCTCCCGTGATCCTGCTTTCAACCAAGAATGACACGCCGGAGAGCCTGGGCCTGGCGCATGTCGTCGACGTGGTGGTGGCCAAGCCGATCACGCCCGAACGGTTGCAACCGGTCATCGATCGCCTGACCGGCCGCTAAAACGATTCCAAAAAGGCGAGAACCGTTTTTCCATCCAGGACTGCGCGAAAAATCAGCCGGAGGTCAACGATCAAACTCTGTTTTTGATGCTTTCGACCAGCGCGGGCAATTGGCTGAGATCCGATATCTGGCGGAAACGCGGCTCGGCAACCGGCGCCTCGACATGTTCGAGCACCCAAGTCAATTCGTGTGGCACATGGACACCCCAGCCGCCAGCCTCGATGGCGGGCACCACATCCGACTTCAGCGAATTGCCGACCATCATGCCCCTTGCCGGGCCATCGCCATGGCGGTTGAACAGGCGCGCATAGGTCGCGGCGGTCTTGTCGCTGACGATCTCGACTGCATCGAACAACTCGCCCAGCCCGGAGCCGGCCAGCTTGCGCTCCTGATCGAACAGATCGCCCTTGGTGATCAGCACGAGGCGGAAAGTGCCGGCGAGCTTCTCGACCGTCTCGCGTGCATGCGGCAAGGGCTCGATCGGATGGCCCAGCATCTCGCGGCCGGCGTCGAGAATCTCCGATATGACGGAAGCCGGCACGCGCCCGTCGGTAATTTCTATCGCCGTCTCGATCATCGAGAGCGTAAATCCCTTGATGCCGAAGCCGTAGATCGCGAGATTGCGCCTCTCGGCTTCCAACAGTCGAGCCGAGATCTGCTCGCCCTCGCCATGATCGGCCAGCATGGCGGCAAAGCGCCTTTCCGTCATTCGGAAGAACCGTTCGTTCTGCCAAAGCGTGTCGTCGGCATCGAAGCCGATCGTGGTCAGTTCGCTGCTGGGTCTCATCGCCGGCTTCTCGAGTGCGGAAAGACGCCAAACCTATGCCGACCGGCAAGCGGTTTTCAACCCGAGACGGCAAATGCCAGCGGCGGCTCCCCTTCCCTTCCATCGCACGGCACGGCTATACTTGAAAATCCGCAACCCAAACTGGTGAATGATGCCGCCTGCAAAAAAGGAAGTCCGTCCGTCGAGCCGCGGAGGACGAACGCGCACACCTGCCTTCGTGAAAAACCTGCGAGGTGTGAAGAACTGGAAGGAGGTCAGCGATTGGCTGGAATGGCGCGGCATCGAGGATATCGAATGCATCACGCCTGATCAGGCCGGCGTGGCGCGCGGCAAGATGATGCCTTCGAAGAAATTCACTTCCAACACCTCACTGGCGCTGCCTTCGGCCGTCTTCATGACGACGATTTCCGGCGGCTATCCGGAGGACGGCAACGGCTTTCACTATCCGGAAGACGACGGCGACCTCAAGCTGATGCCGGACCTGTCGACATTGACCGTGGTGCCCTGGGAAGAAGACCCGACGGCCGCCGTCATCTGCGACCTCGTCCACCAGGACGGCCGCTCGGTCGAGTTCACGCCGCGCAATGTGCTGAAGCGCGTGCTGGCGGCCTATGACAAGCTTGGGCTGAAGCCGGTCGTGGCACCCGAAATCGAGTTCTACCTGGTGCGCAAGAATCCAGACCCGGACTATCCCCTGACCCCGCCTGTCGGCCGCTCGGGGCGCGCGATCGGCGGCGGCGCCGGCTATTCGATCGCCGGCGTCAACGAGTTCGACGAACTGATCGACGACATCTACCATTTCTCCGAAAGCCAGGGCCTGGAGATCGACACGCTCATCCACGAAGAGGGCGCCGGCCAGCTCGAGATCAATCTGCGCCACGGCGACCCGATCGAGCTCGCCGACCAGGTATTCATGTTCAAGCGCACCATTCGTGAAGCCGCGCTCAAGCATGAGATCTACGCGACCTTCATGGCCAAGCCGATTCAGGGCCAGCCGGGCTCCGCCATGCATATCCATCAGTCGATCGTCGACAAGAAGACGGGCAGGAACATCTTTTCGGCCGAGGATGGTTCGGAGACCGAGGACTTCTTCCATTTCATCGGCGGCATGCAGAAGCACGTGCCGAATGCGCTGGTTATGTTCGCGCCCTACGTCAATTCCTACCGGCGGCTGACGCAGGCGGCCTCTGCCCCGGTCAACAACAAATGGGGCTACGATAACCGCACCACGGCGTTCCGCGTGCCGCGTTCCGACCCTGCGGCGCGGCGCGTTGAAAACCGCATCCCGTCCTCCGATGCCAATCCCTATCTGGCGCTGGCGGCTTCGCTTGCCTGCGGGCTGATCGGCATCACCGGGAAGATCAAGGCCGAGCCTCCCGTGCTGACCACTGCCAACGCACACGAGATCGACCTGCCGCGCAGCCTGCTCGAAGCCGTCGACCTGTTCGAGGGCGACGAGGAACTCTGCGCATTGCTGGGCAAGTCCTTCGCCGCCACCTATGCGGCGATCAAGCGGGCGGAATTCGAAACGTTCATGGAAGTGATCAGTCCGTGGGAGCGGGAATATCTGCTGCTCAACGTCTGACCAATCATGAACTACCAATCCCCCATTTCCCCCGGCCGATCCTGGTATGAGGACACGGCTGGGCCGCGGCCCGAATATCCAACGCTCGACGGTGATCGGACCTGCGACGTCGTTATTATCGGCGGCGGGTTTACCGGCCTGTCGGCAGCGACGCATTTGGCCAAGGCCGGTACCAACGTTGTCCTGATCGAAGCATATCGTTTTGGCGACGGCGCTTCGGGGCGCAATGGCGGCCAGCTCGGCACCGGGCAGCGTGCCTGGGCCGAGGACCTAGAGGCCGAATACGGTCTGTCCCGCGCCAGGGCACTGTTCGATCTCGCCGAAGAGGCGAAGGCGCATCTCATCGACTTCGCCGCCATAAACCAGATCGATATCGACTATATGCCGGGCCAGCTCTCGGTCGCGCACAAGCCGCGCTATGTCGACGACTACAAGGCGCATGCCGAAATCATGGCCCGCCGCTTCTCGTACCCGCACATCTCCTTCATGGATGCGAAGGAGACGGCGCATCGGTTGGGCTCGAGCGCTTATTTCGGCGGCACGCGCGATATCGGGACCGGCCATATCCATCCGATGAAGCTGGTGATCGGCACGGCGCGGGTGGCGGCACAAGCCGGCGCCCACTTGTTCGAAGGGACGCCATCGACCGGCATCGTCTCGGCGGGCGGCAAGGTCAGGGTCTCCACGCCAAGAGGGACGATCTCGGCGCAAAAATGCCTGATCGCGGTCAACGCCTATGGCGGCACGCTCGAGCCGGTGAGTGCCGCGCACATCATGCCGATCGGGTCCTTCATCGGCGCGACCGCGCCGCTGGGGCCGGATTCGAACGTCTTGCCGGGGAGCGAATCGGTCGACGATTCCCGCTTCGTCGTGCGCTATTTCCGCAAATCCAGGGATGGCCGGCTGCTGTTCGGCGGACGCGAGGTCTACGGCGTCAACGATCCCAAAGATATCCACATCCACATTCGCCGTCAGATCGCGGAGCTCTATCCGGCATTGAAGGATGTCGAGATCACGCATGGCTGGGGCGGCTATGTCGGCATCACGGTGCCGCGCAAACCGTTCGTGCGCGAAGTGATGCCGAATGTGATCTCGGCCGGCGGCTATTCCGGCCATGGCGTCATGCTGTCGAACTTCTTCGGCAAGCTCTATGCCGAAACGATTGCCGGCAATCGCGACCGGCTGAAGCTGATCGAGGACCTGAAAATTCCGCCATTTCCCGGCGGCCGCCGTTTCCGCGCGCCGCTGCTTTTCCTGGCGCTCAACTGGTTCGCACTGCGCGACAGAATCTAGGCGACATCGGATCGCCACGGTCCCAAACCGTCACGACCTGATGTGATATTGTATATTCATTGTAACATTTGTTGCCTCAGCGGCACATTGCGGAAATGCCGGCAAAGGCGCAGAACCCTTGGTAATGGCGTACTGACGCCACAATCGCGGGCGAAAGGTCCGCATCTGGGCGATTGTTCGGAGATGTTGCGGGCCCGCCCGCGTTTTGGGACCGATGCTGATCGAACGCGTGACTTGCGATATTTGATCGAAAGAACACCGGCCCGCTTATGGAGGTGGCAAGAGTGATAGAGCCCTTCAGTTTCGGTGCTCCGGAACGTCGGCGCTTCGCCATGCAGTTCGGCTATGACATGCGCCCGTCATTCTGGCAGGGCGTCCGTTCGAACTCGCACCTGGTTATTGCGGCAATAGGCACCGCGGCACTGCTTGGCGTTGCCGCAGTGGCGCTCTGGCTGGCGTTGCCGACCGGCGAGAGGCAAGCAGCCGCCAGTCCCGAGCAGAGCATTCCGACCATTCCGGTGAAAACGACGAAAGTTCCCTCCTCGGGGACGACGGTGACGGCGGCTGCCGTGACGCCTCAGGCGGAGCGCAAGTCCAGCCAGGTGTCACCGACCACGGCAGCGGCGGCGGTGAACATACCAGCGCTTGCGGCCAATGATCCGCGCTGGACAGGGGCGCAGCCGAAGGCTGCGGCAACTGATCCCGATCAAACCGCGGCTCCCAGCCAGGTAGCCAAGCAGCCCGAGCCGGCGCCAAACAAAACAGCGGCGGCATTCGCCCAATCGTCTACCGATACCGATGCCACCGACGAACTTGCCAAGGTCGCCGCACCGAGCCCGCCTGCCGATAGCAGCAATCCCGATGGCGCGCAGACCGCCGCCATTCCGGAGACGCAGCCGCAAGCACCGGAACAGCAGCCGGCGGCGACCGATGACGATGGCGGCAAGGCCAAGGCCAATCCGCGCAAGGTGACAGCGGCCGGCAACGGACGCATCCTGAGAGCGGTGACCATGCGCAGTGCTCCAAAGAAGGGTGCCACCCCCATCGGTACGGTCCCTGCCCGGACCTCGGTGCAACTGATGGGCTGCAAGAAGTGGTGCGAGATCGTCTACAACGGCAAGCACGGCTGGGTGTACAAGAGCTACGTCAAGCCCGGCACGTAATGTGAGGGCGCGTTTGGACCGGCTTGGGTGCCGGGCCCAGCCTTATGACGACCTGCCTCTGAACATGCCGCGGAACTGCCGCCACATTCTGGTGCGCCTGCGGAGCATGACGTGGGCGCGATGCTGTTCGTAGGGCAATTCATACATACCACAGGTTTGGCAGCCTTCCTTCTTGCCACAGATTGGGATCCAGCATTTGACGTCATGCGTCCAGGCGAGCGCGATGCGCTCCAGGTGAAGGTTGGATGAGCTTTTGACGAGGATCAGTTCGCCGGGCACCGCCGTCCGTTTGATATGGTCGGAGACTTCCTTCACCGTCCGAAGCTCGACAAACTGGCCGTTGTCGCGATCGCTCTGACTGGCACGCGAGCGATGTGCGTTGTCTCCGGTATAGATCACCTGATCGGCGATTTCCCGCGCGGTTTGGTAGGCGTGAGCGTATTTCCTGGACGAGCCTGTGTAGTCCGAAATCTGGCCAATTACGATGCGCTTGCGGCTGGCAGTAGCCTTGGCCATCATGTCCAGGGCAAGATTGATCGAGTGCCAGGGCGCCTTGGCGGCATCGACGATGAATTGCGGACCGCCTTCGGTGATCAGCACGGCACAGCGATTCACGACTGGCTGGAACGTTGCCACCTGGGCCACAACCTTGTGTGGAGGAACACCGAGTTCGAGCGCCGTAGCGACGGCGGCAACGGTGGGTAGCCAGAAATATTCGGCGGGAAAAGACGTCTGGATTTGCAGCAGCCCTCCTCGCCAATGGATCGAAAAGGTTAGCCGGTCCGGATAGGCGGCGTGGATGTCGGTCACACGATAGTCGGCCGTCCGTGCCGCGCCGAAGGTGACGACGCGGCATCCGGCGCCGGTAGCCATGTCAGCGACATAGGGATCGTCGGCATTAAGGACTACAAGGCCCCCCGGACGCAATGCCGCGACCAATGCACGCTTTTCGATGGCGACGTTTTCCAGTGTCCTGAAACTGGCAACGTGCTCCAGACGAACCATGATGACGACAGCCACATGCGGCTGCAGCATTTCCGCCATTGGCCGGATCGTGTCGACGCCGTACGCCCCGGTTTCCATTACGACATAGTCGGCCTGTTCCACATGCTTCATGCGCCTGTAGAGCGTGCTGACGACCGAATGGATGGTGTTGGCCAGAACCTGCGTGTAGACTGGTCGATGAGCGGCCAATATGTGCCCAAGCAGTGCCGTGACGGTCGATTTTCCCGAGCTGCCGGTGACGCCGATGAAAGTCGCCTTGCTTTTCGCGCGGGCACGCTTCGCCCTGTAGACACTGACGCGCCACCGCAGATCTTTGAAAGCTTTGCGTAATTTCGACTTCATCGCGCCAACAATCCCGTTCCCCGGAAAGAACTTGAGGCCCCGTAACTTCAAGTCAAGTCGATGCCCGAGTCGCGGTCAAGTCGGCGATTGCCTCAGATGCAGCGCCCGCCATCGACCTCCAACGCGACCCCGGTGATGAAAGCGGCCTCGTCCGAGGCCAGCCATAAAGCCGCGTTGGCGATATCGAGCGGGGTCGACAGCCGCCCGAGCGGGATCGAGGCGCGGAACGCCTCGCGGATCTCGGGCGTGTCGGCGCCCATGAATTTCTCCAGCATGCCGGTTTCGCCGGCGACCGGGCAGAGGCAGTTGACGCGGATGTTTTTCGGCGCGAGCTCCACCGCCATCGACTTGGTGGCGGTGATCGCCCAGCCTTTCGAGGCATTGTACCAGGTAAGGCCGGGTCGTGGCCTCAGCCCGGCAGTCGAGGCCGTGGTCAGGATGACGCCACCGCCTTGCCGCTCCATGATCGGCACCACGGCAAGGGCGGCATGATAGATCGCCTTCATGTTGACGGCGGTGATCAAATCGAAGGTCTCCTCATCGACCTCGAGCATGTCACCGTTGCGATGGGTGTAACCGGCGTTGTTGACCATGATGTCGATGTGCCCGAAGGCGCTTTTTGCGGCATAGACCATTTCGTCGAATTCGGAGCGCAACGAAACGTCGGTCTGCGTCCAGATCGCCGCCTCGCCGATCTCATCGGCGACGCGTTTCGCACCCTTGGCGTTGAGATCGGCGATAACGACCCTGGCGCCCTCTTGCGCGAAGCGCTTGGCCATGCCTTCGCCGAAGCCCGATGCCGCCCCGGTGATAATGGCGACCTTGTTTTCCAGACGCATGCTTTCCCCGCTCATCGATATCTTCCCGCGACCAACAAGGCTGCCGACGGCCGTGGCCCACGCCGCGACAGACAAGCGCCCATTTCTCCCTTAGCTTTCGTCACATTCACGTTCTATGCTGCAACTGCGAAAGCTTCCGGAGTCTTCGTTCATCGACAAGCCTCCGGCTGGCGCCAGTGTCAAGCGCACAGGTGGACTCAATCAATATCCAGCGATTGGTCCTCGATGTGACACCATGGCACTGGAAAATTTAAATCGATTAGAATATATCAGCCGCGTACTTGCGACCGGCGTCAAAGCGGACAGACCATGACCAGCCAGATCATTCCCGTCGATCCTTTCGACTTCATCATTTTCGGCGGTACCGGCGACCTGTCGGAACGCAAGCTGCTGCCGTCGCTCTACTATCGCCAGCGCGACCATCAATTCTCCGAGCCGACGCGCATCATCGGGACGTCGCGCTCGAAAATGAGCGACGAGGAGTTCCAAGCCTTCGCCAAGCAGGCGATTTCGGACCATGTCAAGCCGGCCGATATCGATGCCAAGGAGTTGAAGACCTTCCTCGCCCGGCTTTCCTACGTCCCGGCCGATGCAACGAGCGGCGCCGGTTTCGACAAGCTGAAAAAGGCGATCGGCGAAAGCGACCACATCCGCGCCTTCTACCTTGCCGTGGCGCCGGCGCTGTTCGGCGACATCTCGCACAAGCTCAAAGAGCATAACCTGATCACGCCGAATTCGCGCATCGTGCTGGAGAAGCCGATCGGCCGCGATCTTGCCTCGGCGCGGGCGCTCAACGACTTGGTCGGCGACGACTTCCACGAAAGCCAGATTTTCCGCATCGACCATTATCTCGGCAAGGAGACGGTGCAGAACCTGATGGCGCTGCGCTTTGCCAATGCGCTCTACGAGCCGCTGTGGAATTCCGCCCACATCGACCATGTGCAAATCACGGTCGCCGAGACCGTCGGCCTGGAAGACCGCGTCACCTATTATGACAAGGCCGGCGCACTGCGCGACATGGTGCAGAACCACATGCTGCAGCTGCTTTGCCTCGTCGCCATGGAAGCGCCCTCGTCGATGGACGCCGACGCGGTGCGCGACGAGAAGCTCAAGGTGCTGCGGGCGCTGAAGCGCATCAACGGCAACGAGGCGCCGAAGCACACCGTGCGCGGCCAGTACCGCGCCGGCGCCTCGGCCGGGGGACCGGTGAAAGGGTATGTCGAGGAACTCGGCAAGGACAGCAACACCGAAACCTTCGTCGCCATCAAGGCCGAGATCGGCACCTGGCGCTGGGCGGGCGTGCCGTTCTACCTCAGGACCGGCAAGCGGCTGGCGACCCGGGTTTCGGAAATCGTCATCGAGTTCAAGCCGATCCCGCATTCGATCTTCGGCGACAGCGCCGGGCCGATCTTCGCCAACCAACTTGTCATCCGGCTGCAGCCGGATGAAGGCGTCAAGCAGTTCATCATGATCAAGGACCCAGGCCCGGGCGGCATGCGGCTGCGCCAGATCTCGCTCGACATGAGTTTCGCCCAATCGTTCGACGGCCGCGCGCCCGACGCCTATGAACGGCTGATCATGGATGTCATCCGCGGTAACCAGACGCTGTTCATGCGCCGCGACGAGGTGGAAGCCGCCTGGAAATGGATCGACCCGATCCAGAATGCCTGGGAAGGCGCCAAGCAGGAAGCGCAGGGCTATACGGCGGGCACCTGGGGGCCGTCGGCCTCGATAGCGCTGATCGAACGTGACGGGCGGACATGGCACGAGAGCAATTGAACAGCGCCAGCTACAACTGGAACGCTTTTCCCGACCGTTCGCAACTGGCCTCGGCGCTGGCTGGCCGCGTCGCCGATGCCCTGACCAAGGCGATCACCGGGCGCGGCACGGCACTGCTGGCGGTCTCCGGCGGCACGACACCGGCAAAATTCTTTGCCGCGCTCTCCGCGGCGCCGATCGCCTGGGACAAGGTGATCGTGACACTGGTCGACGAACGTTTCGTACCGGCCTCCTCGCCGCGATCCAATGCCGGGCTGGTTGCCGCCAACCTGCTGCAGAACGCGGCCAAGGCGGCCCGCTTCGTTCCGCTCTACCACGAGGCGGTCGGCATCGAGGATGCCGCGGCATCCGATGATGCGGCCCTGCGATCCCTGCCCTGGCCGCTTGATGTCGTGATCCTCGGCATGGGGCCTGACGGCCATACCGCCTCCTTCTTTCCCGATGCCGACGATCTGCCGAAGCTGCTCGATCCCGCCTCGGACAGGATCATCCTGCCGGTTCATGCTGCAGGTGCGGGTGAGCCTCGGCTGACCCTGACCCTGGCGCGGATCATCGACGCCGGTTTCATCGCGCTGCACATCGAGGGCGAGGACAAGCGAACCGCCTTCGACGGTGCGGCCGCGCCAGGGCCGCGAAAGCCGATCCGTGCCGTGCTCGACGCATCGCCCAAGCCCGTGGAGGTTTTCTGGGCGCCCTGATTGCAATCTTACAAGTGGTCCCGGCAACGGCGGGAGGATGTTTCCGGGACCTCGCCTGAAAGGACCTGATCCCATGACCGCAAGACGCGATATCGAAGCCATCACCGAACGGATACGCCAGCGCTCCAAACCGGGCCGGGAGCGCTACCTCAGCCGTATCGCCGAAGCGTCGAACCAGACGGCCAACCGGTCGGTGCTGTCCTGCGGCAACCTTGCCCATGGCTTTGCGGTCTGCAGCCCCTCGGAAAAGCTGGCGCTCGGCGCCGACAAGGTGCCCAATCTCGGCATCATCACCTCTTACAACGACATGCTGTCGGCGCATCAGCCCTTCGAAACCTTCCCTGCCCTGATCAAGGAGGCCGCGCGCGAGGCGGGCGGCATCGCCCAGGTGGCCGGAGGAGTGCCGGCGATGTGCGACGGCGTGACCCAAGGGCAGCCCGGCATGGAGCTGTCGCTGTTTTCGCGAGACGTGATCGCCATGGCAGCCGCGATCGGCCTGTCGCACAACATGTTCGACGCCGCCGTCTATCTCGGCGTCTGCGACAAGATCGTCCCGGGGCTGGTGATCGCCGCACTGACCTTCGGCCATCTGCCGGCGGTGTTCATTCCTGCCGGCCCGATGACGACAGGCCTGCCCAACGATGAGAAGGCCAAGGTCCGCCAGCTCTATGCCGAGGGCAAGGCAGGCCGCGCCGAGCTCTTGGAAGCCGAGTCCAAGTCGTATCACGGGCCGGGCACCTGCACCTTCTACGGCACGGCGAACTCCAACCAGATGCTGATGGAGATCATGGGCCTGCACACGCCGGGCGCGTCCTTCGTCAATCCCGGCACGCCGCTACGCGACGCCTTGACCCGCGAAGCGACGAAACGGGCGTTGGCGATCACCGCGCTCGGCAACGCCTATACGCCGGTCGGGCGGATGATCGACGAACGTTCGTTCGTCAACGGCGTCGTCGGCCTGCATGCCACCGGCGGCTCGACCAACCACACCATCCACCTGATCGCCATGGCGGCCGCCGCCGGCATCGCGCTGACCTGGCAGGATATTTCCGACCTCTCGGAAGCGGTGCCTCTGTTGGCACGGGTCTATCCGAACGGACTTGCCGACGTGAACCATTTCCATGCCGCCGGCGGCCTCGGCTTCCTGATCCGCGAACTGCTCGACGAAGGGGTGCTGCACGAGGATGTGCGGACGGTGTGGGGCGAAGGCCTGCGGCCCTATGCGGTCGAGGCAAAGCTCGGCGCCGATGGCGGTGTGCTGCGCGAGGCTTCGCCGCGTGCAAGCGGCGACGAAAAGGTGCTGGCGCCGTTCAACAAGGCTTTCCAGGCGACGGGCGGACTGAAGGTGCTGGCGGGCAATCTCGGCCACGCCGTCATCAAGACATCAGCCGTCAAACCGGAGCGGCGTGTCATCGAAGCGCCGGCCAAGGTGTTCGACAGCCAGCAGGGGCTGAACGACGCCTTCAAGGCGGGCACACTCACCGGCGACTTCATCGCCGTCATCCGCTTCCAGGGTCCGAGGGCCAACGGCATGCCGGAACTGCACAAGCTGACCACCGTGCTCGGCATCCTGCAGGATCGCGGCCAGCGCGTGGCGCTGGTCACCGACGGGCGCATGTCGGGCGCCTCCGGCAAGGTGCCGGCGGCAATCCATGTGACGCCGGAAGCGGTCGAGGACGGGCCGATCGCGCGGATCCATGACGGCGACATCATCCGCCTCGACGCCGATGCCGGCACGCTGGAAGTGCTGGTGCCAGGCACCGAATTCGCGCTGCGCCGCACGGCCGAAGTCGATCTCATCGGCAATGAATTCGGCTTCGGACGCGAGTTGTTCGCCGGCTTCCGTCAATTGGTGGGCCGCGCCGATCACGGTGCCAGCGCGTTCGGCACTGCCTGACGCATTCTGTCCGCATAAAAAAGGGCGGCACGCGGCCGCCCTTTTTTATGCCGGTCGAAATCGCAATCCTTATTGCACCGTCAGTTCAACCCGCTCTCCGGCCTTCACGGTCACGGCGCCTTCCTTCTTGCTGTTGTCCGACTTCTCCGAAACCACCGCGTAATCGCCCGCCGTTATCGCGGCCTGATACTTCTCGTCATAGGCATAGCCGATCGACTTGCGATTGCCATTGATGTCCTTCTTCGTCTCGAAGATCTCGATCTTGGAGGTGCCGGGCGCCGTGATTGCCAGCACGCCGGCATTCATGGCGACCTTGAGGTCCTGGAATTCGCCGACCTTGACGCTGAAAGGCTGTTCCACGACGGCGAGATCGACCGTCGCGATCAGCACATAGTCATCGGGCGGCAGATCGAACTTGCTGTCGGGGCCATAGGCATAGGTGACCTCGTCGCGGGTCCCATCGATCTTCTTCTTGGCTTTGAGCACCTTGAAGCCGGTGCCTGAACCGTCAGCCTTGTCGCCGCCGGCCACATAGTATGCGTTGGCAACGACATGGCCCACGCCCACGATGATGTCCTTGTCGATCACCCTGCCTGCGGCGAGCGGGATCGTTTCGGTGACCACGCCCTGCCCGATCGTGACGGTCACTTTCTCGTCGCCGGCCGGCAACACGACTTTCGTGTCTCCATAATAGGTCGGAGGGTTGTCGACGCCCGGATAGGCGATCACGACAGAGGCCCCGCTGGCCACATCGGCACCTTGGCTCGGTCGCGGATGCAGGATGAGCGTGCCGGCATTCAAGGTGAACAGCGGCTTGTAGACCTGGCCCGCCTCGATCTTGATCTTCTGCTCCGTCTTGGCCTCGCCGTCGCGCGCGACGACGACGTAGTCGCCCGGTTCCAGATTGGCTTTGTAGTCCCCGTATTCGGTGGTGACGTTGTCGCCGCGCGTGCCGTCTGATTTGGCCTTGTAGACTTCCCAGGCATTGCCTTCGATGACAGGATCGCCGCCCTCGGCCAGCACCACGGTCGGCATGAAATTGAACTCGGACTTGGCCGGCTCGGGCGCTGGCGCCGGAGCGGGGGCTGGTGCTGGCTCGGGCGCCGGTGCCGGCGCCGCGACGGTCTCGACCAGCGCCTCCTGCAGCGCCTTCTCATCGGAAGCCTGGATGTATTTGCCGCCGGTGTTGTCGGCGAGGCAGGCAATCTGCTTGCCTTCGTCGGCGGTCAGGCCGAAGCCGACGACGTCGGCGGTGAAATCGACACCGGAGGCTTCGAGTTCCTTGCCAAGCGCACAAGGGTCGCCGCCGCAGGTTTCGAGCCCATCGGTGATAAGAACGACAGTTGCCTTGTCCTCGGTGTATTTCAGCGCTTCGGCCGCCTGCTTGACGGCTGCCGTCAGCGGCGTCTTGCCGAGAAACTTCATGCTGTCGGCGGCTGCCGAGATGGCGCTTGCCGAGCCCGCCTGGGGCGGCACAATCAGCTGAATGTCGTCGCAGCTGCCTTTTTCGCGATGGCCATAGGCCATGAAGCCGATCTCGTCGTCGGCGGGAACCGATTGAAGCACGGTCCTCAGCGATTCACGAGCGATTTCCAGCTTGGGCTTGTCGTCGATCTGCGCCCACATCGATCCCGACGCGTCGAGGATGATGATGACCTTGTTTGCGGCAAAGCCGAATGTCGTCGTCGACAAAAGGAGGATCGCCGCAGCGATGCTCCGCGCAAGTATCGCCATCGAAATCTCCTGAGTAGCCACCCCGTCCGCTGGCCGAAGCTATTTGAGCGCGTGCCGGGACACAAGCCACCGCTATCAACGATAGCCCGCATAGGGCCCGTGCCTACCCAATTCAGTATGTCGTGCGGCGCTCTTCCGAGGGCGGGCGGCCAAATTGCAGCCGATAGCTCTGGGCAAAATAGGAATGGGAGGTGAAGCCGGTAGCGATCGCCACGTCGAGGATCGGCATGTTGGTCTGGCGCAGCAATTCGCGTGCCCGCTCCAGCCGCAGCCGCATATAGTAGCGTCCGGGCGTGACGTTGAGATGGCGCAGGAACAACCGCTCCACCTGGCGCACCGAGAGGCCCGCCGACTTGGCGAGTTGTACCGCCGACAGCGGTTCGTCGAGATGGTCGGCCATCAGTTCGACGATGCGTCGCAACTTCTCCGACTTGCCCGTCAGGTCACGCTCCGGCCCGACGCGCTGGCGGTCTCCAGCGGAGCGGATGCGCTCGTGCTGGAACTGGTTGGCGACGCCATTGGCGAGGTTGGAGCCGAAATCGCCACGCACGATCTCCAGCATCAGATCGATCGAGGTGGTGCCGCCGGCGCAGGTGTAGCGTTTGCGGTCGATCTCGAAGACGTTGCCAGTGCAGTTGATGTCAGGAAAGCGCTCGACGAAGCCGGCGCGGTTTTCCCAATGAATGGTGCAGCGATAGCCTTCGAGCTGGCCGGCCTCGGCCAGCAGGTAGGATCCGACCGACAAGGCACCAAGCGCGTTGCCGCGCCGGCCCCAGCTGCGCAAGGCCGCCAGAACCTTGCTCTTGCCCGGAAATTCGGTCGTCAAGCCGACCGAGACGAAGAGAATATCGACCGGCGGCAGGTCTGCGACGGCGTAGTCGATCTTGAGCGGCAGGCCGTTGGAAGCCATCACCGGATCACCATCGGCCGACACAGTGGTCCAGCCGTAGAAATCGCGGCCGAGCAGGCGGTTCGCCGACCGGAACGTATCGATCGCGGCGGCCAGCGAGAACATGGAAAACTTGTCGACCAGCAGGAAAGCGAACTGCCTGCCGCCTTGAACGGGATCATTCGTGACCGGCCGTTCCGGGGAAATGGTGGGGTTCGGCAAAGTTGCGGCTTTCAGGGTCAACCCGGGCTCAGAAGGAAGGCCGCTTCAATCCGGCCGCAAGGTAGGCCGAAGCTAACGTATTGGCCATCAACATGGCAATGGTCATCGGCCCGACACCGCCGGGCACCGGGGTGATCGCGCCGGCCGCCTTTGCCGCTTCGGCATAGGCGACATCGCCGACGAGACGCGACTTGCCCTCGCCTTTCTCGGGCGCCGGAATGCGGTTGATGCCGACATCGATGACGGTGGCGCCAGGCTTGACCCAGTGACCCCTGATCATCTCGGGCCTGCCGACGGCGGCGACAAGAATGTCGGCCGTGCGGGCAAGCGCCGGCAGGTCCTTGGTGCGGCTATGCGCGATGGTGACGGTGCAGTTGGCGGCAAGCAGCAGATTGGCCATCGGCTTGCCGACGATGTTGGAGCGGCCGACGACGACGGCGTAGAGGCCGGACAGATCCTTGCCGCGCACGCGCTCGATCAAAAGCATCGAGCCGGCGGGCGTGCAGGGAACAAAGGCGGTATCGAGTTCACCGGTGCCGAGCTTGCCGACATTGATGAAATGGAACCCATCGACGTCCTTTTGCGGCGCGATGGCCTGGATGATCTTGCCGGCATCGACATGGGCGGGCAGCGGAAGCTGGACCAGGATGCCGTTGATTTCGGGATCGGCGTTGAGTTCGGCGATGAGCTTGAGCAGCGCCTCTTGGGACGTTTCCGCCGGCAGCGTATGCTGAAGCGAATGAAAGCCGCATTCCTTGGCGGTGCGGGATTTGGAGGCGACATAGACCTGGCTCGCAGGATCCTCGCCGACGATGACCACGGCCAGGCCTGGCTTGGCCTTGCCCTTGGCGACCAGCTCGGCGGTCAGCGCCTTGACCATCCGCACCACGTCTTCGGCAACGCTTTTTCCGTCAATCACTTCGGCCATGCCACCCTCAACATCGTTCCGCCCCACGCCGCTTCGAGAACATAATGCCGCGGCGCAGGCAATCTGCAGCGCGGCATTGTCACGAAAATACAAGCTCGCAATCCCGTCAAAGCGCCTTCCCATGCCGTTTACGCGAAACCGGCACGGTTTTGTTCGGCCTCCGCCCCCTATCTGGTGGCTCAGAAGTAGCGGCGACGGGTGCGGTTTTCCGTGAGTTCACGGACCGCTTCGCGGAATTCACGCAGGCTGGCGCGAATCTCTTCGACCGATGCTTGTTCGCCACCCTCCTCGACTTGGATCGGCCCCGCGGGCGGAGCGGCCGAGGGCTGCGTCGGAGCGGGGGGCGGCGGATACGGTATCTGGGCCGCATAGGGTCCCGCCGCCGCTGGAATGGAGGGATGCCCCGCCGGCGACCAGGGCTGCGCCTGAAGATAGCCCAACGGCTGTGCATAGGGAGAGGACGGCAACGGCGGAGCCGGGTACGTTGCCTGTTGCGGCATCAGCGGCGAGCGCGAAGGCAAGGTCATCCGCTGCCCATACCCGGCGTCGGCGCCCGGCTGGAAGGGTGACTGCGAATAATCCAGGCCGGCCGCCTGCCGAGGCCCGAAACCGGACTCCGGATGGCCAGGAAATAGCGGAGCGTTGACAGGCCGGCCGTTGTCGGCGAAGGCGGGTAGGCCTAACCCGCGGGAGATGTCGTCGTCGGCTTCGGCCGACGGCTTGCGGGACATGGCCTTGCGCAGTCTCGACACGAGTGCGCCGATCCTGCCGGAGCTTTCGGCGCGAGCGACCTCGGTCCGCGTGACCGGCGGCGGCGGCGCGGGCGGCGGCGGCACAGGCGTTGCCGACATGGGCGGCTCTGGCGGAGGCTCCGCCCGGAATGGCTGCTCCTCGCGAGGCGCTCTCTGGTCACCCAACTTGCGTTCGTCCACCTTGCGCTCGCGGCGTGAGCGCGAGCTTGCCGTCTCGCGCAGGCTATCATAGGTACCGCGCAGAGCGCCGAGGCCAACGCCGGCGGCAAGGCCAAGCAGCAGGCCGGCGAGCGCCACCAAGGCCCGTGAGGGTCCATTTGGCTCGAGGGGGGCCTGGGCGGGAGTGATCACATTGATGTTGGTCGTGTTGATGCCCGTCTGTTCACCAGTCTCCTTGGCGCGCAAGAGATATTGTTCGTAGACGGAACGCTTGGCGGTGGCCTCACGCTCCAGTTCCCGCAGGGCCACCAGGTCGCTGTTGACGTCGCCGCTTTGGACCTTCGCCTGGGCCAGCCGGGAAGCGAGGTCCTGTTCAAGCTGAACCGCGCGCTTCAAGTCGACCTGCAGCGAAGAGGCGATGCGGCGCAGTTCAGCCGCGATGCGCTCGCGCGCGCCCGCGATCTGGGCGTCGAGGGCCTGGAGTTCTGGATGACGCGGTCCCAGCCGGACCGCGGCACGATCGGCCTCCTGCTTCAGCGTTGCATATTGCGAGCGCAGATCGCTCATGGTGTTGGAGTTGATCTCTTCCGGCAACGTGCCGGTCAGAACGGAATTGACGTCCAGCGAACGCGCCGACGCCGCCCGGGCATTGAGTTCCAGCGTGCGGGCGCGGGCGACCGAGAGCTGCTCGTTGAGCTTCAGCATTTGATCGTCGCTGATCAAATGGCCTTGCGCGTCGACCAGACCATGCGTGGCCCTGAAATCCTCGACCTTGCGCTCGGCCGCCTCGACCCCCTTGCGCAGATCATCGAGCTTGGACGTCAATTCGTTCGTCGCGCGTCCGGCCATGTCGGATTGGTACTTGGCGGCTTCCTGCTGGAAGACGGTCCTCGTCGTGTTGGCAATGAGCGCCGACTTGTCGCCATTCTGGGTTACGGCGCTGACGGAAATGACAAAAGTCTTGCCGCTGCGTTCGACCGACAGGCTCTTGGCCAGATTGCCGACAGCCAGCGCCTGGCGGCGAACCTCATCGACGCCGCCCGGCCCATCGTTGCGTGACACGATCGAGCGAATGAGCGACATGACGCCGAGGCCGCCGGAGCCTTGCCCATTGAATTCCGGATCGTTGACGAGGTTGAGATTCTTGACGACCTGATCGAGAACGGTGCCCGAGGTGAGCATCTTGATCCGGGTTTCAACGACGGCCAGCGCGGCATCGGGCTGGCCTACCGGTTGGGTAAGATCGCGATCGGAGAGCTTCAGGTCACCCGGCTCGATGATCAGTTCGGTCGTGGCTTCGTATTTCTTCGGCATCGACAAGGCGATGGCGACGCCAAGTCCAGCGCCCAGTATCGTGGTCACAACGATCAGCAGCTTCGACCTGGCAACGCCGCGAACGACCAGCATCGGATCGATCAGCGGCTTCCATTGCTGACTGTCGGTCCCGCCATTGGAGGACGGGTCAGCTCCGCCCGTAGCGCGGGACCCGATTGCCTCATGGGCGCCACCCGTGCCCGAAGATTCCTCCGGGGCGGGCGTTGCTGGCGGCATGTCGGGTGGCAAATCGCCGGTGCCGGTTTCACCCCGCGAAAGCCAGGCGCCCTCGGATACAAACGGCTGCTCATCGTCCAGGCGAGACCGTTCGGCGTTATCGGCTGCCGACCGAGGCGGGCTCGCCTTCGTCTCGCGACGGGAACGGGCCAGGCGATGGCGCGTGGCGGCATCCTCGCGCCATGAGGGGTCCGCGCGGTCTCCTATCGATACCAGCGAAGCATCCTCCTCGCCACGCACGGCTTCGCCAAGCGCCAGCAAGGAGCGCTCGCGCTTCCAGTCTTCACGGTTTTCCCTGTCGACCATTGTCGTGGAGCTTTACTCTTGGCCGCTTGGCAGCGGCGGTCGGCCATTCGTTAAGCCACGCTAAACAGGCATAGGAAACAAAAGGTTAATTGCCGGGAGACGATCGCGGTTATTCACGTTATGGTTGCAACAATTCTCAACACAGCTGAAAGCTTCAGAACGGCGCGTTAAACTTTCCACCCTATGCATTTTCCTCGACGTATGACTGAGGCCAGCGACATACCGCAAAGGCGGACCTTCGCGCGGATCGGCACCTTCATGGCCGAACGGCGGGGGCTGGCGCGCGACTATTTTTCGGCGATCAGCGGCGCCGGCGGGCGATTGGTGTTTTCACTCGCCTATTTCATCGCGCTCGCCAATACGCTGTCGATCGCAGAGTTCGGCATGTTCGCCACCGCCTCGGCGGCCGGCGTCATGCTGTCGAGACTTCTCGCCTTCGGTTTCATTTCGGCACTCTACCGCACCGCCACCATCCGCCCCAATCTGATCGGCACGTTCACTGCGGGTTTCCTGCTGCTCGGCGCCGCCTCGCTGCCGCTTTTGGGCGTGGCCTCGTTCGGCGTCTACCTGATCTTCTTTGCCGGCACCGTGCCGCTGTCGGTATTCACGGCGATCGTTTTTGCCGAGGCGCTGCTGTGGCGGCCGGTGGAAGTGGCGCTGATCGTCAACAACGGGCTGGGCAAATTCGGCCGTGCAGCCGTACTGGCGATCCTGGCCACCGCACTGCGGGCGCTTGGCGCGGTGTTGTTCATGGTCTCGCCACAGCATGGCATTTGGATGTGGTCGTGGTTCTACATAGGGGCCAACGCCGCCTCGCTGCTTTTGGCTTTCGGCTGGTTCTATCCACGCCAGCGGCTGCGGCTGCGCATCGAACTCTATCTGCGGCGCCTCGCCGATTCCATCTATGTGGCCGGCGCGGAGGTGTTGTTCTACCTGCAATCGGAATTCGACAAGCTTCTGGTGCTGGCGATCGGCGGCCCACATCTGGCCGGCATCTATGCCATCATCATGCGGCTCGTCGACCTGACGGCGATCCCCATCCGCACCTTCTCGATGATGCTCGTGCAGCGCATGATGCGTGCGCCGGAGCTGCTGTCGCGCCTTGCGGTAAAGAGCGGCATCGAGGGCGGCGTGTTCCTCGTTTCAACGCTGGCGCTGGCAGCGCTTGGCATCGTGCTGCATTTCTTTCCCAACGCGCTTGGCAGGAATGTTTCCGAGGCCGCACCCCTGGTGGCGTTGGCGATCTGCGTGCCTGGACTGCGCAACCTGGTCGAATACCAGGCCGAGCTTCTTTTCGCGCGCGGCCAGACGCTGGTGCGGGCGCTCAATCTCGGCCTGCTCGCCGCCCTCAAGGCGCTGCTGCTGACCTATGTGCTGACCACCATTTCCGAAACATCTGATCTGGTGCTGTCGCTCAACATCGTCTTCCTGCTGCTCTATCTCGCGTCCATGCTGCTGACCTATTCGGCGCTGCGGAGACCGGCCAAGGCAATCTAGGACAAATCAGCGATCAACCCCGATCAGGCGTCGGATCCGGCCGACATCGGTACCAATGAATGACTGCATGCCGATCGCCACCTGCTCTGGCGCCATGCTGGCAACGAAGCGGCGGAACTCGTCGTCCGACAGCGCCTCGCCCGTCCAGTGGACGCGGCAGAATTCTTCCGAACCGTGAACGTGGCCGGCTCCGTCCAGCAGATCGTCGACATAGCGTCCGTAGATCATGCATTCGGAGAATTTGCGGGCCGAGCCGATGACCTCGGCCCAGTCGCGGCCATGGACCTTTTCGATCCGGCCGCACATGGCAAGCACCGTGTCGCGGCGCCAGGCGATCAGCGTCGAGATATAATCATGGACCGATGTCCGGGACGAATCGATGCCAAGTGCCGTTCCGGCATTGCGCGACCACAAGCGATGCTCGTCATGGCCGTCATCGGCGAGCACGCCGTCCCGGCGGAACAAACGCGCCTTGCCATCCCGCCAGAAGGCACCGCAATCGAAGGCCTTCAGGAAAGCGACGTCGGAATCGCAGAAGATCAGCACGTCTTCCCCTGCGTGCGCCGATATGGCGATACGGCGCAGTTGCTGCACGTGCCAGCCACGCAGCGGCTGGGTCTTCAGGCTGAGCCAGACGCGGCGGCGAAACAGGCTGAGCGGATCGTCGAAGGCGCGCAGCCAGCGCGGCAGGAGATCCCGCTCGTCGACGATCGAACGGCGGCTGGTCTCCAACTGGCGGAAAAGCGCAAGATCGCGATGTTCGACCAGAATGTAGTGGTGCGCGGAACCCGAGACATGCCGGTCAAGCGTTTCGCACAGCAGTCGGCAGCGTCCGAAATCCGGGGCGTAGCTTGCCGTCACAACCGCTGCCGTCGGCGTCTTCGGCAACAGGCCTGGGCCGGCCAGCGGGTCTGGGACGAACCGCTTGTTCAACGAAACTCTCCTGGAGCATCCGCGACGCCCTCGGCGCCGCGCGACCATTTCTGTTTGACGACCCGCCACAGGAACAGGGGGTTGCCGACCACGTAGCGGCGCCAGAGCCGGCCGGGCTCGACCGCCAGACGGAACAGCCATTCCAGCCTCACGCGGCGCATCCACAGCGGCGCGCGCGGCACCGAGCCGCTCAGGAAATCGAGCAGCGCGCCGACCGCGATCGGCAGCGTGCAATGGCGTTCGTCGATGTGGCGTTCAATCCACAATTCCTGGCGCGGCACGCCCATCGCGACCAGCAGCATATCAGGCCGTAGCTTTGCGATCCGGTCGATGATCTCCGGCTCCTGCGCGGGGGAGAAATAACCATCGTGAATGACCACGAAGTCGTGCTGCACGGCAAGTGCCGCCAGCTTCACGGACGCCGCCTCGGCGTTGACGCGGGTCGCACCGAGCAGGCCCACCGTCAGCGGCCTCTTGGAAGCCTGCAAGAAGGCCGGCACGAAATCGGTGCCGTTGAGATTGTCGGGAAACGGCGCGCCGTAGAGAAGCTTCGCGGCGAGATCGACGCCAATGCCGTCCGGCAGGATGAGGAAATCGTCGAGCGCCCCGGCGAACACCGGGTCGGTGTGGGCGATATTGGCATTGTGGGCGTTAAGGAAACTGACCTTGGTGAAGCGCCGCTCGGCGATCAACCGGTTCAGCAAGGCAATCGCATCGTCCCAGCGGATCGCCAGCACCGGGATGCCGAGGATTGCCTTCAGGCTGTCAAAGCCGAACGCGGCGCGGGCGGCGTGCATGTTCATGCAAGCACCTCCTGCCGCACGGCGCCGATTTTTTCGAGACCGACACGAACCGCGGCGTCGAGCGCCTTGACCTGCCGGCGATGGAAGGTGCTGCCATCGACATCGTGAATGTCGGCCGCGGCGGCCTCCAGGGCCTTGGCGAAGCCGGCCGGATCGTCGGTGACGACGCAATTGTCGGGGCGATGGTCGATGCCGCGCAGCGACCGGCTGGTGGCGACCGAGGGCAGGCCAAGCTCGAAGGTCTCGATGGTCTTCAGCTGCACGCCGCTGCCCGCGGTGCTGATCAGCGGGATGACGGCCGCGCCGCGCACGAAAGCCCTGGCATCCGCGACACGGCCGACAAACTCGACGCCCGGATGCGCGGAGGTGACGCCGGAAGGCATGTGACCCGCTATGCGGATGCGGAAACCAGGCCGCAGATGCGGCACCACCTTGCCCAGGAACCAGTCGAGGCCGATGCGGTTCGGCTGCCAGGTCCAGGTGCCGATCAGGGCCGCGTCGCAGTCGATCGCGCGCCGGCCTTTCCGGGCTGGCGCCGTGGCGCCGGTCACCAGCGGCAGCACCGCCGAACGATCATCCGAGGCGACGCCAAGTGCCACGCGATCCTCCTCGGCCAACGTGAAGACAAAACGCGCGCGGCGGCAGAGGCGCTCTTCAACCAGCTTGAGCAGCCTTGCCTCGCGCCGAAACAGCAGGCGTTGGAAAATGCCGGGGGCGGCAACGGCGTTCTCCCGCGCCGAGAGGTGCTCGACATTGTGGGCGACGAAAATCGAAGGTCGGTCTTCGAAGACCCGTTCGAAAGCGCCGGCAAACTGCACGGAATTCAGCACATAACCATCGAACGGACCGGCTCGTTCGAGGGCGGCCTGAACATCGTGACCGGACACCGCACGCAACTTGACCGACGCGAAGGTCAGGCCTGAAAAAATCGCCTTGCCGACCCAGGCAAGCTTTTGCAGCGGCGAAGCACTTTCGGTGCGCACGTCGACCGCCCCCAGCACCACGGTATTTTCGGGATCGGCCGCGGCTTTCCCGGGCCAGGTGAAGCCGATGACCGTGACGCGCGCGCCAGCGCGCCGCAGGGCGGCGATAATCGCGGCGTTGGCTATCTCGTAGCCCGAGGAGAGAGCACCGTCGGGCACGATCGATGTGGCGAACAGCAGATGCATCTTACCTATCCTGTGTTGTAGCCGGTAGCAAAGCGCGGTGAACCCTTGATTAAACGAGCACGATCAACGCCCCAAATCCCATGTCTGGCGGGCCTCTCCGTGCAAGGTGATTAACGAAACCTTATCATCGTGGTGCTACCAGAACGCGACTCACGACGCGGCTGGACACGGATGATCCCTTTGCCATTGGACGGTTCGGTATCGATCGCGGGACGGTCCCGCCTGCTCGACGTGGAGGCCGTCGAAGCGATCGTCACCTTGCCGACCTTCAAGCGGCCGCGGCAGGTGCTGGAGACACTGGCGTCGCTTCGCGCGCAGCAAACCGACAGGTGCTTTGCCGTCATTGTCATCGAGAACGAGGCCGAGGCGCGGGAGGGCGCCAAGGCGGTGCTGCCGCTGTTCGAGCGCGGCGAGATACCGGGCATGGTCATCATCGCGCATGAGCGCGGCAATTGCAGCGCCTACAATGCCGGCTGGCGGACGGCGATCCTGCAGTTCCCGTACTTCAAGCACCTGCTGGTCATCGACGATGACGAGATCGCCGATCCGCAATGGCTGGAGCGGATGTGCCACGCCGCCGAAACGCTCGGCGCCGATGTCGTCGGCGGCCCGCAGGTGCCCGTTTTTGCCGAACCCGCCCATGCCAAATGGGCCGAGCATCCCGTCTTCGCGCCCCCCTACCGGGAGACGGGACGAGTGCCCGCGCTCTATTCGTCCGGCAATCTTCTGGTCGGGCGCAACGTGCTGACCGCGATGGGGCCGCCGTTCCTCGATCTCAGATTCAATTTCATGGGCGGCGGCGATTCCGACTTTCTCAGCCGGTCGGCGCAACGCGGCTTCGTGCTGGGCTGGTGCGCCGAAGCCAAGGTGCGGGAGACCGTTCCGGCCCGGCGCGTCGAGACCGACTGGATCCGCGCCCGCAGCCTGCGCAACGGTGTCATCTCGACACTGGTGGAAAAGAAGAGGCGCGCCGGCATGCCGTTCGCCGGCGCCAAGGTATTCGCCAGAAGCCTGGCGCTGCTTGCCGCCTCGCCGTTTCGCGGCATCATGCGGCTGGCGCGCACGGGATCCCCGGCGGTGGCCATCTACCCCATCCATGTGGCGCTCGGCCGCGTGCTGGCCGAATTCGGATACGCCAATGAGCAATACCGCCAGCCTGAGAAGAACTGAGCGCGCCCCGCTCAGCGCCGCGTTCACGCGCGCGGGTGTGGCGACCGCGATCGCCGCGCTGCTGTTCACCGTCATCATGGTGTCCTTCCGCCCGTTCCAGCCGGCCGGCGCCGAACTCATCGGCGAAGGGGGCGACATCGTCAATCAGCTCGGCTTCGGCTCGCTCGGCGGGATTTCGATCTTCGCTCTGATGGCCTTCGCCGATCCGCGCGTCGTGCGCTCGCTGCTCAGCCCGTCCTGGATACTGATGCTGGGCTTTTTCTTCCTGTCGGTGGTGCTGGCGACCGATCCGCCCTCGGCAATGCGCGCGGCGTCCTTCACCATGATCGGCATCCTGACGATGGCAACGATCCTGGCGCTACCCCGCGACGCCGAGTCCTTCTCCAGGGTCATCATCTTCACCGCGGTCGTGGTCATGGGCCTGTCCTATCTCGGCCTGATCGTCTTTCCGCACGAGGCGATGCACACGGCTGACTCGCAGGAGCCCGAACATGCCGGCCTGTGGCGCGGCGTGTTCACCCACAAGAACATCGCCGGCCCGATCATGGCCTGCTTCAGCTTCGCCGGGCTTTATCTCTACCGACGCGGCCAGCGCTGGTGGGGCGCGGGTATCTTCAGCGCGGCGATGATCTTCATGCTGCACACCGGCTCCAAGACCACCGCCGGGCTGGTGCCGTTCTCGATCCTGATCGTGATGTTTCCGAGCCTGATGGGCATGCGGCTCGGTACGCCGATCCTGTTCATGCTGGCGATCATTGCCACGGCGGTCGGCACGCTGGGCATCGTCTTCCTGTCGCCGGTGAAGCATCTGGCGGCCATCTACTTCCCCGACCTCACCTATACCGGCCGGACGACGCTGTGGGAGTTCGCCGGCTCGATGCTGGCGAAGAAGCCGTGGACCGGCTACGGTTATGAGAGCTTCTGGGGCACGCCGCTGCTGCTCAACCAGGACCAACCCTTCGATCGCCCGTGGGACATCAGGACCATCGTGCACGGCCATGACGGCTATCTCGACATCGCGGTGCTGATGGGCATCCCTGCCCTTTGCGTAGCGGTCTACACTTTCCTCATCGCACCATTGCGCGATTATATGCGCATTCCGCCGCGCAAAGAGAACATCTATCTCGGCGATTTCTTCATGATGGTGGTGCTGTTCACCGCACTCAACGCCTTTCTCGAGAGCTTCTTCTTCCATCGCGGCGATCCGGTCTGGCTGTTCTTCGTGCTCGGCGTGCTGGGCCTGAGGCAAGTGTCGTTGCGACCGATCGCGGTGCGCACGCCTGTTCAGCGGTCCTGAGAGGGCTTCCCCACCGATACGCGAGCGTCTATGTCATGGCCTTTCCTCGGAGGGCTCTCGATGACGATCAGGCTTGTTCTCGCCGGTTGCGGCAATATGGGTTACGCCATGCTCTCGGGCTGGCTGAAGTCCGGCAAGCTTGCACCCTCGGCGGTTTTCGTGGTCGAGCCCAATGCCGAGCTGCGCGATCGCGCAGTGGCGCTTGGCTGCGGCGCGGCAGCGGATGCCGGAGCTATTCCGGCGGATGCCGTGCCCGATCTGGTCGTCATCGCGGTGAAACCTCAGGTGATCCGCGACGTCACCGCCGCCTACAAGCGCTTCGGCGACGGACGCACTACTTTCGTAAGCATTGCCGCCGGCACGCCGTCCGCCACCTTCGAGGGCATCCTCGGCAACCGTGCCCCCGTTGTGCGATGCATGCCCAACACGCCGGCGGCCATCGGCAAGGGCATGATGGTGGTGTTTTCCAATCCCCTGGTTTCCGCCGACGCCAGGCGCTTCGTCGCCGACCTCCTGTCGGCCAGCGGCGAAGTGGCCACTATCGAGGACGAGGGCCTTATGGATGCGGTGACCGCCGTGTCCGGATCGGGTCCGGCCTATATCTTCCATTTCATCGAGGCGCTGACGGTGGCCGCCGAGAAGGCCGGCCTGCCGGCGGCGACCGCCAGGCTGCTCGCCATGCAGACCGTCTACGGCGCCGCATCGCTCGCCGCCGAAAGCCGCGAGGACCCGGCCGTGCTGCGCAAGCAGGTGACCAGTCCCAACGGCACCACGGCGGCGGCGCTTGGCGTGCTGATGGACGAAGACCGGCTGACCAATCTGCTCACCGAGGCGGTGGACGCGGCGCGGCTGCGGTCGATCGAACTAGGGAAATAGAGCAGACTCCCTAGGCCAGATCGGTATGCGAGAAGTCGTTGCCTTTGTAGAGCAGAGCAGAGCCGCGGCTCTTTGCGCATGCATAGGACAGGCAATCGGCCAGGTTGAGTTGGGCGCGATGTCCGCGTCCTCTTCCATAGTCTGAAAAGCTTGGACCGCGAGCTTGGCGTCGCGGGCGTCGATGGGAACGATTTCGATTTCGCACTCGCGCAGAAAAGCCTCTATCGCCACTTCAGCGACAAGCAACTCGACGGCCAGCATAGTTGAAAGCCGCATAGCCGCCTCGAGCACCACCAGCGCGGAAGTAATCTTGCGAGGTGCTACCGAGATGCGGTTGCTCCACTCGCCAGCATCTCCTTTTAGCGAAAGAATTGCGACGACCGCCGAGGTGTCGACAAACGTCAGGAGTGGCCCCACATCTCATCGATCTCATCCTTGTGTACGGGCCGGGCCGCCCTGGCCAGCTCTGGCTTTGAGTTCATCGGCGATGGCAGCCAGCCGCCGCGCCAACGGAGCGCGTCCATTTTCCCGTTTCAGTTCGGACTCAAGAGCTTCGATCACCGCCTCGGTCATCGAAATCTTGCGTTTGGCGGCGAGCCGCTGTGCCAGTTCACGTGCACGCGGGTCCCTGATCTGGAGGTTCATTGATCGATCCTCAGCGTCATCTGCCATTACAATATGGCGCAACTGTCATGACAGAGCCACAACGGGCTTGTTTCCGTACAGCATCTCGTCTTGCAGGCGGCGCAGCGCGAACAGACTGGTCGTCCGGTCTGGCGTTGCATTGTCGGCGGTCAGCAGTTCGCCTTTCCTGACCGGCTTCAGCACCTTGCCGCCCTCGAGCAGGCCGACCGGCACGGCGCGCTGGGCACGCGCGTCGCCGACGGTCATGGTCCAGGAGCGATAGCAGGCCTCGCCGATCGCATCGAAGATTTCGCCGGCGGCGAGATCGCGCTTGGCGACGGCGCAGACCTCGGCAACCGGCCGCGGCAGCGGGACCATGTCGGGCTTGCCGAACAGCACGATGCGAGCGGCGGTCAGCGGCACTTCGAGTGACGTCAAATGGTACGGCCGGAACAGGCTGTAATAGGGACCGCGGCCGATATGCAGGTCGTCCATGCGTTCGACGATGCGCGGATGCGTCGCCTCGACGATGACGAAGACACCGGGCGCCACACCCTTGCCGATGGTGTAGTCGACGACGCCTTTTTTCAGCAGGAGGCCACCATCCTCGCGCGGGATCAGCACCTTGACGAGATCATCGCGGTCGGCCTTGGGACCATGCATGCCGGGCACGTCGGGCACCAGCCCAGTGGCGTTGGCGATGGCGCACATCTCGACCATGGTCTTGGAGCCGTCGACGAACTCGACCAGCATGCGCGGGTTCATGTTGCGGCGGGTCGCTTCCTCGCGATAGTCGTCGGGCACGGCATCGTGGTTGAGCGGGTTGTTCTTGCCCTTGCCGGCCGAGACGATGGTAAGGCCGAGTGCGGACGCGAACTCGATCAGTTCCATGCAACTCGACGGCTCGTCGCCGGCGCCGACCGAATAAACCACGCCAAGCCGGTCGGCCTGCTGCTTGAGGTAACAGCCGATGGTGACGTCGGCCTCGACATTCATCATCACCAGGTGCTTGCCGTGCTCCATCGCCATCAGGTCGAAATCGGCGGCGACGCCTGGCTTGCCGGTGGCGTCTATGACGACGTCGATCAATGGGTTGGTGACCAGCAGCTCGTTCGAGGTGATGGCTATTTTTCCATCCTCGATGGCCGCGGTGACTTTCGACGCGGTGTCGGCTTCGACCGCCATCGCTTCGTCACCGTAGGCGATGCGGATGGCGTCACGCGCGGTGTGCGGGCGCCGGGTCGAGACGGCGCAAACCGCAATGCCGGGCATCAGCATGCCTTGCGTGACCAGGTCAGTGCCCATTTCGCCTGAGCCGATGACGCCTATGCGTACCGGGCGGCCCTCGGCGGCACGTCTGGCGAGATCGCGGGCAAGCCCGGTCAAGGCGACATTGGTCATGCGGGATGTCCACAGCTTCTTGGTTTGGAGGCGAATTAGCAGGGACCGGTCCCCTGTGCCAACAAAACCGCTCGCGACCGGCGATTTCCAACGAAAATGACGCGAAACAAGCGTCTTGGCCTTGGTCAATTGGCCCAAAGGCCAGCCAATTGACATTGTTGCGAACAGTCCCAATCCTTCGGCGTTCCCGGCATTTCGGTGCCGCATCTCGCCTCGGCGCAATCCTGCCGAACGCCACATCCTGAACTGGATCATGGACCGCGTTCCGCATCAACAGCAACACCGAATCATCGAGCGCAAGTAGGTCGCGGACAATGCCGCCTTCGGTGGGCTCGGTTCAGACCACTCTGACGTAACTCGTCATGCCCGATTTCTGGTGCTCGATGATGTGGCAATGCAGCAGCCAGTCGCCGGGATTGTCGGCGACGAAGCCAAGGCTCACCTTCTCATTGGGCTGGATGAGATAGGTGTCCGAAATCAACGGCCGCACCGGCCGCGTCGAGGATGACAAAACCTTGAAGCTCATGCCGTGCAAATGCATCGGATGCGATTGCGGCGTCAGGTTCTCCATGTCGATGACATAGCTCCTGCCGAGCTTCAGCTCGGCCAGCGGCGCGGTTGGATCGGGCGTATCGCCCGGCCACGGCACCTTGTTGATCGCCCAGAAACTGTAGCCGAGCGAACCGCAGATGCTGTCGCTCGGAACGTTCTGCGCCGTGGCGCTGAGCGACAGGGAGATATGCTGGGCCGAGCCGAGATCCACTTCCGCCACCGGATTCACTTCCAGCGGGGCAACGTCGCGAAGGTCCCGCTTGAGCGAGTTGCCCGTCGCGCGCAGCGTCGCCAGCACCTTGGGCTTGGTGCCCCTGACGTCTCGCAGGCTGGCGATCGCGCCGTCATCGTCGGGCATGCGGATGGCGAGTTCCATGCGTTGTCCCGGTCCAAGCAGCAAGGCATCGGGCGCAAAGCGCTCCGGCACCGGATTGCCGTCCAGCGCCATTACGATCGCTTCGGCGCCGTCGACCCGAAACGCATGGATGCGGGTGACATCGGTAATGGCGAGGCGTAGCCGCACCAGCCCGCCGGCGGGAGCGTCATATTGCGGCTGATCGAGCCAGTTGGCGGTACGCACCGTGCCGTAGGTGCCGGTTCTCGCCGCATCGCGCGGCCGGAACTGATCGATGAACTGGCCGTCGTCGCCAAGGCGCCAGTCGCGCAGGTTGAGGACAAATTCGGCGTCGAATTTCGGATCGTTCGGGTTTTCAACCACGATCACGCCGGTCAGGCCGTGCCCCATCTGCTCCAGCGTGTTGCAGTGCGGGTGATACCAGAAGGTGCCGGCGTCGGGCGGCGTGAAGGCATAGTCGAAATGATCGCCGGTGTAGACGTAAGGCTGCACCAGGAAGGGCACGCCATCCATCTTGTTCGGCAGGCGAATGCCGTGCCAGTGGATGGTCGTCGGATCATCGATGGCGTTGACGAGGCGCGCGGCGAAGGGTTCGCCCTTTTTCATCCTGAGCACCGGCGGCATTCCCGCGTTGCCGTACGTCAGCACATTGTTGGTCTGGCCGACATCGATGAGCTTCGCCTGGATTTTCGCCGTCCGCAGCATCACTGGGTCAGGCGTGGCCGCGGCCCAGCCGCCAATCCTGCCCATGGCGGCAAGCCCGAGCCCGCTCACGCCGGCAAACGCTGCCGTTTTCAGAAGTCCGCGGCGTGTAAATACGGTCATGTCGCACTCCAACGGAAAGCTGACTGCCCTCCGCATCTTTGCCGTAATAGCCGCACAGGCATGCGTTTGCCAACGACGCCGCGCAGCCCTCCTCGCCTGTCAAGTGCAACGCGGCCGGCAGGGCTGGACTCATTCCGGTCGATGGCGGCTGGTCGGTGGCCTTGCGGCGGGTCTATGTCTGATCCACGCTTGCCAGGAAGCCGGGCGAAGATCGGGTTGAAGCGGTCCGAAGAATCCCAGAACGGCGCATGGCCCGATTTGTCGAGCAGATGCGCCTTGCCTTCCCACAGGTTGGAAAACTTGACCGCTGAGACAAAATCGGTGTTCGCGAAAGGCTCGTCGACCAGGCGGACAGGCAGCAGTCCGACAAACCATCATGTCGAAGAACAGCATCTTGGTTAACGAATCGTGTCATGCCGAGCATGCGTTCGACCGATGAGGGCGCGCCACCGGCAAGCGCCATAGGCCAGTTCACATTGCCGACGGCCATCGATTGGTGATGAAATTGTGCTGCCGCGCCTTGTCGATCGGCCTCGCCGGAACGCCGACCGCGGTGCTCCCTGCCGGAATGTCCCTGGTAACAACGGCGCCCGCGCCGATAAGCGAGCGGCTGCCGATCGTGACCTCCTCTACGATGCACACGTTTGGGCCGATATAGACCTCGTCCCCTATCGACGCGGATTTGCCAAGCGTCGCCCCGATCGTCACATACTGGGATATGTTGCAGTTGTTGCCGATCGTTGCCGTATGATGGACCACGCACGGGCCGCCATGGCCGATGTAGAAGCCAAGCCCGATGCTGGTCTCCACGGGGATTTGTATGCCGAATTTCCTCATCTTCAGCGACAGGAAGAGACGGGCTATCCGGCACACGACGGAATTGTCCGACTGCGCGATCCGGTGCCAGACCATGTAGTTGAAGCCCCGATTCGTGAGATATTGCCGGCACAACGTCACGATGTCGCTGCTGCGCGTGTAGCGATACAGATCGCTCTTGATGGCCTCGAATATCTGCATGTACGGCCTCGGCACCCATGCCCGGAATGGGAAGGGGCACTAGATCATCCCGGTAGCGCAAAGGGAACAAACGCCGTGGGCAATCCACGGATTCCGGCGCATGCCGTGGCTTCATCGCCTGTCCGTGCCGGAAAGACGAAAAGACCGTGTCACAGGCTGCGTTGTTTGTAGGGCGGCTGGTGCTGCGAGAGAGGATTGAACTCTCGACCTCTCCCTTACCAAGGGAGTGCTCTACCACTGAGCTACCGCAGCCGCTGATGGCGGGGCTTCTGCCATATCGAACCGGCAAGCGCAAGGCCAAGAACAACGCTTCTGTGAATGGCTTTGCCGGATAGCTTTTATTGACATGGCGGCGCCACAATGTTGGCTATCCCTGAAAGCGGGTTGGCTGGTCGCCAGCCGTGGCGGGACAATGAACGACAAGACAAATCCACCAAGGAACAGCGGAACAACCCGCAAGAACCGGCTCGCCGAGCAGTTGCGCGCCAATCTGCAGAAGCGCAAGGCGCAGTCGCGTTCGCGCCGGACAGGTGAGGCCGACCAGCGGCCCGACGGGCTCGGCGCGGCCAAGGAAATGAAGAAAGATTAACTCAAATCGGCCACTCTTGGGCCGGAGTGGGCGAAATCCTATTTCTTGAACCAAATTGGTCAATGGTCTAGACGGGCCGATACTCAAACGATTGAACCGGCCCTTTTCTGGCCGAGAGGGACAGTCTCCAATGGATCGCATCAGAATTGTCGGCGGCAACAAGCTTGCCGGAAGCATTCCGATCTCGGGCGCGAAAAACGCCGCCCTGCCGCTGATGATCGCCTCGCTTCTGACCGACGACACGCTGACGCTGGAAAACGTGCCGCATCTGGCCGATGTCGAGCAGTTGATCCGCATCCTCGGCAATCATGGCGTCGACTATTCGGTCAACGGCCGCCGCGAGAAGCAGAATGAGGGCTATTCGCGCACCATCAATTTCTCCGCCCGCAACATCGTCGACACGACGGCGCCTTACGAACTGGTGTCGAAGATGCGCGCCTCGTTCTGGGTGATCGGCCCGCTGCTGGCCCGCATGGGCGAGGCCAAGGTGTCGCTGCCCGGCGGCTGCGCCATCGGCACGCGCCCGGTCGATCTGTTCCTCGAAGGCCTGCAGGCACTGGGCGCCGACATCGATGTCGATACCGGCTATGTCATCGCCAAGACCCGGAACGGCCGCCTCGTCGGCAACCGCTATGTCTTCCCGAAAGTCTCCGTCGGCGCCACCCATGTGTTGATGATGGCGGCGTCGCTGGCCAAGGGCGAGACGGTGCTTGAAAACGCCGCCTGCGAGCCCGAGATCGTCAATCTCGCCGAATGCCTCAACGCGATGGGCGCCAGAATTTCCGGCGCCGGCACGCCGACCGTCACCATCGACGGCGTCGAAGCGCTGTCGGGCGCGCGCGTGCGTGTCATCCCCGACCGCATCGAGACCGGCACCTATGCCATGGCGGTGGCGATGACCGGCGGCGACGTCGTGCTGGAAGGCGCACGGCCGGAGCTGCTGCAGACGGCGCTCGACGTGATTTCCCAGACGGGCGCGGAGATCACCCAGACCAATTCCGGCATCCGCGTGAAGCGCAATGGCGCCGGCATTTCACCCGTCGACGTGACGACGGCTCCCTTCCCGGCCTTCCCGACCGATCTGCAGGCGCAGTTCATGGGCCTGATGACCATGGCCAAGGGCAAATCGCGCATCACCGAGACGATCTTCGAAAACCGCTTCATGCACGTCCAGGAACTGGCTCGGCTCGGCGCCCACATCACGCTTTCTGGGCAGACGGCCATCGTCGACGGCGTGGCGAAGCTGAAGGGCGCGCCAGTCATGGCGACCGATCTTCGCGCTTCCGTCTCGCTGGTCATCGCCGGCTTGGCGGCCGAAGGCGAAACCACGGTCAACCGTGTCTACCATCTCGACCGCGGTTTCGAGCGGTTGGAGGAAAAGCTGTCCAACTGCGGCGCGGTGATCGAACGTATTTCCGCCTGACGGTCGGACGGCAGCAGCTTCTAGCAACGGCGGCTCGTAGCGCCTCCGCCCGTCCGCCCGCACCGCAAACCCGAGGCAATGCCTCGGGCGGACGTCGTGGGGTGGTTGCACCGACCGGAAAGACCGCCTAACAGAGGCTGAAACCAACCTGTAGGTCGAAAATCCGGATGACCGCCCTCAAGCTTATCGCGCTCGACGACCAGGATCTGGGCATCGTCTCGGCCCATCTCCAGGACGCCGTGATGAAGGTCTCGGATCTCGAATTCCTGCCCAAGGCCAAACGGTTCGTGCTGACCATGAACCGCTTCGTGTGGGAGGCCAAATCCGGCCTGTTTCGCCAGCACAATGAACGACGGCAGGCAGTGCTGCATTTCGACCGGGTGCTGGGCGCCAAGACCAGCGGCATCGCCCGCGACAAGCCGGCCGAAATTCTCTCCTTGCTGGCGATCAGCTTTATCGAGATCAGCAAGCCCGCGGGCATCGTCGAACTGATCTTTTCGGGCGGCGGCACGATCATGCTCGATGTCGAATGCATCGAGGCCCGCCTTGCCGATATTGGCGGCGCGTGGGAAGCCACGTCGCGCCCCATACACAGGGCTTGAGCATACGATGGCCATCACGCTTGCCCAGTCCGACGCCGATTTCGAGCAGCGTTTCGCCGCGTTTCTCACGACCAAGCGCGAGGTATCGGCCGATGTCGACGCCGTGGTGCGAGACATCATCGCGCGCGTGCGTGCCGAGGGCGATGCGGCACTGATCGACTACACGCGGAAATTCGGCGGAGGCGACCTCGCCAAGCTCGGCATTGCCGTCTCGGCGGAAGACATTGCCGGCGCCTATGCCGAGGCCGATCCGGCCACGGTCGAGGCGCTGAAATTCGCACGCGACCGCATCCGGTCCCATCACCAGCGGCAAAAGCCCCAGGACGAACGCTACACGGATGCCGCCGGCGTCGAGCTCGGCTCGCGCTGGACGGCGATCGAGGCGGTCGGGCTCTATGTGCCGGGCGGCACGGCAAGCTATCCAAGCTCGGTGCTGATGAACGCGGTGCCAGCCAAGGTAGCCGGCGTCGAGCGCATCGTCATGGTCGTGCCGGCACCGCACGGCGTCGTCAACCCGCTGGTGCTGGTGGCCGCGGATATATCGGGTGTCTCCGAAATCTACCGCGTCGGCGGCGCGCAGGCGATCGCGGCACTCGCCTATGGTACGCAGACGATAAAGCCCGTCGCCAAGATCGTCGGTCCTGGCAATGCCTATGTCGCCGCGGCCAAGCGGCAGGTGTTCGGCACGGTCGGCATCGACATGATCGCCGGCCCTTCCGAAGTGCTGGTCGTGGCGGACGGCGACAACGATCCGGACTGGATCGCCGCCGATCTGCTCGCCCAGGCCGAACATGACGTGTCGGCGCAGTCGATCCTGATCACCGACGACCCGGCATTCGGCAAGGCGGTCGAACGGGCGGTCGAACGCCAGCTGCGGAGCCTGCCGCGCGCGGAAACGGCGGCCCAGAGCTGGCGCGATTTCGGCGCCGTCATCCTGGTTGCGACGGTCGAGGCCGCGCCGCCGCTGGTCGACCGCATCGCCGCCGAACATGTCGAGCTAGCCATCGAGGATGCCGAAGGCTTCCTGGCGAAGATGCGCAACGCGGGCGCGGTTTTTCTCGGCCGCCACACGCCCGAGGTCATCGGCGACTATGTCGGCGGCTCCAACCACGTGCTGCCGACGGCGCGCTCGGCGCGCTTCTCGTCGGGCCTGTCCGTGCTCGACTTCGTCAAGCGCACCTCGGTCCTCAAACTCGGACCGGAGCAGTTGCGCGTGCTGGCACCGGCGGCGATCGCACTAGCGCGGGCGGAAGGGCTTGAAGCGCATGGCCGCTCTGTCGCCATACGGCTGAACATGTAGGCCGGTATGACGGGCTCCGATCAAACCCGCGCAAAACTGATCGATGTCGAACTCGATGAGTCGATCGGCCGTTCGACGCCCGATGTCGAGCATGAGCGGGCGGTGGCGATCTTCGACCTGATCGAAGAGAATAGTTTTCAGCCTGTCAATGACAGCGGTGCAGGTCCTTACCGGCTGAAGCTGTCGCTGGCCGAGTCCCGCCTGGTCTTTGCCGTGGCACGCGAGGACGGCACCGCCGTCGTCACCCACATCCTGTCGCTGACGCCGCTCAGGCGTATCGTCAAGGATTACTACATGATCTGCGAGAGCTATTACGACGCCATCCGCTCCTCGACGCCGAGTCATATCGAGGCGATCGACATGGGCCGCCGTGGCCTGCACAATGAGGGCTCGCAGACGCTGATGGATCGGCTCTCCGGCAAGATCGACATCGACTTCGACACGGCGCGGCGGCTGTTCACGCTGGTCTGCGTGCTGCACTGGCGGGGCTGATCCTGGCCCCCGGCGCCCTGCCCCGCTCGGTTCTGTTCCTGTGCGGCATGAATGCCGTGCGCTCGCCGATGGCCGAGCAGCTGGCGCGCCGGATGCTGCCCGCCACCGTCTTCGTCGCCTCGGCCGGCGTGCGCGCCGGCGAGCGCGACCCGTTCGTCGATGCCGTGCTTGCCGAGGACGGGCTGTCGCTGGGCGAGCGTCATCCAAGGACGCTGAACGATCTCGAGGACGACTATTTCGACCTGATCGTGACACTGGCGCCGGAGGCCCACCATGCCGCGCTCGAACTCACGCGCGCGCTTGCCGTCGAGGTGGAATACTGGCCGACGCCGGATCCGGCCGATGCCGGCGGCACGCGCGAACACATCATGGCCAGCTATCGCGACGTGCGCGAGCGGCTGAAAGCCCGGATCCACAGCCGGTTCACCGTTCCGAGGCCTGGCGATTAAGCGTGTTCACAAGCGACAGATTATCATATAGGTTCCGCCGAAATTCCAGCCGGGGCGCTGGAACCGCCATCCAAGCAAAGGTATCGAATGCCGAAGGAAGAAGTCCTCGAGTTTCCGGGTATCGTCACGGAATTGTTGCCCAACGCGATGTTCAGGGTGAAGCTCGAAAACGAACACGAGATCATCGCCCATACTGCCGGCCGCATGCGCAAGAACCGCATCCGCGTGCTGACCGGCGACAAGGTTCTGGTCGAGATGACACCATACGACCTGACCAAGGGCCGCATCACCTACCGCTTCAAGTAAGATCAAGACCCGGCCGGTAAAGCGATGAGCATTTTGCAAAAGCTGGTGCTTGCCTCGGGTTCGCCGCGCCGCATCGAACTTTTGCAGCAGGCCGGCATCGAGCCGGACCGCATCCTGCCAGCCGATATCGACGAAACGCCGCTGCGTGCGGAGCATCCGCGCTCGCTGGCCAAACGGCTGTCGAAGGAAAAGGCCGAGAAGGCGTTCGCATCGCTGAAGTCCGAGACGGACCATGCGCCGAGCTTCGTGCTGGCGGCCGACACGGTGGTCGCCGTCGGGCGGCGCATCCTGCCCAAGGCCGAGACGCTAGACGACGCCGCCAACTGCCTCGGGCTGTTGTCCGGACGTTCGCACCGGGTCTATTCCGGCATCTGCCTGATCACGCCGGGCGGCAAACTGCGCCAGCGGCTGGTCGAGACGCGGGTGCGTTTCAAGCGGCTGCCGCGCGAGGAGATCGACGCCTATGTCGCGTCCGGCGAATGGCGCGGAAAGGCCGGCGGCTATGCCGTGCAAGGGCTGGCCGGCGCTTTCGTCGTCAAGCTCGTCGGCTCCTATACCAACATTGTCGGCCTGCCGCTCTACGAGACGGTGGCGCTGCTGTCGGGCGAAGGTTTCAAGACGCATCAAAACTGGTTGTCCGCGCGACCATGAGCCTCGACGACAAGGTCACGCCCCTGCGGCCCAAGCGCCCGTGCCCGGAATGCGGCAAGCCATCGGCGCGCGAAACCTATCCATTCTGCTCGACGCGCTGCAAGGACATCGACCTCAACCGCTGGCTGAAGGGTGCGTATGTCATCTCGGCCCGCGACGACGAGGAAGAACCGGACGCCGACGAGCCGAAGTAGACGAGCGCCGGTCAGGCGGCTTCGTTCTTGCGTTTGACGCGCGCCCAAGCCGGCAGCCAGTCGCCATGTGCGGCCAGGAGATCGTCGACCAGTGACCAGATCTGGTCGAGATCGAGTTCGGCCGCGGTGTGCGGATCCATCATCGCCGCGTGATAGATGTGTTCGCGGTTTTCGCTCATCAGCGCCCGCACCGTCAGTTCCTGCACGTTGATGTTGGTGCGGATCAGCGCCGTCAATTGCGGCGGCAGGTCGCCTATATAGGTTGGCTGGATGCCGGATGCATCGACCAGGCACGGCACTTCGGCGGCGCAATCACGCGGCAGCGAGGTGATGCAGCCATTGTTGCGCACATTGCCGTAGATGACCGACGGTTCGCCGGTCCAGACCGAATTCATGATCGAGGAGGCATATTCCTTGGACTCTTCGACCTCGATGCGCTGGGCCGAGCGGTAGGCCTGCGCCTGGTCCTTCCAACGCTCGATCTGCTCGACGCAACGCTTGGGGTATTCGTCGAGAGGAATGCCGTATTTCTCGATCAAATCGGGGCGGCCGTCCTTGATGAAATAGGGCGTGTATTCCGCGAAATGTTCCGAGCTCTCGGTGACGAAATAGCCCAGCCGCGTCAGCATCTCATAGCGCACCTTGTTCGGGCAGCGCGGATTCCAGCCGGGTTTCGGCGCGCGGCCTTCGCGATAGGCACGCACGAGATCGGGATAGAGGTCGCGATAGGATCCATCCGGCTGGCGATGCTCGAATTGCAGGTAGAAGGCCATGTGGTTAATGCCAGCCGAGCGATAGCGGATCTCGTCATAGGGAAGGTCGAGATCGTGTGCCAGCTCCATCGCCGTGCCTTGCACCGAGTGGCACAGCCCGACCTGCCTGATCTCGGGATATTTCTCCGAGATCGCCCAGGTGTTGATCGCCATCGGGTTGACATATTGCAGCATGATGGCCCGCGGGCAGACGGCAAGCATGTCCTCGCAAATCTTCCACAGATGCGGCACGGTCCTGAGGCCGCGCATGATGCCGCCGACGCCGAGCGTATCGGCGATGGTCTGGCGCAGGCCATATGTCTTCGGCACCTCGAAATCCGTGACGGTGCAGGGCTCATAGCCGCCGATCTGGAAGGCGACGACGACGAAATCGGCGTCCGCCAGCGCCTTGCGCTGGTCCGTGTAGGTCTCGGCGCTCGCCTTGACGCCGAGCGTGGCGATCAGTTTGTTGACGACGACGGCGCTTTCTTCCAGCCGCTGCGGATTGATGTCCATCAGCGCGATCGTTGCGCCCGAAAGCGCCGGGCGCTGCAGCACGTCGCCGACGATGTTCTTCATGAACACCGTCGAGCCGGCGCCGATGAAAGTGATCCTGGGATGTCTTGCCACGTTAACCTCCGGCATATATTCAGGCCACCTCGAAAGCGGCCCTGACGAGCCGTTCGGTGTAGGCGGTCTTGGGATTGGTGAGGACCTGGTCGACGGGTCCTTGCTCGACGATCTTGCCGTGCTGCATGACGATGACGCGGTGGCACAGCGCCCGCACCACCTTGAGGTCGTGCGAGATGAAGAGATAGCTCAGACCACGCTCGTCCTGCAGCTTGCGCAGCAGATCGATGATCTGCGCCTGGACGGAGAGATCCAGCGCCGATGTCGGCTCGTCGAGCAGGATGAATTCGGGCTCCAGAGCGATGGCCCGGGCGATGGCGATGCGCTGCCGCTGGCCGCCGGAGAATTCATGCGGAAACCGCGACAGGATATCGCCCGGCATGCCCGCGCTGACCAGCGCCTCGCGCACCCGCTCGACCCGCTCGCGCCGTGTCGCGCCAATGCTGTTGACGACCAGCCCTTCCTCGATGATCTGGCCGATCGTCATGCGTGGGTTGAGCGAGGAGAACGGGTCCTGGAAGACGATCTGCATGCGCGAGCGCAGCGGCCGCATCTGCGCTCGCGACAGGCCATGGATCGGCTGGCCATCGAAGCGGATCTCACCGCGTTTCGCGTCGGTCAGCCGGAGCAGCGCCTGGCCGAACGTGGTCTTGCCGGAGCCGGATTCGCCGACCAGCCCAAGCGTCTCATGGCGGCAAAGCTTGAGGTCGAGGTCGTCGACGGCGACCAGTTCACGCCAGTCCGGCTTCAGGAACGTGCCGTGGCGCAGCATGAAGCAGACGCGCACGCCATTCGCTTCGAGGATGGTGCCAGAGCCCTCGGGCAACGGTTGCGGCCGTCCTCTTGGTTCGGAGGCAAGCAATCGCTGCGTGTAGGGATGCCGCGGATCGGCGAACAGCCGTTCGGTGACGTTGTGCTCGCACATTTCGCCATGCTGCATCACATATACGTAGTCGGAAAACTTGCGCACCACGGTGAGGTCGTGGGTGATCAGGATCACCGCCATCCGCAGCTCTTTCTGCAGATTGCGGATCAGGTTGAGGATCTGCGCCTGCACCGTGACGTCGAGCGCGGTCGTCGGCTCATCGGCGATCAGCACGTCCGGATCGTTGGCGAGCGCCATGGCGATCATCACGCGCTGCCGTTGCCCACCCGACAGCTGGTGCGGATATTGTTTGAGCCGCGCCTCGGGCTCGGGTATCTGGACATGCCGCAGCAGCTCGAGAGCGCGCGCCCAGGCTTGCTTGCGGCTCACCTTGCGATGCACCCGGATTGCTTCGACGATCTGGCTACCGACCGTGTAAATCGGGTTGAGTGAGCTCATCGGCTCCTGGAAGATCATGGAGATGCGGTTGCCGCGCAGCTTGCGCCGGGCGCTCTCGGGGAATTTCAGAATGTCCTGTCCGTCATAACAGACGCTCGATTTCGGTGACACCGTTGCGCGGCGCGACAGCAGGCCCATGACGGTGCGCGCCGTCACCGACTTGCCGGAACCGGATTCGCCGACGATCGCGATCGTCTCGCCGCGATAGAGCTGGAATGAGATGTCCTTGACCGCCTCGACGACACCGTGCTCGACCTTGAACGCGACCTCGATGTTGCGGGCGTCGATGACGGGCTCTCCCTGGCGCCCATGATGATCGAGGCGGAAGGCTGGTGCGAAGGGCTCGGCGAGTACGATGGTCATCCCAGTCCCTCAATATGGATCGACGGCATCGCGCAGGCCGTCGCCGAGCGCGTTGAAGGCAAAGACGGTGACCAGCACGAAACCGACCGGCGTCAGGATCCAGGGATAGGTACCGATGACGGAATAGGTCGCGGTGTCCTGAAGCATCAGCCCCCAGGAGATCAGCGGCGGCTTGACGGCAAAACCGAGGAAACCGAGGAAGGATTCGAGCAGCACCACCGTCGGGATCGCCAGCGTCACGGCGACGATCACGTGGCTCATCACATTGGGGAAGATGTGCTGCAGGATGATGCGCCGGTCGGTGGCGCCGACCGCCATGGCGGCGCGCACATATTCGATGCGCGCAAGCGCCAGTGTCTTGCCGCGCACTTCGCGCGACATCTGCGCCCAGCCCAACGCCGACATGACGATGATGACAAAGCCGAGGAACACATTGGTCGGCGCGGTGACAGGGATCAGCGTCGTCAACGCCAGATAGAGCGGCAGTTGCGGGAAGGCGAGCACCAGTTCGACGAAGCGCTGCATCCAGACGTCGAACCGGCCGCCGAAATAGCCCGATACCATGCCCACCGTGGTACCGATGACCGTGATGATGAAGACCACCGTCAGCGCGATCATCAGCGAGACGCGCGAGCCATGGATAGCGCGCGACAGCACATCACGCCCGAATTTGTCGGTGCCGAGGAAATGCACGGGCTGGCCGTCCGTCGAGGCGAATAAGTGCCGGTCCGCCGGGATCAGCCCGAAGAGCTTGTAAGGCGCGCCCTCGACGAAAAAACCAAGCAGCCTCGGGTGGTCGTAGTCGGGGCCGACGATGGGCTGGAAGGTGACCGGATCGAGATCGGCCGAATCCGACAGTGCATAGACCCTCGGCCGCGCGACGAAATTGCCGTCCTTGTCGTGGAAGGACGGCAGTTGCGGCGGGGCGAAGCCGACATCGGTCGCCTTCGGGTCCATCGGCGCCAGGAATTCGGCGAACACGGCCATCACCAGCAGCAGCACGACCAGCCAAAGCCCCGCCATTCCGGTCCAGGAGCGCTTCAGCCGGCGCCAAACCAGCGCCATGTAGCTCTCATTGCCGCGTGCGGGCGCCACTGTGGATCGCTCGGCCGGCAGTGGCGGTGGTGAAGGCTCTCGAGCCAGCATCTAGCCCTCCCCGAACTGACGCACGCGCGGATCGAGCAGGACGAGCAGCATGTCGGCAATGATGTTGCCGACGATCAGCGTCGCCGACAGCACCATCATGAAGGTGGCGGTGACATAGACATCGCCGACCGCCATCGAACCGACGATCGCCGGACCGACGGTCGGCAGCGCGAAGATGATCGCCGTCTCGATCTCGCCGGTCAGCATGTAGGGCAGCACCACGCCCTGATACATGACGAGCGGATGCAAGGCATTGGGCACGGCGTGGCGCATGACGACGGCGCTGCCCGTCAGGCCCTTGGCCTTGGCTGTCTCGACATATTGCGCGTTGAGCGTGTCGAGCAGATTGCCGCGCATGACACGCATATTGTAGGCGAGACCGCCGAAGGTGGCGATCGCCACCACCGGCCAGACATGCTTGACCAGGTCGACGAATTTGGCCCACGACCATGGCGCGCCGCCATATTGCGGCGAGAAGAACGAGCCGATCTCCGATACGTTGAACTGGAAGACCAGGAGATAGACGATGATCAGCGCCATCAGGAAGCGCGGCACCGTCATGCCGAGGAAGGCGATGGCCGACAGCGTGGAATCGATCCAGGTGTATTGCCGGGTCGCGGCCCAGATGCCGAAGGTGATGCCGAGCACCGAGGCGAGCAGATGGCAGACCAGCGCGAGCAGCAGCGTGCGCGGCAGCCGCTCGCCGACGACCTCGGCCACTGGCTTGTTGTAATAGAGGCTGTAGCCGAAATCGCCACGGGTGACGATGCCGCCGATCCAGTTGAGGTACTGGACGGGCAGCGGCTTATCGAGGCCGTGTTCGACGCGATAGGCCTGGGCCTGCGCGTCGGCCTCCGCGAAGGAGGCTCCGCCCTGGTTGATCAGCTGCGAGCGGATGTAGTCGGCATAATCGCCAGGCGGCGCCTGGATAATGGCAAAGGTGACGAGGCTCAAAATAGCGAGAACCGGGATTGCCGACGCTATGCGCATGAGCAGGAATCGCAGCATGGACGGTCCGCTTCCTCATCTCGCCGGACGCTCGCTTTAAAGGCGCCCGGAGGGTTGGTTTGTCCCGGCCGCGCCATCGACGCGGCCGGGTCTCTCTCAGTCAGGGGAGGTAAACTTGCATCGGCCCTTAGACTTACATCGGACCCTTGTCTCCAGGCTTGCCGGGAAGCTCTTCGGGGAACAATTCGTATTTCGCCTGTTTGTCGGCCGCGACGAAGACCCGTTCGCGGATAATCGAATCCTCCGCCCAGTTGAACATGAAGATCGGCGTGCCTTGCGGGATGTTGGAGAAGCGTTTGTTGACGATCAGGGCGCCGGGATATTCCGTCAGGCCGACATTGTAGACGTGCTCGGTCGAGATCTTCTGGAAGTCCCGCATCAGACTGGCGCGCTGGTTGTTATCCGCCGACGAGACGAACTTGTTGACGATGTCGACGAGGTCCTTCTCGAAAGGCATCAGATCGACCTCGCCGCTTTCCGGCGCGCGGTGATCCCAGCTGGTCTTGGGGCCGACCGGAGCGAGCTGCACGGTGTTCTGCACCACGGAGGTCAGCTCCTGCTCATTGCGCCGGATCAGCCAGTCGAAGCGGCCTGAATATTGCGTGGCATCGCGCTGGGTGCCGTTAAGCCCGTTGAGCACGATCCGGAGGCCAAGCTTTTCCATCTGCGCGACCACGCCTTCGGCAAGGCTCTTGTCGGTCGTGTAGTCGTTGTTGACCAGCATCACGATTTCGACGTTCTTGCCACCGGCGGTACCGGCAGGAAAGTTGACGATGCCGTCACCGTCTGTGTCCTTCAAACCGGCCTTGGCGAGTTCGGCCTTGGCACCCTCGAGGTCGAAAGGATAGTAGACGGTGGATTTACGGTCGTAGAAGCTGGTGCCCGAGGAGAGGCCGCCTGGATAGATCGCGGTGAACGGCCCCTTGACGAGGGAATCGCCCAGCGCCTTGCGGTCAAGCGCCATGGTGACGGCCTTGCGGAAATCCTCGTTGCGGTTCAGTTCGCGGATCGCTTGGCCGCGCTCGTCCGGGTTGCCCCAGCCGTTGGCGGAAAAGTTCAGGCGCAGATTGTAGCCTATCAGCCGCGGGCCGAAGGCCAGGCGCGCCGGCGCGTTCGCCTCCGCCGCGCGCTTCAGCGAGGCGACGAAGTTTTCCGGCTGCTCGAGGTTGGAGAAGTCGCCCGCGCCTGCGACCGCCTGAACGTCGCGGTCGGCCCAGGTCGACAGTTTGTAATGCAGCTCGTTGAGATAGGGCAGTTGGTTGCCCTTCTCGTCCACCTTCCAATAATAGGGATTGCGGCGCATGACGATGATGTCGTCCGCCCGATATTCGACCGGCACCCAGGCGCCCATGACAGGCATGTTCATATATTCCGGCGGGAAGGCGTTCTTGAACTGGTCGTAGGTGTTCTTCGAATATTTCGGGTGCCGCGGCTTCAAGATATGCGCGGGGCCGGGGCAGAAGGTGCCATAGGCCATTGCGTAGAGGTGCTGCTTCGGGAAGGCGTCCTTGAAGGTCCACTCGACGGTGTAGTCGTCTATCTTCTTCAGCGTCGTGCCGACGCCGAAGGTTTCCTGAGTGGCGCCATTGAGCGGCGAGACGTTGGGATCCATGACCTCGTCGTCCCAGTAGAACATGACGTCGTCGGCGTTGAATGGCACGCCGTCGGACCATTTGGCGCCTTCGACGAGGTGCATGGTCAGCTTGTGGCCATCGGCCGACCAATCCCAGCTTTTGGCGAGATTGGGCAGCGGCTCGGTGTCCTTCGCCTCGACCTGGAACAGCGGCGCGGTGCGCGTCAGGCACTCGGAAAGGCCGATGTCGATGCCGCCCCACCCCTGGGTCTGGCCGGCGCCGTAGTTCCAGCCTTCGGGCCTTCCGCCGATGACATGGCGCATCGTATCGCCATAGACGCCGACGCCGTCCGGCATGTTGGCGGTCTTGAAGACAAGCGGCTCTTTCGGCAGCCGATCTTTCACCGGCGGCAGCTTGCCGACCTTGACGTATTTTTCCGTGACCCAATCGGGCTCGTGATAGTCGGGAAGCGCCTTGAACTCCAGGATGGAGTCGCGCGGCACGTACTTGATCTTGCCCTCGGCCGGAAACGTCGCCGGAACCGGTGGGACTGTCGGCTCGGAAGCGAAAGCGTTGAGCGCCGGAACGGACACGCTCAGCGCCAGTCCGGCGGCGATGCCAATGCTGCGTAGGTACCTCATTATCTCCTCCCTCGTGTTCAGACGTTTGCTGCTGCTCGTATCTTGCCTGGACGGCAGACTGCGGTGGATCTGCCTCCCGTGGATCCGCCGCCGCACCCGGTTCTCAGACGGCCTGTTTCAGCGCGGCTTTTTCGGCGCGCAGTTCCTCGATCGAGCGCACGCTTCGCCGAGCGGCACCGGCCCATTCCCGCGTCTTGACGGTGGATTTCGACAGCCTCTCCTTGGCTGCCGGAACCGCGTGGGCATATTGCGGCAGCCATTGCGCCTGGGCGACGACCATTTCGTCGACCATCTGCCAGACCTCCTCCGGCGTCGACACCGCGCCGACCAGCGGGTCATGCAGCACGGCAAGCTTCAGAAGATCGATGTCGCCAGATATAGCGGCGTGGACCGACATGCGCTGGACGTTGATCGAGGCCATGCAAGTAGCGGCACAGGCTTCCGGCAAGGTGATGCCGGCGGCCATGTTGATGCCGAAACGGTCGACGAAACCGGGTGACTCGATGATGGCGTCCCGTGGCAGATTGGTGATCACGCCCTCATTCCTGACGTTGAAGTGGCCACGATAGACGCGGTTGGTTTCCAGCGCCTCCAATATGTGGCTGGCATGCTCGTTGGAGCGCTTTGACGCGTCGATCGGTTTCGACGCCGCTTCGAGGAATTGCGGATACTCGGTCTCGAACCAGTTGCGGGTTTCCGTGGAATAGCGGAGGTAGCCGCCCGTCTCGCCATGGATCCAGTCGGACATGTCGATCCAGCGCGTGATCTCGTCGGGGCGCTTGCGGTACCAAGGCAGATATTCGGAGAGATGGCCGTTGCTTTCGGTCGAATAGACGCCGAAGCGCTTCAGCACATCGATGCGCAGCTTTTCCTGCTGGGAATAGACCGGATGTGCCTCGAAGGCGGCAATTAGCTCATCCCTATCGATCTTGCGGCCGTTCAGCCGCAAATCGATAAACCAGGTCTGGTGGTTGATGCCGGAACAGACATAGTCGAGTTCCCGCGGCGATTTCGCGCCCAGCACCTCGGCGATCTGTTCGGCGCCGTGCTGGACGCCATGGCAGAGACCGACCGTGTCGACCTTACCGTATTCGATCGCCGCCCAGGTGTTCATCGCCATCGGGTTGGCATAGTTGAGGAATTTGGCGTTGGTGTCGGCGACTTCGCGGATATCCTTGCAGAAATCCAGGATCACCGGAATGTTGCGCTGACCATAAAGAATACCGCCGGCGCAGATCGTGTCGCCGACGCATTGGTCGATGCCGTATTTCAAGGGAATGCGGATATCATCGGCATAGGCTTCGAGGCCGCCGACCCGCACGCAGCTGATGATGTAGCGCGCGCCCTCGAGTGCCTCGCGGCGGTCGGTCGTCGCGGTCACCCGCGTTGGCAGTTTGTTCGCCTTGACGATCCTGTCGAGGATCGCCTTGATCATCGCAAGATTGTGCTCGCTGACATCGGTCAGCGCGAATTCAATGCCCTTGAATTCCGGCACGCACAGAATGTCAGTGAACAGCTTCTTGGTGAAACCGACGCTGCCGGCGCCGATAATAGCGATTTTGAAACTCATCACCTTCACCTCGGTCCAATCGAATGCTAGGCAGGGAGCAGCAAGGGAAGAAAATTGGCCACACGCCTTTTGGGCGCATGCCGTTCAAGCCGGAATCCGGCTTTTCTCTCCTCCCGCCCGCTCCTCGTTCGCGGGTTATTCGCGTTCTTCCAGGCGCGATTATGCGCTTATTCGCGGGCGCGACCAGAGAAGGATTATGCTTTCAGGGGTAATTTTGTGCTGCGGGATTTGATCGCCAACGGAGAGTCGATGCGGACGGTGTCGCTGCCGCGCGGCCGCCAGCGCCTGCATGCCATGCCGACGAGCACGGGCTATGAGGTGCGCGAGGACGTGACCTATGATTGGGACGGCCGAAAGCGCGGTCAGACACCGTTCACCGTCCTGCAGCATACGATCGGCGGTACCGGCCGGTTGCGCTACGAAAACCGCGATTACCGCCTGCAGACGAACGACACGCTGCTGGTGCTGGTGCCGCACAACCACCGCTACTGGCTGGCCAGGGGCGAGCGCTGGGAATATTTCTGGATCTCGATGAACGGCGAGGAGGCGTTGCGCGTCCACAAGTCGATCCTCGACGTGTCCGGACCGGTCTTTCGGCTGCAGCCGGCGACGATCGATCATCTCGCCGATTGCAGTCTGCGTCTTATCAAAGGGGCCGCTTCCCCAGGCGCTGCTTCGGCCATCGCCTACGAGGCGGCGATGGCGCTCTACGACGATGTGTTCGGCTCGCACGCCTTTGCCGAAAAACAGAGCGCCATGCAGCCGGTCATCAATCATATCAACGCTAATCTCGACAAAGCCCTGCCGGTGGCGGACCTGGTCCAGATCAGCGGGCTGAGCCGGGCTCATTTTTCGCGCTGCTTCGCCGAAAGCGAAGGCTTGCCGCCCGCCGAGTTCGTTCTGCAGCAGCGGCTGCAGCGGGCGGCGAAACTGCTGACCAAGGCGGACTTCCTGCCGGTGAAGGAAGTGGCCATCCTGTGCGGTTTCGAGGACGCGAATTATTTTTCCAAGGTCTTTCGCCGCCTCTATGGCACGACGCCCAGCCAGTTCCGCACCACCGGCATGTATGCCAGCTTGCGAACGCCAGCCAGGCGCGGCGCCAGGGTGTCGGACGACGAGACCTGACGCCGCTTGAGACCTAATCAGGCCGCGTGCAGGCTGCCGCCGTCCAGCCACTCGAGTTCGGCCGGCGAAAGCGCAATGTCCAGCGCCCGCAGGCTGTCGTCCAGTTCGCCCAGCGTGCGCGGCCCGATCAACGGGACCGATGGGAAAGGCTGGTTGAGGACATAGGCCAGCGCAATATGGATCGGGCTCTTGCGCAGCCTGGCGGCGAGTTCGATCGCCCGGTCGCGGCGGCCGAAATTGCGCTCGGAGTACCAGACCCGCACCAGTTCCTCGCTGTCCAGCCTGTCGCGCCCGGCGCGGTCGGTGAAGAAGCCGCGCCCCTGGCTCGACCAGGCGAAGTTCGGCATCTGCCTGGATGTCAGCCAGGCTTTCCAGTCGTCGGTGGAGGAGGTGATGCAGCCGGCCCAGATCGGCTCCAGCATTTCGGCCAGCGAAAAATTGTTGGAGAGCGCGCCGGGCTTCTGCTTGCCGGTTCGCTCGGCATAGGCGATGGCCTCGTCCATGCGCTGCATCGTCCAGTTGGAGCCGCCGAAGGGACCGCGAATGCGCCCGGCCTTCACCTCGCGGTCCATGGCGTCGACGAACTCGCCGACCGGCACGTCCGGATTGTCGCGATGCATGAAATAGATGTCGACATGGTCGGTCTGCAGGCGGTCGAGCGACTGAGCAAGCTGCTTTGCGATTACGTCGGGATAGCAGAGCGGCGAGTGCGCGCCTTTGGCGATGATCACCGACTGCTCGCGCACGCCACGGTTCCCCAGCCATTGGCCGAGCAACGTCTCGGTGTAGCCTCCGCCATAGACGTAGCCGGTGTCGAACAGATTGCCGCCAGCCTCGAAAAAGGCATCGAGCAGGATAGACCCGGAAGAGAAGGTGCGGAAATCCTCGAAGCCGAGCGCCACCACGGAGGTCGGTTTCGGCAGGCCCGGAATGGTGCGCTTGCCGATCGCGGTGCCGCCGTGCCGCAGAGGTCGGCCGGAGATGGTGTCGGTGCGCAGCGAGGCCTTCTCGATCTCGTACTCCAGCCCCACCGCCGCGCGCCATCTGTCGAGCACGCGCAAGGTGCCGAGGCTGTCGGCCCAGCCCATGCCCGGCCAGGCGAATTCCTGCCGCCCGGCGCGGATCGCCTCACCGGCGGCATCGACCTCGAAGGAATAGACATGGCGCTGCTCGTTGACGCTGATGGTCTCTTCGGCGTCGTCGGCGCCGATCACGTTGATCCGGCCGAGGCCGACATCGCGGTCGCCGCCGGCGAACCAGAAGTCCGGCACCTCGATGCGGCCCCTGGTGCCGAAGATGCGCAGGACGTTGTCCTGGTTTAGCGAGATACTGCAGGAAACCTCGGCGACGATGCCACCGGGGAAATGCAGGACAGCGGAGGCCCATTCGTCGACGCCGGACTGGCCAAGGTGGGCGGCGCCCACCACCTTGTCGGGTTCGGCGAATGGCTCTCCCGCGGCAGCGCCGGCAATGAGGCGCACCATCGACACGGGATAGCCGCCGACGTCGAGGATGCCGCCGCCGGCGAGGTCGTTGGCGTAGAGCCGGTGCTCCGGCATGAAATCAGGCATGGCGAAGCCGAAGCTCGACTTGATCATCCTGATCTCGCCGATGACGCCAGACTTGATCAGATCCACCAGTTGCAGCGTCTGCGGATGCAGCCGGTACATGAAGGCTTCGCCGAGAAAGGTGCCGGCCTTGCGCGCCGCATGCATCATGGCGTCGGCCTCGAACGCGGTCAGCCCGAGCGGCTTTTCGCAAAGCACGTGTTTTCCGGCTTCCGCCGCCCTGATCGCCCATTGCGCGTGGCCGGGATGCGGAACCGCGATATAGATCGCGTCGATTTCCGGATCGGCGAGAAGAGCGTCATAACCGTCGAGGATGCGGGCGCCGGGAAAGCTCTCGGCCAGACCCGGTTTGCCGGGGTTGCGCGCGCCGATGGCAACCACTTTCCCGGTGCGCGAACCGGCGACGCCATCGGCAAAGGCCTTGGCAATGCCGCCCGGCCCAAGAATCCCCCAGCGAATGGGCGTTGATACAGTCATGTCATTCTCCTTGCGGGCTTGGAAAGGGGCGGCCGGTCAGCGCAGCCGCAGCCCCTTTTCGTCGAACAGGTATGATTTGCGGATGGAAACGGTGACCTCGGAGGTGTCGGGAACCTTTGCCGCGTCGCGCTGGATCACCACATCCTCGCCATGGGTCGTTCGGGCATAGAGGAAGCTCGTGCCGCCCAAATGCTCGACCACGTCGATGGCGGCGGTCAGGTCGGCGTCGCCTTCACCGGCGCTGCCAAAATGTTCCGGCCGCACGCCGACGATGACTTTGCTACCCAGTTCAGGCCCTGCGCATTTCAACGGTTGCGTGATACGGGTCTTCTCCTCGCCCGCCAGCTCGACCACGACCCCTTTTTCATCACGCCCGACAATATGGGCCTTGATGAAATTCATCTTAGGCGAACCGACAAAGCCGGCCACGAACATATTGTCGGGATTGTCATAGAGTTCCAGCGGCCTGCCGATCTGCTCGATATGGCCGGCGCGCAGCACGACGATCCGGTCGGCCAGCGTCATCGCCTCGGTCTGGTCGTGGGTGACATAGACCATGGTGGCGCCGAGTTCCTTGTGCAGCCTTGAAATCTCGACCCGCATCTGGACACGCAGTTCGGCATCGAGATTGGAGAGCGGCTCGTCGAACAGGAACACTTGCGGCTCGCGCACGATGGCGCGGCCGATGGCGACACGCTGGCGCTGGCCACCGGAAAGTTTCTTCGGACGACGATCCATCAATTCGCTGATGCGCAGGATCTCGGCCGCGCGCTTCACCCGCCGCTCGGTATCGGCCTTGGGGTTGCCGGTCATGCGCAGCCCGAATGAGAGGTTCTGCTCGACGCTCATATGCGGATAGAGCGCGTAGGACTGGAACACCATGGCGATGCCGCGGTCGGCCGGCTCGACATCGTTGACCACCTTACCGCCGATGGCGATCTCGCCGCCGCTGATGTCCTCCAGCCCCGCGATCATCCTGAGCAGCGTGGACTTGCCGCAGCCCGACGGGCCGACGAAGACGACGAACTCGCCATCGGCGATGTCGATGTTGGCGCCGTGGACGACCTCGAAGGCACCGAAGCGCTTGGCGACATTGGTGAGTGTGACGGTTGCCATTCTGCCCCTTACTTGACCGCGCCGGCGGCGATGCCGGCGATGAAATGACGCTGCAGGAGCACGAAGACGATGAGCATCGGCACGGTCAGCATGACCGCGCCCGCCATGATGCCGCCCCACGACACCTTGGTCAGGCCGATCAGCGTGCCAAGCGCCACGGGTGCTGTCATCGAACCCGGCTGGCTGTTGATCAGAAGTGGCCATAGATAGTTGTTCCAGGAGGCGAGGAACAGGATGATGCAGAGCGCCGCCAGCATCGGCCGCGCCAGCGGCAAGGCGATGAAGACGAAGATCCGCCACTCCTTGACGCCCTCGACGCGGGCGGCATCGAACAGATCGTCCGGCATCATCGAAAAACTCTGGCGCATGAACAGCACGCCCAGCGAATTGAACAGCGGCGGCACGATCAGCGCCACCCAGGTGTTGGCAAGCTTGAAGTCGCGCGCCACCATGATGAATTGCGGGATCAGCACCACCGCATAGGGCAGCGTGATGGTGCCCAGGATGATGGCCACGACCACGCTTTTGCCGAAGAATTGGTAGCGGGCCAGCGCCCAGCCGGCCATCGAGGTCAAAAGCACCGACAAGACGGTGTAGGTCACCGCCACGCAAATGGAAATGACGATGGCGCCGACGAAGTCTGTGTCGCGCTGCAGATTGTTGAAATTGTCGACGAAATTGCCGCGCGGCAACAGTTCGATGCCCGGACTGAATATGCCGTTGTCGGGCATGGTCGAGAACACCACCATCATCCACAGCGGAAACAACCAGATCAGCGCCAGCGGGGTCAGGAACAGGTGCAGTGCGATGCTTCGTTTCAGTCTTGCCGACGAGAGCGAACTCATTTCGGTTCCCTCGTCAGCCATAGCTGCACCAGCGTGATGGCGATCGCCAGCCCGGCCATGGTGTACGCGACGGCAGAGGCATAGCCGAAATTAAGCGAGCGGAAGCCCTGGCGGTAAAGCAGCAGACCGAGCGTCTCGGTGCCGCCGCCCGGCCCGCCGCGCTCCGTGATCAAGAACGGCTCGGTGAACAATTGCATGGTGCCGATGATCGACAGCACGGCGCAGAAGACGATGACCGGCTTCAACAGCGGCAGGGTGATGTAGAAGAATTGCTTGAGCTTGCTTACCCGGTCGAGCGTCGCTGCCTCGTAGACATCCTCGGGTATGGACTGCATGCCGGCCAGCAGGATGATGGCGTTGTAGCCGGCCCAGCGCCAGGTGACCGCGATCATGATCAGCGCCATGGCCGGCGTGACATTGGAAAACCAGTCGACCTTGGGCAGGCCGATGCCGTTCAGGAGCTTGTTGACGATCCCGAAATCGAGGCTGAACATCAGCCGGAACACCGCCGAATAGGCGACCTCGCCGACCACCACCGGGGCGAAGAAGGCGAAGCGGTAGAGGCCGCGCGCCTTGAGCAGCGGCGAATTCAGAAGCACCGCCATCACCATGGCCAGCGCGATCATCACCGGAACCTGGATGACGAGGATGAGCAGCGTGTTCTTCAGCGCGTTAAAGAAGGCGGGGTCGCCGATCAGCCGGCCCCAGTTGAAACCGGGCGCGAAGCGCCACGGCACGGTGCGTGTCGCCTGGAACGAGATCAGGAACGAGGAGATGATCGGCCACACCCAGAAGATGGCGAAGATCAGGAGATAGGGCGTAAGGAAGCGATAGGCCGTGGCATTGCGGTCGCGCATCTTTTTGTCCTCCTTCATCCCTGGTGTTGAAAGCAAGCGTGCAAGCGGCGGGTCCAGGACGGCATAGCTGCCATCCCGGACCCCGTCCTGGGAGGTCAGGACTTGACAGGCAGCCCAGTCGCCGAGGCGATCTGGCTGGCGGCATCGTCGAGTGCCGCCTTGGCGTCGGGATATCCGCCGGCGAGGTATTTGGTCTGCACCGCGCGCACGATGATCTCGGCATCGCTCTGGAACTGCGTGCCGCGGCTCGGAACGACCTTGGGCAAGGTGCCCAGAATATCCTTCCACACCGCCTGGCCGCCCCAGTAGGGCTGGCCCTGGCTGACGTAAGGGTCGTTCAGGGCCGAGACCAGCGATGGGACGAGGCCGAACTCCTTCAGCATGGTGATCTGGCCTTCATTGGTGCCGAGGGTGTATTTCAAATACTCGTAGGCCGCTTCCTTGTTCTTCGATGCCGAAGTGATGGCGAGCGACGAGCCGCCGAGATTGGCGGCGCGCGGCCCGTCCGCTGTCAGGCTCGGCATCAGGTAGACGCCCCATTTGCCGTTTTCGCCGGCCGATTCGGTGCGGATGGTGCCTTCGTACCAGCCGCCATAGACCTGGGTGGCGACGGTGCCGGCGGTGTTGTTGGTGATCTTGGTGCCCCAGTCGGCCGACGAGACGATGCCCGCGTCCTTCATCTCCTTGACCTTGGTCATGGCGTCGACGCATTTGGGCTGGTTGACCGTGATCGACTGGCCGTCCTCGGCGAAATAGGCGCAGCCCTGTTCGTTGGAGATCATGCGGAAGAATTCACTATCGCCGTTGAAATCGGCATTGGTCATCGAGACCCCTGGATTGGCGGCCTGGATCTTCTTGCCGGCGGCGATGAAATCGTCCCAGGTCTTGATCGATGCCGGGTCGACGCCCGCCTTTTCATAGAAATCGCGGCGATAGAAGGCGGCGACCGGGCCGGAATCCCACGGCATGGCATAGGCCTTGTCGCCGACTTCGAGTTCGGTACGCTTGAAATCGGGGAATTTCTTCTGGTCTTCCGCCGTGTAGCCCAACGTGTGCAGGTCGACGAAACAGTCGGGGAACTGGCTCCAGTAATTCTCGGCCTCGCCGTTCTCGATGGTCACGATATCGGGCAGGCCGACGCCGCCGGCCGCGCATCCGGCGATCGACTTGTCATAGGTCGGCTGGTTGCCGAGATCCTGGACCGTTACCTTGATGTCGGGACGGACCTTGTTGAAACCGGCAACCGTTGCCTTCAGCGACGAGGCGGCGATGTTCCAGCTCCAGATGGTGATTTCGCCGGATTGCGCGAGGGCCGGGGCTGAGCCCAAGACAAGCGCGAGCGCGGCGCAGGACAGTGTGATGCGCATTGAAATCCTCCCATTTCATTTGCTCTCTCTGCGAGCCTGGCTAGACTAGGCACCGGCAAAGGCCTGTCCCCGACAAAGGGAATACGAAATTGGCGGAAAGTAAGATGCCCGAACGGCCGTTTTACCAGCCTGGTGCCAGCAGCGTGGAAGGCCTGCCGCTGTTGTTGCAGATGTTCCACACCAATCCGCTGGTGATGCTGAAGCCGCATTGGCATGCCCAGGTCGAGGTGAATTTCATCGTCCGCGGCTCCGTCCACTACCGCATGGACGAGCACGAAATCTCGCTCTCGGCCGGCGAGATGTGCCTGTTCTGGGGCGGCTTGCCGCACCAAATGGACGATTTGAGCGACGACGCCGTCTATGCCGGCGCGCACCTGCCGCTGGTGCATTTCTTCCGGCTTCACCTGCCGGCGGATATACGCCACCGGCTGATGACGGGCGCGACGCTGGTGACTAGCGCCACCGATCAATCCGACAACGACAATTTCGCCCGCTGGAACCGCTACGCCCGTTCGGGCGATCCGGCCAAGACCGAGCATGCCGTCAACGAACTCCTGCTGCGGCTGGAGCGGGTGCGGTTCGAGCCCTATCGGCTGGTGCCGGAAAACGCCGCCGGGCAGGAGGCGGGCAGCACCTTCGACCAGCAGTCCTCACGCAATGTCGGGCGCATGTGCGATTTCATCGCCGAAAATTTCCTCTACGACATCGATTGCATGAACATAGCGGCCGCCGCCGATATCCACCCCAAATACGCCATGAACCTGTTCAAGAAATCAACCGGCATGACGCTCAACGAATATGTCAACCTGTTGCGGCTGAGCTATGCGCAGGCGCTTCTGATGCATCAGGGCGCCAATGTGCTGCGGGTCGCGATGGACTCAGGCTTCGGCTCGCTCAGCGCCTTCAACAAATCCTTCCGCAAGCTGGCCGGCATGACCCCATCCGACTTCCGCAAGGGGCTGCCAAGCGCCAGATAGGAGGGCGCATGGCATGGAAACCAGCCCATCGGGCGACACTTCTTTTCCTGCGGGAAATCCTCATCTGGGCGCTGGACAGGCCGAATTCCCATGCTATAACCCACGCGCTTTCAAGGGGCGCCCACGGTGCTTTCATTGAAATCCGGAGCGCGAGTGTTCGTTAGCCGGAACAGGCCCAGATAGCTCAGTTGGTAGAGCAGCGGACTGAAAATCCGCGTGTCGGTGGTTCGAATCCGCCTCTGGGCACCATCCCCTCTTCTCCCGACACTCCGTTTAGCCGAACCGTCTACGCTGCAGCTTCTGCAAGCGACTGGAATTATTGATCTTTTGCTGTCGCATTGCGCAATTAGGCGTGACAGAGAGCGCTTCGGGCGCATTTGATCCAACGAGGCGGGGGGATGGTATTTCCGTTGGTATTCGACATCCTGATGGTATCGAAACAGCCAAGGGAGACCTGACGAATGGCCCTATCCGACGTGAAATGTCGAAACGCCCGCCCTGCTTCCAAACTCGCGAAATTGTCTGACGGGGGCGGGCTGCAGCTATGGGTACAGCCCACGGGCTCTCGCCTCTGGCGGCTCGCCTACCGCTTTGACGGCAAGCAGAAACTGCTCGCGCTGGGCAGCTATCCCCTTATCTCTCTCGCCGAGGCACGGGAGGCGCGCGATGATGCTAAAAGGCTCCTGCTAGCTGGCGTCGACCCTGGAAAGGAGCGCAGCTTGCGGAAGGCCGATTCGGCAAAGGACTCCTTTCGCTCAATCGCGGACGAATATGTTGACAAGCTGAAGAAGGAGGGACGTGCCGACCGGACGATCAGCAAGGTCAAATGGCTGCTCGACTTTGCCTATCCGATAATCGGCGACAAGTGCATTCGGGAGATCGAGCCGGCCAGCATCCTTACCGCCCTCCGTCGCGTGGAGGTTCGCGGTCGGTATGAGTCGGCCAGGCGACTGCGCTCCACCATCGGCAGCGTGTTTCGATACGCGATCGCGACCGCACGCGCCGAGACAGATCCGACCTTCGCCCTCAGAGGCGCACTCATCAGTCCGAAGGTAACGTCTCGCGCCGCGATTACCGATCCGAAGGCCTTGGGCGGTTTGCTGAGGGCGATCCATGCATTTGACGGACAGCCTACAACCCGAGCCGGTCTGAAGCTGATAGCGCTGCTGTTTCCCCGCCCAGGCGAGCTTCGCGCCGCTGAATGGGAAGAGTTCGATTTTGAAAGCTCGGTGTGGACGATCCCTGAAGCACGCATGAAAATGCGACGGCCGCACCGCATACCCCTATCAAAGCAAGCGATCAGCGTCCTGACTTCACTGAGAGAAATCTCTGGTGATGGATCGCTGCTGTTTCCTAGTGTTCGATCGGCTTCGCGTCCGATTTCCGACAATACGCTTAACGCCGCACTGCGTCGTATGGGTTATAGCAAGGAAGAAGCTACCGCGCATGGTTTTCGAGCAACGGCATCAACTCTGCTGAACGAATGCGGCAAGTGGCATCCGGACGCGATAGAGCGGCAGCTGGCCCACATTGAGAACAACGACGTTCGGCGCGCCTACGCCCGGGCAGAGCATTGGGACGAGCGCGTCAAGATGATGCAGTGGTGGGCCGATTATCTGGATGAACTCAAGAGCAAAAACCTGCGGGTGATCTCAATCGAGGGACGCCGCAAGCCTGCTGTCCACACACCAACGCGACCATCCACTTTGAACCCAACAGCGTCCGTTCATCAAACGCCGATACAAATCTCCAACCGCCGGAAATCATACTGACCGTCGAAAACGCCACAACTCGACGCCAAATCGTAGGCCCGCATTGTCAGATTTCCTGGAGAGAAAGTTGACCGCGTTCGGCGGGAAGCTGCCGTTCTGCAGCCGACCCCATTTCCGTCATTCAAGCTGCCGATGGCCGGTTCCGAAACCGGCCATCTACCCGGCCCGGAGCCGGGGCGCTATTAGAGCGAGAATCCCGTGGGCAGTGTGCGGTCCGTCCATTTCGCCGGCATTAGTCCGTGGATCCGCTATCCCCGCCCGACTTTAACCTCCACAACCTTCCTCTCCATAGATCCGGGACAAGCCCTTGATGCGCGTCGCGATCGCGTCGACGAGGCGACCAACGATCTCATGGATGATCCCCTCCTGGCGAAGCTCTTGGGCGCACTCCGATGCCGTATCGGGCATCACCGCGAGCTGATGGCGGATCGTCCGCACCGTGTACTCGCTGCCAACCTTTGCTGAGGACGCACAGCGCCCCCAGTGGCGCGGCATGATCTCCTCGATGGGATAGACTCTGTCGATCTTCATCGCCAGTTTAAGGTCGCGCATCTCAGATTGGATCTCTCCCCCGAGGTGCGGCAGAATGGAGGAGATGTCGTAGAGCGGAGCTAGGCGGGCCTCGCCCTGGGCACCGAGCAGCATCGAGTAGTTCTTTGCATGCCCGTCCGTGCCGGCGATGATCCAGTTGAAGACGTTCGCGGCCATGAAGATCTGACGGTCTTGAACGGGGTCGAGGGAGGCCGACAGCACCTTTCTGGAGATCGTCGTGATACCTGGCCCACCCTGGTTCTCGTACTTGAGCGTCGGCATCACCGACAGGGCCTGGCACATGTCCTCCTGATGGATGCGGATGGTCTTGCCGTCGATGTTGCGGCGGTCGTAGCGCTCGATAACGATCGCCTTTTCGCCTGCGAAGTCGAGAACCTGGCTATGTGCAGCGTCCATGCCGAGCTTGGATGCAAGCTGCAGGCAGAAATGCTCGTTCTCGGTATGCCCGTGCAAGTGCGGCAAAGGCGGCTTGAAGATGTGTGTCGTGGGCGTGTCGCCTAGAGGGATCCCCCAGCGATTGCTGCCCTTGTCGAAATGGAACGCCGTCTTTGCCTGCGCACCAGCGAGACTGAACTGACCAGGATCGCCGATTCGCCGGGTCGCTGCACCATCCTTGCGCAGGTCGCGCAGGCGGTCGCCGATCTGAGCCTCGGTGAGCAACTCCACGTTCTCGCCGCGGGAGACCTGGTCGCCACGAGGAAGGAACTGGACGGCGCCGGCGCAGTCGCGGCCGACATTCTTGAGCAGGGCAAACGGGTTTCGCGCGGAGACCTGGAACCTCTGCGCCCATCTGGCGAGGGTCTGCTCATTATCCGGCAGCAGACCCCAGAGGAATGCCTCGACGACCTTGCCCTCGTATGTCCTGGTGATCGTCGGCATGGACAGGGAGAGCGGGATCGCCACCCGGCCCTCCATCCATGCCTGGTGATAGGAGAACGAAAGCTTGCCGCCCTGCAGGTGGTGGAGCCACCCAACCGGTCTGCCAGCGATATAGACGTCGAGGGTGTCGATGGGGTTCACCATGATCATCGTCACCTAGAGCTTGTAGGGAATCTCGTCGTCGTCATCGTCGACATGCCGTTCATCGGCATTATGATGATGATCAGCAGCCAACGTCGGCGCCGGCGGGATCTGAAAGTCCAGCTCCACACCAAGCGTGGTCAGCGCCAGCAGCACGTTGCCGATCTCGGCGCTGGGCTTGCCGTTCTCGATCCACGACACCCACGTCTGCGTGGTGTTGATCATCTTGGCCAAGGCAGCCTGGGACAGGCCGCGCCGGGTGCGGGCCTCCTTGATCAGGATACCAATGTCGCGAGCTGTTCTGATCTTCATGGCCTATACGATTTCTGCTTGAGCTAGCCCGATATAGGACCGTATATGACGGGTGTCAATATACGTTTGTGTATCAATTTACCGCTATATAGGTTCCCATATCGGCAGTCCCCATATACGAGCCGATATAAACTTATTGCGCCATGCAAACATTTTCGGCATGTGCGATCAAACCTTTCGACACGGTACCAAGACCGCGCGCTGGTCGAGAACTGGAACGACGTTGTTTAGGCCGACAACTGACCGGCAGCTTTTGGTTTCCCGGTAGGGTTTAGCTGACTTTGGACGGCTGGCGACTTCCGTCGCGTCGAACGACTTTCGGCCGACAGGCTCTAAAGCCGCAGGTCGTAGGTTCGAGCGCTGCTGCCCGTACCGTTTTTGAATATGTCGCCTCTCGCGATCCAGCCGCTCGATTTGGGGGGCTTTCCGTCCAAGAGAAACGAACGCCCAGCACTTCCATCGACGATCACAGAAAAATATTCAAAATTGTACTTTCGGCTCTTGTATAAGTACCGGCCGCATCACATTTCTTCATCGCATATTTGTGTGGGGTATTTAACTCGCAAGCATTTTGATTTTTTTCGTAGTGGAGGATGGGATGGCTGAATCTTTCGAAATCGATTTTCTGGGCGTCGAAACAAAAAAGAGCGGCGACGCAATTGCCCTTCGCTATGAGCAGAACGCCCAGACCTTTATTCACGTCATCGATGGCGGCTACGCTTCCACCGGCGAGGCGTTGCGCGATCACATCATCGAACACTATGGTGACCCGAAGACCCTGGACCACGTCGTTGCGACCCACAATGACGGGGACCACGCCCGCGGGCTTGTTCCTATTTTGGAACATTTCGAGGTCAAAGCCCTCTGGATGCTTCGTCCTTGGCTCTATGCCCAGGAACTGCTGCCTCGGTTCAAGAATTACAGCAATGTCGACAATCTGCGCGCAGCTCTTCGCACTGCTTATTCGAACCTAGCCGATCTTGAGGACATCGCCATCAAGAAGAGGATCCCGATCTATGAGCCATTCCAGGGCCAACAGATTGGGGCCTTTGTTGTAATGGCACCGACCCGTGCCCGCTTTCTTGACCTGGTCGTCAGTTCCGACAAAACGCCTTTGGCCAAAGTGGAAGCCGCGATACAAGGGTTTAAGGACTTCCTGGTGGAAGCTGCCAAGGCCGCCGTGGCCTACGTCAATGGAGCTTGGGGTGATGAATACTTCCCTGCGTCCGACACCAGTGACGAAAACGAGATGAGCGTAGTGCAATATGCGTTGATCGCCGGCGAAAAAATTCTGCTCACAGCCGACACCGGGCGGGAGGGGCTGGCCGAGGTAGTTGCATACGCCCCGTCTGTCGGCTTGAATCTGCCAGGAGTCGACCGGTTTCAGGTGCCCCATCATGGCGGCCGGCGTAACCTGACGACCGACCTACTGGACAGCATTCTCGGGCCTCGGCTTGAATCGAAGCCAGTCTCGCCGCTGTTCAAGGCCTATATCAGTTCCGCCAAGGCCGATGAAGATCATCCGCGCAAAGTGGTGCAGCGAGCGATGATCCATCGTGGCGCGAGATTGTCGCAAACGGAGGGTAGCGGTATCCACGCAAAATCTTCGAATGTTTCCATGCGCGAGGGCTGGGGACCGATCACGCCCGTGGCGTATCCGGAAGAATACGAGGAATAGGTATGGGTGTCGTGCCAAATGATATCGCGACAATGTTCGACAGCTACGGCAGGCAAGCCCGGCTCTTTCCAGGCCTCCTGACCATCTTTCCGCCGCTGCTTGCCGTCCTGGCGTGGTTTCCGTGGCTGATTGTGTCCAGCATTGGCGCCACGCTTTTGACAGTGGCCACCTCGTGTGGCCTGCTTTATGCTTTGGGATCCTGGGCCCGCACGAAGGGCCGTCGGATCGAGCCGAAGCTGCTGAAGAAGTGGGGCGGGTGGCCGACGACGATCCTACTCCGGCATTCCAGCGAATTAGATCCCCACACACGGAAACGGTACCATCGGTTCCTGGGCGCGGGGCTTCCGGACCTACCCTTTCCGACAGCTGACGCCGAGCGAGCTGATCCCGCGGCTGCGAACGCAGTGTACGATTCCGGCGTGAAATGGCTGAGGGAGCAGACTCGGGGGAAAGACTTCCCGATGGTCAATCGCGAGAATGCCCAGTACGGATTTCGCCGGAACCTGCTTGGGCTCAAGCCCATAGGCATTTTGATCTGCCTGCTTGTGCTGCTGGCCTCGCTGGCTGCGGTTGCTTATACAACCCCCGGCGCGGTCCGTCTGCTTGGGACCCACAATTGGCCGGGTATTGTTACAGCCTTTGGAAGGCTTGGCCCCGCTGTGTTATCGGCACTCGCGATAAACGTGGTGGCCATTTTTGTCTGGTCGCTCGTCGTCACGAAGCGATGGGTCCGGGAAGGAGGCTTCCAATACGCAACCGCACTTCTTGCGAGCTGCGACAAGGCCCCAGCGCCTGCGCCGGACGGTTGAAAAACGGGACCGGGAGCGGTCCGTCTCCTTCCACACGCACGACAGGGGAAAAGCCACCGCACAAATGTCGATGCCGATGCGCCTCATGACTGCCCTCGTTTGATCTCGAATACGCGATCGTACCCACCCTTGATTCCGGTGAATTCATCGCGCCTGAGGGAGACGGCGCCGAAGGGAATGTCGGCCTCGAACGGCTTGAGCGAAGCAATCTGTGGGCTCAGACGCTTAACCGCGTTGAAGCTAACGGCCTGTTCGAGAAGATGCATAGTCTGAGCGGTGAAAAGATTTTCGGCGGCTTCAGCTGTCGCCGGATCATTGATGTTGAGTTTGATCTTTACGGATGTGACGGCGTGCTCAGTGCCGTTGACGTAGTACGCGAGGTTGTTATTCAGTCCGAAGCCATTACCAAGTTCGCGCATAGCACTTTGTGCAAACCACTCATCCTCTAGAGTTTGATGATAGTAGCCGGTCTCGACGCTCATCCCCGCCATGAACTGGATTGCCAGATAAGGCGACCACCCATCTCGCGGCTGCACAACCAACGGCGCGGCTTCCCGCTCTTTCAACGCCAGCAAGGCGGTCAAGGTGTTTTTGAGTTCGGTCTTGTTCGCAGGGCGCGACCACCGGATCGACTTGCGCCACCGTTCCAGTAGGTCGAGATCGCTGCGAATGTGGATGATGGCAAGCCACCGGGCATAAGACACGAGGCTTTTGTCAATGCCAAAAACCGATATCGTCGTGAATGTCTCATTGTAGGCGACGTAAGTTCGCCAGATGTAGAGGAAAGGGAGGAATCCGACCGACAACATCACCGGATTCAGGAATTCCAGCGCCACCGCCCAAGTGGCGGCCTCCCGGCCCGCTTCGACCGACTTCCACACGCTGAACCCGAAATAGGAGAAGCCAATCAGTGCGGACAGATAGCCGAACAGCTTGGCGACCGCGACATGTTCGGGTTTGAGCTTCGCCATTTCCGCCATTAAATAAATGATGGTCACCAGTGGCAGCGCGATCAATTCGACCGGCAGCGAAAAGCTGTAGAGTTCAGTGATAAAAATCAAAACCCCGGTGACGGTTACGATGTCGCGGGTGATTTTACCCAGACCGGCCTTGCGGCTTTTGGCCATAGCGACCTCAAACATCGTCACGAAGGCGAACGTAATCAGCCAGAGAACCGTGGTCTTGAGATTGTCGATTGACCACCAGCCGATACGGTCAAGCAGGTGAATCTCGCCAGTTGCGTACACAGCCGCGATCAGCAGCGGGACAATGAGAACTGGCTGAAAGAATGTCTTGAGAAGCTGGCCCAGGCTGTTCCGTGTTGGCTTGTAATAGGCCACCCACACGATGAATGCCCCGAGCCAGATGAGCGAGGCCCACTCGCGGTTAGAGATTGAGGCGATAAAGCTGTCCATCCGATCAATGAATACGGTCTCTACCTTCGCCGCAACCGCTTCAATCCAGCTTGGTATTTCATCGATAAACTCAAGTCTACGGATGTCCGAGGGCCAGCTCAAACTGAACGATCGGCCGGTTTCAGGATCAATCTCGGCGGCGCTGAAGGGCCGAATTGAGGGCGCAAAGCGGACGCGAAGGCCGGCGCTTGGAATGTCGATTAGACTAGCTAAGGTAAAACATCGAACGGCACGGTATGTCAGCAACGCATCAAATAAAGTCCAATCTCATCCGAGATTATGAATCGCTACGCCAGGCACAACAGTCTTGGCGATCTCGCACAGGTGCTGATGATGCGTGAGGTAGATTACCTGACCGGCACTCGCCATCTCTCCAAACAACCGGAAAACCTCCTCTGACCGGAAATGGTCGAAGGTTTCCATGATGTCGTCGGCAATGAAGGGGACGGAGGGCCGAAACTGAGCGAACTCGTAATATCCTGCAAGCCGCAGGGCCAGATAAAGCTGAAAACGCGCGCCCTTCGACAGCGCGTCCGCGACCTTGGACTGCCCGTCCCGCTGCAATGCGATGAGCACTTCTCCACCCTTCAGGGGTTGCGTTGTCAGGCCAGAGTACTGGCCGCGCGTCATGAGGGCGAATGCGTCCGACGCGCGCTCCATCATCCCAGAGCGATGACGCTCACGGTAGACGCGCAAAGCATTGCCAGCCGACATTATTCCCAATTTCAGCTCGATATAGCGGACGGCCTTTTCCTCGATTTCCAGAAGGACGGTGCGCCGTTCGGCATCTAAGCGGGCAACAGCACTATCGCCGCCAATAGCGTCCAGCTTGTCGGTCGCGCGCGACTGCCGAATGAGCTGATGCTGTATTGCCTCGTCAGAAGCGCGAAGCCGTTGCTCGGCCTCAGCCTTCTCGATTGCGAGACTGTCGAGATCGACGGCATCCAATATCGAACGCGCCTGCTCGAAGCCTTCCACCGCGAGCTCGGACGAAACCTGTTCCTCAAGCTCGGCCACGGCAGTGCGCAGGCGATCCCTGTCGCGCAGCAGTTCGTCGCGTTGCACGACCTCCGCCAGTGTGGCCACGCCAAAGACGCTCAGGACCTCGTTCTTGCGGCGCTCATGCGCCGAAATCTCGGCATCGAGGATCTCCCGCTGATCCTGCAGGCGCTGCAGGTCATTGACGAGGCTTGCCTTGGCCTCGCGCATGCGCTCGGCGCGCTCCAGGCGCTGTGCAAGGCGGATCGCCAGCTGTTCCGGTTCGTCGTCGGCTGCCTCGCCCGCTTCGGCTGCAACGGCGGAAACCTCGACCAGGAAATTGTCCCTGTCGTCCACCATCTTCTCGATGCGCAGCTGCATGGCGTCCCGGGCCTGAAGGCTCTTGGCCAGTTCAGCCAGTTGATCAAGTACGCCGCCCATGCCGGGCACCGAGATGCCGCTCTCCAGCCAGGTGCCCTTGAGCGCTTCGACAATACCGGCCTGCCATTCATCCTCACGTCGCTCCGCGACTTCGACAGCGCGGCGCCTGGCGGCCAGATCCTCTTGCCTTGTGCCAACCGTCTTGAGCGCCTCGGTGCGCTCTGCGTCCACCTTGAATTGTCTCTCAAGAAACAGCTCTGCCACGGCCATGACCGTATCGAGGCTGTCACCAGCATCCGAACCGACGCCGACGCTCGCCAGAGCACCGTTCAACTCCAGGCGTATTTGGCCTTCCTCATCAACCGCCCGCTCGGCTCTCTTGCGGGAAAGCTCGATCTCCTCCCAGGCCGCGAGCGCATCGATGCGGGCAACGATGCGATCCTCGATCAGTTCGATCAGCTGGTCGGGGGATGTTTCCTGGCACGGTCCGAGCAGCTCTCTGGCAGCCGTGCGTATTTCCAGGAGCAAAGTCTCCCGATCTGAGCCGTTGCCGGCAAGTTGGTCGCGCGCATGCGCGATGGTGGCCGCGGTTTCTGCGAGGTTGCGGTTTGTCGTGCGAATCTCGACCAGTTCCCGGGCGTTGGCCAAACGGCCTGCGCCGACACTGTCGTCTCGGGCCAGCGTTGCCGCGAAATCATCCGCCGTTTCCCCAGTCAGGTCATTGCGATGCCTTGCCCAGGCCTCGTCGCGGGCACGCCGAATAACGTCGGCCGTATCATCGTCGGTGACATCGACGGAGGCACGAAGGGCTTCCAGCCGCGCCGAAAGCAAGTCGTAATTGCCCTGGTGCTCGGCAAGACGTTCGGAAAGTACGCCCCTGCTCTTACCGAGTTCTGAGGCCAGCGCCTTCCATGCGCCAAGCCGCCCAGCATTCGGAATAGCGATCCTGGCCAATGCCTGCGCATCTCCCGACCAGGGATGCAAGCGCCCGCTCGCGGCCTGCCATCGAATTGCACCTGCATCTGCGGCCTCACGTGCCGCCTTGGTCTCCCTCATGTGCCCGCTGGCCCTTGCCGTAGACAAAGCCGAAACCAGCCTCGCCCTGGCAGGCTCGGGCACGGCCCGTTCTTCGCTGACCCGCTCGCGTGCCCCCTGGAGCGCATCAGCGGCGGCCGCAGCCTCCTCGCGCGCGACGCGCACGCTGGTAACGATCCCGGATCGCTGCTCGACCATGGTGCGCACCGCGCCAATGGTTGCAGCAGGCAAGAGCAGGTTGGCAGGGTGTGGCTCGGAGGACCTGCCAAGAGCGGCAAGGCAGGTCGCCATGGCATTGTCGAGGATTTGCAGCTCCGTCCTGCGACTTGGCAGGTCGAGGCCGGCCGAGACCTGGCGCACCTTGCGGTCGGCCAGGCCGCGAACCCGTTCGGAGATCGCAAGTATCACCGCGTCCACATCGACCGAGGCGATTTTCGTCGTTACCCGCTCAAGCTCGTCCGCACTCGCGGATAGCCGCGTTCTCAGACTGGCGTCGGTCTCGATCATGTCGGCAACACTGCCGGTCCAGGTCCGTGCCGGTGAAGCGATCTTGGGCAACTCGGCCAGTTGGCCTTGCTTGCGCCGGATATCGGCAAGGATCGGGATCGCGCGAAGATACTTCGCGATGGTGTCGAGCCTGGCCGACAGCACCGACCGTTCGGCGATGCTGCGGTCGTATTTTTCCGTCGCGTCGAGACGCTCGGCTTCAAGGCTCTCATAAGTCGACGCCAAGGTGTCGATCGCGTCTTTACCGGCCTTCAGTTCCGCAAGCCGCTTCTTGAGCAGCGCAAGTTCGGTTCCGTGTGCCTGTTTGCGATAGAGCCTGTCCGCCTCGGCCTCGAGCACGCTTAATGTATCGCTTGCGTGCCCGAGGCCGGCGCTGGCCGTGAATAGCAGCTTGCCCAGGTCGCCGTGCGATTCCAGGATAGATTTTCCACCTGCTTCCAGCGTTTCGTCGTCCAACGAGAACATGGTCTCGTATGCGTCACGAGACAGCCCGGCCAGATGTGCTGATATCGCCATCTCGCTGACCGGTTGGCCATTCGCGTTTAACAATGAGTTGGTGCGCTGTTTCGTGCGTGTAAGCGTGTGCTCCGCGCCGCCGAGTTCGAGCACCCCGCCGATGCGCATCGCGCTATACTCGTGCAGGAAGTTGTAGCGGCTGCGTTCCTCGATGCCGAACAGCAGGTCGAGATAGCCGGCGAGCGCGGTCGACTTGCCGGCCTCGTTCAGGCCGAAGACAATATGCAGGTCGGGACCCGATTCCGGTTTCGGCCCGAAGTCGATCGTCCTGTCGGTGAACTTGCCATAACGGATGAGATCAAGTCGCCGCAGCCTCATTGTGATCCACCGGCCTTGAGGCGGGCGGTAACCAGGTCGGCGCCGTTGGCAAGCACCCTGTCGAGGAACAGCTCCAGCTCAGCCTCGTCCTTGCCGGCGAAATCGCGCCCGTCGGGCGGAAGATCCGCGACCATCTTCTGGACCAACGCCCTCGCCTCGGCGCGAAAGGCTTCCGAGCCGGCATCGGTGCGCATGGACTGAGCGAGTTCGAAAATCGGGTCAGCGGCATTCTCGGAAGTCTGGGATGCGGGTGGAGAGACGTTCAGCTCGAGCTTCTCCACCCAAGTGTCTCCCGTCTGTTCAGCGACCTGCTCAGCTTCTGCGAGCAGCAGGTCGCGGTCACGGATCAGCGCCCAGGACAAGGGTGATGTCCCGGTCAGCCCGAGACGGACCACAAGATGACGGGATTTGACGGAGGCGCGCACATCTTCGAGCGCGGCACGAACTCGCCCTACGACTTCGGACCATTCCACCATTCCAGTCAGGTCGACGCTCACCCGCTCGAATTGCGCGATACTGGTCAGCCTTTCTTCGATCTCAATGGTGCGGTCGTCGCGTATCGTCACCAGCGTGACGGATTTCTCTCCGGCCTCGTTGATGTCCCTGCCCTGCGGTATCCCTGGCATCACCACGGTACTCGCCCCAGGATGGACTTGGCGGACATGGACGTGCCCAAGCGCCCAGTAGTTGAAGCCATGGCTGTGCAGGTCAGCGACGCTGCACGGAGCGTAGACGTCGTGGCCGGGCGATCCGGCCAGGCTCGTATGCATAATGCCGACATTGACCGCGCCCTCACGCGGGGCTGAATATTTGGGCAGCAGACTGTCCGGTGCCTTGGAGCTGGCAAAGCTCAAGCCATGGAACATGACGTCGAGCCCGCCGGCTGTCTGCAGCACGGACTGGGGACGGCCGCTAAAGATTGTGACCGTGTCCGGGAACACCAGCTGTTTCGATATGCGCGATAGGGCGTCATGATTGCCGCGGATCTTGAAAGCCCTGATGCCAGCCTGGTGAAGCCGTGTCATCTGTGTGGCCAGGAAGCGGGCGGTTTTCATCGACGTCTGATCGCCATCGTAGAGATCGCCGGCAATGACCAGCGCATCGACACGTTCCGCAAGGCAGAGATCGACGATCGAGACAAACGCCTGGCGACTGGCGTCTCCGACGAGTTCGGCAAGGTCGCCGTTTCGCATCGCCAGCGAACGCAGTGGCGAGTCGAGATGGATGTCGGCGGTGTGAACGAATCGGAATGCCATCGAGAAGTCTCCGCCCACGAACATACCGATGTTCGATCGCGGCAAGGTAGGAGAATTTCACATCACGCTGAGTTGGCTTTCTACCGCGTTGGGGTGTGATTGCTGAAACTCAGCCGAGCTTGGCAAGGGCAAGACATGAGACTTAGGTTCAGGTATCACAAAATGACAGTCGGCATGTACTAGGCGCTCAAGTGTTGGGCACAGGAAATATTATCGTCTGGCTTAGCCTAGCTCTCGATATTTTCGGCGAAGACTAAAGTCGGGGCTGTAAGGCGGTAGGAAGAGCATTCGCGCGCCGGCCGCTTCGATCGCTTGGCAGGCGGCGGCGACTTTGTGAGCGGGCAGGTTGTCGAGGATGACGATGTCACCAACTCGAAGCGTAGGCGCCAATACATGCTCGGCATAAGCGGCGAACCATTCACCCGTCATCGGTCCGTCGANTTGAAGGTCATCGAGTGACGGTCGAGAAAGCGCCAGATCGTGCTCGGCGCGAACACGACCGCATGCTCCGCCCTCAGAAATTCAGCCAACTCGACCAGTGTGATGTCGTCCTGACCTTCGATCACCGCTAGGATCGTATCCCGGTAGGCTTC
>NZ_AYWT01000015.1:0-86906 GCF_000502915.1 Mesorhizobium sp. LNHC209A00
AGCGCCGGCGGCGTGCCGCGCTGCGGCTGCGCCACCTCTGCGTGATCCTGCCGTTCGGTATCCGCCACGCCGATCGCGGCGATGCGGGCCCGAAAGGCGTCGCTCACGTCGAGGCGCGGCAAGCGGCTGACCGCGCCTCGCAAGGCAAGGATGCGCGCATGCTCGGCGGCAAGCCGGGGATCGACGGCGATGCGACGCTCCACGGCAAGGGCCGCCGCCGCATCAAGCTCGCCATCAACAAGGGCGTGGATCATCAGTCTGATACCTTCGGGATCATTGGGCAGTCCGTCGTCATGGCTGGTCATGGCGCTCTCCCCAGTTCGGATGCCAGCAGGCCGCGGGCGCGGGCCAGCCTGGACATCACCGTACCCATCGGCACGTCGAGCATGGCCGCTATCTCGCGATAGCTGAGGCCGTTAATGTCGCGCAGCACCAGCGTTTCGCGAAACGGCTGCGGCAGGGCGGCGATCGCGGCCTCCAGTGCCGCCGTGTCGGCCCTGGCGATCAGGCTCGCTTCCGGACCGTCCTCGTCCGGTAGGCTGGTGCCATGGGCCGCCGCCATGTCGTCGAGATCGCCGAGGTCGCCGACGGCCATCATGGCGCGCGGCCGATTGCGCGCCATCCAGGTGTAGGAGGTGTTGCGCACGATGGTCAGCAGCCAGGCGCGGGCATTGCCGCCAGCGTAGCCTGATATGCCGGCATGAGCCTTGATGCAGGCGTCCTGAACGACATCCTGGGCGTCGGCGGCATTGCCGGTCAGCCAGCGGGCAAGCGCCAGCGCATCGCCGAGATGCGGCAGCACTACGTCGCTGAAACGCTCCGCCAGGGCCCTGTCGCTCAAAGCAGCACCATTATCCCCTCCGGAGCGGACAGACCGTGCCGCCTCAAGATGCGACAGCGATTTCGCCTGGCTTGCAGGAGCAAAGCCCCCGGAAACGCGCAAAGTCGTCTGCCTTGCTGAAAGTGAATTCATCCGCGTCACCAGTGTCAAGCGCAATGAAAAAGAAGGGCGCCATAGACGAGGGACTGATGACGATCATGCTCGGCAGCGCATGACGGCAGCGCATGACGGCAGCTGATGTCGCAGCCGTGTCCGCTGTGCTCGCGATGATGGGGCATGCCAGTCTCCTCGACGCCAGCCGTGGCGTATGTCGAGGAGACTTGTTGAAGAGACGATTTATTCCCGCGTCGGCAAATCCGGTTGTTCACAGTCGCGTGATCAGCCGGGTGCCTTCGGCATGGCCGGTTCAACGATCAATCCGGCCAGCGCAAGACGCCTGACGAATCCTTGCGAGCGACCTTCATCGCGTCGGCCGGGCGCTCCTCTGCGGTCAGCACGGCGCGCAGCCGTTCGGCGACGATCTCCGCCTCGCCGGGGTGAAGGTTGCAGGGGTCTAGGAAGAAATGGCCGCGCTCGACCTCGTGGTTGCGCACGATGATCGGCGGCGAGCCGGCGGCAAGGACAGAGGCAAGACCGGCGGCGGTGAAGCGGCTTTCGGGCGATATGAAGATTTGCAGGCGGTCGAGCGGATTGGCGGTGGGGTCGGGAATGATGATGGCGGCGATGCCGGGCAATCCCTGCAGCGCGTCCTTCCACAGATTGAGTGCTGCCTCCTCGCGCCGGCGGATGCCGGCATGATCGCGCTTCTCCCAGGCTTCGAGTGCCGCCATGGTGCCGGCGATGCTTTCCTTGCCGACCTTCATGGCGCGCGCGACGCCGCGGTTCTGCAGATAGGCGGCCCGCACCAGGTCCTTGCGGCCGGTGACGATGCCGCTGGTCGGCCCGCTCAGGAATTTATGGCCGCTGTAGATGACGATATCGGCGCCGCGCGCCAGAAAACCGCGCAGATCATACTCGGACGCGGCGTCGACGATCACCGGCACGCCCTTGGCGTGGCAGATCTCGCAAAATTCCTCCAGCGACAGCATGCCGTATTGCACGGTGTGGTGGGCGACGACATAGAGGCCTGCGGCCGTACGCTCGTTGATCGCCTCGCGTACATGATAGTCCTGGGTCACGCTGACTGTGCCGGCTGGCACCACCCTGGCGCCGGCGACGCGGACCGACTGGTCGATCGGGGCGCCGTAATTGACGATGTGGCCGAGCTGGATGACGACCTCCGATTTGAGATCGCCGGTGTCGTCGGGCAGGCGCTCGATGGCGAGCAGGTTGGTTCCGGTCATCGCACCGGCGATCGCCATGGTGATGCCGCTGGCGCAGCAGGCGGTGATGAAGCCGGCCTCGCCGCCGGTGAGGCGTGCGACGACCGTGCTCGCGGCGCGCTGCAGATCGTCCATTTCCACCCATTGCGAGGCCATTTCGGCCATGGCGGAGATCGCTTCCGGGACGATAATGGAGGCGCCGAGCGCGGTCATGGTGCCGGAGACGTTGATGATCGGCCGCAAGCCCAGCCGCTCGCGGATGGTGGTGTTGGAGCCGGTATCGGAAGAGGTTTTCATGTGAGCTAATCCCGTGGGTGGCAGGTCAGGCGGCGATCTCGACGACCGCTTCGATTTCGACGGTGATGTTTCCAGGCAGCGAGCCGGCGCCGATCGCCGAGCGGGCATGGCCGCCGATCTTGTCGAAGACATCGGCGAATAGGTCCGAGCAGCCATTGACCACTTTCGGGTGGTCGCTGAAGGTCGGCGTCGCGTTGACGAAGCCGAGCAGCTTGACGACGCGCACGATACGGCCGAGATCGCCGGCGGCGGCATGCATGACGGCAAGCAGGTTGAGCCCGGTCAGCCGTGCATGCTGATAGGCCTGCTCGACCGTCACGTCCTCGCCCACCTTGCCGGTGCAGAGCGTGCCGTCGGCGCGCAGCGGCCCCTGGCCGGAGAGGAAGATCAGCCGCCCGCTCTCGGCATGGGTGACGAAGTTGGCGATGGGCGTCGGCGGCTCGGGCAGCGTCAGGCCGAGTTCGGCGAGCCTGATATAAGGCGTCATGGATGAAGGCTCCTTGGGCGGCTTTGGCCGCCTGAGTTTAGAAATGCGAGGCGCGGAAGCGCGCCAGGAAAGTGCGGAGGCGCTCGTTGCTGGTCTCCGCCGCGAGGATCTCCTTCGGCGGCCCGACGGCGCTGACGCCGCCATCGGCCATGAAGACGATGCGGCTCGAAGCGTCGCGGGCAAAGGCCATTTCGTGGGTCACCATCAGCATGGTCATGCCGTCCTCGGCGAGGCTCCGCACCACTGCCAGCACCTCGCCGACGAGTTCGGGATCGAGCGCGGAGGTGATCTCGTCGAGCAGCAGGATCTTCGGCTCCATGGCCACGGCGCGGGCTATGCCGACGCGCTGCTGCTGGCCGCCGGAGAGTTCGGCCGGCAGGCTGTCAGCCTTGTGGCCAAGGCCGACGCGCCCGAGCCAGTGCTCGGCGATCGATCGCGCCTCGGCATCCCTTTTTCCGCGCACCTTGGTCAGACCCAGCATGATGTTGCCGGCCGCCGTCAGGTGAGGGAAGAGGTTGAAGCTCTGGAACACCATGCCGGTCTCGGCGCGCATGGCGGCAAGATCGCGCTCGCTGCGGCGCTGGCGCGTTCCGGCCTTGCGAAAACCGACCTCCTTGCCGTCGATGCGGATCGAGCCGCTGTCGTAGCTCTCCAGGAAGTTGACGCAGCGCAGCAGCGTGGTCTTGCCGCTGCCGGAAGGGCCGATGACCGTCACCACCTCGCCGCGCTTCACCTGAAGGCTGACGGAGCGCAACACCTCGACGGCGCCGAAGGCCTTGGAGACATCGCGCACGTCGAGCAGCGCGGGACTGGCGTTTGGGGCTTCGGACATCGTTGCTATTCCCGGATGAAGGAGAAACGCCGCTCAAGCCGCCGGCTGGCGAGCGAGAGTGCGTAGTTGACCGCGAAATAGAGGAGCGCGCCCAGTATATAGAGCGGCATCGCTTCGTAGGTGCGGCCGATGACCTGGTTGATGGCCTGCATCAAATCGGTGATGCCGAGCAGCGACACCAGCGCGCTGCCCTTGACCGCGTCGGTGACGCCATTGATCCAGGGCGGCAGGAAGCGCCTGAACGCCTGCGGAAAGATGACGTAGGTGAGCCTCTGGCGAAAGGTCAACCCGATCGCCATCGCGGCTTCGGACTGTCCCTTCGGGATCGAGCCGACCGCGCCCCTGAGGTATTCGATGACCTGCGCCGTCTTGAACAGGGTGAGCGCGGACACCGCGGCCCAGAACGACGGCAGATGCAGCCCGATCGCGGGCAGGCCGTAATAGACGAAGAACATCAGCACCAGGATCGGAATACCGCGAATGGTGTCCGAGAAGATGCGCACCGCCCACCGCAAAGGAGCGGGACCATAGACCAGGCCGACGCCCAGCAGGACGCCGGCGATGAGGGACAGCACCACGACCAGCAGCGACACCCACAAGGTCACGGCGAAGCCTTCGGCAAGGAAGGGCAGTGCGTAGAGGATCTGGCTCAGCATGTCAGCGCGCCGCCCTGAATCGGCGCTCGACGAGCCGCAGCCCGAAAAGCAGCGCATAGCCGGTTACCAGATACATCGCGGTCGTGACCAGGTAGACCTCGACGATGCGGAATGTGTTGAAGTTGATCCACTGGGCGCCGAAGGTGAGTTCGGGCACCGAGATGACCGAGGCGATCGAGGTGTCCTTGAACAGCGAGATGAAAGTGTTGGAGAGCGCCGGCAGCGTGATGCGCAGCATGGTCGGCAGACGCACGTGCAACAGCCTTTGCCACGGCGTCAGGCCGATCGCCTTGCCGGCGTCGAGCTGGCCGCGCGGGACAGCCTCGAGCCCGGAGCGAAACACCTCGACCAGATAGGCGCCGCTATAGACCGACAGGGTCAATACAAACGAGGTTGGTGCGCTGTAGGCTAGGTCGACCACGGTCGGCAGGCCGTAGAAGACGAGATAGACCAGCAGGATCAGCGGCACATTGCGGATGAATTCGACATAAGCGGCGATCACCGCCCGCACCACGCGTCCGGCCGAGACGTACCAGACCGCCAGCACCAGCCCGATGACGACGCCGATGGCGATCGAGATCACGGCAAGCTCGAGGCTGAGCAGCAGGCCGCCCCAGAGCTTGTCGAAGTGCCGCCAGATCAGGTTGAAGTTAAGGGCATAGCCCATGCATCCGCCTCGGTGTGAAGGACCTCGAGTCGATTGCGGAAGGGCGACAACGCCACCCTTCCGCAATCCGGGATCAGATGACCGGGAAGCCCGGGTGACGCGCCGGCGGCTCCTGGCCGAAATAGTCCTTGAAGGCGGCGTCATAGAGCGCCGATTCATGACCGAACATGGCGATGGTGAAAGTCTGGTTGACGAAGGTCAGCCAGTCCAAATCGCCTTGCCGCAGTGCGGCGCCGTAAAGCATCGAATACCAGCTCTTGCCGGCATCGAAATACTTGTCGGGATTGCGCGAGGCGAGCCAGCGCACGGTGGACAAGTCGACCGCGGCGGCGTCGGCGCGCTTGGATTCCAGCGCCTGCAGCACGTTCGCCTGGGTGTCGATCTGCAACACCTGGGCCTGCGGCAGAGCGTAGTGGACCGAGCTTTCGGCGTCGACATTCTGCAGGATGGAAATGCGTGTCGCCGAACCACCGGCCAGCAGCTTGTCGAAGGTCTTGTTCTCGGCGGTCGGCAGGGTCAGCAAGGCAACGCCTTCGACATAGTAGGGCCGGGAGAAATTGATCAACTGCGAGCGCTGCGCCGTCATGGTCATGAACTGAATAGTAATGTCGACCTTGTTGGTGGTCACGTTGGGAATGCGCTGGGCCGGATCCTGCATGACGAACTCGACCTTGGTCGGGTCGTCGAAAAGGCCCTTGGCGAGAATGCGGCCCATGGTGATGTCCATGCCGACCAGTTCGCCGGCATCGTTCTCGAAATGCCAGGGTGCGTTGGTGCTGCCGGTCCCGACAATCAGCTTGCCTCTGTCGAGCACGGTGCGCAACAGGCTGTCGGATGCGGCCTGTGCGGCGGCCTTCCGCGCATCGACGGCTGTCAGGACGCCGGCCGTGGCAAGTCCCGCCATTCCCAATTTCAGAAAATCACGTCTTCCGGATGTGTCGTTCACGGCGACCTCCTTTCGTGTTGTGTTCCCCTATGCACAGGCCATACACGCGGCAATGATTATCACAGGTTGTCTATTACAAGAGACACATGTATCCTGTACAAGACAGATACTAGCACCGGGAATCGACAATGCAAGATGGGAGTGTTTTGGCTGCTTCGGCCGACGAGAAGGTACCGGGCTCTCGTGAAAAGGGCCTCAACCGGGTCCTGGAGATCCTGGAGTTCCTTCACACTACGCAGCGTGCGATCGGCATTGGTGATCTCGCCAAGGGCGTCAATGCGCCGCGTTCGACCACCTACACGCTGGTGCGGTCGCTGGTCGATGCCGGCCTCCTGGAAATGGCCGGTGATGGCAATCGCGTCTATTTCGGCAAGAAGCTCTACCTCTACGGAATGGACTATGTGCGCGGCAACGATTTGTTGCGGCGCGGGCGCCAGGAGGTCGATCATCTGTCGCGCGAGACGGGCGAGACCTCGGAATTGTGCATGCTGCAGAGCGGCCGCTATACGATCGTCCATTCCAGCCCTGGTAGCAGGCCGTTCCGCATCAGTTCGGCCACTGGCTTGCAGATACCGCTGCCCTGGACCGCGTCTGGCCGGCTATTGCTTGCGGGGCAGGATAGAGCCGCGGTCGAAGCCATGGTGTCTGATGACGATCTCGTGCTGCCTGACGGGCGCAAGCTGCGGCTCGACGATTTCATCGCCGACATCGCAAAGGCAGGGGTAACCGGCTACTGCGTCACCTCGGGCCTGGTCGACGCCTATACGAAATGCCTCGCCGTGCCGGTTTTTTCAGCGCCAGGCAAGGTCGAGGCGACGATGTGCCTGGTGGTTCCGATCGATACGTCGGAGGAGCGCACCGCCGATCTCATCGGCCTGCTGCGCGGCCGCGCCGCTGGGCTCTCGATCGGCGCATAGGCGGAAAGCGCCGGCGGCGCGGGCGCTCGCGTCTCAGGCGATGATGTCTGGAATGATCCTGTCTTCCAGCTTCATCAGCCGGTCCTTGAGGAACAGCTTCTTCTTTTTCATGCGCTGGATCTGCAGCGGGTCGCAATTCATGGCGATCATCGCGTTGATCGCGGCATCGAAATCGGCGTGTTCCTGCTTCAGCCGGGAAAATTCGAGGCGAGTATCGGCCTGTTCCTGATCGGACATTCTCTACCGTCTGCACGTCTGCGGCGCCCAAAACTGGGCCTGGTTGGGCGGGGGCGGCAATTTCTGCCACCGGCGCGCAGCCCATATCACATTTCACGTTGTCGTGGAATGCTACCACGCAGCATTCGACATCGCCGCTCGATGGTGGCACACTGTCATTGTGCCGTCACAGATACGACCTGCGGTGGACGTGCCTAGGCGGCTGCAATCGAGGAAACCATGAAAGGGAGAACCAATCATGTCTCTTGCATCCCATCTTGATGAGTTGCAGCGGAAACACGGCGACATCGAACGCGAAATCGATGACGCGATGAACCACCCGTCGGTTGACGACCTCGAAATCGGGAATCTCAAGCGACGCAAGCTGGCACTCAAGGATGCGATTGAGAAACTGAGGGCGCAACCAACCACGCATTGATCCTCACCTGACATAGCCGCTCACCACTGGCGGTCTTCCTTACCGGCGGCGCCAGCCGCCGGTGCAGTGATTGCGATTTTCAGCGCTGCACCATAAGCGGAAACTAATATCCTTCGGACCTATTTTGCCGACCTGGCCGCCGCCAGGTCGTGTGCTGTTCAGGTCCCGGCCGTGACCAATTGCTGCCAGTGGCGACCTGTCGCCATTGACAAGCCATCCTTGCTCCTCCACCTCATGCCGGACTTCAGCGCATCGGCCCGGCTTGTGCGTCCAGGTGGACGCATGCGCTTCAAGAGAGACGCATAGCGCTCAGAGACAAAGGCTGCCGGCATGACCGGATATTTTTCTTCTCCCTTCCCCCGCCGCACCTCGGTCGGCGTCGATGTCGGCGGCGTGGTCGTCGGCGGCGGCGCGCCGGTGGTCGTTCAGTCGATGACCAACACCGACACTGCCGATATCGACCAGACAGTCGCGCAGATCGCGGCGCTGCACCGCGCCGGCTCCGAGATCGTGCGCATCACCGTCGACCGCGACGAGAGCGCGGCCGCCGTGCCGCGCATTCACGAGCGCTTGCTGCGGCTTGGCATCAACGTGCCGCTGGTCGGCGACTTCCACTATATCGGCCACAAGTTGCTCGCCGATCATCCGGCTTGCGCCGAGGCGCTGGCCAAATACCGCATCAATCCGGGCAATGTAGGCTTCAAGGACAAGAAGGACCGGCAGTTCACCGATATCGTCGAAATGGCGATCAAGCACGACAAGCCGGTGCGTATCGGCGTCAACTGGGGTTCGCTCGACCAGGAGCTTCTCACCCGGCTGATGGACGACAACCAGGACAAGGGTTTCCCGCTGACGGCGCAGGAAGTGACGCGCGAGACGATCGTGCAGTCGGCGATCCTGTCGGCCGAGATGGCCGAAGAGATCGGCCTTGGCCCCGAAAAGATCATCCTGTCGGCCAAGGTCAGCGGCGTGCAGGACCTGATCGCCGTCTATACCGAGCTTGCCACCCGTTCCAACCACGCGCTGCATCTCGGCCTCACCGAGGCCGGCATGGGCTCCAAAGGCATCGTCGCGTCCTCCGCGGCCATGGGCATCCTCTTGCAACAAGGCATCGGCGACACCATCCGCATCTCACTTACGCCGGAGCCGAATGGTGATCGCACCCGCGAGGTGCAGGTGTCGCAGGAACTGCTGCAGACCATGGGATTCCGGCAGTTCGTGCCGATCGTCGCGGCCTGCCCCGGCTGCGGCCGCACCACCTCCACCGTGTTCCAGGAACTGGCGCAGAACATCCAGGCGGACCTGCGCAAGAACATGCCGGTGTGGCGGGAGAAATACCCGGGCGTCGAGAACCTCAAGGTCGCGGTGATGGGCTGCATCGTCAACGGTCCCGGTGAATCCAAGCATGCCGATATCGGCATTTCGCTGCCCGGCACCGGAGAAACGCCGACCGCGCCGGTCTTCGTCGACGGCAAGAAGGCGGCGACGCTGCGCGGGCCGTCGATCGCGGCGGATTTCGAGAAAATGGTCGCTGACTATATCGAGCAACGGTTTGGTCGCGGCAAGGCCGCGGCAGAGTAGGCCAGATGCGGCGTTTCCCCTGGGTGGCGCTGATTGTCCTGTGTGGTATGGCCTGGTCGACGCTTGCCCAGGCGGATCCACCGCAATCGGCCAAGCAGCGGCTGATCGACAAGGTCTGTAACCTGATCCAGGCGCATGCCGACCAGAACGGCCTGCCCCGGGATTTCTTCGCCCGCCTGATCTGGAAGGAAAGCCGGTTCGACCCCAACGCGGTGAGCCCTGTCGGCGCCGAAGGCATCGCCCAGTTCATGCCGGGCACCGCCAAGATGCGGGGGCTGGAAAATTCCTTCGACATCAACCAGGCGATTCCGGCGTCGGCTAGATATCTCGCGGAAATGAAGGCCGGCTTTGGCAATCTCGGTCTGGCGGCCGCTGCCTACAATGCCGGCGAGAGCCGGGTGTCGCGCTGGCTGAATTCTGGTGGCTTCCTGCCGATGGAGACGGAAAGCTATGTCTTCGACGTGATGGGCGAGCCGGTCGACAAGTTCACCGACCGGGCCTATGCCGGCAAAGTCGAGCCACTCGATGCCAAGCTGGATTTCGCGGTCGCCTGCCGCAAGCTGCCGGTGATCATGTCCAGAACCGTGGCGATGGCCTCGATCAATATCAAGCCATGGGGCATCCAGGTGGCGGGCAATTTCCGCCGCAGCGCCGCGATCAGCCAATGGCTCAGGGTGCGAGGCCGTTTTCCGGCTCTGCTTGCCGGGCATGATCCGGTGGTCAGCCGAGTGCGTACGCCGATCGGCCGGCGCGGCATCTACGCGGTCCGCATCGGCATCGACGACCGCGCCGCCGCCAATGTCATCTGCCAGAAACTGCAAAGCATCGGTGGCGCCTGCGTGGTGGTGCGCAACCGGTAGCCTAGGAGGGTTGGGCTGCACGGGCTCACGCCGCTTGAATGCGCCATCGTATCCAGCAACGATTTCAGCGATAGCGGCGCCGGGCCGGTGGGCTGGCCCGCCTTCGACAGCTACAGGGACAGCGATGTTCGACGCGTACATTATCTGCGGCACGCCTAGAACCGGCAGTACCTTGCTGTGCAAACTGCTGGCGGCCACCAGAACGACCGGCGATCCACACTCATTCTATCGGCGGCAGGATGTGTCGGAGTGGGCCGAAGAATGGAACCTGCCCCCTCGCGACCTGATGGGCGAGCCTGAATTCCAGCTTGCGTATCTCAATGCGGCGATCGATGCCGGCAAGGGTGGTACGGAAATCTTCGGTCTGCGCCTGATGCGAGAAAACCTGGACGAGCTTTCAGCGATCCTCGACCGGATCTTTCCGGGGCTTGCGTCGGACAAGGCGCGTTTCGAAAGGGCTTTCGGTCGCGTTCTCTATGTGCATCTGTCGCGTGAGAACAAGCTTGCGCAGGCTGTCTCCCTGGTCAAGGCGGAGCAGACCGGCCTTTGGCACGTCGCTTCCGATGGAACGGAGATCGAAAGGGTCGGATCGCCAGGAGAACCACGGTACGACTTCCAGCGTATCAGGGATGAAGTCGCCAAGCTCGAAGCATATGACGCAGCGTGGAACACATGGTTCGCCGAGCAAGACATAACGCCGCTGCGGATTGGCTACGAGTGGCTTTCAAGCAGCCCGGCGGCAACGCTGATTTCCATCTGTCAGGCCTTGGGCCTACAGCCGCCGAACGCCGGCGATGTGAAACCGGCTGTCGCGAAGCTCGCCGACGCGACAAGCCTCGACTGGATGGGCCGCTACCATCTGGACGCAACCGTCTGACGCCGGACGGAGTTCAGGCCGTCTTGGCCACCACCGTCTCGCTGAGCCAGGTGCCGATCTTGGCGCCGAGTCGATCGGGCGAAACGGGCTTGGGCAGATAGTCGTCCATGCCGGCCTCGATGCACTTGTCGCGGTCGCCCTTCAGCGCATGCGCGGTGACGCCGATGATGGGGATGTGGCCACCCGACGATGCCTCGATCGCCCGGATGGCGCGTGTCGCCTCGTAGCCGTTCATTTCCGGCATCGAGACGTCCATCAGAACCAGCCTCGGATGCAGCGACCGGTACATCTCGACCGCCGTGCGGCCATTGCCGGCGATGCGGTAGCTCAAGCCCAGCCCATTGAGGATCTGGCCGAACACCATCTGGTTCACGTCATTGTCCTCGGCGATGAGGATGTCGATCGGGATGTTCGGCGCGGCATTCGATTCCGGCATTGCCGCGATCGGCATGGCGGGGCCGCGGATAACCGTGAAGGCCGGCGGCGCCGGCTGAGGCACCGGTTGGATCGGTTCGCGAATGAAGTGCGCCTTGCCGACCTGCGAACNCTGCGAACGCGCCTTCTGGATGACCGAGATGACGGTGCCGAGCAGGACCGCCGAGCGCGCCGGCTTGGTCAGATGCGCCGATATGCCGAAGTCGATGATCATCTTGCCGAAATCGACCTGGTCGACCGAGGTCAGGATAACGACCGGGATGGTGGACAGCCGGCTGTCGGCGGCGATGGCCCGGGCGACATCGGCGCCGTTCATGCCGGGCATCTGATAATCGAGGATGATGCAGTCGACGCTGGCGCCGAGCTGGCAGGCGCGATCGAGGAAGGCGAGACCAACCGCGCCGCTTTCGGCGGCGGCGCAGTCGAAGCTCCAGCTTCTGAGCTGTTCGAGCAGGATCTCGCGGTTGACCGGATTGTCATCGATGACCAGCACACGCGCACCGGTGACGTCGACCGGCACGATGGCGTCGCGCGCCTCGGCGCGGTGGACCGGCAGCGGCACGGCGAACCAGAAGACGGAGCCGCGGCCGATCTCGCTCTCGACGCCGATCTTGCCGGCCATCAGGTCGACGAGACGGGCGGCGATGGCGAGCCCAAGGCCGGTGCCTTCGTGACGGCGGGTCGACGAGCCATCGACCTGGGCGAACTTCTCGAACACGTTCTGCAATTTCTCGGCCGGGATGCCGATGCCGGTGTCCTCGACGCGCAGCTTGAGCTGGACGACGTCGTTGACGGTTTCGCCGCCGACATCGATCAGCACATGGCCCTTCTCGGTGAATTTCACCGCATTGCCGACCAGGTTGGTGACGATTTGCCGGAAGCGGCCGGCGTCGCCGACCACATAGGCCGGCAGCCTGGGGTCGACGCGCACGATAAGTTCCAGGTTCTTCTCGGCGACACGCGCCGAGACAAGCGTCGCCACATCCTCCACCGCTTCCGAGAGGCGGAAGGGGGCTGGGTCGAGCGTCAACTGCCCGGCATTGATCTTCGAGAAGTCGAGGATGTCGTTGATGATGGTGAGCAGCGCGTTGCCCGACTTGACGATAACGTCGGTGAACGTCTTCTGGCGCGGGTTGAGCTCGGTCTTGGCCAGCAATTCGGCCATGCCGAGCACGCCGTTCATCGGTGTGCGGATCTCGTGGCTCATATTGGCCAGGAATTCCGACTTGGCACGATCGGCGGCCTCTGCCTTGAACAAGGATTCGGCAGACTGGGCGAAGGCGCGACGGATTGCCTGTTCCATCGGCCGGAAGATCCAGAAAGCGACGATGCCCAGGACGGCAAACAACAGGCCGCTGGCCCACAAAAGCAGCCGGTCGCTAGAGGCATCCGCCTGATGGCGTTCGTCGTCCATCGCGGTGCGGACACGCACCAGCATGGGCTGAACGAACAGGTCGTTCTGGTTGCGGATCTCGCGAGGGCTCCATTCATCGGTCTTTTGCGCCACCGACATCAGGTTGAAGTTGCGGACCATGTCTCGCGGCGACCAGAACAGGTCGCCATTGACCGAAGCGGCTGCGAGCTCGCTGACGGTCTTGGCCGACAGGCGCGGGCGGATCGCGGCGAGCTGGGCGGTCAACGTCTCGATCTCGCCGGTCAGCCGCTCGGAATGGTCTCGCGCCGAAGCCGTCAGCGCATCGCGCGTCTCGATCCGCCAGGCGGAACTGGTTGTCTCGGCGAAGCTGGTGGCGTTGCGCAGATCGCGGGTAAAAATGACGAGATTGCTGCTCAGCGCATCGATTTCATGGCGCAAGGAATTGACGCGATTGAGCGAAACCATGATGGCGGCTGAAGCCAGCGCGAAAACCAACAATCCTGAAAGATAACGTATCCGGACGGACCGGATGAAGGAAGAATATTCCGGCATGCGCAACCCCAACACATACGCATCATTCTAAGGATCGGGATTACGCTTCAGTTACATTAAGATTTCGTTGGCACAACCGCAGGTGCACCGCGCAACCCATATGAGCCTGCCGTCAGCTGTTACGGGTTGCGACGAAGATCGCCGCGGCCTTTAGCAGGGCGGCATTTTCGCCATAGGGTTCGAGCAGCGCGTGCGCCTGGCCGACGAGGCCGTCGAGCTGCTTGCGTGCCCAATCCGCGCCGTGCAAGGCCACCAGCGTACCCTTGCCCGCGGCGGCATCCTTGCCGGTCGCCTTGCCCATCTGCTTGGCGTCGGCCGTCAGATCCAGCAAGTCGTCGGCCAGTTGGAAGGCTAGGCCGATCGCCGAACCGAACTCGGCAAGCCTTTCCAGGTCATCCGGCTGTGCGCCGGCCAGGATCGCACCCGCCTCGCAGGCGAAGCGGATCAGTGCGCCGGTCTTCATCGCCTGCAACGTTATGATGCCGGCCTCGTCCGGTCGCACCTGTTCGGCTTCGAGGTCCAGTTTCTGGCCGCCGACCATGCCACCGGCCCCGGCGGCGCGGGCGAGCGCCAGCACCAGGGCCGCGCGGCGCCCCGCCGGCAGCGTCGTCGCTTCGCCGGCGATGATGTCGAAGGCCAGAGTCAATAAGGCGTCGCCGGCCAGGATGGCAGTGGCTTCGTCAAAGGCCTTGTGCACGGTCGGCTGGCCGCGGCGCAGGTCATCATCGTCCATGGCCGGCAGGTCATCGTGGATCAGCGAATAGCAATGCACGCATTCGAGCGCCGCCGCGACACGCAACGCCGCTTCGCCATCGGCGGAAAACAGGGCGGCACTTTCCATGACCAGGAAGGGGCGCAGGCGCTTGCCGCCGTTCAACACGCCATGGCGCATCGCCGCCATCAGACGATCGGGCCGCGCGATCTCGCCCGAAAGCGGTCGGTCGTCGAGCAAGCGGCGCAGCATCACCTCGACGGCGGCCGCGCGCCTAATGAGCGCCATTTCGAACGCCATTTCGTCGTCATTCGTCATGGCCGGGACCGGTAGCCGACACTCAGACGTTGCGCAAGAAGGCAAGCGCCATTATGCCGGGGCAGTAAGAGCCCGTTTGGAAACTCATCTCCTGCGGTCATCTGAAGGTGTTTCCGCGCTTCCGGTGTTCACGTACTCGAATGTACGCTCCGCTCCGGTTCTCGAAAACAGCGTCACATGACCGTCACATGACTGACAGGAGCCAGTTTCAAAACGAGTTCTCTGGCATGGGTTGGGCGGCTTGGCGGAACCGATCGTCGATCATGAGACCGAAAAGCTGGACATGGCGACGAGATCGCGAGGCGTGAGCCGCCGCAGTCTCAGGCGCTGGGTCCGGCGCGGCATCGTCGTGGCCGCCGTGCTGGCGCTTATCCCGGTGGTGCTGACCTTTCTCTACCTACCGTTCTTCGTGCATCCTGTGTCGACGCTGATGCTGAAGGACCTTGCGACATTCTCCGGCTACGACCGGCGCTGGGTGTCGATCGATGACGTCGCGCCTGTGCTCGCCCATTCCGTCATCATGTCGGAGGACGGGCAGTTCTGCTTTCACCGCGGCGTCGACCTCGGCGAACTCAGGGGGGTCGTCGACGATGCGCTGGCCGGCGAGGCGACGCGTGGTGCCTCGACCATCACCATGCAGACGGTGAAGAACCTCTTCCTGTGGTCGCGGCCGCTGGGCTTTGTGCGCAAGGTCATCGAACTGCCGCTGGCCGTCTATTTCGACGCGGTGATGTCGAAGCGGCGCATTATGGAGATCTACCTCAACATCGCCGAGTGGGGACCCGGCATCTACGGCATCGAGGCGGCGGCGCAGCACCATTTCGGCATTTCGGCAAAGCAGCTGTCCAGACGGCAGGCGGCCCTTCTCGCCGTCACGCTGCCCAATCCGATCGCCCGCAATCCCGCAAAACCAGGGCCGGGTTTGAGAAGGCTCGCCAATCTGATCGAGCGGCGCGCCGGCCGCTCCGGCGCCTATGTCGGCTGCCTAGACTAGCCGGTATAAAAAAGATTCACCGCGGTGCTGGCCAAAACGGTGTCAGGCGTGTATAGGCACCCGACTTTCTCAGATTTAGGCCCCGACATGGCCCTTTCACGAGGGCGGGCGGGGCTTTTGACCATGTAGTGGAGCACATCCATGGCCGTTCCGAAACGCAAAACCTCTCCGTCCAAGCGCGGCATGCGCCGCTCGGCCGACGCCCTCAAGGCCCCGACCTATGTCGAGGACAAGAACTCCGGCGAAATGCGCCGCCCGCACCACATCGACCTGAAGACCGGCATGTATCGCGGTCGCCAGGTGCTGACGCCCAAGGAAAGCTGAGACCAGCTTTTCCGAAGGCTAGACTATGTACAAAAGACCGGCGTTTGGCCGGTCTTTTGCGTTTGGCCTCGCCGTGCGCGCCGGCTACTTCAAGCGCTGAGTTTTCGTCTCTCGTTTTTCATGTCGGCCGGGCAACCGGCTGACATGGTTATTGCATCCGGTATTCGACCGTGTTTGCGGCCGTGCACGAAAAATCTTGACGCCGTGCCTGTGGGGCATTCTACAGAAGGTGCCCCCATATGGAGACGCCAGATGTTCGGTGCCGTCCCGCTTTTGATCGTGCCTTTCGTGCTCTACAATCTCGGCCTGCTCGGTATATTCGGCGGCGGCGACGATCCGTGGGCGAGCGAGATGTTCTCGTTCCGCATGATGTCGGGCGGGGTGTTCTCGATGACGCTCGGCGACCTGATCGTGCTGATCGGGCTGATTTTTCTCTTCCTTGAAATGGTGAAGTCGGCGCGCACAACCACCGCCTCGATCATGGACCATCTGTTGTCGACGCTTGTCTTCGTTGCCTTCCTGGTCGAGTTCCTGCTGGTGAAGGGTGCCGCGCACTCCATCTTCTTCACGCTGATGATCATCGCGCTGTTCGACGTGCTGGCCGGGTTCGCGGTGTCGATGCGGTCGGCCAGCCGCGACATCAATTTGAATTAGACCGGAGCCTCAGCCCGGATCGGCGGTGAAGCCGGCGGCTTCGATGCCGGCAATCGCGGCCGCCTCGTCATTGTCCGACGTGTCGCCGGAAATGCCTACAGCGCCGACGACACTCCCTGCCTTGTCGCGGATCAGCACGCCGCCGACGACCGGCAGCACGCGTCCCCCCGAAACGTCGGAAATGCCGGCAACCAGATGCGGGCGCTCCTTGGCGAAGGCCTCGACCTTGCGCGAGCCCATGCCGATCGCCAGCGCGCCATAAGCCTTGCCGGCCGACATTTGCGGGCGCAGGAACGAGGCTCCGTCCTGGCGCTGGAAGGCGACCAGGTGCCCGCCAGCGTCGAGCACCGAGACGCCGAGCGGCTTGAGGTTGAGATCGGCGCCCCTGGCGAAGGCGGCATTTATGATCTCGACGGCTTTTTCGAGCGACAGCGCGGTCATGGCAATCTCCTGTTGAACAGCCCAATCATCTGCCAGCCGGACCAGGCAATCCCGCTTTCGGTTGAAATTGCTTCCTGCGAAGCAGCGGGATTAAAGGCGCGCCTGTCGGATGCGTCACGACCGCTCGATCCAGGACGAGGCATTGGCAGAGAGACGGGGTTATTTTTTCTTGGCGCGAGCCGGCTTCTTGGCAGGTGCAGCAGGCGCGTTGGCTAGATCTTCGGCTTCCTTCGCCAGCCGCAGCGCCCGCAGCTTGTCGGTCTTGGCCTTGCGGGCATCGCTCTCAGCGACGTATTCGGCCATGGCTTTCTGCCGGACCGTCGCCGCCTCTTCCTGCTTCTTGAAGCGCAGATCGGCACGCGCGCGGGCAGTGTCCCTAGAGTTCTCAACCAAGAGTCTATCCTATCCCGTGAAGTGTGATTTCCATCCTTTGTAGCAGAGCCGGCCTTTCAACGGGGAAAATAGTTGGTCAGGCAGCCGGGCTGGTGTTGCGGGCCTTTTCGGTAACCACCGCTTCATAGGCGGCCTGCAGCGTCGCGCGGACGGAGGAGCCGGGCGCAGTATCGAGGGGTGTGCCGAGATGCTCATGGCGCAATTCGTCCATGAATTTCTCCCACATTGGAGGGCCGCCCTTTTCCAGGAGTTCGGCACGGATCGAGAGTTCCTCGCTGGTCGGCAGCCAGACGCGGCCCCAGGCGCCGAGATGGGCGAGGATGGGCACCAGCGTGATGGCCATCTCGGTCAGGCTGTAGATCGCCTTCTGCTTGTGGCTGGGGTCGTCCGCCTTGGTCAGCATGCCGAGCTCCATCAGCCGCTTCAAACGGTCGGCGAGGATGTTGGAGGCAATGCCTTCCATCGACCCGTTGAGCAGCTCGCGAAAATGGCGCCTGCCGCCAAAAATCATGTCGCGCAGGATGATCAGGCTCCAGCGGTCGCCGAACACCTCGAGCGAAAGGTTGATCGGGCAGCCGGACCGGCGATCGAGGGTCATCCGATTTTCTCCGCAAAACCGGTTGCATTATCGTATCGGTTTTAATATCGTGCAACCGATTGCAAAATGCAATCAGTTTAGGAGGCCATGAAATGACGAGCAATGATCGTCCCGAGATCGTATCCGAAGCCTTTGGCGATCGGGCCGATCCCGCCCTGCTGCTGATCATGGGCGCGATGGCCTCGATGCTGTGGTGGCCGGAGGCGTTTTGCCGGAAGCTCGCGGATGCCGGCCTTTACGTGATCCGCTACGACAATCGCGATACCGGCCGGTCGACCAAATATCCGGTGGGGCAGCCGCCCTACACTTTCGACGACATGGCTGACGACGCGATAGCCGTTCTCGACAGCCATGGCATCGGCAATGCGCATGTCGCGGGCATGTCGATGGGCGGCATGATCGCGCAGCTTGTCGCGCTCCGGCACCCTTCGCGCGTCGCTTCGCTGACCGTGATCAGCAGTTCGCCCCTGGGCACCGACACTTCGCATCTGCCGCAAACGACCGACGCCTATATGGAGCATTCGGCCTATGGGGCCAAAGTCGACTGGGCGGACCGCCGCCAAGTCATCGACTTCATGGTCAGCGATGCACGCGCGATCGCCAGCACCGCGCATCTGTTCGACGAGACCGGGATGAGGGCATTCATCGAGCGGGATTATACCAGGTCCGGCGGCTTGCTCAGCGCCACCAATCATTTCATGCTCAACGGCAATGACCGATGGAAGGGTCGTCTGCACGAACTGGCGGCGCCGCTTCTTGTCATCCACGGCACGTCGGATCCGATCTTTCCGGTCGAGCATGGCGAGGCCTTGGCCCAAGCTGTTGCCGGCGCGAAACTCATTCGTGTCGAAGGCGGCGGTCACGAACTGCATCCGGATGACTGGCCTGATTTTGAAGCTGCCATCATCGAGCATGTTCGATCCAGCTGAGACCTCGCGGGCGGGCCTTGACGAGCGAGGCCTGCCGCAATAGTTAAGTAGATGCTTCAGTGTTGCCGCGGAACAGATGAGCACAAGAATGTCCCTGACGCTGCATTTCCATCCGCTGGCCTCCTTCTGCTGGAAGCCGCTGATCGCACTCTATGAGAACGCCACGCCATTTGCGTCTGTCATCGTCGATCTAGGCGATGAGCAATCGCGCGCGGCCTTTCTGAAGGTTTCGCCGACCGGCAAGATGCCGGCGCTGCGCGACGACGCGCGTGACCGGACGGTGCTGGAATCGACCATCGTCGTGGAATATCTGGCCGCGCACTATCCGGGACCGGCCGAACTCATTCCAGCCGACGTCGACCTGGCGCTGGCCGTCCGCCAGGCCGACCGCTTCTATGATTTCTATGTGCAGGAGCCGATGCAGAAGATCGTCGGTGACAGGTTGCGGCCCCTCGACAACACCGATCCATTCGGTGTCGAACAGGCGCGGAGCCAGTTGCGCAATTCCTACGCCATCATCGAACGGGAGATGCAGTCGAGCGAATGGGCTGTGGGCGATGCCTTCACCATGGCCGATTGCGCGGCGTCTCCGGCGCTCTTCTATGCCAACAAGGTCGAACCGTTCGGCGATAGGTATCCCGCCGTGAAGCGCTATCACGACCGCCTGCTGCGGCGCGCCGCCTTCGCCAGGGTGATCGAGGAGGCGCAGCCTTACTTCAAGTTCTTTCCCTACAACAACGGCTGATCGCAATGTTGCACGATCCCGCCCAACTCGACCTGATGTTCCAGGCGCTCGCCGATCCGGCGCGGCGGCAGATGGTCGACCGGCTATCACGCGGCCCGGCGTCGGTGAGCCAGTTGGCCGAGCCGCTGGCGATGTCGCTGTCGGCGGTGATCCAGCACCTCAATCTCCTGGAGGCGAGCGGCCTCGTGCGCACGCAAAAGGTGGGACGGGTGCGCACCTGCCAGATCGAGCCGAAGGCACTGCGCGCGGCCGAGCACTGGATCAACGAGCGGCGTCTCTCATGGGAACGCCGGCTGGATAGGCTCGGCGACTTTCTTGCGGAGAAATGAAGAGGAGCATGCCATGTCAAAGAGAAAATCCGATCTGGTCCGCGGCTATTTCGCGGCCTTTCAGGCCGGCGACCGCGCCGTCATGGAGGCGGCCCTGGCCGACGATTTCACCTTCACCAGCCCCTATGACGACGCCATCGATCGCAAGGCCTATTTCGCGCGCTGCTGGCCGAACGGCAAGCTGTTCCGGTCGATGACGATCGAGCGGATCTGCGAAGACGGCAATGACGTATTCGTTCGATACAGCTGCGAGACGCTTGAAGGAAAGACCTTTCGCAACACCGAACTGCATTCGTTTCGGGGCGACGAGTTGCGCAGCGTCGAGGTCTATTTCGGCGCGAGCTATCGCGGTGGCACCTTCATTCCGCAGAATCCATCAAGCTGACCAACGAGGACCCAACCGTGACCGAACGTTCCGTCGTTCATTCCACTTTTGTCATCGAGCGCTTCTATCCGGCCGCGCCGGCGAAAGTCTTCTTCGCGCTTAGCAACCCTGATGCCAAGCGACGATGGTTCACCGATCCAGACAATCCCATGCCTGGCCGCTTCGAGATGGACTTTCGCGTCGGCGGCAAGGAGATCAACGCTGGTGGACCAAAGGATGGGCCGATCCATGTCTACACCGCCACCTATCAGGATATCGTGCAGGATCAGCGCATCGTCTACAGCTACGACATGCTGTTCGGCGATATCAGAATTTCGGTGTCGCTGGCCACGATCGAACTTTTTGCCGAGGACAAGGGCACGCGCCTGGTGCTGACCGAGCAGGGCGCTTTCCTCGATGGCCATGACACGTCCGACACACGCGAGCATGGGACCAGGGTGTTGCTCGATCTGCTCGGCAAGTTTTTGCGGATGGAAACCTAAATATTGTGGCTGCCGATCGAAGAGGATCAGGCTTCCCAGAATTGATCGAGCCAGATGTTGAGTCTGAGGAAGCCGGCATTGCTCACCGTATAGACACGGCGCGTGCCTTCAGCCTTGGCATTGACCAGTCCGGCGTCGAGCAACACTTTCAGATGCTGTGATACCGCCGGGCGGGAGACTGGCAGCCCGGCCGCCAATTCGTTGACGGTCTTCGGACCGCGTCGAAGTTCTTCCAGAAGATGGCGCCGATTGGGGTCGGCGATCGCCATGAAGGCGTCGGAAAACATCATGCCTCATTTGTGAGGCAAAGTTTTTCAAATCTCAACTGTTTGCTTCTGCTTTTCTTCTCGGATCGAGCCGCAATGCTTCGGGGGTCACCGAACGGTCGGCCGGCTGCGTCTTGAAGGCATCGCGATCTCCGATCGGCACCGGCGCGCGGCGGCTGATGCGCAGCAGCGTGTAGCCGGCCAGCGACAGATGCGCGAAGGCTGTCGCCAGGAACAGGCCCTCCGGGCGCATCCAGCCCATCAGGGCGGCGGCCAGCAATGGCCCGATCATGGTGCCGAAGCCGTAAAGCAGCAGCAGCCCGCCCGATACCTTGACGAAATCTTCCGACCGGGCGTGGTCGTTGGCATGCGCCACGGCGATCGAATAGAGCGTGTAGGCGAAAGCGCCATAGGCGGCGGTGAAGACGAGGACGAAGACCGCCGAGCGCGGCTCGAACAGGAAGATGAGAAGCGCAAACAGCGCCGCGCCGAAGGCGGCACCGGCCAGCACGAAACGGCGGTCGGTCTTGTCGGAGAGGCGCCCGGCCGGAAGTTGCATGGCAGCACCGGCGACGACCACCAGGCTCATCATCAAGGCGATTTCGGCCGTGGAGATACCGATGCGCGCGCCGTAGACGGCGCCGAGCGTGCCCCAGGCGCCGTTGGCGATGCCGATCAAAAGGCAAGCGATCGCCGACACCGGCGAGTTGGCGTAGAGTCCCTTGACGTCGAGCTTGACGTCCTGCAGCGGCTTGGGATGCGAGGCGGTCGACACCGCGGTCGGGATCAGTGACAGGCAAAACAGGATGCCGGTGATCATGAACAACGACGCCGATTTCACGTCGCCGCCGGCGACGATCATCTGGCCGCCCATGATCGAGGCATAGGTGACCATCATGTAAAGGCCGAAGACGGTGCCGCGGTTCTCGTTGGTGGCCTTTTCGTTCAGCCAGCTCTCGATGACCATGAAGGCGCCGGCCATGGTAAAACCGGTGAAGGCACGCAGCAGGATCCAGATATATTCGTCGATGACCAGGCCCGTGAGCAGTGCCACGATGGCGCCGGACGCGGCAAAGGCGCCGAAGGCGCGCACATGTCCGGCGCGGCGCACTATGCGCGGCGCAAAGAAACAGCCGGTGACGAAGCCGCCGGCCCAGGCCGTGCCCATCAGGCCGAGCGAAGCGGTCGAGAACCCTTCCACCTGGCCGCGCAAGGGCAACAGCAGCCCGTGCAGTCCCGATGCAGCCAGAAGAAAGGCAGTGCCGCGAAGCAGGGAAAGGATCGGTCTGTAGGCTGCGAGCATTTTTTGATCCGGCTGGGGGACTGGGCGGGACGCGATTTGAAGACAGTCGCATTCGGGCTTTTCGGCGGCGACCTAGGGATTTTTTTATCCGCGGCGGAACAGCGCCTCGGCAGCCGATTTGGTGGTGTCCTTGGTCTTGAGTTCGGCCTCCAGCCGGGAGATCTCGTCGCGCAGGATGCCGATGCGCTCGGACAGTTCACCGACGGAAAGCAGCGACAGGTCTTGCCCGATCTCGTGCGGACGTGCCTTCTTCTTGGGTTCGTCGTCGAAGATCGCCATGGTTGCTCCTCCTCCGCCAGACCAGATTGGCCATTTGCCTGATTTGGCAATGAGCATACATAGGGCAAGGACGTCGATGCAAACAGCCGGTAAGAGTGCGGCGAGGAAAGACGGAAAACTTCATGGCGAGCGGACAGAAAATTCCGGCACGGATGACGGCGATCGCTATCTCGGAGCCGGGTGGCCCACGGGTGCTGAAACCGGAAACGCGCGACGTACCGCAGCCCGGCCCCGGCGAAATCCTGATCAAGGTGCATGCCGCCGGCGTCAACCGGCCGGACGTGCAGCAGCGCAAGGGGGCCTACCCGCCTCCGCCCGGTGCATCGGACCTGCCGGGCCTCGAGGTGTCGGGAGAAGTGGCGGCCCTTGGTGACCAGATATCGCGCTGGCGCATCGGGGACAGGGTCTGCGCGCTCACGCCCGGCGGCGGCTATGCCGAATATGTCAGGGTTCATGCAGGCAGCGTTCTGCCACTGCCGGCGGGCTTCACCCACACGGAAGCGGCGGCGGTGCCGGAAAACTATTTCACCGTCTGGCACAATGTGTTCGAACGGGGCGGTCTGAAGAAGGGTGAGACACTGCTCGTCCATGGCGGCTCGTCCGGCATCGGCACCACCGCGATCCAGCTCGCCTCGGCCTTCGGCGCTTATGTGATCACCACCGCCGGATCCCAGGAGAAATGCGACGCCTGCCTGAAGATCGGCGCCGACCGTGCGATCAATTACCGCGAGCAGGATTTCGTCACCGCGGTCAGGGAGGCGACCGAAGGCCGAGGCGCCAACGTCATCCTCGATATGGTCGGTGGCGATTATGTCCAGCGAAACTACGAGGCCGCCGCTGTCGAGGGCCGGATCGTGCAGATCGCGGTTCAGGCAGGTGCTGTCGCCAGTGCCGATTTTTCCAAGATCATGGTCAAGCGACTGACCCATACGGGCTCCACGCTCAGGCCGCGCACCGTCGAATTCAAGGCGGCGATCGCGGCGACGCTGGAGGCACAGGTGTGGCCTCTGCTGGGCACGCGCAAGGTGGCACCGGTGATGGACATGATCTACCCGCTCACCGACGCCTGGCGCGCGCATGAGCGGATGGAGGAGGGCGAACATATCGGCAAGATCGTGCTCGACGTCGGCTAACACGCCAGCATTTTCGGCTCGGCCTGACCGGATATCGACACGGTCCGGCCAACGTCCTTCGCCCCTGCTTACAAGATGAACAGAAACTTAATGGTGCAATGCAGCATTTGCATCATTGCTATGCAAAATCGGCTGTTCAAGTCCCGCTCGCTGATCACTATTTGAGCATCATCGAAACGAACCCAATTCAGGAGGACCACCATGAACCCGATCCGTGCTTTCCGTAACTGGCGCATGTACAACGAGACCGTTCGCGAACTGAACCGCCTCAACGCACGTCAGCTCAGCGACCTGGGCATAAACCGCGGCGACATCGAGCGGATCGCCCGTCAGGCGATCTGATTGCAAGCGCGACCCGCCGAATGGCAGGGTCGCAATGCAGAGCCGCCGCAGACGCTTGTCGTCGCCGGTTCCAAACCCGCCGGACCCTGTCCGGCGGGTTTTGTCTTTTGGAGCTTTGGATTCATCTCGGCTCCGGCGTGATTTTGCCATGGCGCTCCGCAGCAAGTGCCATGGCAGGGTTTGGACCGCCGTGGCAAACGTTAGCGCTACCGCTGCGTTGGCTGGTTAGGTCGTTTCCAGCTCTTCCAAAAACGTTGCGAAAGCAGTCTGGAACGGTTATACAGGCCGCGAATTTCCCATTTTGGTGGCTCTAAAACCACCGCCCGCGCGGGAACGCGGGCGAACGAGAAGGATTTTGCACATGGCCAATACGCTGCTGATGCCCAAGGCGACCGCCGTCTGGCTGGTCGACAACACCGCGCTTTCCTTCGAGCAGATCGCGCAGTTCTGCGGGCTGCATCCGCTCGAGGTAAAGGCGATCGCCGACGGTGAATCAGCGCAAGGCATCAAGGGCATGGATCCGATCATGACCGGCCAGCTGACCCGCGACGAGATCGCGCGCGCCGAGAAGGATCCGAACCAGCGCCTGAAGCTTTCCGATCCCAAGGTGCGGGTGCCTGAATCCAAGCGCAAGGGCCCGCGCTATACGCCGCTGTCGAAGCGCCAGGACCGGCCGAACGCCATTCTGTGGCTGGTGCGCAATCATCCCGAACTGAAGGACGCGCAGATTTCGCGCCTCGTCGGCACCACCAAGTCGACAATCGAGCAGATCCGCGAACGCAAACACTGGAATTCGGCCAATCTGCAGCCGATGGACCCGGTGACGCTGGGTCTCGCCTCGCAGATCGACCTAGATATGGAAGTCAACCGCGCCTCGCGCGGCCGCGAGCAGGCGCAGCCGGTCGGCGACACGCTGCTGCCGGCGGCATTGACCGAGCGGTTGGTGCCTGCACCGGAGAAGCCGAAGGACGAGGATGCGGAGCTCGATGCAAACGCCGTCTTCGCCAAGCTGTCGGCGCTGAAGTCGAAGGACACCGATACCGACGAGGAATAGGCTTTTCGCCAACGCAACAAAATAGCCCGCTTCGAGCGGGCTTTTTTGTGCGGTCCGGCAAGTCTCAGCTTCGCGCCGCGCGGTCGGGCGCCATGCCGTAGTCCTCGCTGCGCTCCACCGCCCGGTAGAAATCGGCAAGCTGCTTGCCGCGCTCCGGCTTGAAGATTCGGCCGGCGATGACCACGGAGGCAATGCGGTCGATGCGGAAGGCGCGGAAATCATCGCGCATCTCGCACCAGGCGACCAGCGTCCACACCTTGCCCCAGAACCACAGGCCGAGCGGCCTGATATCGCGCGCGGTGCCGCGGCCGGCTTCGTCCGAATAGTCGATGGTCAGCACCTGGCGCTTTTCGACCGCGCGCTCGATCAGGTCGATCGCCTCGCGGGCGGCATCGCTGACCACCCACATCGGCGTGTGGATCTCGGTGCGGGCAATGCGGTCCTTCTCGGCATCGGGCAGCACGGCACCGATCTTGACCAGTGCCTCGTCGGCGGCCCGCGCCATGGCGGCTCCGCCAAAGGCGCGCACCATGCGTGCGCCGGCCACCAGCGCCACGATCTCGTCACGCGTGAACATCAGCGGCGGAAGGTCGAAACCCTCCCTCATCATGTAGCCAACGCCAGCCTCGCCGTCGATCGGCACCCCGGTCGACTGCAGGTCGGCTATGTCGCGGTAGATGGTTCGCTCGGAAACCTCGAGCCATGTGCCGAGCTTCTGAGCGGTGACCAGACGGCCACCACGCAGATGCTGCACAATCTGAAAGAGCCTGTCGGCGCGGCGCATCGTTTGCTTCCCCAGTGTTTTTCCCATGCATGCCGTGGCTCCCTGACCGGATCCACTTCCACATGACATGCATTACGGTTTCAGCCCTTCGCGCTTGCGCTGCGCGGCGACGAATTCCGCGCCGAAGGACAGTTTCCTCGTTGTCGGCGTCTTCGCATCGAGCACGCGCCAGAAGGGAGCGACGTCGCTGAGCATCATGCCGCGCTCGAGATCCTCCTTGGCAGCCTCGGCGACCGTACGCAGATGATAGCCCATGGTGACCGGGCATGTCACTTCGGCGCCATGCTCGATGGCAAGGGCCGTGCGCAGCGCGCGAACGTCCATCTCGACGCCTTCGGGGATGGAGCGGATGAAATCGTCGACCTGGCGCGCGGTCGGAACCAGCATGGGCTGGCCTTCGATAATGTCCCCTACGGTGCGCGGCGTTGGCTTCACGCCGTTGATACCAGGCGTGTTCAGCCTGTCGGTCCAGTTTTTCATAGATCGTCCTCTCGGCCGGCCATGCGCATTATCCCACCATCGCACGCACCTCCTGACAGCATACTGTCAGGAGGCTTCAGTATACTCCTTGGCGAACATGGTCCGCATCTGCGCGAGTTCGCTGCCTTTTTCCGGATAGAGCGTCTGCAGGAAGGCAAGGGCGAAAGTGCCGGGCGCCGAACCTGGCGCGGACACGATTTTGCCGTCGGCCACGGCATGTGGCACATCCTGATAATTGCCGTCGCCGGCATAGCCGGGCTCGTGACCGCTGATCCAATCACGGCCATTGCTGGTGTGCTTGGCGTTCTCGAACATGCCGGCTCGGGCCAGCGCCAGCGTTCCCGCACAGATGCCACCAACGACACCGCCGCGCGATGCGACAGCCATCAGCAGTTCGGCAGCATCCGGCGGTGCCTTGCTCGCCCAGTGGTCGGAACCGATAACGGCCACGGCATCGACATCGGTATTCTCATCGATGCTGGCCGAGCGGTCTGGCGTCAGCTTAAAACCGCTGATTCCGGTCACCGGCTTGCCGTCGGGCGTCAGCGATACGGCGCGAGCGCCGAACCAATCGACCGCCGAGGCCGCCAGCAGCCCATACTCCCAGTCGGCAAAACCTTCGATAAACAGAAAGCCGATTGTCTTCTGATCGGGCATGAGCTCGCTCCATCCCTCGCGCGCCGGACTTGATATCTGGGTGCTGACGCGTGAGCATCCAGATGCTGCGTTGAAAATTTCGTCTCAATTGCCGTGATGTCGACGCTCGGCATACATGTCTGGCCAGCCGATATCCTTGCGAATGTCGGCGGGAAGCGCGTTCATGAACCGCTGGGTCCGGATCTCGTTTCGCATCGTGCGGATCTTGCCGACATAATGCTGCATGCCGCGCAGAATGGTAAAACCGTTCATGACCAATCTCCTCTCTCTAACCGGAGACACTATCGCACACCCCTCCTGACAGCAGTCTGTCAGGAGGATGGCAGGTCGTGCGGCGACTGTTCCGTTCTTGTCGTGACGGGTCACGCGAGCGCGGATTGTTCATTAAAATAGAGCTAATCGGGGCGGTATTGTTCATAACTTGGTGACGGACTGTCGGGATAGGTGGCCTTCAGCGAAGTGACCGGAGTTCTGATATGAAAGTGGAAAATTCTTCCCCAAAAACAGGGAGACCACCATGAGCTTGCAACTGAGAGGAATTCACCACCTGACCGCCATCACCGCCAATGCGCCCGGTAATCTTCACTTCTACACGAAGGTGCTGGGGCTGCGGCTGGTCAAGAAGACAGTGAACCAAGACGATACCTCGGCCTACCATCTCTTTTACGCCGACGGCGAGGCAACGCCGGGTACCGACCTCACCTTCTTCGACTGGCCGATCGGCCGCGAACGGCGCGGCACCCACAGCATCGCAAGGACCAGCCTCAGGGTCGGCAGCCAGGAGAGCCTTGGCTGGTGGAAGCAGTACCTTGCCAGCGAAGGCATCGTGACAGGAGAGACTGCCGATGTCGGCGGCTACAAGTCGCTGGATTTCGAGGACCCCGAAGGCCAGCGCCTGAGGCTCGTCAGCGATGGCGGCAAGGGCGGCAGCCATCCCTGGGCGAAAAGCCCGGTACCGGCCGAGCATCAGATCCGCGGACTTGGGCCGATCGTTATCAGTGTTCCCGACATCACCAACACCGAGGCGGTGCTGACCGGGGTGATGAACATGCGCAAGGTCCGCGACTATGCTTCGCCCGACGGCGAGGGCCAGGTCCACGTCTTCGAAATGGGCGCGGGCGGGCCGGCGGCGGAGCTTCATGTGGCCGTGCAACCTGGGCTGGCACCCGCAAGGCAGGGCGCCGGTGCGGTTCACCATGTCGCCTTCAGGGCGCCAGACGAGGAGACGCTGCATCAGTGGACAGGGCGCCTGGCCGAATTCCGGCTGCCGTCAAGCGGCGAGGTCGAGCGTTATTACTTCCGCTCGCTCTATTTCCGTGAGCCGAACGGCATCCTGTTCGAGATTGCCACCGACGGGCCAGGGTTCACCGCCGACGAGCCGCTGGAGACGCTGGGCGAAAGCCTTGCCCTGCCACCGTTCCTGGAGGCAAAACGCGCATCGATCGAGGCTGGCCTCAAGCCGCTGAAGTAGATTGCTGCGCGGTCAAGGCGTGCGTCGCGTTCCAGTTCGGGTTCGCGGCGCCTTTTCTTTCCCGGAGACCGAACGAACCGCTTTGACAGGCGCAAGCGTTGCTGGTCAAAGGCAGCATGACGAAACTCCTCGCCCTTGTCATCGTCGGGTTCATGGTCATCCAGCTCATCAAGCCGCTCGGCTGGCCGGGGCTCAGGCGCCGCGGCGACTTCTGGAAATTGGCATTGCTCGCCATGGCGGCGATCTCGCTGGCGGCCGTGCTCGGGCACTTGACATAGGGCCTGGTGACAGCGCGGTCGCTCTTCAGTCGGCAAGCACTGGGCCGACGAGATGTTCCGCCCAGGCCCGGTAGCCGGCCTCTGAGGCATGAAACCCGTCGGAAGCAAAACCGGCCTCGGGGTTGGTGATCGGCAGGCGCGGCGCCGGCACCGCGCCGCGCTCCAGGCAGAGCCGTTCGCCCATCCGGTTCACCGCGGTGGCGCGGATCTCGAGGATCTTGCCGAGCGGCGACGGCATGGCCGGCGCACGCGTGAACTCCAGCACCGGCGACCATACCACGCGCGACTCCGGCCATTTGGCGCGCAGCGCGTAAAGCAGGCCGCCGAACTCCTTCTTGAAGCGCGGCACGGAATGAAAGTTCTTGGTGTCGTTGGTGCCGATGGCGAGCACGATATGCGTCCACGGATCAGCCGACAGATTGGGCAGGACATGGTCGCGGATCTGACCGGATGTCGCCGAATTGAAGCCGGCGGCACGCCAGCGCACAGCGCTGCCGGTGCGCTGCGCAATCATGACCGCAAGCTGCGCGGCAAGTCCGTTTTCGGAATTGCCGATGCCGACCGAGGCGGCGGAGGAATCGCCCAGCACCAACAGCGAGATTGCCGGAGGCTGGCCCGAGATCTCGTGCATGACCGGTCCCCGCGCCGGCAGCATGCGCGAGGTGCGGCGGCGGACACCCAATCCCTGCCAGACATAGATCGGGAAGGCGAGCCAGGTGAGGAAGGTCGGAAAGCGTCGCATCTGGTCCATTGAACTGGTTTTCGACCAGCATTTAACGCATGTCGCGAGAGAGGTGAACGAGCATTTCCGGCGAAAACAGGATCGCCTCGAACGCTCTACCCCCTTGTCTTACGCAATTCCGGAGGCGCTCCGCACTTTTGCTGGTCAGCCATCGTGGCAATCGCGCTCCGCTTGCGGCTCGCCTGCATATTCGTCATGCAGCCGCACCCAATCCATCAGATTGCGGTAGAGGCCGGTCTCATCGCGGCCCTTCGGCGTCAGGTCCAGATAGTGGTAGGCGCCGATCAGTTGTTCGCCGCCGCGGGCACGCGAAACGAAGGTCAGGAAAATGTCGCCGTTCTCGTCCCTGTAGAAAACGCTGGCGCCCGGAAGCTCCTTCGATGTCCGGGGTCGGGTCTCGAAATTGTAGGTGGTGTCGCCAGCCGCGATCTGCCTGTCGGTGAAGGAAACCTGCATATCGAAGTTGAAATCAGACGCATAGGACGACACCCAGTCGAACTTCCAGCCCATGCGCTGCTTGTAGGCTAGAAGCTCTTCCAGCGGCGCGCGCGAGATCACGACCAGCGATACGTCGTGGTGCATGAGGTGCTGGTTGGCACCGTCGATATGATCGGCAAGAAAGGAGCAGCCTTCGCAATGATTGACGCAGCCCGGCCCGAACATGAAATGGTAGACGATCAGCTGGCTGTTGGCGCCAAACAGATCGGCAAGTTCCTTCGGCCCCCGTTCGGTCTCGAAGACGTAGTCCTTGCGGATTTTCAACCAGGGCAGTTCGCGCCGCTCGGCCGCGACGCGCTCGCGAAGCCGCGTCAGTTCCTTCTCGCGGGCCAGATGTGCCTTATGAGCCTCGAACCATTCTTCGCGCGAAACGACCTTGTTGCGATGCATGAACTTCTCCCTGTCTGCACCCCAAGGACGTACGGGATGGGCTCGCCCCGACATCGCCGCTGTCAGGAATGCCCGGAGAAAATAAGAATTCGGATGCCTTGACCCAAGGCCGGTGCGCCAAAACAAAACCCGGGCATGTCGGCCCGGGTTTGAAGGGAAGGATAGCAGGGGCTTCAGGCAGCCTGTTCCAGGCTCGCCTTCCATTTCCCAAGTGCCGCCAGGTGGTTCATGTGGGCGCGGTGGGTGAAGGCGGCCTGGCCGGCGGCGATGTTCGAGGGCTTGCCGCTCCATGCCTTCTGCGGGGCGGCCTGCAGCGCGCGGCCATAGGAGAAAGTCAGCTTCCACGGATGCTGGCCGATGGCGTTGATGGCATTGAGGTTGGCGGTCGCCTCCTCGTCCTCCTGGCCGCCCGAGAGGAAGGCAATGCCCGGCACCGCGGCCGGCACCGTCTCGCGGAACAGTTTTATCGTCTTCTCCGCGACTTGCTCAGGACTGTCCACCGTGCCGGACTTCTTGCCAGAAAGCACCATGTTGGGCTTCAGGATCGTGCCTTCGAGGACGACACCGGCAGCGTGGAGCTCGTCATAGAGTTTTATCAGCGTCGCCTTGGAGACCTCAAAACAAGTGTCGATGTCGTGAGCGCCGTCCATCAGCACTTCGGGCTCGACGATCGGCACGATGCCGGCCTCCTGGCAAAGTGCCGCATAGCGGGCAAGCGCATGGGTGTTCGAGTTGATCGAAGTGACCGAAGGCACGCCCTTGCCGGTATCGATGTCGATCACCGCGCGCCATTTGGCGAAGCGGGCCCCGAGCTTGTAATAGTCGGCAAGCCGCTCGCGCAGGCCGTCGAGGCCCTCGGTAATGGTGTCGCCGGGAAAGCCGGCCAGCGGCTTGGCGCCGGCATCGACCTTGATGCCTGGAATGGCGCCTGCCGCCTTGATGATATCGACCAGCGGCGTGCCGTCGGCGGCCTTCTGGCGAATGGTTTCGTCATAGAGGATAACGCCGGAAATGTATTTGGCCATCGCGTCCTTGGCGCGGAACATCATCTCGCGGTAATCGCGGCGGCTGTCGGGGGTAGACTCGACGCCGATGACGTCGAAGCGCTTCTTGATCGTGCCGGAGCTTTCATCGGCGGCCAGCAGGCCCTTGCCGTCGGCCACAATCGCCGCGGCAATGTCTTCGAGACGTTCGCTCATCATGCTTCTCCTAACCGGTTGGTATCGGCCAGCACGACACTACCGCCAAAGGAATGACGCCGGAAAGCTCGAATCGAGCGAAAGTGGCCGGCGCTGCCGCCAGTTCCCTTCGAGTTGATCGAATTGCCGGTGAGCCGTGGCGCCCTCAGCGCTTCAGCACGTCCACGCCGGGCAATGGCTTGCCTTCCATCCATTCCAGGAAGGCGCCGCCGGCGGTCGAGACATAGGTGAAGTCGTCAGCGACATCGGCGTGGTTCAACGCAGCCACGGTATCGCCGCCGCCGGCGACCGAAACCAGCTTGCCTGCCTTTGTGCGCGCTGCCGCATGCCTGGCCGCCGCCACCGTGGCGTGATCGAACGGCTCGATCTCGAAGGCGCCGAGCGGCCCGTTCCAGACCAGCGTCGCGGCGCGGTCGATCCACTCGCCGATCGTCGTCACGGTCCTGGCGCCGACATCGAGGATCATGCCATCGGCCGGCACGTCCGAGATGGCGACGGTCTCGCAGGCCGCACCCGCCTTGAATTCCTTGGCGACGACGCCGTCGACCGGCAGGATTATGGCGCAGCCGGCCTCTGCCGCTTCGATCATGATCTGCTTGGCGGTCGGAGCCAAGTCGTGCTCGCACAGCGACTTGCCGACATCGGTGCCGCGCGCGGCGAGAAAGGTGTTGGCCATGCCGCCGCCGATGACCAGCGCATCGACCTTCTTCACCAGGTTCATCAACAGGTCGATCTTCGTCGAGACCTTGGCGCCGCCGACGATGGCAACGACCGGACGGACCGGGTTACCCAGGCCCTTTTCCAGGGCCTCGAGTTCGGCCTGCATGGTGCGGCCGGCGAAGGACGGCAAGAGGTGCGCCAGCCCTTCAGTTGACGAATGGGCACGGTGGGCGGCGGAAAAGGCATCGTTGACGAAGATGTCGCCATTGGCGGCGAGCCGTTCGGTAAAACCGGGATCGTTCTTCTCTTCGGCCTTGTAGAAGCGGGTGTTTTCCAGGAGCAGCACGTCGCCCTTGTCCATGGCGGCGACAGCGCTGCCTGCCGTGTCGCCGATGCAGTCGGAGGCGAATGCAACGGGACGGCCGAGCACCTCGGCCGTCGCCCTGGCGATCGGCTCCAGCGAGAATTCGGGCGAGGGACCATCCTTGGGCCGACCGAAATGGGCGAGCAGGATGACCTTGGCGCCCTTGCCGGACAATTCGGCGATAGTTGGCGCGATGCGTTCGATGCGGGTGGCGTCGGAGACCTTGCCCTCAGTGACGGGAACGTTGAGGTCGACGCGCACCAGCACGCGCTTGCCGCTGATGTTGCCGATATCGTCCAGTGTCTTGAAGACAGCCATGCCGGTTCCTTTTCGTCTGAAATCGCCGGGACCATACCTGGCATCAATGACGATGCAAGGCTTGGCTGGGGCCAGGTGCGAAATTTTGAGGCGGACGGGGACATAGTCCGTGAAGACCGCCCGGCCTATGTCGGGCGGGGCGAACGGTCGCTCGCGTCAGCTTTCGGCCGACGCTTTCTCGACCGGGGGCTCAGGGGCGTCATCCGCCTGTGTTGCCCCCCGCGCCCCAGCCGGCTTGCGCCAGTTGCGGATAAAGGCGGTGAGACGGTCGCCGATCTCGCCGGCGCTCAGGAACACAGGCACGCGCGCCACCGGCGCGGTCGGCTCGAAGGATAGGCCGAGCCCGGTGATTTTGCCCTTGTCGTCGACGTCGCGCACAATCAGCTCGATCGGACCAAGCAGCACGCGGTCGGCATATTCGGCATGGCCGCCGAGCCGCGCGGTGACCAGCGCACCGACGGTCTGTTTCTGCTCGGCCTCGCTGAGACCGGGCGCATAGGCGGCTTCCAGTTCGGCGGCGGAACGCGCCGGATCGACGGCGAAGGCGCCGAAGAAATCGGCATCCTCCGGATCGACGACGGCCCGGCTGGCGAACAGCTTGTCGAGCAGGCGGGGATAGCGATCGGGCACGAAGATGTAGACCTGATCGCCGGCGGCGAGCCGGCCCATGTCCTGGAAACGCATCGAGCGGCCGTCACGCAGCACCAGCGAGGGCCGCGCCCAGCGCGGGATGCGTTCGCCGCGCGCCACCGGACTGCCCGGCGCCACACGATAGGCAAGGAGTTCGTGATGCGCGGAGCCGGGCAGTTCCAGTTCGACCTTGTCCAGCGGTCCGAGCCGGGCCGGCACGATCAGGCCGAGGCGTCGCGCCAGCGGGCCGACGGTCCAGCCCTGGATGACCAGGGACACCAGAACGATGATGAAGGCGGCGTTGAAGATGGTGCGGCCGTTTTCCAGCCCGCCGAGCAGCGGTGTGATGGCGAGCAGGATGGATACGGCGCCGCGCAGGCCGACCCAGGAGACAAAGGCGACTTCGGGACGCGGCAGGCGGAAGGGGACAAGGCAGAGCCAGACCGCGACAGGACGGGCGACGAACATCAGGAACAGGCCAAGCGCTATCGCAGGCACCATGATCGCCGGAAATTGCGAGGGCGTCGCGAACAGGCCGAGGATGAGGAACATAATGATCTGCGCCAGCCACGACATGCCGTCCTGGAAGCGTTTCAGGATGGTGACAGCGCGGATGTCGGAATTGCCGGCGATGAGCCCGGCGATATAGACCGCCAGGAAGCCGGAGCCGCCGATGGCACCGGCGGCGGCAAAGACCATCAAGGACAAGGTCAGCACGAAGATCGGCAGCAGGCCATGGTCGAGGTTGAGCCGATCGACCAGGCGCACGATGGCTAGGCCGCCAAGCACGCCGACGATCGCGCCAAGCCCCATGTTTATGAGGAAGCCGAGGATCAGATTGGTGACCAGGACATTGGCTTCGGGGTTGGCGTGGGCGGCGATGATCTCGACCAGCGTGATGGTCAGGAAGATGGCGATCGGATCATTGGTGCCCGATTCAACCTCGAGCGTGGAGCGCACGCGCTCGCGCAGATTGATCTCGCCGGCGCGCAGCAGGAAGAACACCGCCGCCGCGTCGGTCGAAGCGACGGCTGCGCCGAGCAGGAAGGATTCCAGCCAGCTGAGGTCGAGCAGGTAGTAGGCGGCGGCGCCGAACAGACCGGTGGTGAGAAGGACGCCGAAGGTCGCCAGCGACAGGGCTGGTCCTGCCGCCTGCCGCAGGGCGTTGAGCGGCGTGCCGAAACCGGAATCGAACAGGATGACGGCGAGCGCCAGTGAGCCAGCAAAATAAGCGATGCGGGCATTGTCGAACTGGATGCCGAGGCCGTCGGTTCCAGTGGCGAGCCCGATGCACAGAAACAGGAGCAGGAGCGGGGCGCCAAAGCGGAAGGCGATCAGGCTCGAAAACGCCGCGGCGACAACAAGCGCCGTGCCGACCAGCGTAACGAGATAGATCGCATGCTCCATCCGTGATTTGCCCCTCGAATTCCTCTGCCTCCTGGCTTCGCGGCAGAGTGGGGCGAAGGCGTGACCAGTGCAAGGCGGGAGGGTGGTTTTTTGCCCGGCGCCGCCGATTTTCGCGCTGCTGCTCCGGCAGATGAAAACGCCCGGACGAAGCCGGGCGTTTCGAGTGTCGGGAAGATCGATCTTCGATCAGGCGATGGTCTTGCCGAAAGCGACGGCGGTGTCGCCCATGCGGTTGGAAAAGCCCCATTCATTGTCGTACCAGGACAGCACCGAAACGAAGTTGCCGTCCATCACCTTGGTCTGGTCGAGCGCCATGATCGAGGAACGCGGATCGTGATTGAAGTCGATCGACACGTTCGGGTGATGGGTGACGCCGAGGATGCCCTTCAGCTTGCCGTTGGAGGCGGCGATGACCGCCTCGTTGATTTCCTGCACCGTGGTCGAGCGCTTGGCGATGAACTTGAAGTCGACGACCGAGACGTTCGGCGTCGGCACGCGGATCGAGATGCCGTCGAGCTTGCCCTTGAGGTCGGGCAGGACGAGGCCGATCGCCTTGGCGGCGCCGGTCGAGGTCGGGATCTGCGACAGGGCGGCGGCGCGGGCGCGGTAGAGATCCTTGTGCATGGTGTCCAGCGTCGGCTGGTCGCCCGTGTAGGAATGGATCGTCGTCATCATGCCCTTTTCGATGCCGACCGTCTCATGCAGGACGGCCGCCAGCGGCGCCAGGCAGTTGGTGGTGCAGGACGCATTCGAGATGACGATGTGGTCCTTGGTCAGCTTGTCGTGGTTGATGCCGTAGACGACGGTCAAGTCAGCGCCGTCGGCGGGCGCCGAGACCAGCACGCGCTTGGCGCCGGCGGTCAGGTGCGCGGCTGCCTTGTCGCGGGCGGTGAAGATGCCGGTGCATTCGAGCGCGATGTCGATGCCGAGTTCCTTCCACGGCAACTGCGTCGGATCCTTGATCGCGGTGACCTTGAACTTTTCCTTGCCGACGGTGATCTGGTCGCCGTCGACCGACACTTCATGCGGAAAGCGGCCGTGCACGCTGTCAAAGCGCAGCAGGTGGGCGTTGGTCTCGACCGGGCCGAGATCGTTGACGGCGACGACATCGATGTCCTTGCGGCCGGACTCATGGATGGCGCGCAGGATGTTGCGGCCGATGCGGCCAAATCCGTTGATGGCAACTCTGACAGTCATTTTTCTCTCCCGGGGAGCTGGAGGGCAGACGATTGGTCCGCAGCTTCATAGCGGCGGATGGGCAAAGAATCCAGCCGCGGCGGACTGGATTTAAATCGATTAGGTTGAGCCAGCCCGGCGAAACCGCTTTTCACGCGATCTCGTCGGGTATTTTGTTTCGTGCATGTCGTTGTCCCAAATCGCGATACACTTTTGGGCGACATGCCAGGCCTCATCTGCCTTGCAGGCGGGCTTCCGCCGCCTTGGCAGCCGCCTCGGCTGTGATGCCGAAATGCGGATAAAGCTGTTCGATCGTACCGCTCGCACCGAAGCCGGTCATGCCGATGAAGATGCCGTCCGAGCCGATGAGATGATCCCAGCCCTGGCGGATGCCGGCCTCGATCGCCATCTTGATCGGTGCGTCGCCGATCGTCTTCTTGCGATAGGCGTCGCTCTGCTTATCGAACAGTTCGAAGCAGGGCACCGAGACGACACGGGTCGGGTGACCATGCTTTTCCAGAAGGTCGCGGGCGCCAAGCGCGATCTCGACCTCGGAACCGGTGGCGAAGATCGTCACAGCGGCCTCGCCGCTGGCGGCGGCGAGTTCATAGGCCCCCTGGCTGCTCAGGTTCTTTTCGGTGAACTCGGTGCGCACCGTCGGCAGGTTCTGGCGGGTCAGCGCCAGGGTCGACGGCGTCTTTTCGGATTCGAGCGCGATCTGCCAGCATTCGGCGGTTTCCACCGCGTCGGCCGGACGGAACACATTGTGGTTGGGAATGGCGCGCAGGGCGGCCATGTGCTCGACCGGCTGGTGGGTCGGCCCGTCTTCGCCCAGACCGATGGAATCATGGGTCATGACGAAGATCGAGCGGATGCCCATCAGCGAGGCAAGCCGCATCGAGGGGCGGGCATAGTCGGAGAAGCACATGAAGGTACCGCCATAGGCAATGAGGCCGCCATGCAGCGTCAGGCCGTTGATCGCGGCAGCCATGCCGTGTTCCCGGATGCCGTAATGGACATAGCGCTGGCCGTAATCGTCCGGCGTGATGTTCTTGGTCTGGCTGGTCTTGGTGTTGTTGGAGCCGGTCAGGTCGGCCGAGCCGCCGATGGTTTCCGGCACCGCGCCATTGATGACTTCCAGCGCCATTTCCGACGATTTGCGGGTCGCGACCTTCGGCTTGTCGGCTGAAAGCTTCTTCTTGTAGTCGGCGATGACGGAGTCGAAATTCGCCGGCAGCTTGCCACTGGTACGGCGCTCGAACTCGGCCTTCAGCTTCGGATCGGCCTTGGCCAGGCGGCCTTCCCAGTCCGTGCGCGCCTTGACGCCGGCCTTGCCGGCGGTGCGCCAGGCGTCGAGAATGTCAGCCGGGATCTCGAAGGGCGGCGAGTCCCAGTTGAAGAACTTGCGCGCGCCAGCGATCTCATCTGGGCCGAGCGGCGAGCCATGCGCCTTGTTGGTGCCGGCCTTGGTCGGGGCACCGAAGCCGATGGTCGTCTTGCAGGCGATCATCGTCGGCTTGTCGGAATGGCGGGCGGCCTCGATGGCATAGGCGATCGCTTCCGGATCGGTGCCGTCGATGTGGCTGGCGTTCCAACCGGAGGCCTGGAAGCGCGCGACCTGGTCGGTGTTGTCGGCAAGCGAGACCGGACCGTCGATCGAGATGTTGTTGTTGTCCCAGAAAACAATCAGCTTGTTGAGCTTGAGGTGACCGGCAAGGGCGATGGCTTCCTGGGAAACACCTTCCATCAGGCAGCCGTCCCCGGCCAACACATAGGTGTAGTGGTCGACAAGGTCGTTGCCGAAGGCGGCGTTCATGATGCGCTCGCCGAGCGCGAAGCCGACCGAATTGGCGAGGCCCTGGCCGAGCGGGCCGGTCGTGGTCTCGATGCCGGTGGCGTGGCCATATTCGGGATGGCCGGCGGTTTTCGAGCCCAACTGGCGGAAGTGTTTGATCTGGTCGATGGTCATGTCTTCGTAGCCGGTCAGGTGCAGCAACGAATAGAGCAGCATCGAACCATGGCCCGCCGACAGGATGAAGCGGTCACGGTCGGCCCAATGCGGGGCCTTGGGGTCGTATTTCAGGAAGCGGGTGAACAGCACCGTGGCAATGTCGGCGCAGCCCATGGGCAGGCCGGGATGGCCAGAATTCGCCTTCTCGACGGCATCCATGGAGAGAAAACGGATCGCATTGGCCATCCGGTCATGTTGTTCACGCGACGTCATGGTACCTCCAGGGTGGGGGTTTGGGGGCTTGGGAGAGCCCTTGAAAAGGGTGCGCGACACATAGCAGGCGCGGGCTTTTAGTCAACAAATCGGGTGCAGATTTGCCGGTCTTGTGATGTCGGCGGTGGACCTACTTTAGCGTTAGCGGGGGACAGTCGCGAGAGCTTTATTGACGTTGCCTTCACCCGGTGCCTAATGTTTCCGGGATAAGGCGTTCTGAACGCGAACGATTCGGTGATGGGCAGGGCACAGGACGAAGCCATGACCGGGGAAACCACGCTCAAGGAAGTAATCGCCAGGCTGAGCAAGGCCATCGAAGGGCTGGAAAATGCCGTCGCGGCCAAGCTCGAGCATGAACGCGACTATTCGGAAGCCGAGGCCGAAGTGCAGCGGATGAATGCCGACCGCTCGCGGTTGGCGCAGGAACTCGACAATTCCGAAGCGCGCGCCGAACGGCTGGAAGACGCCAACAAGGAAGTGTCGCGAAGACTGGTGACCGCGATGGAAACCATTCGCGCCGTGTTGGACAGATAGGAGCTGGCCCGATGGCACAGGTCACGGTTTCAATCGACGGCAAGCAGTACCGCATGGCCTGCGACGAGGGCCAGGAAGAGCATCTGATCGATCTCGCCGAGCGCTTCGACCGATATGTCTCGCATCTGAAGGATTCTTTCGGCGAGATCGGTGACCAGCGGCTGACCGTCATGGCCGGCATCATGGTGATGGACGAGCTTTCCGAGCTGCAGAAGCGCGTCAAGGGCATGGAAAGCGAAGTGCTGACCTTGCGCAAGACGCGCGACGAGGCGCTGACCAAGGCCGACAAGAGCGACAGCGTGCTGACCGGCGCGCTCGGCGCCCTGGCGCAGCGCATGGAAGATTTGACGGCGACGCTGGCAATCAACAAGGCCTGAGGCGTCTTTGCCGATTCCTGCCGCTTGTCCTCATGCCCGATATCAATCACGTCGTAATTTTTGGCCCTGATCCCGCGTGTGTGGAAAAATTTTTGCGCATCGAGTGAATGACCGTCATCTCCAGCGTTTAATCAGTCGCGCTGCGGTGCTACGATTAGGTGCCGGGCGCCGGGCGGCGAAGATACCGGCCACATTCACAAGGGGTAGGGATAGGTCATGAGTCTTCGTATCAACGATATCGCGCCGGACTTCACCGCCGAGACCACGCAGGGAGCCATCAAATTCCATGACTGGATCGGCGACGGCTGGGCGATCCTGTTCAGCCATCCGAAGAATTTCACGCCGGTCTGCACGACCGAGCTTGGCACGATGGCGGGGCTCGAGGGCGAGTTCAAGAAGCGCAACGTCAAGATCATCGGCATTTCGGTCGACCCGGTCGAAAGCCATGGCAAATGGCAGGATGACATCAAGACGGCGACCGGCCATTCGGTGCATTACCCGCTCATCGGCGACAAGGACCTCAAGGTCGCCAAGCTTTATGACATGCTGCCAGGCGGCGCCGGCGAAACCTCGGAAGGCCGCACACCCGCCGACAACGCCACCGTACGCTCGGTCTACGTCATCGGGCCGGACAAGAAGATAAAGCTGGTGCTGACCTACCCGATGACCACGGGGCGCAACTTCGACGAGATCCTGCGGGCGGTCGATTCCATGCAGCTTACCGCCAAGCATCAGGTGGCGACGCCGGCGAACTGGAAACAGGGTGAGGACGTCATCATCACCGCCGCCGTTTCCAACGAGGATGCGATCAAGCGCTTCGGCGCCTACGAGACGATCCTGCCCTATCTCAGGAAAACCAAGCAGCCCTCCGCCTAAGCCGGTACGTCGGAATAGTTTCCGGCTTTCCGCTCCTGCGAACCAAGTCACGCTTGACTGGTTCGTCGGGGCGGACAACGATGCTCACGGTGGGTTCCGGCGGAGAAAATCGTTTCTGCCGGCTAGGTTTGGGGAAGCCGGACGTGCAGATAGCTTTGGCGAAGCCGCAGGTCAGCGGCTTTTATGACAAGCCGACCGGGGCCATCCAGTATGTCGTCGCAGACCCGGCGACGAAGCGATGCGCCATTATCGATCCGATCCTCGACTTCGATGAAAAATCCGGCGCGACCAGTACGATGAGCGCGGATAGCTTGCTCGACTTCATTGGGGAAAACGGGCTGGAACTCGAGTGGATCCTCGATACCCATCCCCACGCCGACCATTTCTCGGCGGCGCATTACCTGAAACAGAAGACTGGAGCGCCGATGGCGATCGGCGACAAGGTCGTCGACGTCCAGGCACTGTGGAAAGTGATCTATAACTGGCCGGACTTTCCGGCTGACGGCTCACAGTGGGACAGGCTGTTCGCCGAGGGTGAGACCTTCCGGATCGGAACCCTTCCGGTCAGGGTGCTGTTCTCGCCTGGACATACATTGGCATCGATTACGTATGTGATCGGCGACGCCGGCTTCATCCACGACACGCTGTTCATGCCCGACAGCGGCACGGCAAGGACGGATTTTCCCGGTGGAAGCGCCGCGCGGTTGTGGCGCTCCGTCCAAGGCATCCTGGCCTTGCCGGAGGAAACCCGGCTGTTCGTCGGCCATGATTACCAGGCTGGCGGTCGAGAACCGATGTGGGAAAGCACGGTCGCGGCACAGAAGGCGACCAACATCCACCTGGTCGCCGCGCGTACAGAGGCCGAGTTCGTCGCGCTACGCGAGGCGCGCGATCGCACATTGCCGATGCCGCGGCTGATCCTGCATGCACTGCAGATCAACATCAATGGCGGGCGGCTGCCGGAGCCGGAAGCCAATGGCCGGCGCTACCTCAAATTCCCGCTGGACGGGCTGTGAGGTTTAGTCCCTTCTCCCCGCCACTATAAGGGGAGAAGGTGGCGGCAGCCGGATGAGGGGCGGCGCCAGCATTGATGATGATGTCCGGCATGTGCTGTTGCTCCGGCAAGAACCTGGCAACCTCAGCGCCGCCCCTCATTGTCCTGCCGGACATTTCTCCCCGTGTAGTGACGGGGAGAAAGGCGCTGCGTCGGCGGCTTCGCCAACAAAAAGGCGGCGCCAGTTTCCTGACGCCGCCCTGCTATTTCCTGCCCGAAGCCGGCTTTAAGCCGCCGGCTGTGCCTCGATGGTGCGCAGCGCCTGCATCTGGCGCTTGGCGGCGGCCTTGACCGCATCCTGCACCTTCTCGAAGGCGCGCACCTCGATCTGCCGCACGCGCTCGCGGCTGATGTCGAACTCGGTCGACAGTTCCTCGAGCGTCAGCGGCTCCTCGGCGAGGCGGCGCGCCTCGAAGATGCGCCGCTCGCGATCGTTGAGCACGGCGAGAGCGCCCGACAGCATGCCGCGCCGGTTTTCCAGCTCGTCCTGCTCGATCAGCATCTCTTCCTGGCTTTCGTGGTCGTCGACCAGCCAGTCCTGCCATTCGCCGGACTCGCCTTCCGTCGCCCGGATCGGCGCGTTGAGTGACGCGTCGCCGGACAGGCGGCGGTTCATCGACACCACTTCGGCCTCGGAAACGTTCAGCCGCGTCGCGATTTCGGCGATCTGGTTGGGCTTGAGGTCGCCATCGTCCAGCGCCTGGATCTTGCCCTTCACCTTGCGGAGATTGAAGAACAGACGCTTCTGGTTGGCGGTCGTGCCCATCTTGACCAGGCTCCACGAGCGCAGGATGTATTCCTGGATCGAGGCCTTGATCCACCACATGGCGTAGGTGGCGAGGCGGAAACCACGCTCGGGTTCGAATTTCTTGACGGCCTGCATGAGGCCGACATTGCCTTCCGAGATCACTTCGCCGATCGGCAGGCCATAGCCGCGATAGCCCATGGCGATCTTGGCGACGAGCCTCAAATGGCTGGTGACGAGCTTGTGCGCGGCCGTAGTGTCTTCATGCTCGGCGTAACGCTTGGCGAGCATATACTCTTCCTGCGGCTGAAGCATGGGAAAGCGGCGGATTTCTTCCAGATAGCGGCTGAGGCCGCCTTCACCGGAAACGATACTGGGTAATGACTGGGCCATGGTAGCGCCCCCTCTCTATTGGAGTGATGCCCCCGAAACGCGGCGGGCATGTGACGCGAACACCAAAAGGCTCGCTCGCGACAACAGATCTTATACAGGAACAAAACCAGAAAAGACAGGCATTTGTTCAACACGAAACAGTGTGTCACGTTGAAGTGAACAATGCCACTCAGGTTTTTGACGGCAGGTTCAGAGCTTGCGGAAGCCGCCGACGAGTTCCTCCATGTCCCCCGGTAACGGCGCCTCGAACCTCATCGTTAGATGGGTAGTCGGGTGCCGAAATGCAAGGAGCCGTGCATGCAAGGCTTGCCGGGAAAATGCCTGGACCTGGCTTTTCAGCGGTTCGGGCAGCCGATTGGCCTTGGTACGGAAGGCGAGGCCGTAGTCTGGGTCGCCAATCACGGGATGGCCGATATGGGCCATGTGGACGCGGATCTGGTGGGTGCGGCCGGTTTCCAGCCGGCATTCGACGAGGCTAGCGGCAGCGAATTCCCGCTGGCCCTCGCCGAAACGCTCCTGCACGGCAAAACGAGTGACGGCGTGCCGCGCGTCGTCACGGCCTTCCGGCACTACGGCGCGGCGAACCCGGTCGGAGGCGCGGCCAAGCGGCGCATCGATCGTTCCGGTCGGCCTCTGCGGTATGCCCCAGACCAGCGCCAGGTAGGCGCGCTCGAGATCACCCGTCAGGCCGTGGTCGGCGAACGCCTCCGACAGGGCCTTGTGGGCACGGTCGGTCTTGGCGACCACCATGACGCCGCTGGTCTCCTTGTCGAGGCGATGGACGATGCCCGGGCGGCGCACCCCGCCAATGCCAGACAGGCTGTCGCCGCAATGATGAATCAGCGCATTGACCAGCGTGCCGGTCCAGTTGCCGGCGCCAGGGTGCACGACAAGCCCCGCCGGCTTGTTGATGACGATCAACTCGTCGTCTTCGTGGAGCACCTCGAGCGCAATGTTCTCGCCCTCCGGCTGCGCCGGCTCCGGTTCCGGCATGGCTACCGACACATTTTCGCCCGCGCGCATCTTGCGCTTGGTTTCGTCGACCGGCTTGCCGTCGATGACGACGGCGCCTTGCCTGATCAGCATCTGCACGCGACTGCGTGACATATCCGGGCCAAGTGCTGCGGCCAGCCACTGATCTAGGCGTTGGCCGGCCGCGTCCGCGCCGGCGACCAGCAAGGTGGGCGCGGCCTCTATCAACAGGTCCTCTATCAATTCGGGGGCCTCTTCGCTATGAGCGCTCATCGAAAAACCATTCCGGAATGTTTGCCATGGCCCGGCCCGATGCCGATGAAGAGCAGGAAAAGCCTCTCGACCCCGAAGTCGACAAGCTGCGCGGCAAGCTCATCCGCTTCATGGCCATCAATCTCGGCCTGCTCTTTCTGGCTCTTATGGTGGTGATCGCGGCGATTGTCTACAAATCACGCAAAGCAACGCCGGTGAGGCCGCCGCTGGCTGGCGACGTCCAGGTACCCGCCAGCGAACCGCTCACCGGGGACATCGTTCTTCCGGTTGGCGCCAGGGTGGTCGGTCAGTCACTGTCGGGCAACCGCCTTTCGATCGACGCCGCGCTTGCCGACGGCAGCCGTGCGATCTTCATCTATGATATCGCCGAGCGCCGCCTGATCGGCCGTTTCGCGATCCGCAACAAATAGGCAGGCGCCAATGCGGCAAACACATTTGCCACGGACATGACCGGCTTCGCCGAACACCGTCGTGTCGCGACCGTGGCGCTGGTCGTCGCCAACTATGACGAGGCGATCGCCTGGTATGTAGAGCGGCTGGGCTTTACGCTGACCGAGGATGTCGATCTCGGCGGCGGCAAACGCTGGGTCACGGTCGCGCCGGCCGACGGGCCGGGCGCCAGGCTGCTGCTGGCCGAGCCGTCCGACGAGACGCAGAGGAAAAGCATCGGCAACCAGACCGGCGGCCGGGTTTTTCTCTTCCTCGAAACCCACGATTTCGCCGGCGACCATGCAGCGATGCTGACAAGGGCGTCGAATTCCGCGAGGCGCCGCGTCACGAAGCCTATGGCACGGTGGCGGTTTTCGCCGATCTGCATGGCAATCTGTGGGACCTGATCCAGCCGAAACGCTAACGCGGGGGCGGCTTTTCATTCGATGCGGCAAAGCCGCCGAACCCCAGTTGCTTTTTCCCGGCCGTCAGCCTATATCGCCCCTTCTTGAGCGCGCCCATCGTCTAGCGGTCAGGACACCGCCCTCTCACGGCGGGAACAGGGGTTCGATTCCCCTTGGGCGTACCAAGCTTTCCAAGCACTCCAGGCTGTCTCGACGATTTTCGTTGCTGATTTCGTTGCTTCGCGCTTTTGGCCGACGCCAGGCAAGCCGCGTGCAATCGCGTCTTCGCCAGATATTGCGACATACGCTAAAATGCTGATCGAGTTGACTAATATGCGCCTCCCCGATAATGTAATAGACAACTGGCCGTGTATGAAACTGTTGAAACGGATGTCTCGGATTTTGGCCAATCAACGTGAGCAGCATGCTCCGAACCGAGGTCATCCATGGGCATTCAACACAGCACCAATTCACCCGCCGTACTGACCGTCAGCGAGACGGCCGTCTATTTCCGCATCAGCCGGGCTTCGATTTGGCGCCTTTTACGCTCTGGCGATCTGAAGAAGATTCGCATTGGGGGTCGGACCCTGGTGCGCCGCATCGATGCAGATGCGTTTCTCGCCAAATGCGTTGAGGCCGCCTCGTGAGCTTGCTGCGGCGAGCTCTCACCGACCTTGATCGCGGCCCCGACGACATCGTGGAGTTGCTCGGCCCGGCCCGAGTGCGGGACGTCACCATGTCTGCCCTGCGCGATGATGGATGCAAACTCGAGGGTGACACCGCGACGGTCGAGCGGCTAATCGAGTACGCGACGAAGTTTGTGGTTGAGCCGTGGCTGCGGGAGTGGCGCCAATCCTTCGAACCGGCCAACCTTGGCCGGCCGCACACCGACCTTTTTGAAATCGTCATTTGCGCAGCGGCGCTGCACCGCTTCAGAGCCGACAATCGAAATCCTGCTGCACTCGCCGCTAGATGGCTCGGCGAGCCTGCGACCAAGGACAAGGTCGAAAAGCGCGAAAAGAAGTTCCGTCGGATCTTCTCGCATGTCTACGCCTATGCCGGGCTGTCGCGAGCCGAGTCAGCCGAGCGTTCGGCTCGGCTCGTGCTGGACGTCATCCTGGATCTGGAGGCCATTGAAACGAAGATGACTGCGGAACACGCCGCAGCGTCTAGCGCCAAAAGGAACACCCGACACGGCTCTTTTTCGGCGCGGCTCGCGCCGGCAAATTAGGCGCCCCCACACAAGGAAGGCGACCAAATTGCAAATCCGGAAATCCGAATATGTGCCCTGGCGTGACCGCGCTTTTCTGTCGATCGCGGAGGCGGGAGAAATCGTTGCCCGGTCTTCCGACTGGGTCCGAAACCGTGTTGCCGAAGGCCGGCTTCATGGCTGCCGTATCACCCCAGGCGGGCCGCTCGTCGTCACCGTGCGAAGCCTCGTCGATCTCGTCGACTGCGCGCTTCTGTCGGCGCCACCGATGCGCGTGCCGCGGCTCTATCTGGCGGTCGACAATTCATAAATTAAAGGCCGGGCGCTCCTGGCAGAGCGCGCCGGCCTGAAAGGTATTTGGACCCCGTGAATATACAGCAAGTCCCGACACCCGCGCAACCGGCGAAGGCAAGCTGGGCTCAAACGCTCGAGCAGGCAAAACAGGCTGCACGGCCGCCGCTTTCGCCTGCGGCCACCGAAGCAATTCAATTTTTGAAGATCCTCGATCCGACGGGCCGGCACAATCTCGTCGCGTTCGATCCTGCGGTCGACAGTGGGCCGCCGATCGGCGCGCGTTCGTTCACGGCCGGCGACTGGAGCGGGATCGCTGAGTTCGTTGACCGGCACAGCGGAACAGCCAATCTCTACCTGACAGGCAACGAGCCAATCGAGAACGCCCCGCACGGGAAGCTCGGCAAGAAACACATCGGCGGCATCCGCGCCGTATATGCCGATGTCGATCCGACTGGCGGTGTTGATTTCGACCAGGCACGCGCCGCGCTGGCGGCCCAATCCGAAACCTTAAAGGCCGGCGCCATCCCGCCAACTGTCATTGTCGATTCCGGCGGCGGGTTCCAATATCTGTGGCTGCTCACCGAGAAGCTTGATCCGGACCAATTCCAATCATGGGCAGAGGGCCAGGGCCGGGCGCTTGCGCATCTTCTCGGCGGCGATGCTGTTCAGAACATCGACAGGCTTCTGCGCCTGCCCGGCTCCCCGAACATACCGACGCCCGGCAAGGTGGCGAAGGGCCGGACCAGGCGACTGGCTCGCGTTGTGAGCGCAGAGACGTCGCGGCTCTACAAACCTACCGACCTTTCGAGCGCCGTGGCGCCGATGCTGAAGCCGCCAACTGCGTCAGATGAGACGGACGCTCACGTCGTCGCTGCGCGTGAGGCAATCGACTTCGCTGACGTCGAGACCTACACGTCCTTCGACGAGTTGGAGCCGGAACTCCGCGCGAAGTTTTCGAAGGCGTGCGAACAGCATCCCGGCTTGCGCCGGCTTTGGGGCGGCGATAGCACGGCGCGCATCGGCGAGCCAAACGACCAAACGAGTTCGGCTTGGCGGATGAGCTTGGCGCATCGGCTCGGCAACATCGAAGGTTTCACGGCAGCCGACTACGCACGGCTAGCTTGGACCTGGCCAGTTATCGCTGATCGCCAGCACCGAATGGACGAACGGCAGCTGTCGAAGGATTGGGGCAAGTTCGGCGTCCCGGCCGTGGAGCGCCGCCGAGCGATCGGGCAGTATCATGAGTATGTCCCCGCACCGCCGAGCGCCTGGATTGATCCCAGGGAGTGGACCGGCCAGAAGCCAGTGACGCGTGAATGGGAGGTGCAGGGCTGGATACCTCGCGGTGAAGTGACGCTGCTTTACGGCGACGGCGGTATCGGGAAGACCTTGTTGGCGCACCAGTACGCCACAGCAGCGGCGACGGGCCGCCCATGGCTCGGGCAGAAAACCCGTCCGGCGCGAGTGATGTGCTTCTTTTGCGAAGATAGCGCCGACGAGTTGCACCGCCGGCAGATCGACATCAATGCCGCGCTCGGCCTCGAGCACTGCGACCTCGCCAATCTTCGCCTGGCGTCGCGGAAGCACGAGGAAAACGCCCTTGGTGTATGGGATGACAAAGCCGGCACCACGAAGCTGACCGACGCTTGGCAGCGGCTGAAAGCTGACGCGGTTGCCTTCGGCGCCGATGTACTCGTGATTGACACGCTCTCCGACGTGTTCGTCGGCGACGAAGTTCGGCGCGCCCAGGTCAACAGTTTCGTCAAGAAGTGCCTTGGTGGCCTTGCCCAGGCGATCGGCGGTTCCGTCATTGCACTGGGGCATCCGTCGGTCGCCGGCAAGAACTCCGGCGAAGGGACGTCCGGATCGACGGGCTGGAGCAACGCGGTACGATCGCGCCTCTATCTTCGCTACCCCGACAAGGTCGACAGCGGCAACGTCCGCGAGCTCGCCGGCATGAAGCTGAACTATGGGCCGAAGGGATCGTTGCTAAAGATCAGATGGGAGCACGGCGCTTTCACCGTGCTGGCCGGTCGTTCGCCGGCCGCGGATCCTGGTGACTGGCCGGCGCCAATCGTGCCGAAGCTCGACGACGCGGTGGAAAGTGCTGTCGTTGCTGCGCTGATGGAATTGGCGGGCGCAAGGATGTCGACCGCGAAGAACAGCCAGCACTTCGCGCCGCGTGTGCTGAAGCGTCGGACCTCGAGCATTCTGGACCCCTTTTCGGAAGTCGAAGTCGATGCTGCGTTGGTGCGGCTCGAGCGCGGCGGGCTGATCAAAATGGACGAAGTCGGGCGCGATGGGTCGCGCCACATTATCAACGGTTACGTTGTTCAGGTGGACAAGTTGTCCGCTGTGCAGGCGCCGACCGATAGCGTTTTTGAATAAGGACTAATTGTCGTGGTGCGGGAAAGTAAAATGGGTCTGCGCAAAGTGACCGCTAAGTCATTGATTTCATTGCGGCGAAGTGCGGCGAAGTACTTTTGCGCGCAAAGTGCGGCGAAGTGCGCGAAAGCCCATCATTCCCAAGGGTTAGAGGGTTGCGCAGAGTGCGTGCGCAAAGTACCTCCCCTACGGGGGAAGCGCGCTTCGCCGCGCGCCCTCCCCAGGCGGGTCTTGGGGTCGCGTAAAATCGAGGGTGGGATCGGTTCTGACGCTGAGTGGGCGAAACCTCATAAAGCCTACTTGGGAGAGCGGCCGTGAAGCGCAAACGTCGCGTTGGTCCGCGCAAGCCCGGCAACGCGTGGCAGTCATCCGCGCAGTGGCGGGTGATCGCTTCGGCCGCTATTTTGGATTGGAATGCCCGAAGGCCGGTTTTGCCGAAATGCGGAGCCCGACGGAAATATGACGGCGGGGTTTGTCAGCAACTCGCCTTGGCGAATGGTCGTTGTGCATGGCACGGCGGCCGATCTCCAAAGGGCGATGCCTGGGGCCTTCCCGTTTGGCCCAATCCCGATTCCCCTGATGTCGAAAAGAAGCTTCAGCGCAAGCTTGCCGAGCGTGAGCGCGCCGCGAAGAAGCGCGCCGTCCGCCTGGCCACAATGTCCACGGACCAGCGCAAGCGCCACGATGCATGGCACGCTGCGCGCAAACCCGGTAGCGCCGCGGCCCGCGAGCAAGCTCGATCCGATCGCCGGCAGGCGACAGAGTTACGCGCGATGAGGGCAAAGCCGCAGCCGCCGCCGACCCGCGAAGCGGCTGATCTCGAAAGCCAGATCGCGGCATTGCGGGCCGAACTCGAGCAACGCCAACCCGACAACCCGAAACCGATTGGAGCATTTTCGTGAGCGACGACATGGACGACGAGCTTGACGATTTCGATGGCGACGAGCGCATGCGCGCGGAGATCCTTCGACGCGCCCGCACCGAAGGAATCAGGGTCGCTTTTGAGAGCGCGTTGGAAATCTGCCAGGACAAGAAACAGCCGGCTGTGGCGCGCGCCTCATCACAGCGAACCCTATTAATGGTGGGCGGCCTGCTAGACCGCAACGACCGAAACGCGAGCGCTGAGAAAGACCCGTCGGAGATGGACGGCGCCGAATTGCAGCGCGCGACAAATGACGCCTTGCGTAAGCGCCGCGCGCTTACCGGTAAATCGGCCGGAACGGGCTCGGGCGGAAATGGGGCGTTCGACTAAACGGGATCCGCGTCGATTTCGTCCAGCCCCCTTTTTCGCCGGTGTGCATTGATAGCTTCCAACCCCAGCGAGGCAGGCAATTGCACGTGCAGGACCTGGAGTTCCGACGAGTAACGGCGGCGGCCTCTGTTTAGAACCGGCACGCTCCATATCTCGACAAAGTTTATGCCCGGCGTGCCTTCATGCGCCGCTCGAAATTTCCTGCACCATGTGTGCCAGTCGGGTAACTCGTCCAGAAGGACCACGGTCTGCATCAACATCATTCGGGCGTCAGCCTCTGGAAGCTGATGGGGGTGAAGGGACGACCATCGAGCCGCGCCAAGTTCGTCCAGGGCATACTTGTCGCGGTACATCGTTATTTTCCTTTTTCCTTCGCTCGCAGGTCCCTTTCGAACTGCGAATTTTGTCTCGCGAGGAAGATGCGCTTCGCCAGCACGCCAGGATCCTCGAGCTCCGGTAAGGCATTCTTTTTCGACTTCGCAACGATTGGCGGGCTCGCCTGGCGCTTGATGCTTGCCAGATATTTTCCCAAGTCGGCTTCCTCGATCATCACGGGCCGGCCGGGGAGGTAGGCCAGTTGCCCGGTGATCCGGAGCCGCTTCACCTTGGACGCGGAGCAGCGCAGGCGTGCGGCGACTTCGTCCTGGGTCAGGAGTTTGGATGAATTGGACGCCATGAGTACAACGTGCTGCAAATACCTTGACTTGTCAATGGAACCCTAAGTATTGATCCTCTGTTGATTGTATATTGATTGTATGTCGATCTTCTATCGTCCACTATAAATGTGAATATCGTAGCCGCCATGGTAAATAACCTTGACTATATTTCCGACTTGCGCTTTATGCATCGCGGGTTTAGCGACCCGCACACGGTTGGGAAGCGTCCGACAGGCTTCCACGCTGATAGTTTGGTCCAGGGGCCGCGCGGCATGTCCAAGGCACATCGCCTAAAACCGCGCGGAACCGTTGTGCGGTTCGCTAACCCCTGGATTCAACCCTTTAGCGAGGTGCAGCACATGTTGAATGTAATTTCCTTCACCACCAAACAGCCGATCATCAGTGACGAAGCATCGTTCGAAATTCTCGATTGGAATGATCCCGTCATGCGCAATTACACCCGCGAGATAGGCCGCGTGACAGTTGACGGCCTAGTCCCGCTCGAGATCGCAGACAAGATGAAAGCCCTGTGCGACGAGTGGAACGCGAATCGACGTGTGGCCGGCTAAAGCCTTCGCGAAGGCGCGCAGACAGAACAAGGGCGCCCCGCCGCGCCCTTTTTTGTTGCAGTCCCAAAAAGATTTTTCAGCGGGTACCGGCGGCCGCCAAGACCTTCTGAACCGTGGCTTTGCTAAAGCCCACCTGAGCCGCGACTTTCCGAATGCTCATCCCGTCGGCGTTGAGCCTGGCAATCTCCGCCTTCACCTCGGGCGTCACTAGAGCTGGACGCCCGCCCGTCCTGCCTTCAGCCTTAGCCTTGGCGATGCCCTCCATCTGGCGTTCCCTACGCAGGGCCGTCTCGAATTCAGCAATAGAAGCCAGAATGCCGAACACCAGTTTCCCGGTTCGCGTCGTCGTATCAAGCGACGCATCGTCCAGCACTCTGAAGCCGACGCCCTTGGTGTTTAGGCCCTCGACGATCTGGTGAAGGTGCCCCGCTGATCTCGCCAAGCGGTCCAGCTTCGTCACCAATAGGATGTCGCCTTCCCGGGCGTAGTCCAGGCAGCGCGCCAGTTCAGGCCGATCGCGGTCAAGCCCGGACTGCTTCTCATTGAACACCTTGGTCGCGCCTGCGGCCTTCAGCCGCTCGACCTGTGTGTCGAAATCCTGCCCCGTCGAGCTTACACGAGCGTATCCGATCACCTTGCCGTCCATTTCCGTACCCTTTCGCCTTGAACTATGAGGTCCATATCGGTAGTGTACGCAAAGTGTACAGTCAATAGAGCTGTGTCTACAAAGTGTACTTTGTGTACAGCGAGGCTCACTCCGTGGCGGGTGAGGATGAACCCCCTGCAATGGCGTTGAAGGTGTCGCTGTGCTGTCGGCGAACGATCGGCCCACACTGCCGGGCCGCGATCCCATCACCGGGGTCACTGGCTGGCCGGGACCTAGGGCGCCCCCCGGCACACTCGCTTCTGTGCGGCCAGAACCTCGGCGGACGGGCATAGGAACTTAAGGCCGCGCCAAACTTGGACACCTCCAAGCCCGCCGAAAACCGACTGAATTAACCGATTTTTCCGCGCCGGAGCTTCCCTTATCGTCAGCATAGCCAAAATGGATCCTCGCCATGCCGACCGAATTCTTGATGCCTTTCGCTGACGACGGACACGCTGAAGGTGATCCGCCGAGCCGTGCCGAGATCGACTTCGACGGCGAGATCGACCGCTTCATCTTCGGCTTCTGGAAAGCGACCCTGCCGCATGTCGACATCACCTTCGAACTGCCTTTGACCCTGGGTGCGCTTCGCAAGTTCAAGCCAGTGTTCCAACTCGACGCCAAGCGTCGGGACAAGCTGATCAGGGCGATCGCGGGCGCTGCTGTCGCGGTCGTTCAACGACTGCCGCACGCATACGATCCCCACACCGTCGTGATCTGCATGAGCGCCGCAACGATCGTCGTGCGGCATTGGGCCGAAGACGAACAGGGGCGGGCGGCCCGTCCCCCGCACCGTATCGAAGACGCCAGGATGTACGTGCGGCTGCTGGAGCGCGACCTGCACAACATCTGCGACTACGCTTGGCTGCAGCAGCGCAAAGCGCAGCGCAGGCATGACATCGTTCGATCGATGGTGGGTTTGTCCGACAGCGTCGGCGCCGTGAAAGTCGCTGCATAATGCTGGTTTTTGCAGCAACAATTGTGTATTTTAGCAATAGCCGGAAAACTGCGGAACTCGGGCTGCCGCCCCGCCACGGGCTCGCCCGTATTCTCAACCGAACACATCCTGATCGCATCTCCCGCTGAGCACTGCTCGCATGCGTCGATGGTTCGAATTGGTGGAGGTTTCCGGTGCCAGCTAAGCCTTGGGAAAAATACGCCGCCGACATCCCGCTGGCGTTCCGAGTTGTTCCGCCGGCCGGTGCGACCACGCGCCGCTCTCCCGGCGCTCCTGTAGTCGCGGCTCCAGTTTCGTCTGACCCTTGGGCAGCCTTCCCGGACGCCAAGCCCGCCGCAAACGTGGTCGACCAGTTTGACGGCCCGGCCGCGAAAGGCGATCGGCTGCCACGCTTCCCCGGCGTGCCGGCCACCACAGCACCGGCGGCGAACGACCTGTGGTCCGCGTTCCCCGACGCAAAGCCTCCCGCTGATGGTCCGTGGACGAAATACGCGGTGCCAGCGGCTCCAGCAGGGACGACCCAGCAGATCAAGGCTCCCGACGGCTCCATGGTTGAGTTCCCTGCCGGCACGCCCGCTGACGTGATGGCGAAAGCGATGCGGGAGACATTTGGCGGCCCAACCGCACCGACTGATGGACCGTGGACGAAATACGCAGCACCGGCCGCTCCGGCGCCCGCCGAGCAGCCGTCGTCCGTCAAGGACTTCCTCTATTCGGCCGCTGCCGGCGTTCCGCGTGGCGCTGTCGAAATGGGCATGCTGCCCGTAACCGCGGCGCGCGTCGTGAAGCAAGGCGGCGAGTACCTCCAAGGCAAGGTTGAAGATCCGATCCGGGCGATGTTCGGCTACGACGCCGTAACGCCGGAAGAGAAGGCGCAGCGGGAGGCCGACGACAAGAATTCTTATCTCGGCGGTTTCCTGCAGCGCATGTTCGACGGCCAGGACGCTATCCGATCGAAGATGGATGATGACCTTTACGAGCCCCGTACCACGGCTGGCAAATACGGACGCACGATCGGGGAATTCGCCGCGCCGGGCGGCATGGCCGGCAAAACCGGTAAGATCGTGGGCGATGTTATTGCCCCTGCGGTTGCCTCTGAAGCCGCGGGCCAAGCTTCGGAAGGCACGCGTTACGAGGGGCTCATGCGTTTTCTTGGCGCCGCCTTCGGCAACTCGGGCACTGCGTTTGCGCGCTCGTACTCGGCTCCAGAGAGTTATATTCGACGCGCTACCGACGGCATGACCGATGCCGACTGGCAGCGGGCTCAAGCGCTACAGGACGCCAACAAAACCGGCGTGGCATTGTCTGGGCCGGAAGCTGTTACGCAGGCTAGGGGCGGCGCTAGCGCGCTGCCTGATCTGCTTCGTGTGATCGAGGGAAGTGTGGAGGGCAGGACAAAGACCGCGCCTTTCTTCGGCCGCCGCGCCGGCCAAGTCGACACAGCCGTAGGCAACGTTCTGGATCAGATCGCACCGCAGCACCCGCAGCCGTCCACGCTTGGACCGAACGCTGCGGAAGCGGCGGGCAATGTGATTGATCAGACGCGCCAGGGCATCAACGCGCAGACGCGCCCGCTCTACGACGCAACCGGTCCTGTCGGTCCAGGCGGCCCGGTACCGCCGCAAGTCGTGCCGCAAGCGCAGTTTGCGCCGATCGCCGCCGATCCGCGATTCGCCGCTGGTCTGGCGCGGCTGCGCGGCAATGCGGAGCTCGCGCCGGATTACGCCGGCTTGCCCGACAACTCGATCACCGTCGTTGACGCGGTGACGAAGGATCTAAACGCCCGCGGCGAAGCCCTCGCCAATGCGGCCAACCCGCTCTACGGCCCCGAACTTGCGGGCCGCAGCCGAGCCGCCGCGTCCGACGCTCGCAACGCCGCGACCACAGCATCGCCGGAATACGCTCAGGCACTGGCCGAGCAGGAACGGCTCCGCCGAACCGTGCTCAACCCAATTGAGCAAGGACCGGTCGGCAAGGTGGCCGCTGCTAGTGACACCACGACCGCCGGGAACGCCCTGCTGCCGCGGAACCCGCTTACGGGCTCGGCCGGCGAGGCGGGCGATGCCGCTCGCCGGCTGGTGGCCGAGGATCCCGCGACGACGGCCGCGTTGGTGCGCCAGAACCTCGCCGATCGCCACACCAAGGCGACAACGGAGACGCAAGGCGGCGACCGCAGTCGTGCGGGTATCAAGTTTCACCAGGATGTCGCTGGCAACGATACGCGCCAGGCTGTGCTGGATGCCGTGCTTCGCGAAATGCCGAACAAGCAGGCTGGCCTGTCGATGGACGAATTGCTGCCAGTCCTGCACGCGTCTGGCTACCGCCAGCCGGTGGGCAGCCTCACGGCGTTCAACGAGGCTGTTAAGGGTGCGCTCGGCGCCGCTTCTCCCTTGGGCGTGCTGGGCGACCTGGTTTCGACCGCCGGCTTGGGGTTGGCCAAGAAAGCTGGTGACGCGACGACGCGTGCGTCGCTGCGCGGCAACATCGAATCCCTCGCTAAAATGTTTATCGCACCCGATTCAGTCCAGCAGATCAAAGACGCTGTAGCGCGCGGCCCGCGGTCCACAATACCGGACACTTTGCGGCGGACAGCGGCAGAAGCCGGCGGCACGCTCTTCGACCCAGCCGGCACCCGATATCCTTAAAGCCCTGTGGGCTGACTCTGAGATTAAGTTCAGGCGTTGCATACGCTGCAAAGATGAATGCAGGCGATATGTGAGCCGGTGTAGAAAAGTATGGTTTGTTCTGTGATTAACCTGGCGTCATTGTCGTCTATGGCGTTGCAAGTTCCGTTGTTCCGGCGGATATTTCCACGCATCGTAAGGAGATTCTGAAGGAGCAAGTAGGCATGGAAGAAGCATCATGGCACGCGTCAAAAGATCCACGACCGACACCACCCCCGCGGCCCTCCCCGCCACCACCCCCGCCACCCACGCGCCCGTCCCAGCCGCCACCCGAGCCGCGACACAAGTCCGACACCCCGTTCGCTCCGCCACCACCGCCGCCGACGCGGAGGTAACGTCTGGCGAAGTCCACGCCGTTCGTTTTCAGCTTGTCGAGGCTATCGCGTATCACGCAATCCGTGAACAGTTCCTGGCAAGGCTCAATCGACTGTTGACCGGCCTTCAGGTTTTCCTGGGCACTAGTGCAATTGCCGGGATGACCGACCTTGTGCCATTCAGTGCTCTCGTGCCGTTGGTGGCCTCGGCCCTCGCCGGCGTGCTCCTGCTTGTAATTGATCCCGCCGGAGGCGCGCGAGAACATCGCGGGCTTCGGAGCCGTCTGCACAATGTCTTGGCCGACATTGAGGAGGCGACCGTTACCGGTGAACTGCTGCGACTCGGTCGCGGAAAGATGCAGCGCATCGCTGCCGATGCGCCGCCGGCTTATAGGTGCGTACAGGCAATGGCGTACAACACCGCCGTCAATGCCACCTATGATGAAGAAACCGCCGTACGGCATCGATATGTCGTCGGCCGCTGGCAACGCTTATGCGCAAATTGGTCGCCAATGAGGGGTTTTCAATTCAAGCGCAATCTAATCTCTGGCTGATAGCATCATTTCGCGAAGCTGGCTTTTCCCAGCGAATTCGACTATGATTATTTTGCCGGTACCGCGCAGAACTCGGGCAACTGCACCAAGCCGCTTCGGGAACCCCGGAGCCAACGTCAACGGACTTCCAACAAGCATCTCAAACGTGTCGCGCAGAGCATGGCTCGAGCGCCGCGGTGCTATCTGGAAGCGACGTTCTGGTGCATCCCGAATGCCTTTTCCCACGAAGCCCGTCATCGAATTCAGCTACGCGGTACTGGAGAACTGGCCGCAAGGTGGTACCGCACTCGACAATGACCTGGCGAACCTCGCCAATAGCATCGACCAGACGATTGACGCGCTGGCCGACGTCCGACGCGCGGACGGCGCGCTGCCGAACGGCAAAGTCACTCCTGAAAGCCTTTCACCCTCCGTCCTGGCGCTGCTGCGCGGCGACGGTCCTACGGGCCCCACGGGGCCGACCGGACCCGCTGGCGTCGGCCCGACCGGCCCGACTGGCCTGACGGGCCCGACCGGGCCGACAGGGGTCACCGGTCTGACAGGCGCTACGGGTCCGACAGGGGTCGGAGCAACCGGGGCGACTGGCCCGGTCGGCGCCACAGGCGTCACCGGCCCGACAGGGCCAACAGGCGCGACCGCAGTGCCGAGCGTGGCCGGCTTGACCGGCGCCATAACGGCCGTCGATCTGCGCGACGCTCTCGACACGCCGATCTATGTGACGGATTTGACCGCGCTGGCCGCGATAAACACGGCCAAGGACAAGGTCGCTCGCGTCTACGCCGCCGGCGGCCGGAACGGCGTTTTCGTCTTCAACTCTAGCAACCTGTCGACGCTGGTGACGGCTGACACGGCGCAGGGCGTCTACGTGGCACCGGTCAGTGACGTGACCGGCGCGAGCGGCGCGTGGGTTCGCCAGAACGATGGTAGATGGTCGGCCGCATGGTTTGGGCTCGATCCTGCCGGAACAGGCGCATCCAATTCGACGGCGCTTTCCGCGGCGATCAACCTGGCCAAAGGGCTGGTCGGCGCGTTGCATATTCCATCAGGCTCTTACAATCTAAGCGGCCTGCTTACCGTCACAATGGCCAATAACGACCGCTTGCATATGACGGGTGATGGCTATGCGGCTACAACTCTGCATTGGCCGGGGACGGATGGCATCAAGATCGATATGATCGCGGCGGGCTCGTGGTGGATAATGAGTTCCGTCCTACCGGGTAACGCCGTTACCTTCGATGGGATTGGTTTCGTTACGGACGGTAATGGCGTCGCAAATACGGCTGCTGGTAATGCTGTTGTTATCAATGGCAACAATTCGGTGGGTAAACCGCCATCTGCGTTCATTATGCAGAACTGTCGTTTTACAGCCAGTATAAACTCATCTTGTTGGGCTTTCGGCTTGACGTTGAACAGCTGTAGTTCTGCCGTTGTCGATAAGACGTTCTGGTATGGTTGCTCAAATCAGCGAGATATTGGAAAATTCATCTTCATTACGGCAACAACGTTGCATGATGCCTCTCCGTACCACATTTCAAATTGTGAGGCGTATTTCTTTAGCGTCGCGGTCCAGGCCACCAGTTACGTCGAAGGTATCCACATATCGCATTGCGACTTCGTGATTGGCCAATATGGCGTCTTCTGGGATGGCTCGGCAACCGGCGAGAGCCAGCTATGCATGGTCGGGTGTCATACGAACACGACCATTCGTGGAGTATGGCTCAAGAACGTTCAGAACAATCAGATCAACGACAACCTGATATTCATCACCGCTATTAGCGCCACCGGCATCGACATGGAGGACAGTTCATCGTCGTCCATTTCGGGGAACAACATCGCTGGCAGCGGTCTTGCTGGGACCTCCGGCATCGTATTCAGGACAACTGTATTCTCGGCAGCAAATTGGCTAGCGCGGGCTTCTGCTGTCAGCGGTAATGTTATCGAGAATTGCGCAATCGGCGTCAACATGGATGCTACAACGCGCAACATCGTGGTGTCCGCCGACAACGCCAACGTGGGCTGCACGGTCAACGTGAGCGATCAAAGCGCCGGGGCAAACGACACTGGGCGCGTGCTGTCGAAGAATGCCGGAACGGCCGGGACCACGGCGGTAACGACGCTCGAAACCTTAATGTCGTACACTATGCCGGCGAACCGGCTGGCGATCGGCAAGACCGTAAAGCTCTACGCCTACGGCAAGTTTGCCGCCAACGCCAACAGCAAGACGGTGCTGCTATATTTCGGAGCCACGCAACTCGGGGGTTTGGTCGTTACCTCCAACAACCTCGCCTGGGTGCTAGAAGCTGATGTCGACATTACCGGCGCGGCGACTGAAGAATTCCTCATCCGCTCTACTGTGTCCGGCACCGGCTCTACAGTGGTCCGGAATACGGCTGCGGAAGCGCTTGCCGCTGCGGTGGCGGTGTCGTGCAGGGCTCAGAATGGGGTGGCTACCGTCAACGATATCGTCTGTGAGTATTTCCGGGTGGAAGTGGTCTAGGCGAGAACGGCTCGGGCAGAGCCGCTTTCCCCGCTCGCAAAGGTGCCGTTTATCCAGTTTCGGGCCGGCTTCTCGATAATGGTGAAGGACAGCCACGAAACTGCGGTGGTCACGATCAGCGTGAGGCCTATGAAAAGCAGTGGGCTTGTCTCGTAAATAGGCAACTGCCGCATGACGAAGTGCACGGGCATGTGAAGTAGGTAGACTGAATAGCTGATCTTGCCAGCAAAAACGCCAATGCGCCCACCAAGCAGGACGTTAGCTCCCCGTGATTTGATGACCAGCAGCACAGTCGTCGGCACGGTCAGTAGGTATACCGGCGATTCCCACAATCCTGTCGGCCTGAAACCCATGGCTGCGCTTATGTCAGGCAGGGCGAGTGTAAGCACGATCGCGGCCGGTAGGATCATAAATTCGATCAGGCGCGAGTAGGGAATTTGCACGATCGACAGCAACAGCCCGGCCGCGAAGTACGGCAGGAAAGATTGAAACAGCACGGGCGTATCAATCCACGCAGCCTCGATCGCGCAAAAGACAAGAATGAGCAGCATCGATGCCGGGCCTGCCCTGCTGAAAAGCCACCAGATGACCGGAAACAGCGCGTAGAACTGCACCTCGACCGGGATGGTCCAGAGTACGTTTTCGCCGCGCCAGAACAGCAAATAATGCCACAGGGCATCAATGCTATAGGCCGGCCACACGCTTTGCCGGGCCATGAAAAGGGTGACGCTTGCCAGGACGACCAGGTAATAGAGCGGTACGACGCGGGCAAAGCGCTTGATATAGAACGCTTGCAAGTTGCCCCGTGTAAAGGGCGTCCTCATATATAGATCGCCCATGAGGAACCCGGATATGACGAAGAACAGCATCACCCCGACTTGGCCGACCAGATGTAGGGGTTGCAGAATTGTCTGACCGGCATAGTGGGAAATCACCACTGAATAGGCGGCCACCCCGCGCAGTCCGTCGAGCGCCTCAATCCAGTCTTTCTCCATCGGCGCTTAATATCTGGGATGATGGCCATTGCCAAGATATCGACATACGCCCGCGGCGTTTTCATCCACGGAACCGCTCGGTGTACCAGGTGATCTTGCCGTCCACCTTGTGGATCATCAGACGCTTGGGAAGGTGCTCGGGATGCACTTCGAGGAGCGTGACCTTGATCGATGGCTTGCACCGGTTGCAGTCGAAATTCAGCTTAAAAGGATCAACGCCGCCGCCATAGACCATCATGAGATCGGCTGATCTGCAGTAGCGAACGTTGCCGCAACTGCATTCCACTTTCACAAGCATATTGTGCCGGGTCGCCTTCCCCAGCGTGTCGATCGGATCGTGCGCCATGAGAACAGAAAAGGAACAAATTCCTTGCTCGTCAAGCCGTCTTGTGGAATCTATCTCGCATGAGCGACGAACCGACCAAGCTCGCCGACGGCATGACGCCGGCGCCGCGAGAGCGTGCCAGAGTGCTAGGCTGTGAACCGATAAACTGACGGGTCGCGAGTTAGCGGTCGCTTTGCCCGTCTAGCTCTCGGCGCGTTCGAACTGGCTGGCGAATTTGACATTGTAAGCATGGAAATCGCCTTCCGGCGTAATCATCAACTCGGTGATGTTGGAGCGTTGGAAGGCGGTCCTCTGCTGCTTGATCGTTTATCTTCAGACTGACGGTCAGAGCGCCATCGTCTGTATCGACCAGCTTGTAATCGTAGGAGACTACTTCTCCGAAGCAGATGATCTCGCCGCCCTGAACGATCAACGCCGAAGTTGAATCTTCCACGTCGATCCACCGGCCCTGCATTTCGACAGGAAGTGGCGCGTCGCGTTCAAGTCGTTCCATGATTGACCTTTCAAAAGCTGCTCGCATCATCTTGTCATCCGACGGTGGGGGCGGCAACGGCTCATTTCGCAAGTGGCGGCTTTGGTGGGAGGCAGATTTATGTTTCAGCATCAGAATGAGCCGATATGACCTGACTGACTTCGAATGGCGCGCAATCGAGCCGCTGTTGCCCAACAAGCCGCGAGGAGTACCGCGCGTTGATGACCGCAGGGTGCTGAACGGCATCTTCTGGATACTGCGATCGGGTGCGCCATGGCGCGATCTGCCGGAGCATTACGGCCCTCGCACCACCTGCTACAATCGCTTCGTTCGATGGCGGAAAGCAGGTGTGTGGGACCGCCTCATGGATGCCATCACAAAAGCCCATGACGGCACGGTGCAGATGATCGACACCTCCATTGTTCGCGTCCATCAGCAGGGCGCGACGGCAAAAAGGGGGATCGAGATCATTGTCTCGGTCGTTCCCGAGGCGGNTGTTCGCGTCCATCAGCAGGGCGCGACGGCAAAAAGGGGGATCGAGATCATTGTCTCGGTCGTTCCCGAGGCGGCCTGACAACCAAAATCCATGCTCTTGTCGACGCCCAGGGGAGGCCAATCAAGCTGACGCTCACGGCAGGCCAGATGAGTGACATCGCCTCCGCAGCGGACTTGATCAAGGATTTGCCGGGAGGTTCCATGCTACTCGCCGACAAGGGCTACGATGCCAACGCCTTGCGCAATGCTGTCAAAGACCGAAAGGCATGGGCCAACATCCCGCCCAAGGCCAACCGCAAGGACGCGATATGCTTCAGCCCGTTCCTCTACAGGGCGCGCAACCTCGTCGAGCGTTTCTTCAACAAGGCCAAGCAGTTCCGCCGCATCGCAACCCGATACGACAAGCTGGCTGAGAACTATCTTGCCGCCCTCAAACTTGTCGCAGTTCGCATCTGGCTACGCGGTAATGAGTCTACGTCCTAGGGCACATCTGCGAGCATTCGGAATGCAACAGGCATGCGGGCTTCGGTTTTGCCCGGCCGCGACAGGACCCGCATTGGTTCTGTTTCGAGCACCGGGATGATGGGGAAAGCTTTATCTAGACGTCGAACAGGTCGCTCGGCCCCCGGCCGATCTCGTCAATGATGTCGGGCGTGTTGTTGCGCGGCGACCCGACCTTGCTGTCGATCGGCCACATCTTCATCAGGCCGGACGAAAAAGGCTTCATCAGGTCGCGTGGATCCTGCTCCGGCCCCAGCCAGCGCATGTAATCGGACGGCGCCAGGATCACCGGCATGCGGTCGTGAATCGTCGCCATCAGATCATTCGGCTCGCACGTGGCGATGGCAAAGGTCCGCACCAGTTCGCCCCTCACCTTGTCCGCAAACTCTTCCCAGATGCCGGCCATGGCGAAAGGCTCGTCGGACTTCATCGCGATGGCGTATGGCTGTTTCTTCTTGCCCGACGCGTCGAGCTTCTGCCATTCGAAATAGCCGTCGACGGGCACCAGGCAGCGGCGTGCGTTGTAAGCCTTGCGGAACAAACCATTACTGGCGATGGTCTCACAGCGGGCGTTGACAGGTGGCGGGCGGCCACCACCGTCCCGAGCCCAACCGGGAACCAGGCCCCAACGGGCCGATACGAATCCCGCCATGCTGGTCGACAGCTCTTCGCGGATGATGATCGGATAGGTCAGGCTGGGCGCGCCGTTCCAGAGAGGAAAGCTGTTGCCCAGCCGTTCGACCTCGCCTGGGTGGGCGAATTCGAACCGACGAACCATGTCGGGGATTGTAGTCTTTACGAAAACACGTCCGCACATGCACGAGAGATAGGGACCCGGAAAGCAAGAGTCTACTTTGGGACGGCTATTCGATCGCGCCACCCTCCTGATTGCTGACAGCCTCCGCCATGCAAAGGCGCGTCGGCTGCAATCGGTTCGCTTCGCAATCGGCCTATATCGCTTAGGGCACGCTGTAGCGGGCTGATCCGCATTAGCGCTCACTCGGTGATAGCATGTGTGAAACCGCTCATCGCCGAAAACTCGTACCAGCTTTCCATCAGCTCTTTGCCAATAACAATCATTTGATTGCACGACACATGGCGTTTCGCCATGGCGCCTCTAAAAACGTCCGGGAGATCTACTTCAAGGAAGGGGCAACAAAAATGGTTCACCGCGTTACTGCTGTCGTGATCGCGTTTGTTTTTGTGGGACTTAGCGCAGGCCAGGCTGCCGCATGGGGGAACTCGAAAACCCTTAAAAGGACAGCGCTTTCGGGAAAGGAAATCAGCGTTTACGACGGGGCTAGCGTTAACCCCGACTGCTCGAACGCGGGCCCGGTCGATCTGAAGGCGGTTTCCGGACCGAGCCACGGGAAAATTTCGATCGTCAATGCGAAGACGTTTCCCCACTTCACCAAAAGCAACATTCGATGGAAATGCGATTTCCGGAAGGTGGACGGCATAAAGGTGCTATACCGGTCGCAGCCAGGGTTCAAAGGCCAAGACCAGATCGACCTGTCGGTACACACATATGATGGCGTATCCTACAGCGTTACGATCAACTTGAAGGTCAGATCGGAAGAGCACACGTCTGAACTCCNGATTCGGTTGGCATCTTCGATCATGCGCAACGCTTCTTCCGGAGTAATCCCACACTTGCGGGCATAGTAAGCGGCTTCTGTTTGCACCTCGTCCTCCAACTGCGGCGCGATGATCGCCTGCCTTGCTTTGTGCTTCGCCTTCTTGCCCATGTCACGAATCATACCACAATTGTGCATGGCCATCGCGCGGATCGTGTTGCCGGTGCCTCACCCAAAGTGAGGAATATGCCGCGCCAGAATGATCCTATGGCGAAGGTACGCTAGTTGCCCGCATGGTCCACGTGATATCGAGATTTCTACAAAGATGTGGGCTACGCCGTACCCTGGGTAAGCGTGACTATTGCCTATCCCGGAAATCGAGCAGCTTGGCGTGACGTAGCTTCTCCTCGCCCTTCAGGAATCTCACGCGACCGACCAGACCAGGCTTTAGCCATTCTGCCTTTGCCTTGGCCAAGCCAATCGGAACGGGTCCGCCGACCTTCCCTTGCACGCGGTCCCATAGCGCTTGCCGTTTGTGAGCCTTAAACGTGACGAAGGCGCCACCGGCATAGCGGCCCTTGNCCTGCACGCGGTCCCATAGCGCTTGCCGTTTGTGAGCCTTAAACGTGACGAAGGCGCCACCGGCATAGCGGCCCTTGTCCGCCATCAGGACCATCGTGGGTTTCCCGGCCTCACGCTGCACGCCAATGATGTCCATTTCCTTTTCGGCATAGCACTTGATCTTGCGCCAGTTCATGCTCGGCCCGCTGCGATAGGTGCTGTCCTTGCGCTTTGAAACCATGCCCTCCAGGCCGGCTTTGTCGACAAGGTGATAGACGGCATCGCCGGTTCCCGGCATTGCTTCGCTGAACTGGAGACGGCCGCCAGTCGGGATCAACGCCTGGAGAACGTCGCGGCGGTCTTCCACCGGCATGTCGCGTAAATCGTGGCCGTTGAGGTGCAGGAGGTCGAATGCCACCAGATTGAGGTCGCGCGACGGATTGCGGCTGGTGACGGCTGATTGCAGTGTATGGAAGTCCGACAGGCCAGCTTCGTTGATGCTGATCGCCTCGCCGTCGATGATGAAGTCTTTCGCTTCGATCGCCTCTGCTTCGCCGGCGAGTTGGATGTAGCGCCCGGTCCAGTCGTAGCCGTTCTTAGTGATCAACCGAATTCCGTCGTCATCCTTGATGACCTGGGTCCTGTACCCATCGAACTTGATCTCGTGGGTCCACTCATCGCCTTGGGGCGGGGTGTCGACCAGCTCGGGCTCCATTGCCTTAATGAACTTCAGACGCATCAACTCACTCACAACACCGTCCGATTCAATAAGCTTTAGCTAAAATGGTTCCGACTGCAAATGGCNCGGGCGCGATGCAACAAAGCCCCGGGGACCACGTTGCCACCCAGCGGAATGAGGCGGCGATGACGAAGTACCAAGTGGAAGAGATCAAAGGTCACACGGTGGTGTCATCGGGCATCGTCGTGGAGAACGATCCGATGAAGGCCGCCGAAGCAACGGCGGGCCAAAGCGTCTCACCGAGAGCACTACAGGATCATTGGTTCCGGGTGGTCGATGAAGAGCAGGCCGCCGTATACGAGTACAGCTTGGCCGGCCCTGACGAGCGTCCAGACCCCGTAGAATGGAAGGAGCTGTCGGACCTTGGCCCGCGCAATCTTGGTATGTTGCATGGCGGCGAGCCCGTTAACGACGGCGTGGATCACTTCTACACGTGCGCTGTTTGCGGCCAGAGAGTCGACATGCGAGATCTGAGGCAAGTCATGTGGCATGAAGTGTCGGATCACGAGCTGCTAAAGCCGGAAGCCGTCAAAGAATCCTGATGCGCAGGACGCGTCGCGGCCTCCTTCTCCTTCGGTCGCGGCGGACTAAATGCTCTCAACGAGTGCGCACCGGGCGGCTCGGTGGTTCGACTTTCGCAGGGGCAAACCGCCGAGCCTAACTGGCAACCGCGCCAGCTTACGCGAATCTAGCATTGTAGCCACCGACCTGCGTCGTTCAAACGCACGAGTGGCAGCGTAACTCCGCTCGTTCGGCGCTTGTATGATGATAAAGCGCAGGAGGGCTAACCACTAGGTCCGCCGCCAGCCAGAAGCCACTGGCTTACGTCGCCTCGCTGATACCGGCCGTTGTCCGCCACCAAGCTACATTGTGTATTCTGCGCCCGATGATCATCAGTTGGCGAGCGGTGTTGTTGCGCAGTCGGCGAATGCGCCACGCCAATCCGGTCTCGGTGGCGATCGCCTTGGCATAGAGGCTTGAACGCATCGCCGTTTCGTCGGCAGCGGTCTTGATCGGGTCGTCGTAAAAAGCAGAAATCTTTTCTGATCCATCCCCGGTGTAGCCAACCAAAGGGGAATGTACGTCGAACACAGGCGATCGACATCAGTAAGCGCCCGATGGATGCCGTCTCCTTGCGCCGGGCATGTCGTGGAGAACGCGTCGCCGATGAACACAACACCATTGCGCCGGTGACCGCTGGTGGTCGTCAGGCTGACCTGCCTCAGCTCGACCGGGCTGTTGACGGCGAAGTCGCCGCAATGAGCGGCAATCTCCGGCATCAACTGCAACAGCATTTGTTGTGGGTCTGCGCGAAACCCTTGGGTCCACGGATCTGGCAAGTCTCTGAACGCAATTTGAATGCCCACTCCTAACTGCTAGCCGCCGTTCCTACGCTCCACCTTATCCGAGTTTTGCCAGCTTTGCCGCCTGACGAATGGCCTTGACGGCATCAGGGTTGGCCACAGGGTAGCCGGCGATGAAGCGTTCGATCGAAAACTCCGGGAACTCGGTCTGTAGCCGGGCTGCCAACCCGGCCGCTTCAACGCCCTCACCGATCGCCGCATGGGCCAACGCCAGGAACATGATCACATTGGGAGAATCAGGCGTGGCCCTGCGCAGCGATGCGATGGCCTCGCGATGCCGGCCAGCGGCGAACAGGATGCGGCCCTGCATGCCGAAATACCAGGCTGGCGCGAGCGGGTTGAGGCGCATGGCACGCTCGATGAAAGGCATCGCCTCGGCCGGATCGCCAACGACCAGTGCCCGGCTGCCGGCCAGCAGCACCAGTGTGTCGGCATGATTGGAACCGTATTCAAATGCGCGCTGGAGCGCACGCTCCGCCGCCTCGAAATCACCCAGGCAACCCATGACGTCGCACAGGCAATTTTGAGCGCTGCTATCCATCGGATCGAAACGCAGTGCATTTTCGACCGCCGCCAGCCATCTTTCGATCGCTCCGTTGATGTCGCCGCCGAAGCCGTGGCAGGACTGGATCGAATAGGCGTAGGCCAGCTCGGTCCACCCCCTGACCAGGGTAGGATCCAGTTCGAGCGCTCGCGAAAGCAGCCGGATCGCCGCGGCATTGCCGGCGCGGCTGAAGGTATTGTGCTGTTCGACACCCAGCAGATAAAGATCATAGGCACGCAGGCTGGACGGCGGCTTGCGTATGATCTCGTTGCGGCCGATCGTGGCAAGCGCCCCATTGCTGCCGGCGAGCACATTGATGACGCTTTCGGTCAGGCTGTCCTGCAGCTCGAAAATGGTCTCGACGGGGCGATCATAGCGCTCGCTCCATAGGCTGACACCGCTCCTGGCATCGGCAAGCTCGATCGTCAGCCTAACCCGCCGGTCGTGGGCGCGCAGTTGGCCCGAGACGATATAGGTGGCGCCTAGCGCCTTGCCGTCGGCGGCGAAATCCACCCGCTTGCTGCCCAGCGATTTCATAGTGTGAAAGGCGATCACCGGCAGATCGGCGTAGCGAGCGAGATCGATGCTGATGTCCGACGACAGGCCGTCGGCGAAGCGGCGCCAGCGTTCGTCGCCGCTCAGGCATTCAATCGGAAAGATGGCGAGCACCGGCGAGGCCTCGGCCAGAGAAGGTGCCAGGACCGCGAGGGCTGCGCCATTGATTTGGGAGGCAAGCGCGATCTTGTTGTTGACGCCGAGCTTCTCGTAAATGGCGGCGATATGGGTGCGGACCGTCGAGGGGGCGATGAACAGCGCCTCGCCGATCTCGCGATAGGTCAGGCCCGACGCAAATCTTTCCGCCACCGCGCGCTCGCGGTCCGATAGCGCGTCAGTCTGTGAAGACGTAGCAATGCGGTTCATAAAGTTCCCTGCCATCGGATCGGCATGGTTTCAACTGCTGCCGCCGCAAAATACTACAAATGCAGGACGCGAAACACCGCATCTGACCGATGGCGCGTTCCCTCGCCGGAGCACAGGCTCCCAGCGTGCCCAGCGAACAGGGCCATTGATATCGAGGAGCACACCCATGACAACGACTCCGACTAGCCTATCCGATGTCTACGGCGCGATGCGCCTTGACCCCAGCGAACGGCAGCCGACGGCAGCCGGGCGCACGCAGAACCGGTCCGGTTTGAAGAGCCTGGTCAAGGAATGGAGCGACCGTGCCTACTTCCGACACCAGCTGGCATGTATGGCGACCAATTCGCCCGAGCTAATCGACGACATCGGGCTGACTTTAAAACAGGTAGAGGCTGAGATAGCCAAGCCATTCTGGCGGGAATGACTTTTGGCCGGGACCCGCCTCACCGCCAGTTCCGATTTAGGCCTCGGCGGATATGTTGGCTCCTTGGGGTCACGAGCGGCATCGGCTGGAGGTCAACCGCGGGATAAAAGAGTGCTCACTGACAATCGACTACGGCAAAGCCTGATCTCAGCCGTTATATCGAACCCGTGCCCCGTTCTCAGAAAGGCTGCACGTTGAGGAGCAAATATACGGCAGCTTCTACTCTGCGACCGATCAGTCGCAGACCGTTGATTTCAAGCGAATGGACTGGGCGCATCGGCTCAACATCTCCGAGCAATTTCCGACCAACTGCTTCGAGCCTAGCTCACGGTCCCCTCCTGTCATCGGGGCTTGGTGCGTTGCTACACAAGACCGCATCCTTATACGAGTTTGCCGCCGCTGACTTGTGGCCGGAAGCACGCGAAGGGCCCGATTAGGTCTTCATGACCTCTGGTAAACTACCTTGAACCTGTCTAACCCCGGGGTCGGGACGCCTGAGGCAAAGATATGGCGACCCGATCTTCGGTGAACCTTGGCACGGGATGACACCGAGCCGTATTATTGGGCCGTGCTGTCTGCGCTCGAGCACCTCAATCATAGACTGGCGATTTCTGGCGAGGAACTGGCACGGCGCCGGAAAGACTGGGAGCGCGCGTACTTGCGGACGCCGCACGGGCAGCCCATTATGCTCGAATGAGATCTTTGCCGCTTCAAGTCGGAAGTTGAGACAAGCGTTCGCAGGTTGTACTGAGGTGGCGTGCCGCAGAGATTGGACTGCTTCGTCGGACGTCTTGACCTGCCATAGAGTGGGGCAACAGCCAACGGCCGAAATCCAGAGCCAAGGAGTTGAACGTCTCGTACGGGTTGAAAGGTCGGCGTAGCTTCGCGGCGCCATCCTGACTACGGCGATCTCCTTCTCCTGCCCTTTCAGCCGAGTACGATGAATCTCATCATGAGGGGGGTCTAATGCCGTCAGTGAGGTACAGATGCGCCGGCATAACGGTCGAGACCGACAGTTTGGACGTAACTCTGCTCGACGTATCGATCGCCCATAAGATCACCCACTGGCACGAATGCGGTGGCAATGGTCGCTGCACTACCTGCCGGGTCCGCGTCCTGGACGGCGCATCGCATCTGTCTCCACCAACAAGGCGCGAGGCGGAACTGGCCCAGGCCCGCGGTTGGGACCCGACGATCCGGCTGGCGTGTCAGACGTCCGCGAGCGGGGACGTCACGCTGGAACGGATCGTGCTGAGCGAGGCGACGGCGAGCCAGCTTCAGGCCGAAACGGTCGGTCGAGAGGCCGGTGCGGAACGTCAATTGGCAATCCTGTTCTGCGATATGCGCGATTTCACCGCACTCGCGGATTCCAACAGCGCATTTGACGTCGTCCATATTCTCAACCGCTTCTTCGAGGCCCTCGGAGATCCGATCCTCATCAATGGCGGCATCATCAGCCATTACGTTGGAGATCAAATCTGCGGGCTTTTCGGACTTGACGACGCAGATCCTGCCCGAATTTGCAGTGGAGCGATGCGGGCTGCTTTTGGGATGGTGGAGGCGATTTACAGGCTTAACGAGGAGCTCGCGAGCTCCTTCGGCATCCGGATCAGGATGGGGATCGGAGTACATTTCGGCAACGCCATCGTCGGCGATGTCGGGCATCCAACGCTCCGCAGGCTCACAGTTATCGGTGACGACGTCAACACTGCGAGCCGGATCGAGTCGATGACGAAGGAGCTTGGAACCACGATCCTCGTCTCGCGCGCCGTCGCTGACAGGTTGGCCGATGGATCCCTCTCGGTCACCTCGACCAAAATGGCACGACTGCGCGGAAAGCGGAACGACGTCGAGCTTCTTGCCGTCGACGGCTTTGCCGACCCAAGTCCGTTCGCACTGGCTCAACGCTCAGTCGGCCTGCTCCTCGATGACCCTTCTGCGTTTGCCGCGCAGTTCTACGCGAACATGTTCGCGATACAACCCGAACTGGAGGGCCTCTTCGTCAACGGTACGGGAGCTCAGGGAGCGATGCTTTCCCATATGTTGCGGACCGTGGTGTCAGGCCTTGAGAGGCGCAAGCATGTACCCGCCGGTCTGCAAACAATGGGTCGGAAACACATCGGCTACGGTGTCGAGCTGGATCATTACGACTCATTCAGGGGCGCGATGCTTAAGACGATTGACGACATCATGGGGGCAGGCCTGACCCGCGAGATCGAAGAATCCTGGTCTGAGACTCTCGATGTGATCCTGGGTCTTATGAAAAAAGGTGCCAGCGCAGAGTCCCGTCCAAAGTGAACGAGGTAAGCAAGGGTGGCGATCATACGCGCGTTCGAACGGTGGAGACAGCCGCCCGGACCGCCGGACTCCACGGCGACGAACCGGGAGAACTCTCCATGACCCGGCATGGCATGGTCGAGCCTTCAGCCGCAGGCGCTCAGCTGCCGGCAACGGATCCACGCGTGTCCAGGGTGACTACGGACGCCGAAGGGGACGCGTCCGGGCCAGCGCCGAGCTGGCAACATCGCGCGGAGGCGCAACAAAGCGGCCTGCCCGTATCAATCGCGGCGATTTCCAACGGCGGTCGCGCCATCGCTGACCTCAGCAGCAGATCGAAATCCCATAGCCATCGACTGCGGCCAGCGGGTTCCTTACTCGGGGACTTTCGTACGCCTGGCGGCGCCCGAAAGTCTTCACGGAAGCAGACGGACCGCTTCGTGCGGCCGCCAAGCGAATAGCAGCCATACAAACGTCTCGTGCTGGCTCTCAGCAACGGATAGGCGCTCGGCGAGATGCGGTGTTGAGAGGTAGCGGCCGAACATCCTAGACGTCTGCGATGTCCGATCAGGTCGAGCGATATGGTGCCAAAGCATCGCCGAGCGCTGCTACCCAGAAGGGAGTTTGACCGCGTCCGGTCAGATCGATGCCGCCCCTGATTAGCTCAATCACGCTGTTGCGGAATTACGAGGGCTGCTCCCGAAATCAGATTTTCAGAACCACCCGCCCTACTGTTTCTCCTGCCTCCAGCGCCCGGTGCGCCTCGCCGATGCCGTCGAAGGCCACGATCCGATCGATGTGTGCACGCAGTTTTCCCTCATCGACCATGTTGGCGATCGCGTCCAGAATCTTGACCTGCCTGAGCCTGTTTCGATGATCGCGGGCGATCTGCGGTAGACCGATGTTGACGAACGAAATGTCCAGGTTCTTCCACTCGGCAAGCGCGTTGCCACCGCTTGGCCACTCGGAGACGACAGTATTGACCAATCGGCCATAAGGCGCGGCGTGTTCGAAGCTTCGAGCAAAGTTCTGATGCCCGACGAAATCGAACACGACATCGGCGCCATCCTTGCCACTCCACGACCTCAGCTTCTCGTTGACGTCCTCGCGCCGGTAGCGGATCGCCACCTCGGCACCCAAGCCTAGCGCGAACTCGGCTTTGATTTCGTTCGAGACAGTAGTCGCGGTGCGGGCACCGACTATCGAAAGAAACTGGATCGCGACATGGCCGAGGCCACCCGCCCCGCCGTGCACCAGGACATGGTCGCCGGACTTGACGTTCCCTTTGCCGAAAACAGCTTCCCATGCAGTCAGGGCGACGACGGGTAGCGCCGCGGCCTGCACGAAGTCCGCACGCGTCGGTTTCCTCGAAACATACGCCCCGGGGACCACCTTGTATTCGGCATAACTGCCCGGATTTCCGGGATAACCGCCATCGACATACCAGACTTCGTCTCCGACACTGATCCCGTCGACCGCCTCGCCGATCTGTTCGACGACGCCGACGCCATCGATGCCAAGAATCGTCGGAGACCCTGTTTCGGCATTGGGATCGTGCCTTTGTCCGCTTTTCCGGTTCTGCCAGTCAGCTGGGTTCACTCCAGCTGCGCGGACCTTGACCAGGACATCAGAGGGCCTCTCAACCTTAGGCTTCACTACCTCCCGAACCTGCAAGACTTCAGGTCCGCCCGGCGCATACATTACCAGGGCTCGCATCGTCTCAGACATTGCGCGCCACTCCGGCGCTGTGCTCGACATCATGGATCAGCCGATGCAGTTTGACGGCGTCTCCGAATGTCGGGCTCTGGCGCGTTCCGGAGATCAAGTCGGAGGCAAAGAGTTCGTAGAGCTTCTTTACGTTGCCCGTCAGGACGTTGTCGTCGGCGCCGAAGTCGTCCGGGACGGAGATTGGGTGGAGGGTCTCGTCTGCTTCCGCCCCCATAAGCTTGAAACCGCCCAAGCCGATGTAGCCGACGGGGTTCGTCAGCAAAAGGTCGCCTCTGCTGCCGTTGATCTCCACATGGAAATTGGTAGCGCGCGAAAGTCCGCCGCGGAAATGGCTCGTCACCACGCCGCCTGACGTGAGCTTGCCAGTGAAGGCAATCTGGTCCGCAACGTCGAGCGGGACGACTTCCTTGCTCTCCATCATCCTTATGGTCGCGCGACGACTGACCAATGTCCCCGACACGCTGAGGAACTCCTCGTCGAGCGCGAACAGCAGGGCGTCGATCGTGTGGGTGATGGTGCTCAGAAGGCGAGCCCACTGGCCTTTCTCAGCAAAGCCATTATGAGTTCAGCTATTGTTGCAGCAATCGGAGATACTGCATGTCGGAAGAGACAAGGACCAACCACGTCGAACTGATCGAACTCACCGCCGACATCGTGTCGGCTTATGTCAGCAACAACCCGGTGCCGGTTGCGTCTCTTCCCGACCTGATTGCCAGCGTGAATTCGTCGCTGGTGAGGGTTGGACAGCCCGGCGAGCCGGAGAAGCCGACCCAGGAGCCCGCGGTCAATCCGAAGCGGTCGGTATTCCCCGACTACATCATCTGCCTCGAGGACGGGAAAAAGTTCAAATCGCTGAAGCGCCATCTCAACGTGCACTACGGCTTGAGCCCCGATGCGTACCGCGAGAAGTGGGATCTGAAGGCTAACTATCCCATGGTGGCGCCGAGCTATGCAGCGACACGCTCGGCGCTGGCGAAGTCCAGCGGGCTCGGCCGGAAGGTGGCGGCAACGCCAGTGAAGAAGGCGCCAGCTAAGCGGAAGGCATAGCCTTCCTTTATTCGTCCCGCCAAACGACCTTCTCCATCGGATCGAGACGGAAGGAGCGCCCGCTACGAGGAGGAATCAGTTGAACGCGGGGATTGTGGTGACGGTCTCCTCCCGAAGCTTCGCCTTAATCTCCTCGGCCGTGAGGTCGGGGCCTCCCGAAATCAGATCGTGCTTCTTGAGCCACCAGATCGGTAGCTCCTCGGCGTCGCAATAGGCCAGGTTCGCCTTAATCTGGGATCGCAGCAGCTTCAGTTCCTGCACGGTAATCACTGTGCTGGCGACCTGGTCGAACTTCAGCCGCACCACGCCGATACTGGTGCGGACCTCGACCACAATCGGTTCGGCGAGCTGTAGTGAGCCTGGCCCGTCGAGCTCGAGTTTCGAGGGCAGCGCGCTATCGCCGGGGGCGAAGGTGAGCCCAGTGCTGCCGTCCGTGGCGGGCATGCGCACGGGAATGACCTTGTCGACCGATACGGGCGCCGTGCCGGTCGACGTCAGCTCAGCCTCGGCATGCATGCTGATCGAGCCGGCCGGGTCGTCGTCGAATGCCTTGAGCGTGGAGTAGCCCAGCACACCGCACGACACGAACGGAGCATTTCGTGCGAACCGCGACGCGGTCACCTTCAACTCGCCGGGGCTTAAATTCGTCACGCTCCATGTGCCGCCTACGGTTACTGCGTCGGCATCGGCCGAGAATGTCGTGATCGCGCCAGGGAGGGCGCTCGGTGCCGTGAACGGAATGCGAGCGCGGTACTGAAAGCGTGCGATATCCTCGACCGTCGTACCCTGCGGGAGACCGTCGATCCCGGAGGCGATCTCGGCGATGGTGTGGGACACCTCGTCTAGCAGCACGCCGAGCACCTCGTTGAGCACGATCGCCGCCAGCCAGCCGGCGAGCGGGACCAACGCTGCGACGAGGCCGGCGATCACGGCACGAATCCCGTCGGCAAGGTCGTCGGCCGCGGAAGCGTCGATTTCGACTACTACCTTGCCGGCCTCGTATCCGACCGAGATACCGAACGAGGCGGAGACGACGTTGGTGAACAACTCGACGCCGTCCTCCCACACCTCAAGATACGGCGTGATCGTAAAGGAGGCGCGATCACCGTGGCCAGAATACAGCACATCGACCGTGCGCACCCGATACTGGCCGAGCGCTTGTGTGAGCCGCCCCCAAATTTCCGTCTGGATCGTGAGGCTTAAGTCCCCTGGCAGGGCGACAACGGCCCAGTCGGCGCCGCCGAGTCTCTCCGTGATGGCTCCGTTGTAGAACTCGGTCCAGCGATAGGGATTGCCGTCGTTGGCCACCTCGGCGCGGATGACCAGCGCGTTGCCCGTCGCGTCGAGGGCGATCCCCTGGTTCCAGAACTGCAGGCCTTTGGCGAGCGTGTCGGAGAGATCAATCTTGAGAGGCTTCGGGTTGAGAAGCGATTTCAACTTGTCTATCGCCCATTGCTTCGGGTCGACGACGCGCGCTATCGACGGGAACGAGATGCCGACCTCGAGGTCGCGGAACCTCGTCTCGAGCGCCAGCACGCCGATCGAGGACTGCTTGACCTCGAGGTCGAAGACGAGCGTGCCGTCAATGGTGACGTCGGGAGTCGCGAGGCGGTTCGGCTGAGCTGCGATGTTGGCCTCGGACGTTATCTCGACGGTAACGTCGACAGCCAGTTGCGTCTGCCGAGCGTTGATGTCGTTGTAGCCGGGACCCTGGTCGTGGCCGGCGTTGACATGCAATAAGCGGTAGGACGCCATCACGTCGCGGCGAAGGCTCGCGCTGCGGTAGCGGACCCGCTGTAGCTGCATGCCGAGGTAGGAGTCCGGGAGCGGGCGCGGTGCCGCGAGCAGCGTCTGGAGCACCTGGTCGGTGAACTTCTTGGCGCTGACCTGAAGCTCGATCGTTGAGGTCATGACGATAATCCAACTGCCTGGAAGCGCTCAGTCGTGCCCGGTTGGTGGCGATAGAGCACGTAAACAGGGCTTGCATCCGCCACAACGTGATCATGCGAAATACACATTAGCAAGATCGTATATTTATTCTCACCGAAGACCTTTATAGGATTGGTGAACAACACGTTGACATGATCTTATGCATTCTACTTGTCTAGCCAGACGATCCGCTTCTCCTATCGGATCTCCACCAACTGAACGTTGGCCGGCTGGTATCAGCACCTTGAGGATATCGCGCCGAGGGAGCGGCTCGGCGACTAAGAGGCACGCCGGGCAGAACCGCCGAGCCTAGCTGGCGGCGACGCCAGCCCTAAACCAACCTAACGTTGTGGCTGCCGGAGTGAGGTCGTTCGAACAGACGAGCAGAACAGCCGTACCTGCCCGTTCCTCATAGCCCGCCGCCCCCATTTGCAGCGGGGGGCGTTCCCCGGGGAGCTCTCACTCGAACGCTCTGAAAAGATGCTGGCCGATAATATCGCGCTGCGCAACGGCGATGGCGCGCGGGGCGTCGATGGTCGCCGGCAGGGTGTCGAGATTACGCGATCCGTGGTTAGAGACGACTGTAGCATCAGCACCTGAATAGCTGTTCGGCATCATCAGGATCGAGAATATCTGTCAGGGTAGCGGTAGGATTGTTTAGGAACGCAGCCATGCTATTTCCGCCCAAGTCGGCATGGCCCGCTGCTGCGCAAGGCCAACTTTGAGCACGCCGGTGTTCCGGCCGTTGAAGTATGGCGTTGCGAGGCAGTCGGGAATTTTGAAACCTGCCCGGAACTGCCTGCGGCGATCGCCTGGCGTTGGCATGTCGATGGGTCACACTGATCGCCTTTGCGCCCAGTGCCGCCTTGCGCGTTAAAAGCTCACCATTAAAAGTGCGGTCGCTTTGCCAATAGAGCAGGAACCAGACTGGGACTGGCTCCCTGCCAGGCAATCTTCGATAGCCGCCGTTGCCATGACCGCTGTTGCCGCTTTGCCGCCTTGCGGCACATGGTAGCCTCCCTTCACATCCTTCCAGAACGCGCCGTGCGCGGCGCAGCATCCAATATCGAGACCCCCACCGGGATCCACTTTTCTAAGGGCAGCATAAAACGGCGCGCCGAACGCAGGCTGCCGCTTCTAGGTGGAAGCGGGATTAACCTCGCTGGCGTCGATTACAAGCGCCGACGGCGAATCTGCAACTGCTCTCAAAAGGCCCAGTTTCTGAACGGCAACAGCCGCACCGGGCACGACCTCCGACTCGGAGGGGCCTATATTTGCCGCCGCGAGCCTCAATCGAGCTTCTGGATGCGCCCCTTTTCGAGACGAAACGCCCCGTGCGTTCCGCCTTGACGTTCGAAGTCGGCCTGTAGTTCATCCCATGTGCCAAGATACTCGCCACAACCGACGCAATTGATCGGCGTGCTAGGTTGAGCGTCTTTGGGAATTTGCAGTCGGATAATGCGGCAATAGGGGCATTCCAAAAGATGGTCCAGATACTTGCCGGCCGTAGTTTCAATGATCGTTATCGTCGTCCTCGCCCGTCGCAATAGGTGGACAACGTTGCCGATTACGTCAGCGGGTCGCTTGGGGCCTTTAGGTCCGGTGGGCATACCTGGATCGTCCTTAAAGACAGTGCCCGGGCAAGCGGGCCAACTGCAGCGATAATCTCAGCCGTTGGGATATGCGCGTCAATTGCAGCAACGGTAAGGTTGAACACATGGGACCCGATCCCAAGGCCTTTAAGGTCAGGATGGTTGAGGCAGTTAGCCACGTAACTGTCGAACAGTTCTCGGGCGCGGTCCGACACGGGGTCCCCTCCAAGCTCTGGCTAATATAAGAGTTTGGCACGCGGCACGACAATTAGGGTTCGCGCGGCAAATCACCATCACGAGGCGAGCGAGAGCCGGTCAGCAAACAAAAAAGGAGCGGCTACTGCAACCAATGGCGGCCTGAAAAGTTGCAGGGCCTATCACCGTCGAGGAGGGTCTGACCTTGGGCGCTTTCCTGCCTGTGCGGATTGCATTTATGAACCTCAAAACGACGAGCTTCATCTCGTCGGTGGCCGAAGCCAGAGCGGCAATGGATGCGGGATGGAAGAACAAGCACTTGCATTCATACCGAAAGGCACTCCGATTGCTGGAGGAGGCTCAGGCAGGAACTTGCCGGCAATCCGTCGCGTTTGCAGCTTTTGTCAAAGCCGCAAGAGACCAGGACATGGTTGTTTCAGATCAGCCGAGTGAGGGTCTCAAGCGCCTAGACGCGCTGGCAAGCTCGATCTATGAGCAGGCTCGCCAGTTACCGCGCTCGGTTTGAGCAACAAGTTCACCGCGCTCCCTGCCGCGAACTGGAAGCCCGCGCCCCTCGGCAGAAAAGCGCGGGCCGACCAAGTTTGCCCTTGGCCAGCAGCGCGAAGGGACGTCGGAGTGCGCTGCGTTCGCCCGAACTTGCATTCGATCGGCCTGTTCCAGGGCGCATCGCGAAAAAGCCCGCCACCTCTCGGCAGCGGGCAGGGTCACTTGGGAAGACCGCAGGGGAAGCGTGCGGCCAGTTCCCGAACCCTGGCCTACCCAATATGTTCCAGCCACCTACCAGCATAGCTCAGGAGTGGTGTAGGGCTGGTTTCGGCGTTCAACCACCTCGCAGCACCCGCCAGATGTCCGTCCTTAGGCGGTGACCAGCGACGCCGACGCCGCCGCCGCCGCCGCCATGCCGGTGACACCCAGCGCACCCAGTCCCATCAGCAAAGGGGATTGGCGTGCCTAGGGGGATAAGCTCTACAGAAGCGCCGAGCATTCGACCTCATCGCGCATCAAGGCTAGATCGTCGCGAACGAGCCATTCCGAGTAGGCCCGCAGCCGTCTGAGGCTGGCAGTCTTGGCGTGCTGCTCGGCTCGTTCGGTTTTCAGCGTTGCTAACGCTGAGCACCAGGCATTAGCTCTCTGATGCTCCGCAATCCCAGCCGCCCGAACAGAACCGTAGCGATCCACTAACTTGATCCTTCAAACTTCGCTCGCCACCAGTTTCTCAAAATATCATCAGACTTGAAGAGGCACGTCGTCCGTCATTGTGATGATATGACACCGGCGAATGTGACGTGTCAGCATCCACTAATGCTGTCTGGACTCTCTCCCGCAACGGATGCATCTCCCCTAGGGATGAAGGGATCCGGACGTGGTTTTGAGAGCCCCCCAAGCGCGCTGGCGGGCTCGCTACGGCGCCTTGGCACCCTGTGAATACATAAATCACGCCGGAAGACTCGGATCAATCACGCCGGAAGACTCGGATCGTTCAGCTCATCGGTCCGCATCTGCATTCGAAGAGAAAGGCTCAGCCTCGCCACTTGGTTGCCCTTCTCGTCCCGGACCTGAATGAATAATTCCTGGCCATCGAGGTCCATCAGGTATTCTCTTGCTAAGTCGATCAGGCCTTCCATGGCCTCACGACGTGCCTCCTCAAGCCCATCGCATTCGATGCCTACCTGATCTTTGATGACGTCATCGCTGTCGCCGGTGTCAAAGAAATATCGCGCCATCCAGCCGCCTCTCACAGCGTTTTCGCGTTCCTTTGGTGCAGATAGGTCGTGTCAAAATCTCCTGCTCGAACCAGTCCGGGCCAGTCAACAGCGTGAAATCGGGAGCCCTCGGTCACAATCAGCCCGTCGCCTCGAAGTTCCTGTAGCGTTCGGTTCACGTGCACAGTTGACAAGCCCAACGCGTCGGCAAGTTCCGCCTGCGTGATCGGAAGCTCCGCCACATGGTCCTTGATGAGCCCCATGGAACGAAGGCGGACGATGAGTTCGCACAGAATGTGCGCCATACGGGCATACGCGTCGCGCCTTCCAACGTTGGTGACCCACTCTCGATATATCGCTGCGTCGATCACCGTCGAGCGCCAAAACACCGTCGCTATGGAAGGATGTTGGGCGCAGATGGCGCGCAAGGCATCGTGCCGCATGAGGCCCACGCTGACGCGCGTGAGCGGCGAGAAGGTGCAATCCATGACAGAGAGGTGCATTCCGTGGAGATCAGGAATGTCTCCCGGAACAAAGAACGACGTGATCTGCCGTTTACCCTCGCCAGTCAGTTTCGTGGATCCAACCAGACCCTCCAGGATCACAAATGAATATGTGGGTCGCTCTCCCTCGCTCACAATGTCCTGATTGGCCTGATAGTCCCGTTCCTGGAATTGGATGCTCTCTAAAACGGCGATATCCGACTGGGTCAGGTCAGAAATGTTCTGGAGCTTGCGGATTAAAACGTTCGGGGAAGGGACATGTGCCAAATTTGGTGACCGGATGGAGTTAGATGCCGAACTCGGACGAGGAGCTAATGTTCCCGGCCTCAGCCGCCTGATGGTTCACAAGCCGATGAAGGTCGTCGGCAAGATCACCTGGTACACCGAGCCGTTTCGGGGATGACGAAGACTGGACTGCACCTGGTTTGGCAGACAACGCAGGCCCATGCCGCGGCGCGCTTGGGAAGGTACTCGGGATCGACCTCAAGCAGCGTGATCTTGATCGATGGCTTGCATCGCGGTTGGAGTCGAATTTCAGCTTCAGAGGATCGACGCCGCCGCCATAGACCATCATAGGGCGGAAAGGGCTTCATCAGGTCGCGCGGATCCTGCTCTCGACCAGCCCGCGCATGTAGTCGGCCGGCTCCAGGATCACCGCCATGCGGTCGTGAATGGTCGCCATCAGGTCGTTCGGCTCGCATGTGGCGATGGCAAAGGTCGTTTCGCGGAATGACCGGCGGAACGCGCTTGTCGATTGGCCAAACTGGGCGGTGAACCCCTTGGTGACCGATGGGTAGAAAATGTCTCCGCGCGGCGACCAAACTTCGGCGCAAAATCGAACGTTCCGGGTGCTGGGCTTCGGTCGCAAGCAATCGGGACCTAGGTACGAGGAACAAGGCGAAAGGCCGAAGCCATAGGCGTTCCAACACACTTGATGATCTAATCGGAAAGAACTCCGCGTTTCGGGCCATCTGGACCGGTGCGCTCGGTTTCCCCTTTGCACAATTCATGACGGCTGCGGGCAAGCAGTTCCCGTGAGCGCTGAACATTGCACCGCCTCCCTTCGACGTCAGCACCACGAGCGCGCGTGGCAGGACGCTCCTCTTCGGACGCCTTTGCCGCGCTCGTCCGACAGGTCTCAAGCAGAACTCTGATCATTGTCTCGTCTGCCTCGGTGCCCGAAAAGGTTTTCGCGAGGTTGCGAGCTTGCTTGTCCCATTCGCATTCGGGAATGTCGCCCTCTGCGATTATGGCCTTCAGAGCGTTCTTTATGACCTCGAAATCAAAGGCTGAGATCACGGGGCGATTGCGTGTCATATGCTTCTCTCCGCTGTTCGACGAAGCTGCCGAAGAGCGGATCGGAAGCGCCAACTACAAGGTCTAACCCGTCACCAACTTGGCGCATTAACCTGCGTTAATAGCTGGTCCGTAACTTCTGCTCGTGACGCGAGCGACTTCCGACACGACACCATAGGCGGCGGAGAGATCGAATTGCGCCAAGCGTCGGGAGAAGGGCTCGACCTGACCTCCCGTGCGCCAAAGAGCGACCAATTCCTTGCTAAGCTGACCGGTACTCCAAGTTTCGTCCACTACGTCCCTTCCACGAAAGCGCCTAGACAATGATTACGGATTGGACTTCTTGCGTTGGGTCCCAACCGCGTGGAGATGGAGCGCTCGGAACACGGCCGAGTGGCCCGGCGTAGCCACCCCCATTTTCATTCCCAGTTGATGCATGCGACCGGAAAGCCACGCGACCTCGATGGGTTTCCCTCGTTCGAGGTCATTGGCCATCGAGGATTTCACGTGCGGGGGAAACGCGGACCATCTCGTCACGACGCGGCCCACGAACCCCTCGGCCATTGGGTGGCCGGCCGCTGCGGCTACCGCCATCCCTTCATCACGCAACTGTTCAATGAGGATACGCGCCTCCGGATCGGCTAGGATCGGACCGATGCCCGAGCGCATCAGCGATGTTCCTCCCGAGAAGGCGGCAAGCGTTACAAATTTCTCCCAAAGCACTTCGTGATGTGTGCGACTGGCTTCAGCTCAAGCCCGATGGCACGATCACACAGCTCCTGCAGTTCCTCGATGACAGGATCATGTTGGCCGCCGACCAGGATGTGCGGCAGCCCGCCTGAATGAACGATCTCGCCGGGTTTGTTGATGAAGCCAGAAAGATAAGTAGCCCCACCGATCACGCGGTCGCCCCCAACATGACGACCAAGAATTTTGACGCTGTCGATGCCGTTTTGCAGCGTACACGCGCGTATTATCGGCTATGAGTGGAGCGATCGACGCAGCGGCATCCTCGCTGTCGTAGAGCTTCACTGCAAAGATCACCAAATCGACGGGTCCGATATCAACCGCCGCTTCGCTCGCGGACACAGGCGTAAGAACAAAGCTGCCGAGATCACTCTGGATCCGCAGGCCGGCCCGGAGCATTGCGGCAAGGTGTGCCCCGCGAGCAATGAAGCTCACGTCGCCCCCTGCCTGGGCTAGCCTGGCGCCGATATATCCGCCAATGCCCCCCGCTCCCATCATTGCAATCCGCATGCCGTCCCCTCGACGTCAGCTTCGCCATCGACCCGTCCAGCGCTCGGACTGATCGGTGAGCCCGCAGAATATTAGCAGTTTCCGAAGTAACCAACCAGTTCGCAGGTCATTATTACAGGCCTGCAGTTCGCAGGCCTTCGATATATCTGGCACGGTCCTCTGACCGTATCAGGGGGTGGTATTTTTCGACCCAGTCGATGCTGAGATTCGGTTGTAGACGTTTGCATTCGACGAGTCCCTGTCGTGCGGTTTCCAGATCACCGGCTAGTCCTGCGGCTGCTGTGAGTGTGCGCCAAGCGGTTCCAAAGTTTGGTCTCATCAGTACGGCCCGACGTTCAGCTCTTACCGCCTCGGCGTAGCGGCCGGCGACCAGATGGCAAAGCCCTTCGACCGAAAGATTGGCTGCTTGGGTATGATCAAGGGGACTCAATCGTTGCGCAATTTCGAGCTGACGCAGGCCATCTTCAGCAAGCCCCGCATAGCCGTACGCTACCCCTAAGATTATGTGGACGAATGCAAAGTTCGGGTTGCGCTGCAGTGCCTCGTTCAGTTCCTCCACCGCCGGCCCAAATCGTCTCGAAAACGCTGAGATGTAACCTGCCGCGAAATGGGCCCATGCGTCGTCGGGATCGAGGTCTATCGCACCCTGGGCAAGCGCGAGGGCACTGGATATGCCTGACCCAAACTCCAGATTGCCGGAAATTACACGGGTGGCGAAGGCCCACGCGAGTAGGCTGCGGGCGCGACCGTAGTGGGGATCAAGCTCAATCGCTCGCTTCAGGAGGTTGATGCCGGTGTCCTCGTCCTGGATAACCCATGTCCAGATATAAGGCATTGCTCGTACGACGCAGCCCCACGCATCGAGACTCTCCGGCGCCTTACTTTGAAGGCGGAGGCGTTCAGCTGCGTAAATCTGCGGCTCTATCGCAGCGACAACGCTGTGAGTGATTTCGTCCTGCAATGCGAAAATATCAGAGGCGGGTCGGTCGTAGCGCTCTGCCCAGATGTGATTGCCGCTGGCCGCGTCGATAAGCTGGCCAGTTACCCGCAATCGCTCACCCGCCTTGCGGACGCTGCCTTCCAGTACATAGCGCACATTTAGCTCGCGCGCGACCTGACGGATATCTGGCGCCTTGCCTTTGTACGCGAAGGACGAATTGCGCGCGATAACGAAGAAGCCTCGCAGCTTGGATAAGGCGGTAATGATGTCCTCCGCGATCCCGTCGCCGAAGTATTCCTGTTCGGGGTCGCCGCTCATGTTCTGGAACGGGAGGACAGCAATCGATGGCTTGTCGGGCGCGGCCAGTTTTCCAGCGAAAAGGTCGGGTGCCGTCGGCTCTCTTGCGGTGTCGCGGTTTAAGGCTACGCGATAGACTCGCACCGGCCGTGCAATGTTTTTGAGTTCTTTGTCGCCGATATCCTCGAAATCGACTTTCAGCTTGTCCCGCACTTGTTCATATGCCGCAGCCGACAGGCAAATACCGTTAGGTTGGGCGACCCCTTGCAGACGGGCAGCAATGTTGACGCCGTCGCCCATCAAGTCGCCGTCGCTCTCCTCGACTACATCGCCAACATGGATACCTATGCGGAACTCGATACGTCGATCAGGGGGCACCCCGGCGTTGCGCTCGCTCATGGCGTTCTGCACCTCAATGGCGCACCGCACGGCGTCGACCACGCTGCGGAACTCGACAAGGGTTCCGTCACCGGTGCGTTTCACCACGCGCCCGATGTGTACCGCGATGGTAGGATCGACTAGGTCGCTGCGGAGTGCCCGCAGGCGCGCGAGCGTCCGATCTTCGTCCAAGCCAGCCAGTCGGCTGTATCCGACGACATCGGCGGCCAGGATCGCCGCAAGCTTGCGGGTCTCGCTCATTTGCCCCTCCTTCCTCCGACATAGCACAGACTCAGGAGGGCTGCTTCATTTAGATCGGCTCGACCGAGAGTCGCCTCGGGCCCGCGCTACCACACAACCGGCATGTATACTTCCAGGAGGGCCAAGGACGGACTGCCTGAATGACAAGTATGCCGGCCGCAGATACGCGAACGGCGGCTCTCGGCGAACTGGGATCTTAAGCGAGGACCCGGTTTGCGCCGCCGGCAGTGCATGCTCGCATTCGTGGTAGGACTGGAATACGCTCGCCACCGGAGCTTCGACCTACGGGATTCGGGACACAAGCATGGAGCGACGCCTCGCCGCAATTCTTGCTGCCGACGTCGTCGGCAACAGCCGCCTCATGGGAGCCGACGACCTTCGTGGCCAAAATGCCGAATGACCCCGACACCGACCTGGCCGGAGGCAGCAAAATCGAACCCCACAACAATGCGCGAGCCGATTTGGTTGGCGTAACAACTATCCGAATAATAGCTCCGGTCCACGATCAGGAACTCGGGACGATAACGTTCCGGATAACCGACTGGCACCCGCCCATCGATGGGGTGGCCCGCGCTGGGTCGCGTGCCGGATCTTCGGCTCTCTGCTGGCGACCTCATATCTCCCCAAAATAGCGAGCACGCGCCTGATCGTCTGACGGCGCCTCTGGCCCTAGTCCCAACGCATCCGGAACGCGCGTCGGATCGCGGGCAAAAAGCGCGAAGGCATGCTCACGTCGTTTATCAGCTGCCTCTCCGCATTCGAACAGCAAGGCTGTCTGCATCGCCTCCAAGTTTCGCATCCGGCGGTAGAAATCGTCATGGTCTCTGGCATAGGCCTCCGCCGCTGATCGCCAACCAGAGCTCTCCTGCAATCGGTCCCTCAGCAGTCGGACATCCCGAAGTGTCCTCGACAGGCCTCTGCCCCAGGCAGGGTCAGTGGCGGCCGCAGTATCGCCGACCAGAACCACCCCATCGCGAAAAGGGCCATCAACCCAACGATGTGATCCTTCGAAGCTGGCGAACGGACCTACCTGCCGTGCACGGTCGAACCAATGGCCGGGCGCTCCCACTGCCTGAAGCTGCCGTATCATTTCATCTACGGAGCGGCGGCCGGAAAGACGCTTTGGCAGCACGTCCTTGTGGTGGATGAGATAGATTCGGTTGCGCCCAGGGGCGATGCGCATCGCGATCACCATTCGCCCGCCTTTGGGATCGTAGAAAAGATTGACAGTGTTCGCCGTCGGCCTCGCCTCGCGGGCGAGGAACTCCGAGCAATTAACGTCGCCCTCCAGAACCATGCCCGCCGTAACGAGTTGCTCCGGGTCGTGCCGCACCTCGAAGCCGAGAAGCGACCGCAGCCGTGAATCTCGGCCGTCCGCCAAAACGACGAGGCGGGCAGAAAGTCCTTTGACATCGCCGCCAATATGAACCCGTGGCACGTCTCCAAGTGTCACTGCAGAGGCCACGTTCCCGCGCTTAACCTCGGTTCCCAGCATTTCGGCATGTTTCAGGAGAACTGCTTGCATCTCCGGGTGAGGAAACGTCAAGCAGCACGTGGCAGCCGGAGTCGTCGTAAGCAGATTCCGCACCACAGGCGATGAGCCATTTGTGAAACTTGAAAAGTAGGTTGTCTCGATAGCGCAGCTTTCTAGAAGCAAATCGTAGATGCCCAGGCGTTTCGCCTCGAGACTTCCCCAGGGCATCAGAACCTCGCCCCGGATCCGGTCCCTGAACTCTTCTTGCTGTTCGATGATAAGAATCTTGCCGCCGTGGCCGGCAAGCGCGATGGCAAGCGAAGAGCCTGCCAGCCCGCCACCGACAATGATCAGGTCATAGTCAACGCTGACCACGTTGGACGATGGAGTTTCGCCGTTTTTCCCGTCGGGCATGGCTCGCGCTGCTCAATATTCGCAATTCCTAATATGTTGAGCCTACGACGCTTCCAAGTCAAATCCCGGAGGCCGGCCCGAGCTTGCTCTATGCCGCCGGGCCCCATACTGGATCGCTGGCGTTGGACGTGTCCTGGATAAACCCATGAAAAATGGGCGCCACAAGAATACCGCTCATTTGGGCAGAACGACTTGGTCGTCATTCCGTTCGTCATTCGTGAATGGGCCGGACTTGCTAAATTAGCAATGGCAACTCCAGCGGGGACGCCAACGGAGGCCCTCTCATCCTGATGGAGTGAATTAAATGAAAAGATCTGATGAAGCGTCGTTGATCGTGACGCACCAGAAGTGAAGTCCGATTTGGGCCGAAAGCTGCTTGTCCGCTTTCAGGACGAAGTTACCAACAAGCGGCCGTTCCGTTGACGACCCCATGCGGTGTAGAGAGCAGACGCAATAGACGGCCCGATTGAGCCCAATCCAGTCGTTCGATGCAGTCAGAGATTTAGGAGTCCTGCACGGCGGTGCTGCTCCTGGTCTGCGCGTCGACGCATCGCCGGCTTAAAGCTGCCAGGGCGTTTTCTGTTTCAACCACTCCGACCAGAAGGCTTTCGCCGCTCCTAGCAGGTCTTCCCGCGTCCGGCCGATATCGCAGATCAGGTGGTCGTCATGCCTGGCGAGAATGTCGCGGTAGACTTCCGCGTCGTGTGGGGACCTCAACCGGTTCGTCTCGTCAGCGGGGCGAGATAGAGGTTGGATAGTCAAGAGGGGTGTCACTGCACTGGTCATTGTTGCCGCCACAAGTTTGGTAGGCGGAAGATAGCAAGCCGGTTGACATTCGAGAATTGAATAGTGATGATTGGTGCTATCAGCAACCGTGATACCCGAGGCAGGCAATGCTACATCCGCTGGACCCTGAGTTGTTGCGCACCTTCCTTGCCGTCGCCGACACCGGTACCCTCACCAAGGCAGCCGAGACCGTGCATCGAACGCAGTCTGCGATCAGCATGCAGATCAAGCGGCTTGAGGAGGAGATCGGCACGCCGCTCTTTCTGCGCGGTCCGCGCGGCGTCACGCTGACGCCGAAAGGCGATCAGTTGCTTGCGAATGCCCGGCGCATCGTCTCGCTCATTGACGAGACGACCGCATCCATGGGCGCACCGCCGCTCATCGGCCGGGTTCGCCTCGGGATTCCGGAGGAGTATGGCGTTTCGGTATTGTCCCCCGCCCTTGAAGCGTTCGCGAAGGTCCATCCCGAGGTCGAGGTCTCGTTGCGCTACGGCAGATCCAAGCAAAACAAGCAGGCCCTGGCGGCTGACGAGCTCGACGTGGCGATCGTCTTCGAGTGGCAGGAGTTCACTGACTGCGAGGTTCTGATGACCGATCCCACAGTCTGGATCACGTCCGATGCTCACGCCCTACACCAACAAAGACCTATCCCGATCGCTATCTCCGACGACCCGCATTGTTCGGATTTCGCCGTTCGGCTGCTCGACGTCCGGGGCCTGCCTTACCGGATTGCGGTTCGGTGCTCTACCATTGGAAACCTCGCGGTGGCCGTCCAGTCCGGGCTGGCAATTGCGCCGTTCTCGCGCAGCAACATTCCCATCGGCTGCCGGGAACTCACCCTGGCCGATGGCTTCGGTGATACCGATGCCGCAAGGGTGGTGATGCACCAAAACATGCGTTCGGGCGGACAGGCCGTCGAGTCCATGGCGCGGGCCATTCGCAATGCGTTTGCGCGCTCGGCGATGGCAGCCTAACCGATCAGACAGCGCCGCGCAGATCGATCTATTGGAATCCTGCCGGAAGGTCCGAGAAAGGCGCAATCCCGCTGGGCTGCTTCTGATGGGAACGGGGCCGGAAGGTGTCCGTGAGCTTTCGGGATAATCGCGTCGATAAGCCGGCCTTCCGCTTCCGGCCCAATCCGGTTTTTTCTTAGCATCGCTTGAACGGCAGGTTAGCGCCCGAATTGCTGCTTGCGCCTGGTCACCGGATGTTCGCCCGTCGCAAGAGTCAGGCGAGGAATTGAGCCTTTGGCGAGTAACACTCGCGACTGCCAAGCGTAGCGATTTCAGAATTACTACTTTGGAACGAGCGTCTCGAGGCGACGTACGTCATCAGCGGCCTCGGCCAACAGCCAGTTCCGGAATGTCGTGATTTTGGGCAGCATCGACGTCGCCTTGGGACACACGATCCAATAGGTCTTGGACAATCGCAGAGCCGTGGCGAACGGTCTGACGAGCCGCCCGTTGATGAGGTCCCACGCCGCAAGCGTCGTGCGGGCGAGTGCGACGCCCTGGCCGTCGACAGCGGCGTCTAT